>CAKUMO010000026.1 GCA_934667815.1 uncultured Oscillospiraceae bacterium
ATCCGCGCCGTTACCTCCGTCTGCGGCAACCAGACGATAGAAAAAACGACCTATAACGCGCTGCGCGTCTGCACGCTGCTGGGGCTTTCCTGTCCCGTCGGCAAGGGGCGGCCCACACCGCTGCTGTCCGCGCCCATGAACGCGCCCAGCGTCCACGGCGAGAGCGGTCTGGACGGCCCCGCGCTGCCCGAGCCGCACATGCAGCCCTGCGCGCTGCGCGCGCCCGAGCTGATGGCCAAGGTGCTGCGCGAGAGCGAAACGCCCGTGGTCATCGTCGCCACCGGCCCGCAGACGAATGTTGCGGCGCTGCTGCTGGCGCACCCGGAGCTGAAGCCGAAAATTGCCCGCATCCACCTCATGGGCGGCGGCATCGCCTACGGCAACTGGACGTGCGCAGCCGAATTCAACATTCTCGTCGATCCCGAGGCTGCGGATATCGTCTTTTCCTCCGGCGTGCCCATCACCATGGCCGGTCTGGACGTGACGGAAAAGGCGCTGATCTTCCCCGAGGACTTCGAGCGCATCCGCGCGGCAGGCAATCGCGTGGCATGCGTCGTTGCGGATTGGCTGGAATTTTTCTATGAATTTCACCGCAAGCTCGGCTATGCCGGTGCACCGGTACACGACGCCGTGGCCGTGGCCTCCCTGCTGCATCCGGAGCTGTTTGAGAGCGAAGAACTGTACGTCGCCGTTGAGCTGTCGGGCGAATATTGCCGCGGAACGACCGTGGGCGACCGCCGCGGCCAGCTCGGCCACGCGCCGAATGCACGCGTGCTGTTCGACCTCGACCGCGCGGGCTTCGCCCGGCTTCTGGCCGAGGCTGTGCACGCCTATGACAAGGAGGCGGGTTAAATGGCAAAAATTCCTGTCTGGATCGACTGCGACACCGGCGTGGACGACGCCGTCGCGCTTCTGGCCGCGCATCGGTTGGAGGCGCTGGAGATCGTCGGTCTGAGCACCGTTGCCGGAAACGTCGCGCTGGATAAAACCACGCGCAACACCCTTGCCGTCTGCGACCTCGCGGGCGCGGATTATCCCGTCCACCCCGGCGCGGCGAAGCCGTGGCTGCAAGCCTATGCCGACGCCTCGGCCTTTCACGGCGCGGACGGCCTCGGCGGCGCAAGCTTGCCTGCGCCGAAGCGCAGCGCGGAGAAATCGCCCATGTGGGACGCGCTTTTTGACGCCGCCCAGCGCCATCCCGGCACGCTCACGCTTGTGGCCACCGGCCCGCTGACCAACGTCGCCACCGCGCTGGCCAAGTATCCGCAGCTTACGTCGCTTCTCGCACGCATTGCGCTCATGGGCGGCGCTGCCGTCGGCGGCAACCGCACGCCCTGCGCGGAATACAACATTTTTGCCGATCCGGACGCGGCGCAGGCCGTGTTTCGTTCCGGCGTGCCCCTCGTGATGTGCGGACTGGACGTGACGCATCAGGCCTACCTCACGCCCGCAGAGTTGGACGCGCTCTGCGAAAAAGACACCGCCGTGACACGCTTTGTCCGCGCCGCCACCGCCGGTGCACTGCGGTTTAACATGTCCGCCGGACTGGGCGGCCTGTGCCTGCACGACGTGTGCCCTCTGCTCTATCTTGCGCAGCCGGAGCTGTTCGGCGGCGAGATGGCGGGCGTGTTCGTCGAGACGCGCGGTGCGCTCACGCGCGGCAAAACCGTCACCGATCTTTACAGCGACCACCAATTTGACACAAAAAATGCCCTCGTGCTGCTCACGCTCGACCGCGCCCGCTTTGTCGAGCAGGTCGTGCGCACGCTGCACGCCTATTGATCGTATGGAAAAATCCGAGCTTCGAAAAAGGATCGCCGCGCAAAAGCGGCAGCTTACACCCGCGCAGATCGCGCGCGCGTCGAAAGAGCTGGCACGGCTGCTTGCCGCTCACCCGCTCTACCGCGAAGCGAAGTCGCTTTACGGCTATCTCAGCTATAATCAGGAGGTGCTCACGCCGCCGATTCTCGCGCAGGCGCAGCGCGACGGCAAGCGCGTCGCCGTGCCGAAGGTTTTTGACGGCGGCGCGACCATGCGCTTTCTCTGGCTGGACGACCTCGACCGCGTCGCCAAGGGCTACTGCGGCATTCCCGAGCCGATAGACGACGGTCCCGAGGCCGACGATGCCGCCGCGCTCGTGCTCATGCCCGGCCTCGCCTTCACCCCCGAGGGCGGCCGGTTGGGCTACGGCGGCGGGTTTTACGACCGTTTCCTCGCGCGCGAGCCGCATCCCACCCTCGCGCTTTGCTATGATTTCCAGATGGTTCCCCGGCTTCCGTCCCAAGCGCATGACATTCCGGTCGATGCCGTGCTGCATTGTCCGGTCTAGGAGGAATATTATGAAAATCGAAGCGGTTTGCGAATACAATGATCTCGGCTATCTGATCTACGCCGCGAATTTCCCCGGTGCGTTCGTACGCGGGACGACGGAAAACGAGGCGCTGGCCAAGTTCCCCGGCGAGCTGAAAAGCTACCTGCGCTGGTGCGATGCACCGCCCGCGCCGGAAATTTCCGTCGAGATCGTGCAGCGCAAGCTCTCCGAGCTTCAGATCTGCGATGCAGACAGCGACGTGCTCTTTGACCTTGAGCGCAGCCCCATGACGCAGGCGGAATATGACGCGGAAAAGCTGCTGGTTCTGAAATCCGCGCGTGATTTTGCTGCGTTGTATGCCAGCATCCCGCATCCGGACATCTCCGGACGGCCGCCGCGCCGCACATTCTACGGCGAGATGCCGCGCACGCCGCGCCAAATGTACGAGCACGTCAATTCCGTCACCGCCTATTACGCCGCCGCGCTCGGCATCGAGCTTGAAAATCTGCCTGAGATCTACGCCAACCGCATGCAGGCGCTTGCGGAGGTCGAGCTGCTGCCGGATTTTCTCTCCGGCCGCGTGTACATCGCACCCGACGGCGAGTCATGGACGCTGCGCAAGCTGCTGCGCCGATTCTTGTGGCACGATCGCATCCATGCCCGCGCCATGTGGCGCACGGCCTCGGCACTGTGGGAAAGTCAGGTCGCAAACCCGTTCCACTTTGTGTAAGGTCTCATAACAGAACGCCCTCCGTGAGCACGGAGGGCGTTTCAGACTGTCAAAAAACAATCCGACCGAAGGTTTCGGAGGGAAGGAAAGAGTAATACTATGCTTCTTGATTTCATCAAGAAGCCCGTGCGCTTTGCGCACTATGGAGCACGCCGACGGCGTGCTCCACGTCTTGTGCAGAATTTGACGCGCCTGCGGCGCTATGAAAAGCCGTTGGCTTTTCATGAAATTCTAGTATGAAAGGGAACCGTCACACCGAGCCGCAGCGAGGCGTTTCGGAGCGCAACCGCCGCGAATGCGGCGGCTCTTAGCGCGGAGATGGGTTCCCTTTCGCGTTCAATAACCCGCCGCAGCGGCCAAAATTGCAAAATAAAACTACAAATTTATATTTTGCAATTTTGCAGGCAGCTTGTCAAAAAAGTCCATAAGGACTTTTTGACAAGCTGAACGCCCTCCGTGAGCACGGAGGGCGTTTTTTTAACTTGTATGCTCCGCATTCGCAAGGCGGATGGCTGCGAGGGTCACGCCGACGAGGACGAAAAACGTGAACATATCGCGCGGGTAAAACCAGATATGTTCCACCGTCGCGGAGAAGCAAATGCCGGTCAGAGCGGCGGCGCAGGCCGCCAGCGTCATGCGCAGACCGCCGGTCGCGGTTCTGTGCGCGAGGATCGCACGGCGCAGCAGGCCGAAGTGAAAAGCCGCATAGCTCAAGAGTCCCGCGATTCCCATCTCCGCCCAAAGCTCCAGCCAGAGCATGTGCGCGTGCTGTGCCTCGCGTGCATGGCCGTTGCAGAACAGAACGTACACCGGATGGAAATTCTCCGGCCCGAAGCCTACGCCCGTCAGGCCGAAGCGCCGCAGAAGTCCGAGTGTGCCGCGCCAGATGTACACGCGGTAAAGGTTGGACGAGTCGCTCGTCGAGCCGATGGTCAGAAGGCGCCGGAATACCGTCTGCGGCAGAAGCGGCAGCGCCAGCAGCGCCAGCAGGAGCAGGAGCGGCAGCATTTTTTTCTGGCAGAAGAACAGCAGCACGGCCGCCGCCAGCACGAAGCTCACCCAGCCGGAGCGCGAATAGGTCATCGCCAGCGCCGCAAGGGGTAAAATCAGCAGTGCCGTCGCGCCCATCCGCGCACGCCTGTTTTGCAGCATTGTTGTGAAAGTGAAGGAAAGCGGCAGTAAAAGCACGAGAAATTCGGCGTAATTATTCGGATTTTCAAAGGTCGAGTAGACACGTCCGGGCATTCCGGCATTGGCGGCAAGGTCGGTCTGCGAGCTGTTCACGGCCACGCCCGTCAGGCGCTGATAAACCGCATACGCTGCCGTGCACACGACCGCAAGGTACAAAAAGCCCAAAAACCGCCGCAGCTTTGCGCGGTCGGAAAGTCCCGCCCCCAGCGTCAGCGCAAGCAGGAACGACGTCACATAAAACGCACACACGCGGACGGCCTCGGCCAGATCGTGCGCACTCGCCAGCCCGCAGAGGCTTGCCGCCATGAACAGCGCAAAGCCATAGCCCAGCTCCCGCACGGAGAGCAATTTCCGCCGCCCCGCCGCCGTGAGCACGAGCAGCGTCCCCGCCAGAAAGAGCGCCAACAGCAGCGCCAGCCGATTGTTCCACAGCCGCGCCGGACATAGGAACATCGCCAGCAGCAGCGTACCCGCCAGCACCGAAAAATCGAGCTTTTTCAGGCTGCGGCCGTCCAGCGCCCCGGCAAGATGCAGGCGCGTACCGAGACGGTGCAGTGCGCACGCGAAGGCGCCGTTCGTGCGCGGCTTCCGTGCGCTTTGACGCATGAAAAGCGCTCCCAGAAAGCTCTCCCGCGCGGCTTTGCACAGGCACTGATAGACGCGGCGCAGCAGTGCATAGGCGCGGCTG
The DNA here is from genome assembly GCA_934667815.1 of uncultured Oscillospiraceae bacterium. GTDB lineage: Bacteria > Bacillota > Clostridia > Oscillospirales > Oscillospiraceae > JAZOXB01. The sequence goes on from CAKUMO010000026.1 coordinate 4,921, forward strand.
CGCTCGGTCAGTGCGCAGAGCCTGTGCCAGAGTGCGGGCAGTGTGGAGAAGAAAAAGATCTCAATCATCTCGCGTTTACCGGCGTCATGTCATACACCCAAACGTACAGCTTCGCGTAGCCCACGCGGATGACCATGGAGTGCCCGCAGCCCAGCGCCCAGCCCGTGACATACACGCAGTTGTCCTCCGGCACGCCCTCAGCCTCGACCGTCACAGAAACGCTCTTATAGCCGGGCTTGCTGCTGAGCGTGACCCTGCCGTCGGCGGCGGTGGTGTAGACGCGTGCCTCGTCGATTTGAAAGTCCACGACCTTGCCAAGATCCATGTAGCAGGAATCATCCGTCACATGGTCTCCCAACGAGATCATTTCCGCAACGTTTTCGGGCGTTTCGCTGCACAGGAACGTGATGCGGTACGGCTCGCCCTGTCCGGTCGCGGCCTTGCCCGACGAGCCGCCGAAGAAGCGGTAGGCCGCGAAGGCGATAACGGCCACGAGCACCAGCACGACAGCCAGATCGATCACGTTAAATTTCCGTTTTTTCTGTTCCATGGTTCAAACTCCTTTGGTAAAGCTCTGCCGTTCTGCAGCAGGTCTCTGTGAGATCGAAGTGCCGCCGTGCGGCGGCCTCGCCCAGCCGCGCGCGCAGCGCGGCGTCCTCTAAAAGCTCCCGTAATGCGTCAGAAAATGCGTCTGCGTCGCCGTAAGGAGCGGTCAAGCCACAGCCGGAGATCAGGTTCGCGCTTGCTTGCGTGGCGACGACGGGAAGGCCGGAGGCCATTGCCTCGAGTATGGCAAGGCTCATCGTTTCCGTCCGCGACGGAGAGACATAGATGTCCGCTTCCGCAAGCAGGCCGGAGACATCCTCGCAGAACCCGAGGAGAAAGACGGTGCCGCGCAGTTTTTTCTTTTCTATATATTTTTCCAGAAAACGACGTTGTTTTCCGTTTCCGGCAAGCAAAATACGGAAAGAAATCTTCGTTTTTTTCCGAAGAAGCACAGCAGCATCGCACAAAAACCGCAGTCCCTTTTCCGGAGACAGCCGCGAGAGCGTCAAAAGTGTGAGCGTTCCGTCTGTCCGTTCTGCGCGGACGATCGGTGCACGCTCCACGCCGTTCGGAATAACGCAGATGCGTGCCAGCGGCACGCCGTTGGCCTCGAGCACCGGCACTTGTGCCTCGCTCAGGGCGATCACGGCGGCCGTCTGCGGCAGATAGTTTCGATTCCAATGCCGCCACCACGGCGGCTGCTTTCGGGTCAAATGCGCGGTGTAAATCACCCGCGCACCGCTGCCAAGGCGCTCGGCATACAGGGCAAGCATCGCCTCGCGCGGGTGCTGCGCGTGGACGAGGTCGATATTCTGCTCCCGGCAGAGCGCTGCAAGCGTCTTGGCCGCGCGGCGGTCGAAGGGATGGCGCATGGGCAGACGAAAGACCGGTATTCCGGCCTTTTTGAGCCGTTCGGAGAGCTTCCCTTCAATGTTACAGCACAGTACGCAGCGCACAGACGTGGGATGCAGGCGCGAAATGAGCGATTCGACATAGCGCTCCGAGCCGCCGTTTCCGGCATAATTGATGAGAAACAGGACGTTCACGCCGCGCCTCCCTTCAGTCGCATGCGCAGACGCAGCAGCAAAAACACCGTGCCCGCCGCGACGCCCGCCGACCATGCCAGCGGCACCGCCAGCGGCGAAATACGTCCGAAAACCCACGCCAGCGGCAGATTTACGCACAAAATCAGAGCGTTTGCCCACGCCGAGGGCCATGTCTCTTGCAGCGCAAAGAGCGCACGGTCGGCCAGCTCCTTCAGCCCGAGAAAGACTGCGCAGGGCGCTGTCGCCAGCAAAAAGGCGTACTCCGTCGCAACATCCTGCGCCGTCCACTGCCCGCGCCGCGCCAGAAACCGCAGAACCGGCAGGCCGAGCGCCGCCATCGCCGCAGCCGCAGCCAGCAGCACGCCGCCCACAAGCGCGAGCTTTGCGCGCAGACTTTTGCGGAAGGTCTCCGTCCGGCCGCATGCGGCCAGTCTGGAAAGCTCCGGAAAGGCCACGGAATTGACCGCCGCCGTCAGAACGCCCACCGCGCCGACGACCACCGTCTGCACGAACTGGCTCAGGCTGACCGCCGAGGGGGCGAGCTTGGACAGCAGCGTATGATTGCAAAACAGATCAAATTGATATGCCAGTGCGCCGAACAGCACCGGCAGGCTCCGCCGCGCCGCCGCGCACAGCGCCGTATTTTCCCAAAAGCGTGCGGGCCGCCAGCGCAGGCCGAGCCGATGCGCGGGCAGCGCCAGCATCGCGATTTGCAGCGCCAGCCCGCCCACGACCGTGGCCGCAAGCCCCGTCACGCCGAAACGCTTCGCGCCCAGCGCGAGGTAGGCCAGAATCAACAGTCCGCCGGGCAGATTGACCGCCGCGGCCGTGCGAAAACGGCCATTTGTCTGCAAAACGCCCTGTAATATATAAATAATCCCATAGCACAGGAGCGCGGGCATGGCGATGCGCAGGCAGAGCGCGGCATAATTCCGGTCGGCAAACCCCGTCAGGCGCGGCAGGACGCCCGACAGCGCCAGCCCCACCGCACACAAAATCAGCGTCAATGCGGCGCAGGCCGTCAGAAGATCCGAGGCAAACCGTCCGGCTTCGTCCGGCTTGCCTTTGGCACGCAGCGACGCATAAACAGGCACCGCGACGCTGACCAGCGCCGTACCGACGGCCTGAAACAGATAGTTCGGCACCTGAATTGCCCACGAAAAGACGTTCAGCCGCGCATCCTGCGCCCCGAAATAGGACAGATACGCCTGATTTGCCGCGAACGACAGGCATTTGCCAAGCAGCAGGAGGAGCAGCACGCCGCCCGTCGCCCGTAGGCCGTCAAATTTTTTCAACGCCGCGCCCCTCCCCGAAGTTTTTTTCATTATACCATACCGCACTCGAAAACGGAACAAGGGCGGGAGAAATTCTCCCGCCCGGGCCGTCAAAAAACGATCTGCCTGCGGGTTTTCCGCAGGCAGACTTTTTATTTATTCAAATTCCTTCAGCAGCACCGGGGCGGCATCCAGACGGTACACCGCCTCGACGTCCGCGTCCAGCAGCGCATAGCGCGGCTCCTCCGCCTGATAGAACACGCAGGTCCCGCAGGACGAGGAAATTTTCCGCGGCACGGGCGCCATGCGTGCGCTCACGCCCTCGGCCGCCATGGTGCGGTAGGTTTTCAGCGCCGCCAGATGCGTGTGAAAGGTCGCAACGAAATCCGTCATGCCTTGGTAAAGACGATGCGGTATTCGTCATCCTCCAGCGCCTCGACCGCTGCGGCATAGCCGGAATGCGCGGCAAAGCGCTTGAGGTTCTGCACGGCAGTGTCGTTGTCCACAAGGATCTCGAGCGTGTTGGGATGCGTGGCCTCGACGGCCTTCTGTGCCTTCAGAACAGGCAGCGGGCAGGAAAGACCTCTTGCGTCGATCATGTTAATTCTCCTTTTTCAGGTGGGTCAGGGAGACGATAAGCAGCACCACGAGGCAGACGGCCGTGGCGATCGGTCCGTTGGCGCCGGTGCCGTCGGCAGAGGAAGCGGTCTTGAGCGTATGGGCAGCAGCCGCACCGGCGAGCATACCGAGGACGGTGATGGCGCTGTCGGAGTTGCCCTCGCCGGTGAGAATAAGCTGACGCAGCGGGCAGCCGCCGAGGAGCGTGCAGCCCCAGCCGACGACGGTCATGCCCAGCAGATTCCACAGCCACTCGGTGTGGGCGACGGGCTGGCCTTCAAAGCCGAACTTGATGTAGGTGGAAACGGGCACGCCCTCGACCAGAGCGCGGATGGCGTTGCCGCCGAACACCGCCAGCAGGATACAGCCGAAACCGGCCAGCAGGCCGAATTCCTTGAACATGACCGCGTCACGGATGCCGCCGACCATGCACAGGCGGCTCTTCTGCGCCAGTGCGCCGACGATCAGGCCGATGCCGAGCGAGAGCAGGATGGGCGCGTGCATGGAGCCGGGGCCTTTTTCGGAGCTTGCAAAGTACGCAACGCCAATAAGGCTCAGCACAAAGCCGAAAATGAGCATCACGGGGAAGGTCAGACCCTCGACCTTGCTCTGCTTATAGGCGCGGCCGAGAGAGAAGTTCTTCTTCAGGAAGAACACGCCGATCAGGATGCCGAAGGCGAAGCCGACCAGGCCGACAATGGCGTTCAGGTCGCCGCCGCCGATGCGGATGACCATGCGCAGCGGGCAGCCGAGGAACACCAGTGCGCCGATCATGACGGCCGCGCCGAGGGTGAAGCGGATAACGGGCGAGCTGCCGGCCTTGGGCTTGAATTCCTTGCCGATAAGCGCCATGATGCAGGCGCCGGCGATGATGCCGACAATCTCAGGACGGAAATACTGCACGACAGCCGCCTGATGCAGATTCAGCGAGCCTGCGATGTCGCGCACGAAGCACGCGATGCAGAAGCCCATGTTCGCGGGGTTGCCGTGGACGGTCAGGATGACTGCCGCCGCGCCGATAAGCAGGCCGCAGAGCATCACAAGCCAGTTCTTTTTGAAAAAGCTCTGTTTCTCCATGTTACTTCTCCTTAATTCTATTTTCCGATCTCAGACGCAGACGGGCGTCTATCTTTAATTAGTATAACGAAGAAGTCGCCCACTGTCAAGTCCTGCGAACACAAATTCGGAATTGTCGAATCCTGCAAAAAACGTTGTGAAATCTTGGGATTCGTGCTACAATGGAACAAAAGCGAGGCGAAATATGATGATTTATCTGGACAACGCCGCCACGTCCTTTCCCAAAGCGCCGGGCGTGAGTGAGCGCATGCGCTACTATCTCGACTGCGTCGGCGCGAGCGTGAACCGCGGCGTCTATGCCCCCGCACAGGAGGCGGAGCTGGAAACGCTCGGCCTGCGTGAGAAGCTCTGCGCCTTTTTCCACCATCCCGAGCCGGTACGCGTCCTGCTCACGGCGGGCGCGACGGCGGCACTGAATCTGGCCATCAAGGGCAGCCTGCACCCCGGCAGCCGCGTGCTCGTCAGCGCAATGGAGCACAATGCGGTCATGCGGCCGCTGGTGCAGCTCGGTGTGGATTTCACGCGCGTCCCCTGCGACGCGGCCGGGCGGCTGGATCTCGATGCGCTCGAGCGCGGCCTGCGCGAAAGGCCGGACATGCTGATTCTGAATCACGCGTCAAACGTCAGCGGAACGGTACAGGACGCAAAAACGGTCGGAAAATTATGTAAACAATATGGTGTTCCTTTTGTCCTCGACGCCGCGCAGTCGGCGGGGCATGTTCCGGTGGATTTTGAGGAATTTTCGCTCAGTGCTCTGGCCGTTCCCGCACACAAGGGGCTGCTCGGCCCGCAGGGAATCGGCGCACTTCTGGTCACGCAGGCCTTTGCAGCGCAGTTATCTCCCTTGATCGCAGGCGGCACGGGCAGCATGTCCGACTCCGAGGAGCTGCCGCCCTATCTTCCCGACCGCTTCGAGTCCGGCACACCGAATCTGCCGGGCATCTACGGCTGGTCGGCCTCTATGGATTATGTAAACAAAACTGGACTTTCCGCACTGCGTGCGCATGAGCTGGCGCTGACGAAGCGCTTTCTGGACGGCCTGCGCGGGCTGCCGCATCTGCGTCTGGCCGGGACATGGGAGCCGGATGCGCGTGTGGGCGTAATCTCGGTCGATTTTCTGACCATGGACAACGCCGAGGCCGCCGACCGCCTCGAGCGCGAATTCGGCATTCTCACGCGCTGCGGCCTGCACTGTGCGCCAAGCGCGCACAAGACGCTCGGGACCTTCCCGCAGGGCACGGTGCGCTTCTCCCTCGGCTACCGCACCACGCCCGAGGACGTCGATGCCGCCCTCGCGGCTCTGTCCGCCCTTGTCTGAGGTCTTGTATTGCAGCAATCTTTTTTAATCAAACTGCGGCACACTTTCTTGCAAAGTGTGCCGCAGGCTGTTTTTAATCTACTTTTAATCCGGCGCAGAATCACAGGAGCATGCTCAGCAGCCAATTGACCACCCCGCACAGCAGCGCCGTCAGCGCTGCGACGGGAAGCACAGTCCGAAGGATCGTCCCCTCCTCCCCCTCCAGCTCCACCGTGGAGGTGCCAAGCACGAGGTTTCCCGGACAGATTGCATTTCCGATTGCACCGCCCGCCGTCTGTGCACCCAGCGTCGCGGCGGTATTTACGCCGACAAGGTCGGACATCGTCACCTGAAATTCCGCGAACAGAATGTTCGAGGACATGTTGCTGCTGGTCATAAAGGAGCCGAGCAGACCGATCAGCGGCGCAACAAGCGGATAGGCCCTGCCGAGCACGGCGGCAAGGCCGCGTGCCAGCACGATCACCTCGCCGCTGCACCCCATCATTTTAGAGGTCAGGATAAAGCCGATGATCGCAAGCGAGGACGGCACGGTCTTTTTCACCGTGCTGCGCACGACCCGTTTCATCGAGCCGGCCGGAAGCATGCCCCATTTTTTGAACAGGCCATAGGACAGCACACAGGTCACCAGCAGGAAAAATCCCGGATGGAGCAGCGGCGTCATAGGCGAAAAGCACGTCTCTGCCGCTGTCGCGTGGCCATAGCCCGTCTCGAAGCCGGGAAACGAAAAGCCGAGCTTCAGACTTCCGAGTGCACGCTTGACCGGCGGGATCAGCAGGCAGGCGACCGTCAGTGCGGTGAGAATGTAATACGGCATAAACGCTCGATGCAGTCCTCCGGTAGTTTGCGGCGGCAGCGGCTTCACTGTCCTGTCCATCATATTGCTTTCCTCATAACACCACGCCTTTTTGTAGGGCGAGAAGCGCGCCAGCAGCAGCGCCGCTGCCAGTGCAGCCGCCGCCGGGAGAAAGCAGGCAAGCACATCATTGTCCGCCGCCAGAAGAAGCTCTCCCCCGCCGTGGATCAGCGAGATCAGCAGCACGGCAGGCAGTCCCATGCGCACCGCGTGCTTTCCGCCGTACAGCCAGCACATGACCAACGGGCCTGTCAGATTGACCAGCCAGAGGAAGGCGGCCGCATAGCGTGCGGCCGCGGCCGCCGTTGCCGGATCCGCACCGGACTGCGTAACAAGCGCCTGCCACGCCAGCGCCAGTGTGCCGAAGGTGCCGCCCCAGCTATGGCAGAGCAGCACCGTTACGACCGCCCATTTGGGCTTTACGCCCAGTCCCGCAAGCAGCGGCGCGCCGACGGCCACCGCCACGCCAAAGCCGGTAATTCCCTGCAAAAAACTGGGAAAAACATAGCCGGCAAGCAGCAGCGCCAGAAGCTCGTTCTTCGCAATGGACGCAATCCCGCCGCGCAGCGAGGAAAAGGCATCGGCCTGCACCATGATCTCGTAAAGCGCGATGGCCGTCCAGATCACAAGCAGGATGGACAGCGCATTCCACAGTCCCTTGGCAGCCTCCACGGCAAGCTGCGGAACTGAAGTCCTGTAAAGCAGCAATGCAATCGCGCCCGCCGCCGCAAAGCCCACCGCAGCCGCCTGTCCCGCCTTCCAGCGGCATTTCAGTAAAAGAAACAGCAGCACCAGAATCGGGCAGGCCGCAGCCAGCCACATCGGAAAGCTCAGAGGGATCGTCACGTCGCGTTCCTCTCCGAGGCCGCAAACGCCTCCAGCGCCTTGCGGAAGCAGCCCATCGGTGCACGGACGATGCCCGCGCCCACCTGCCCGATGCCGGGCTTTTTATGTGCCATGCCGGTGTTGATTACGGGAAGGATTCCGGTTTCTGTCACCTTGCGGATGTCAAAGCCCGTTCCCGTGCCGATGAAATTCATCGACGGCATCAGATAGGTCGTGCTCTGCCCGGCGGTAACGGCAAGCATGTCGCGCGAATACTGATACGCCTGCTCGACCGAGGCCGCGCCGACAAAACGCACGACCGCCGGCGCCGAGCCCATGGCAACGCCGCCGATGCCGAAGCTCTCGCAGATCGCGCTGTCTCCGATGTCGGGGTTGGCGTCCTTTTCGGTATAGCCGGGAAAGTAAAGTCCCTGCGGCTGCATCACCGGCGCTTCAAACCACGTCTCTCCCAGAGCGCTGACCTTGATGCCGAAATTGGTGCCGTTTCGGCTCATCGCCGTAACGACGCTGCAATGCGGAATGTTCTTCACGGGGTCCATCGTCGCCTTGCCCGCCGCCATGGCAAAATTCAGGAATAGCTGATCGTTGCCGCACAGGAACGCCGTGATACGCTCGCGCTGCTGCGCCGGGAGATCGAGCTGCACAAGATACGGCAGAACGGTGCGCACCATCAGCGCGGAGGCCGCAATGTTTCTCTGGTGCATTTCGTCGCCCATGGTCAGCGCCTTCGCAATCATCGTTTTCAGAGGAATGGGGCCGGAGAGCGCCAGCACCTGCTTCAGCGCCGGGCCAAGCACCGTCTCCATCCAACGCAGACGTTCGAGAACCTCCGGGCCGTTCGCACCGAAGCGCATGACCTTGCCCAAGCCCTCGTTGAAGGTGCTGTACGCGGTGTTGCCGTAAGCGTCGTTGCGCACGGCAACCAGCGGCATGGATTTGGTAATCATGCCGGTCATCGGGCCGACGCAGCCGATGGCATGGTTGGAAAGGAAGCGAATCTCTCCCCGCTGCGCCATTCGTTCCGCCGCATCCAAATCCTCCGCCATGCCCTCATAGACCGCAGCGCCGAGAATTGCGCCCTTGAGCGGCCCGCACATCTCCTCCCATGCAAGATCCGGCCCTGCATGGCCGATCACGTTCCCGTTCAGCTCCGGGATCACGTCTCCGGCACGAACGACGTCGTACCAGACCGGCTCGGCGGCATTGATCCTGCGCACGGCCTCGCGGTTGGCGGCATCCACCTTTTCATCGTCAAGCGCATCCAGAAGCGCATAAACCTGCGGGTCCGCTGGCGGCTTCCAGTCCACCTGACAGCCCTTCAGCCCCTGCTTTGCGATGGCATCGTTAAAGGCGGTCAGGCCCATGTTCACAACCTTGATCTCTCCGGAAAACAACTCATTGATCTGCATTGCATTTTCCTCCCTCTGCGTTCAGCAGCCGCGCCGTGATTTTCGCCGCGCGTGCATTGCTTTCGGCCACGATCACACCGGCCTCGCGCAGCGTCCGCACCTGCTCCGCGCGGTTCTGCTCGTCGCGGTCCGTCCCGCAGACGCTTGCGACATAGATCACGCCGGGATGCTCCTTCTGTGCCGTGCGGATTGCCTCGGCCAGCGCACCGGCAGGATCGGGATGGCAGCCGAAGCCCAGCACGCAGTCAAACAAAATGACTCCCGTCTCCGGATCGGCAGCCTCACGGCATATGCGCTCGCTGCGCAGCCGCATGTCAATCATCGGGTGCGGCATACCATCGGTAAAATAGTCGTCACCCATATCGACAAGCGTATTACCGACGCTGATTTCCACATCCTCCAGCGCGGTTTCCGGCGTTTTTCCCAGATTGGAGCGGACGCTGCCCAACTCCTCGCGGAGGATCTGGATTGCCTCATAGCAAAGCGTGCCTCCGGAATACAGGCCACGGACATAGTGCCGTCCTGCAGGAAGCCGCAAAGGAAGCTCTGCAATATCGGCAAGCGGCTCGGGCTGTCTGCCCTGATCGAGCGCGGCCATGGCGGCGGCAGCCTCCTCGAGCGTCTGCGTTTCGATCAGCTTTGTGCCCCTTGCCCAGCCCACCGGCGCCCCCAGCAGGCAGCAGACGACCGGCTTGCTGAACGGCAGATTTTTGATTTTCTCCAGCACCTCCGGCGCAGGCGGCTTGGACACAATGCCGATCACGCGGGTCTGCGGATCTGCCTCCAGGGCACGAAGCGCACTGAGCATCATCACGCCGCCGACCTGCGCCGTCACATCCCGGCCGCCCGTGCCGATCGCCTCGGAAATACCGCTCCCGAATCGCTCGACTAAGACGGCGGCCTCCTGCAAGCCGGTGCCCGCAGCTGCCACAATGCCGACGTTCCCGCGGCGGATGACATTGGCAAAGCCCAGCGCCGCGCCGCCGATGATCGCCGTGCCGCAGTCCGGACCCATCATCAGAAGTCCGTGGGCAGCGGCGTAACGCTTCAGCTCGATTTCTTCCTCGACGCTGACGTTGTCGCTGAACAGCAGGACGTGCATGCCCATGCGCATGGCCTTCATCGCCTGCCGCTTGGCATATCTTCCCGGCAGAGAAATGACGCAGACATTCGGCTCACCCAGCTTTTCCGCCGCCGCCTCCATAGAAGGCTGCGGGCAATTCCCGCCCGCGTCGTCCGCTGCATTCTGCTTTTCCTCAAACGCCGCCTTCAGGCAGGCCTTTGCCGCATCCAGCGCCTCTTGCGTCAGTGCGCGCAGGCCGATCAGAAGGTCATTTGGCCCGCAGCTCTCCGCCTCGGGATCGAGAATCCCGGCATTTTTCATCAGCAGCTTATTGTGATCCGTTCCCATCATGACCGCCGCTTCTTCAATGCCATCGACCGCCTCGAGTCTGCCCGAGATCAGCATCAGGGTTACGGAGTCATAATATGTATTCTTTTTTATCTCACTGTAGGAAACCATTCCCGTTTCTTCCTTTCTATTCTATCCATGCACCACAGCATTCCGCCAAGCGTGTCGCTTCCCGAGGTGTGCCCCGTTTGCAGAACACGCAGCGCACAGGATTCAAGGCTCTCCCGCACCTCGCCGCCGTCTATCGCCCGCAGAAGTGCAAGCAGCGCTTCCGCATAATCGGAGTCTGCCGCCGCCCGCAAAAAACCGGCGCTGATTGCATTGGTCTTTTGCAGGCGCAGCGCAGCGCAGAGTGCAGTGCGCAGGGTGGTAGCTCTCGCCATATCAAGCGCCGCAAGCACGCCGACAAGGAAATCGTCTCCAGCGGGCGTCAGCCCCTGTCCCAGCCCCACCAACTCTGCCAGAATTTGAGCGGCATCGGCTGCCGTGCAGGCATCCTCCGCGCACATCGCAAGCACCGCACCCTCAGCCGCTCCGCTGAAGCGACCGCATGCGGCAAGCCGGGACGGCTCTGCCAGCGCAAAAAAGCTGTCGCGCGGTGCAAGCCGCCTCAGCATTTCCCGCAGCACCTCGGCCGGAAAGATCAGGTCGGCCGGCACCGCGCCCGGCATATAATGTCCGTCGAATCGTTCGTACCGCGCCGGCAGGAGAATCGTGCTCTTGCCAACGCAGACACCGTGCGGCGAAGCAAGCACCGCCGTTTCTCCGCGAAACAGTCCCTCCAGACTGTCGCCCGGCAAATCGGTACCGACGGAGAAGGGCGTTGCCGGTATCCCGGCCGCCTGAAGTGCGAAAATTTGTGCGCCGCTTTGCAGATTCACCGTGTTTTTATAGACCGAGTGAATCGGCAGTCTCTGCTCACGCAGAAAAAGCGGCTGCGCGGCTTTTGCAACACGCAGGATTTTCATGCTTCCGGAGGAACGCCATGTGCCAGCAGAAACTGTCTTGCGTCTTTCTCTTGCGGCATGCCGCCGCGTGCGCCGATCTGCTGGATTTGCAGTGCAGAGGCCGCGGTTGCAAGCCTTGCGCATGCCTGCAGATCATAACCCTTGGAAAGGCAGGACAAAAACGCGGCGTTAAACGTGTCGCCCGCGCCCGTCGTGTCCCGCACGTCCACACGGAAGGCCGGGAACGCAAAGGCCTCCTTCTCCGTGCAGACGTAGACCCCCTTCGCGCCAAGGGTAGCGACAACGATCCGGCAGCCCTGGCGCAGCATCCATGCGCAGCCCTCCTCGACGGAGTCTTTCCCGCTGATATAGGCAAGTCCGCGCTCGTTCGGGAAGGCAATGTAGGTCAGCGACAGAATCTCCCGGATCTTCTCCTGCGGGATCTGCCACTCCTGCCGTTCGATGTCGATCGACAGGCGCACGCCGCGCTTTCTGCATTCGCGTCCGACAGCCAGCACCGCATCGGCATAGGTACCGATCATATGAACATAGCTCGCCTGTGATAGGAATTCCATCGGCAGATCGCCGATCTCCGGCTGGGTGGAGCCGTCCAAACAGACCACCATGCTCTTTTCGCCGCTGGCATCGACACAGCTCAAGGTAAAATACGTCGATGTCCCGGGATAGCAGATACAATGCGAGGTATCCACGCCGTGCGCGCGAAGATCCTCCAGAGAGATTTTTCCGCGTTCGTCGTCGCCCGTCCGCACGACAGCCGCACAGCGTGCGCCGAAGCGCGAGGCCGCACACAGGAAATTGCTGATGATTCCACCGGGATACTGGCCGAGAATTTTGCCCTTCACCTTTTCATCATAAGACGGAAGATGCGGGACGCTGACCAAAATGTCAACATCGGCATCTCCGATCCCGATGATGTCAAACTTTTCCATGGTTTTCCCTCGCGCGCTGCACCTCGCTCATATAGCGCTTTGCTTTTTCCGGGTTAATGGGATTGCAGAGATACCCGTCCTTGATCCAGTGGCCGATGCAGACGCCGTCATAAACCTCCAGAATATCATAAATGTTGGCGTCGTTTGTGCCGCCGCCTGCATACAAGGGCACGGTTCGTCCCGCAACGGAGACCTTGCGTGCGCGGCGTCCCATCTCGATGGTCTCCTGCGCATTGTGTCCGCTCAGGAACAGCGCGTCCACGCGAGCCTGCGAAATTGCCGAGAAAACCATGCTCTCGATCGGCCGCGGGCAGACCGGCATTGCATGCGGCTCGTAAATGTCCGCCGTGATGGGAATGTCCGCGCCCGTCAGGCGCTTCATCTGCAAAATTTCGGGGCACTGCGCGTTGATGATGCCGCTGGTCGTGACCTCCGCGCCGACGTAGCAGTGCTCCACACGGATGAAATCCGCCTTGGCGGCCTGCGCGACCGCCAGCGATGCGCAGCCGTCCCAGTTGATGAGAATGCCCTGAAGAAGCTGCGGAAACTCCCGGCGAACCGCCTCGGAAAGATGCGTCATGCAGGCAACCGCCGAAAAATTGGATTGCTGGCGCACGGGCGTATCCTGCATATTCTGAAGGATGACCCCGTCAAAATCATAATTTGCGTACTCCTCGACCTCTCGCAGCAGGCGGTCGGTAATCACATCCATGCCGCTTCCGTCATACATATAGCTGCCGGGGAGGGCTAAAGGCTCGGCCATGCCGATGACAGGCTTATTGCGGCTGGTCAGACACTCGATCATGCTTCGGCGCTCCTTTCTTTTTCGCTGAGCTTCTGGCTCAGGCGCTCAACATAGCTGTTGCAGATTCCAAACAGCGCACTGCACGGAACCACGCCTTCCTCGGTGATATAGGCCGTAATCAGTTCCGGCGGTACGATGTCCAGATTCGGGCAGATAAAGTCCGTCTTATCGCGGTACTCGTCCTTCCAGTTCTGGGACAGGATGCTTTTCAGGTCCCGATAGAGCTGCTTTTTCTCCCGCCCCTCCATCGTGCGGCGGTCTACCTTAATCAGCGACGTCGGGATATACAGAGGCTTCTCATATCGCTTGCATGCAAGCGCCACAAGCTCGGAGCCGATGGTGTTGACCATGTCGCCGTTCGGGAAAAAGGTCTCTGCACCCATCATCGCAAGATCCGCCTGCTTCATAAAATGATAGATCGCAACGTCCGGGAAGAAATGCACACGGTGTCCGTTCTCGATGCAGGCGCGGACAAACGGATAACCGCCGTTGAGGAAACGGCTTTCCGGAAGGTAAATGTCCATGCAATGTCCGTCCGCCGCCGCAGACTCCAGCATGGCGCAGACAAGGCTGGAATAATCATAGAGCAGCATGGAATGCTTATCCCGAAGAATATTCACGCCGTATTCCTTGATGGTCTTTTCCCAGCCTGCCGCCTCATGATGATAGTTCTCCGTCACACAGAGCATATGTCTGCACAGCCTGTCCAGCGGTGCCTGTTCCCATTCGTCCAGACCGGAGGTGAGAATCTGAAGCGCCGTGACAATCGCCGTGCTGGAATCGCCCCGCAGCGCAATAAAGAACTCGGAGGTTGCGCGAATGCGCGCGACCGTCTCGGCGGAGGTCAGGCCGTTTTCCTGTGCATGTGCGGCAATGTCCGCAAACATGCAGCCGATGGCCCGAATGTGCGGCGACGCGCCCAGCTTGCGCTTGAGATACACATCGTCAAAATGCTCCTTTCCTTCCGCAGAAAGCAAATTGCGGATCTTCTCGGAGGCTTCGGTAGGTACGATTTTTGCACTATCTACTAAGGTTGCCATTCGAATTTTCTTCCTTCCTATGATTTGATCCTATGCCTTCTTGCGAAAGTGGACTTTGAATTGCTTCAGACTGCTGAGGATCAGTACGAGAACGGTCGCCAGATACGGCAGCAGCTCAATGATCTGCGATGCGATGCCCATATTTTGCAGGCTGATGGTCAGCGCCGTCGCATAGCCGAAAACAAAGCAGGGAATCGCGACCTTGGCCGGGTTGCCCTGCCCGATCAGGATCGCCGCGACGGCAAGGAAGCCGCGTCCGGAGGTCATGTCCTCGGTGAACATCGAAAGTCCGCACAGCGGGAGAAATGCACCGGCAAGGCCGTCAAACAAGCCGCTGATGAGGTTTGCGCTCCACTTATAGCGCAGGACATTGATACCGGCCGTCTGCGCCGCCTTGGCATTCATGCCGATGGCACGGATATGCAGGCCGTAAGGCGTTTTATACATTAATATCCATGCGATCACGATGATGACGATCGCAATATAGACCAGCGCGATCTGGCCGCTGAGGAACTGCCCCACAAAGGGAATGTCCTTGATGAGCGGAATGTCAATGCGCGGGAAGCTCTGGATACGCGGATCGACCAGAGAGCCGCGCGTATGGAACATGACGTACAGCAGCATGGCTGTCAGGCCGCTTGCACCGAGGTTCATTGCAATGCTGATGACCATGGGATGGCCGCCCGCATGGAACACGAACAGGCCGTAAAGCAGCGCCATTACAAGGCCCGCGCCCATCGCCATCAGTGCGCCGATGTAGGGGTTGCTTGTCAGATAGGAGCCGTATGCGGCAAAGAATGCGCCGACCAGCATAAATGCCTCGTGGGCAATGTTCAGCGTACCCGCACGGTTGTTAAAGCTGCCGCCGATCGCGGAAAGCAGCAGAGGCGAAGCCATACGCAGCGCCGCCGCCAGTGTGACCGTTCCGAAAAAAGTCTGCCACATCACATTTTCCCTCCCGCAACGGATTTTTTCGCTTTGATTTTATGCACAAGCTTTTTCACGCCCGCGCCGAGCTTTGCGTAATCCACCGTGATAAACAGGACAAAGATGGCCTGCACCAGCGTGACCGTCAGGCGGTTGATGTCGGTCATGCGCTCCATTTGCAGCGAGCCGGCCTTCATCATACCCCAGAGCAGGGCAACGATCAGAACGACGAACGGATTGTTCTTTGCCACGCGGGCAATCATTACGCCGTCCCAGCCGAGGCTTCCGGCAAAGCCCGCATTGAATTTTCCGTAAGCACCGAGGACCTCAACAGAGCCGCCGAGTCCCGAAATCGCGCCGGAAAGCAGGAAAATGGAGATGAACGTGCTCGTAACCTTGACGCCGCCGACCCGCGCGAAGCGGATGCTCTCGCCGACCTGCTTCAGCTCGTAGCCCTTGACCGTGTACTTATAGATCAGCGCAATGCCGACCACCACGAGAATTGCAATAAAGATACCGGCATTGGCTTTTGTCCCGCGGATCAAAATCGGCAAGGCGGCAGAGTCGTGGATCTTCGGCGTTTCCACGGAAAGCGGATTGGCCACGGCGGAGATTCCCATCAGCGTGATGGTAATGTACTCCGTCAGAAGGATTGCAATATAGTTGAGCATCATCGTGACGATCATTTCATCCAGCTTCAGCAGCAGGCGCAGCAGCGCCGGCAGCAGCGCGTAAAGCACACCCGCGGCGATTCCCGCAAGAATGCACACGACGGTGTGCAGTCCGGCAGGCAGCTCGACCGCGTAGCCGACCACGGCGGCTGCCAGCGCGCCAAAATAGAACTGACCCTCAATGCCGAGGTTGATTACGCCGGACTTGAAGGCGACCGCCGCCGCCATGCCGGTCATAATGCACGGGATGGACCAGCGCAGCGTATTGCCGATGGCCATTTTGCTGCCAAAGGTGCCGCTGAACAACGCCTTGACCGCGATTACCGGGCTTTCGCCCTGCACGGCAACAAGAAACGCGCCGATCAGGATGACCATGACGAAGGCCAAAACGTATTTAATGATCTCATTGAGAGTATCCGCATCAAATCTTTTCAGCTTCATTGATCACTCTTTCCTTTCATCATCAGCAGGCCGATCTCCTCCTCCGTCGCCTCGCCCGCTTTTCCAGCATCGCAGAGGTTTCCGTCGTACATGACCAAAATCCGGTCGGACAGCTCCATGACCTCGTTCAGCTCATGGCTGACAAGCAGGATCGCCGCGCCCTCCGCCGCCATGGCGATAATTTTCTTCCAAATAAACTCGATGGCACCGATATCGATGCCGCGCGTCGGGTCAACGATAATCAGCAGCTTGTTGTCCTGATCGAATTCGCGGCCGACAATCAGCTTCTGCACATTGCCGCCGGAAAGCGTCTTGACCTTTGCGTGCTCATCCGGTGTTTTGACCGCATAGTCTTTGATGACCTTCTTTGAAAATCTGCGGATCTCCCTGTAATCCAGCAAGGCTCTGTGCTTAAAGCCGTGTGCCACATGATAGCCCATGATCGCGCTCTCCCACAGCTCCGCACCGTAATTCACGCCCTCGTTCAGGCGGTCCTGCGGCACATAGCCGATGCCGAGGCAGCGGCGCTCCCGGCAGGAAAGCGCGCCGATATTTTTCCCTTCAAATACGATTTTCGCGCCGTTTTCCGGTTCGCTCAGGCCGAAGATCGTCTCCACCAGCTCGCGCTGGCCGGAGTTTGCTACGCCCGCAACGCCGACGATCTCGCCTGCATGCACATTGAAGCAGGCATTTTTCAGTCGGAGGACGCCGGACGCGTCGCGCGCAGAGAGATTCTCCACCGCAAGCACCGGTGCGCCGAGCTGCTTGGGCTGCTTCTCCGCTGTCAGCAGCACGTCCCGCCCGACCATCATATTGGCCAGCATTTTCTCGTCCACCTCGCCGGGCAGCACATTGCCGGCGACCTTGCCGTTCTTCAAAACGGTAATCTTATCGGAAATCTCAAGCACTTCCTTGAGCTTGTGCGTGATAAAGATCACCGTCTTGCCCGAGCTTTTCAGGAATCGAATCGCATCAAAAAGGCCCTCGATGCCCTGTGGAGTCAGAATGGACGTCGGTTCGTCGAAAATCAGGATCTCCGCGCCGCGATAGAGCACCTTCACAATCTCCACCTGCTGAAGCGTGGAGACCGGCAGGTCGCAGACGCGCGAGTCCAGCGGAATGTTGAAATGATAAGTCAAGCAGATGTTTTCGATCTTGTCGCGCGCACGTTTCTTGCTGAGGAAGCCGCCGCGCTTCTGCTCGAAGCCGAGCATGATATTTTCCAGCACGGTCATCGCATTGCAGAGCATGAACTCCTGATAAACCATGCCGATGCCGTGAATGCAGGCGTCCATCGGGTCTTTGAAGCTGACACGCTCGCCGTGCAGCCAGATCTCTCCGCTGTCCTGCTGATAAATGTTGGAGATGATATTCATCAGGGTGCTTTTGCCCGCGCCGTTTTCACCGATGATCGCGTGAACGGTCCCCTTTTCCAGGGAAAAATCGATGTGGTCGTTTGCCACAAGCGAGCCAAAGCGCTTGGTAATCCCCTTTAATTCCAAAATAGTTTCCATTGCGTCGCCTCCAAGGTAAGGAAAATGAGGAATGAGAAACGCTCATTCCTCATTTTTAATCGTTTAGGTTTCGGTAAAACCCGCAGCGGATGGATCCAGAGGCTCCTTAGTTCGCAACTGCGGCGATCAGCTCTTTGACGTTCACTTCACCGGAGACGATCTTCGAAACAAGCTCGCTGACTTCCTTCTGAAGCTCGGCAGGCAGCTTTTCAAAGTCTCTGTCGTCATAAGCTCTTGCGCCGGTTTCGAGGACGAAGTATCTGGGGCCGGCTTCAAACTTACCCTGTGCGGCTTCCTGTGCAGTCTGGAACACGGCGCTGTCGATGTCCTTCAGGCTGGACCAGAAAACGCAGTCGTCCACATTGCCCTGCCACTCGTCAACACCGATGGCCTTGATGCCCGCATCCGCGCAGCCTGCGATTACGCCGAGGCCGGAGAGGTTCGCGGACTGGAAGATGACGTCGGCGCCGTCAGCAATCTGGGCAACGGCACATTCTCTGCCCTTTTCGGAGTCGGTGTTGTCGCCGGTGTAGGCAGTCAGAATCTTGATATCCGGATTTGCATACTTCGCACCGGCGGTGTAGCCATTGCGGAAGCGGTTGATGTTGGCCTGGTCCAGACTGCCGACCCAGCCGATCGTGCCGGTGGCGGTGGACTTCGCGGCAACAAAGCCGGAGATAAAGGAGGACTCGGTCGGATCAACGATCAGGCTGGACACGTTCGCAAGGTTCTCATACTCCAGCGCGCTGTCGATCATATAGAAGCGGGTGTCGGGATAGTCGGGCGCAACCTCAACGACGACGGCATTCAGCGCGTCGAACATCGTGTAGATGGGGGAATATCCGGCTTCCGCCATGCTGCGAACCTGTTCTTCGTACTCGGCGGTATCGAGCGCTTCGATCAGCTTGACCTCGGCGCCAAGCTCACTTTCCATCTTCTCAAAGCCGCGCCATGTCAGCTTGCAGAAGGGCGTGCCGGAGGAAATGGTGGAGATCAGGCAGACCTTCATTTCCTGCTTGGGTGCATCCTCGCTCGAGGAGGCCGGTGTGTCAGTTGCGGGTGTGTTGGGTTCGGTGGGATCGGGGGTCTTGGTGCCGCAGGCTGCGAAGGTCACTACCAGCGCAAGGATCAGCAGCAGAGAGAACAGTCTTTTCATTTTACTCACCTTTCTATTTGTTTTTCTTTTTTATTAAAAGCGGTCAGAAGTGCTCACGCAGAGCTTCCATGCGGGCTGCAAGCCCGTCCAGCTCGCTTCCGCCGTCTTTAATACAACTGATGTCCTCATCCGGGAAGGTCGAACGAGTATAATATGCGCCGATCAGTGCGCCGAACAGGCCGGAAAGCAACCGGTCGTTCAGTGCCGCCGCCCCCTCCCTGAGGGTTTTCATATAATCCTTTTCTCCGAGGGCAAAGATCCCGAGAAGCAGCGGCACAGAGGCCGTCAGCCGCTCCCGCGCACCAACCACGGAGAAATAGCTGCCGATTGCCGGGCCGACTGCCGCACCGCCGGCAAGCTGTCTGGCAAATTCCATACGCTTGCAGAGATCCGTACCGTCAGTAAGCCGTGCGTGCGCAAGCGCCTCGTATGCAATCGTTTCCTCACAATTGCTGCTGTTCACGGCCGCATGGAGCGCCGCCATAAATGCGGTAGCCGCCTCAGCCTCGCCGGGTTCGCAGTGGTAGGCACGGAACAAGGTCTCCGTCTGCGCACGTACCGTCTGCGCATCAGGCATCACGAACACGGCAGGCAAAACGGTATAGAGCAGCGCCTCGGCGGAGGTCTGCTCCGGCTTGCACAACGGGCGAACCAGCCGCTCAAGGTCGTCCGCGCCGCCGTTTTGCAGACAGGCAAGCAGGAATTCCCGCTGCGCCTGCACCGCGCCGCACTCCTTGCTGCCGCTGTAGAGCGACGCGCCGAGCGCAGAGCCAATGAGGCCGCCGCGAATCTTGCGCCCGATCAAGGGGCTGCGCAGTCCGCGAAGGTCAGGGCGCTGCTCGGCATCTGCGCGGCTGGACTGGAAAATCGTGTAGCTGATGTCGCTTCGTTCAACAATATCGATGTACTCGACGAGGCGCTCCTCGTCCATTCCGCAGATTCGATTGATCATCAGGGCAGGCTCATTCTGGCTGATCTGCAAGCGTTGGGCAATGTCCGCAGGGCAGTATAGCGCTTTTACGCGATCCACGGAATAGCTGAACTCCAGCCCCGCCTTCTGGCGAAGTACGGAATACAGCGAGCCGCGCTCCAGATCCTCGTTTCTGAGGTCGATGCCGTTGAGATAATCCTGCAGCAAAAAGGAGGTCTCGTGCGACATGGGCGTGCCGTCCACATAGCGGACGCGGCACACGCGCCAGACCTTTGCCGTTGCCGGAGCATGCAGACAGCGCGCGATCTTTTCGGGAATATCGATCAGCGAAACGTCGATCACCTTGCTGGTGAGGTCTCTGTCGCGGTGCTTGCTGCGAAAAGACGAGAAGCCGTCAAAACGCTTGAAGTTGCCGATCTCCAGCGGGTGGACAATTACGAAGGTGCCCTTGCCCCGCTGCGTCTTGACCAGCTTCCGGCGCGTCAGCTCCTTAATCGCCTCGCTGATCGTTGCGCGGCTGACCGCATACTTCTTCGCAAGCTCCATCTGCGTGGGAATAATGTCGCCCGCTTTGTATACGCCTATTGTAATATCATTTGCAATCATATGGTAAATTTTCATATATGTTGACTGTTCAAAAGAAGTCTTCATAACATTTCCTCCAAAATGCGTCAACATTTATGGCTCGATTATACGGTCGCATTTTTCAAATGTCAATGCATTTATCGGCATTGAAAAGAAGTTCAGTTGCCTGCACAAATCAGCACCTCAAAAATTGGGTAAACGTCACAAAATGCGTGTAAACCCAGTCATTTAATACAAAATAACTTCAAAATGTCTGGATGCGCAGTCTTTTTGCTTTCCGTGTCCGGTAGCAGAGCAATTTGTCTGTGCAAATCAAGGCCGCAAATAGCCGGACATTGCCGGCAGGCTCCGGCACGCTCCCTCCGGTGAACAGGCGTTCTTTGCATGACGGGAATTTTTCATTTTTTGAGGCTGTGTCATTCTGTATTGCATTTTTATGCATAATTTCATGCAAAAACGGAATTTTTGTGAATATAGTTAAAATAATTATGAATTAATTCTTAATTTTATATATTTCTATTCTTGTGCTTTGCACATGTGCCGGAATATAATAGAGCATTACAATTTTGCCTGTGCCGCGGGTCGGATGTCGGGTGAATGAGAAAGGATGTTGTTTATGAAACAGACAAAACCGCGTCTGCTCGCCGCGCTTCTGGCGCTGGTGCTGGTGTTGACCTCTCTGCCGCTTACGGCAATGGCCACACCGGACACTGGAGACACCTGGAGCACGCTTCGCGTAGAGGACGTGACAGACACGCTCTCCGACGAAGATCGCAAGAGCATGTTTGAAGAAAACATGGATCCCAGCAAGGTTTCCGAATCCGAGCTTCCAAGCCCTGACGAAATCGTCAGCGTGATTGTGGAGCTGGACACGGACAGCCTGCTGGATGTCCGCAACCGTGTGAATTCCGCGATGTCCATGATGGACTTCCAGCGCACACAGGCGGCGAAGGATCAGCTCTCCGAGATTGCCACCATGGAAGCCTCGGTCAAGGAGGCCATTGAGGCTGAGGGGATCACGCCGGAGTACATATTCTCCTACGCGGCGATCATCAGCGGCTTCAGCGCAGAGGTCGCTTACGGAGACATTGACGCCATCGAAGCGGTAGACGGCGTCTCGCGCGTCGTTCTCTGCGAGACCTACTATCCCGACGTCATGGGCGATGCCACCTTGGGCGAGGCGCTCAGCGCCGCCGAGGTCGCCGCCTACTCCAACAACACCGATTATCAGGGCGAAGGCATGCTCATCGGCATTCTGGACACCGGTCTGGATACCAACCATGAGGCGTTTGCCAACGCACCTGCCGTCCAGAAGCTGCAAAAGTCCGCACTGGAAAAGCTGCTGTACACCACTGAGGAGGTTGACGGCAAGATCAACGTCACGGCTTACAGCTATGCGGCGCTCTGGTACGCGCAGAACAAGAGCACCTCTACCCAGCTAAACCTGCTGACGGCGGACATGCTCTATCAGAGCGGCAAGGTCCCCTTTGCCTTTGACTATGCCGACGCGGATGCCGACGTCATCCCCAGTGCCGACGCCGTGACCAAATACGGCAACGACCACGGCACGCATGTTGCAGGCATCGCCGCAGGCAAAACCGTGGATGCCGACGGCAACGTGACCTTTGCCGGTCAGGCGCCCGAGGCACAGCTTGCCATTTTCAAGGTCTTTTCCGATTCGACCAGCGGTGCCTCCACCGACAAGATTCTGGCAGCCTTGAATGACGCACTGCTGCTGGATGTGGACGTCATCAACATGTCCCTGGGCAGCAGCGGCGGTTTCTCCCGCGAGGAGGATACCAGCGCCGTCGCCAAATACTATGATCTGGTGAAGGCGGGCGGCATTCTGCTGAACGTCTCCGCAGGCAACGCCTATTCCTCCAGCTGGGGCGGCGCGAACGGCGACTATGCCTCCACCTCCGACCCGGACACGGGCATCGTCGGCTCTCCCTCCTCCTATGATGCGTCTCTGACCGTTGCTTCTGTGAACACGGCGGCCTCCGCCGCTTTCCGCACGGAGGCGGGACGCGTTCCTTATAACGACGTCAGCGGGCACGACTTCGCCGCGCTGCTGCTGGGCGAGGAAAGCACGAAATCCTTTGAATATGTGGTCGTCGGCGGCACCGGCGATACCGCAGACTATGAAGGTCTGGATGTCACCGGAAAGATCGCGCTGGTGCAGCGCGGCGGGCTGTCCTTTGAGCAGAAGCAGCTCAATGCGGCGGCAGCCGGCGCCGTAGCCTGTGTGATCTATAACAATCTGGACGGCTACCTCCTGAATATGTCCGTGACCGATTATCAGATTCCTACCGTCAGCATCAGCCACGCCAACGGCGTGGAAATGGCTGCGCAGGAAAGCAAGACCATCACCCTGTCCACCGAGGATAAGGGCGGCGTTGCCATGAGCGACTTCTCCTCCTGGGGTCCGCTGCCCTCCCTGGAGCTGAAGCCCGAGATCACGGCGCCCGGCGGCACGATTTATTCCTCTCTGCCCTTCGGCCAATACGGCTACATGAGCGGCACCTCCATGGCCTCGCCTTACATGGCCGGTGTCTCCGCCGCCATGAAGGAATACCTGAATCAGGTCTCCGCCGGTCTCTCCGCAACGGAAAAGCAGGTGCTGGCCAACCGGATCCTCATGAGCACCGCCGACATTCTCTATGACGATGCGGGCGTTGCCTACTCTCCCCGTAAGCAAGGCTCCGGCATGGCGAATCTGTCCGCAGCGACCTCCACGCCGGCCTATCTGTATGTCCGCGGCTCCGAGCGCACCAAGATTGAGCTGGGCGACGACGCGAACCGCACCGGCATCTATGATCTGAACTTTACCCTGAAAAACATGACCGCCGTCAGCCGCAGCTACACCGTCACGCCGCAGGTGCAGACGGAAACCGCGAGCGCCTCCGGCTACATTCTCCAGAAGGGTCATGTGCTGGAGCCGGAGGTCAGCCTCAGCGTTTCCGGCGGCACGCTGGACGGCAATACCGTGACCGTGGGCGGCAGCGGCGAAGCTACCATCCATGTGAAGCTCCGCCTCAGCGAGTCCGATAAAGAATATCTGGCCAAGTTTGCCAACGGCATTTATGTGGAAGGCTTCGTGGAGCTGACCAACAACGACGATCCCACGCTGTCCATCCCCTTCCTGGGCTTCTACGGCGATTGGAGCGAGGCTCCCATTCTGGAGGATGCCGACCTCTACAACGGCAAGCCCACCAAGATGTTTGCGACCACGCCCACCGGCGTGTACGCCATGATGTATGTCTTCCCTCTGGGAGCATATCCCTTTGAGCTTCCCGAAGGCTCCGCCGACCCCGGCATTTCCGCAGACCGGATCAGCGTTGATCTGGGCGGCGGCAACGGCATCGGAACCCTCTATTATCTCCAGGCCGGCATGCTGCGCGGTGCAAAGACCTCGTCCGGCACCATCGTAGACGCCGATACCGGCACGCTGTACAAGCAGTGGACCGAGACCAATGTCCGCAAGGCCATGTACGTTTCCTCCACCGGTAAGGTGCGCGGCGGAATGCTCGGCGATCCGTGGCCCGCACTCACCGGCAAGGAAATCGTTCTGATCCCCAGCAACACCCACATGACCTACACCGTCAACGCCTATGTCGACGGCGTGGACGCACAGCAGAACAAGAACGATACCTATTCCTTCGATTTCACCTCCGACGGCGAGATGCCGTACATTCTGGATCGGGACAAGCTGCACTTCCGCACGGGCGACGACGGCCGAACCTATCTGGATGTGACGCTGGCGGACAACCTTGCGCTTGCCGGTGCAACGCTGTACTCCGCCGTGAAGAAAATGAACTCCACCGGCGGCACCGAGATCGGCACCGGAAGCAACTATTATTCCGGCATTTTCCCGGCAGTCAAGGAAGACGGCACCACCCCCGGCGCCTACGAGGAATATACCTACACCTTTGACGTGACGGATTTCTGCAAGGATCTCACCGAGGGCTGCTTCTACGTTGTGGCCTACGACTACGCGCTCAACCAGTGCGCTTACCGCGTGTCGCTGCCTGCAAAGCCCGTTACCGAGATCAAGCTGGACAAGACCAGCCTGACGCTTCCCATCAACGGCTATGATACGCTGACGGCAAGCATTTCCCCGGAGGATGCCACCGACCAGCACCTGACCTGGAAGTCCTCGGACAGCACGGTCGTGGAGGTCCGCAGCGGCATACTGGCGGCCAAGAAGGCCGGCACCGCGACCATCACGGCCTCCTCCACCGTCTGGCCTGACGTAACGGCCACCTGCGAGGTCACCGTCACCGAGGAAATCGGCCCGGCCGTTCCCATCTCCGAGCTGCGTCTGAACAAGACTGCTCTGACGATGGCCGAGGGCGGCACCAACACCGATGTCAAGCTCTATGCCTACGCTCCCTTCTATGCCACGGATCTGACGCTGGAGTGGACGTCGTCCGATACCAACGTCGTAACCGTGCAGCCCAACGGCCCTGCCGGGCAGTATCAGACGGCCTATGCCAAGATCGACGCTGTCGGCCCCGGCACGGCGACCGTCACCGCCAGCGTAAAGGCGACCGGCGCAAAGGCCGAGGTTGCAGTTACCGTTACCAAGGCATCTACCGTCGGCAGCTTCCAGATTGTCGGCGATACGCTGACGGCTTACAGCGGCAGCGAGTCCAATGTGACCGTGCCGGACGGCGTCCGGGTCATCGGCAAGGAGGCCTTTAAGGGCAACACCGGCATCATCACCGTTACCCTTCCCTCCACGGTGGAGGAGATCGACTACCGCGCGTTCTTCGGCTGCACCAACCTGAAATCCATCAATCTGCCGGAAACGCTCAAGATCCTTGAGGAGGGCGTGTTCCAGAACTGCAAGAATCTGGCAACCACCGGCTGCGCGAATGTGCTGCCCGCCGCGATCGAAGCCGTCGGTAAGAAAGCCTTCTACTCCTGCGGTCTGCTTGCAGGTGCGCTGGTTCTGCCGAAGGGCCTGACCACACTGGGCGAGGATTCCTTCTATGGCTGTGCCTCCCTGTCCGGCCTGACCATGCAAGACGGCTTCAACGGTCTGGCGGCCGCAGGCGGCCAGTTCAACGGCTGCGACGGTCTGCACTCCGTGACGCTGTCCTCCGACCTGACGGAGCTTCCCCCGCGCACCTTCTTCGACTGCGGCCTGACAGAGCTGCCGGATCTGAAGAACGTGAGCAGCATCGGGCAGGCGTGCTTCCAGAGAAATGACAAACTAACGGAGATCACCATCCCCGAATCGGTCACCACGCTGGCAGGCAATGCGTTTGCCTACTGCAACGGCCTGAAGAAGATCACCGTTCTGGGCGACCCCGCGCAGGGCAGCGGCGCCTTCTCCAAGAACACGGCTCTCACGGAGTTCGTTGCACCCAAGCTGACCTCTATCGGCAAGAACGCCTTTGAGGGCTGCACGGCACTGACGACCTTTACCGTCCCCGACAACATCACCCTGATCGATGACTATGCCTTTAAGTCTTGCTCCGCACTGAAGGAGCTGGTTTTCCCCGCCACCTACAAGGCGCCCACACTGACCATGGGTCTGCTGGTATTCCAGTTCTGCAAGGCGTTCACCGGGATCGTCGTGCAGGACGGTGCAAACCTCCGGCTGGATTCCGACGGCGTCCTGTTCAGCGGCGACGGAAAAACCCTGATCGGCACGGTCGACACCTTTGCCGCCACTTCCTACACGGTTCCCGAGGGCGTGGAGCATATCAGCGGCTACGCTTTCTATAAGAAAACCAAGCTCGCCGAGGTGACGCTGCCCGAGAGCCTGAAATCCATCGGCGATTCCGCTTTCCTCGGCTGCACCGCCCTGAAGGCCGTCGTGCTCCCCTCCGGTCTGGAAACGCTGGGTACTTACGCCTTCAGCGAATGCTCCGCGCTGACCACGGCGGACCTCGGCGATACGCTGACGGCCATCCCCGACTGCGCCTTCAACAAGTGCACCGCGCTGACGAAGGTCGAGCTTCCGGCAACGGTCACAAGCATTGCCAGCAAGGCTTTCTACAGCGACAGCAAGCTGACAGCCGTGGCCTTCCCCGAGGGTTTGACGGAGATCGGCAAGAGCGCCTTCTACGGCTGCTCCAAGCTGACCAAGGCGATCCTGCCGCAGTCCCTGACCACCATGGACACCGAAGCGTTCAGCGGCTGCTCCGCCCTGACCGAGATCGACTGCGGCGGCCTGACCGTGATCCCCGCCAAAGCCTTCCGCGGCGTTTCGAAGCTGGTCAAGCTGACCATGTCCGACGACGTGACGGGGATCGGCGATTCCGCGTTCAGCAACTGCTATCTCCTGAAGGATTTCGGCTGGCCCAGCCAACTGACGACGGTCGGCATCTCTGCCTTCACCGGCTGCCGCCTCTTGCAGAATTTCGACTTCTCCGGCACAAAGCTGGTCAGCATCGGCAAGGAGGCATTCTATCAGGCGTATGAAGCCCGGACGCTGAAATTCCCCGCCACGCTGCAAAGCCTCGGCGCACAGGCATTCGGCAATATGAACTATAACAAGACCGCCTACATCACCGAGGTCGCACTGCCCGCAGCCCTGACCGACCTCGCCAAGAACGCCTTTAACAAGGTCTCCGGCCTCAAGGCGCTGAACGTCGAGGAAGGGAACCCGGTCTATGTTTCCACCGACGGCGTCGTGCTGCTGCGGGAAACCGGCGAGATCTACATCTGGCCTGCCGCCAACGAGATCACGGAATTCACCATTCCCGAAACCATGACCGTGATCCCCGCGAAGATGTTCCAGAACAACGGCTCCATCAAGAAGCTCTATATCCCCGCAACGGTCACACGGGTCGGCGCCAACGCCTTTACCGGCTCCGCTCTGGAGGAGGTCTACTTTGAGGACTCGGTCTCGGGTCTGGTCATCGAAAATGCCGCCTTCCAGAACTGCAAGTCCCTGAAGAAGCTGGTTCTGCCCTACGGCCTGACCACCGCCGGCACCAATGCCTTCTCCGGAACGGGTCTGGAGGAGCTGACGATCCCGGACACCGTGACGAGTCTCGGCGCCAACGTGTTCAGCTCCAACGCCTCGC
Organism: uncultured Oscillospiraceae bacterium; assembly: GCA_934667815.1. Lineage (GTDB taxonomy): Bacteria > Bacillota > Clostridia > Oscillospirales > Oscillospiraceae > JAZOXB01. Next base: position 32,329 of record CAKUMO010000026.1, read on the forward strand.
TCAAGCGCGTGAAGCTGTCCGCCGCGATGACGGCGATCCCCGACCGCGGCTTTACCGACTGCTCCGCTCTGGAGGAGATCACCTTCCCTGCTTCCATCACCAATTGGGGCGCAGGAACCTCCACAAGTGCGTTCATTGGCTGCTCCAGCTTGAAAAACGTCTATGTGGACAGCCGCTCCTTCTCCTATAAGAGCGTGGACGGCGTGCTGTATGACTATTCCGGAAAGACGCTGGTGTACTACCCGCAGGGTCGCACCGCCGAAAAATTCGTCATTCCCGAGGGCACGATCCGCGTGGGTGCGCATGCCTTCCGCGGCAACACCTCTCTGAAGAAGGTCGTCTACCCGAGCACGCTGGTCCGCATCGGCAACCACGCATTCTTCGGCTGCACCAACCTGAAGGATTACTACTTCACCGGCATGACGGCACCTCTGCTGGAAACCACGGCGGCTACCAGCGGCCCGCTGGCCAATCTGGCGCTGTACTGCAACTTCGTCGGCATCTGGGTCGATTATAAGGTCGGCGTCGGCTATGTTTATCATGATTACGGTCTGAACCTCTACTATCCCGAGGGCGCAAGCGGCTACACGGCTTACGTTTGGGACAAGTACTTCAACACCAAGACCGGCAGCGTCACCGTCATGGAAAAGAGCTACTTCACGCCGATTGACCTGACGGTTTCCGAGACCGGCAAGCACAACGCCGCTCTGAGCTGGACTGCCGCAAAGCAGGCTGAGCTGGAGGACGTCACCTACACCGTGGAGCGCTCGCTTGCGCACAAGATCTCCGACGGCGAGCAGGACACCTGGGTGTACGACGGCTTTGAAACGCTGGCCGAGGGTCTGACCGAATGCGCCTACACCGACACGACGACCCTGAGCATCGGCTGCACCTACGCTTACCGCGTGACCGCCTTTGCAGGCTCCAAAACCGGCCCCGGCGCCGTTGCAACGATCTACATCGACGCCTCGAAGGACGATCCCGATGAGCAGGCGGTTCTGGAGATCATCAAGAAGATCGAAGCGCTCAAGCCCATCGATCTGCTGACTGCGGCGGACGAAGCCCGTCTGCGTGAGCTGCTGGCCGAGTACAATGCGCTGACCGACGAACAGAAGGCGCTGGTATTCAACTATCAGACGCTGCTCGACGCCATCGCACT
>CAKUMO010000027.1 GCA_934667815.1 uncultured Oscillospiraceae bacterium
TGGACGATATAGGACTCGAACCTATGACCTTCCGCACGTCAAGCGGATGCTCTAGCCAGCTGAGCTAATCGTCCGAAGCGTTATTTATTATAGCGGCAATTTCGGGTTTTGTCAAGCATTATTTTTAAATTCTCGCGTTTTTTGAAAAATTTACCGGCGGCGTTGTGCGCCGCCGGTTTTTGAAGTTCATTCCGCCTTGCCCTGCACATGATAAGTCAGGCCGCGCGGATAGAAAAAGCGGATCGCCTGCGGCACGACCTCAAATTTTGCCTCGCGCGCCATCAGCAGCTCACCGTCGAGATTGATCTCGCTCTCACGATCGCAGGTGATCTCCACGCGCTTGCAGGTGAAATGCCGGATGATCTTGGGAAGCTGGTCGAAATGTCCGGCCTTGTACTTGCCAATCACATTGGCGACCGTCGCGCGCGAGACGCTCTTGACCAGCAGAACGTCCAAAAGGCCGTCGTCCGGTTCCGAGCAGGGAACGGGATTGAAGCCGCCGCCGTACCAGCGGCCGTTGGCGATGCAGATGAGCGTCTGACGGCCGTCGAAAACTTCGCCGTCGATGCGCACGACGTAGTGCTCATGCACACCCTTGACAAGATTGATCGCAGTGGACAGAATGTACGCGCCGGAGCCGCTGACGAGCGGCAAACGCTTGTATTTACCGATCTCCGTGCCGATGCGCGCATCGAAGCCCATGGAGCAGACGTTGAGCGAATAATGGTCGTCCTGACAGCGGATGAGGTCGAAGGGCGATTCCTCCGCGTCGAGCAGACGCTCCAGCTCGGTGAAGGCCGCCGGTTCGGAGAAAATTTTGATGAAATCATTGCCCGAGCCGCCGGGGTAGTGCGTCACGGCAACATTCGGATGTCCCACGGCACCGTTGACGATCTCATTGAGCGTGCCGTCGCCGCCGCAGGCATAGACGCGCAGCTCGTCGCCGCCGGTCGCGGCGGCCTGAACGATCTTTGTGCAGTCGCCCGGTGCGCGGGAGACGAGAATCTCATAGTCCACGCCCGCGCGGTCGCAGACCGTGCGGATCTTCTGTGTAAATTCGCCGGTGTGGTCGTATTTTCCCGCAGCGGGGTTGATGACAAACAGATGCTTCATTGCGTACCACCTTTAATAATACATATAGACATTGCACTGCAAGCGGCCGTTGTAGAGCTTGCGCTTTTTGGTCGCCTGCTTGCCGAACCAGTGCTCGAACTCCGGCTCGGAGGAGATGATATACTTGTTCCATTGATCGGCAAATTTCAGGTGCCGGCCGAAACTGCGCACAAGCTGCTGTGCTGCGCGCTGCTCGAGCATGCGCTCACCGTAGGGCGGATTGCAGACAATCACGCCGCGCTCGGCGGGAAGCGGCAGCTTGGTCGCGTCGCCCTCGCGGAACTCTATGTATTTTGCAACGCCCGCCTTTTTTGCATTCGCGATCGCGATGGACAGGCTGGCCGGATCGATGTCTGTGCCAAGAATGCGGTATTCGTCGCGATATTCTCCATCCTTGGCCTCCTCGCGGGCCTGCGTCCAGATCTCCTGCGGCACGCAGCTCCACCGCTGCGCGGCAAAGGGACGGTTCAGGCCGGGCGCACGGTTGAGCGCGGCCAGTGCGGCCTCGATGACAATGGTGCCCGAGCCGCAGAAGGGATCCCAGAAGAAATCGCGTCCGCGGTAACGCGCGAGATTGACCAGCGCGGCTGCCATGGTCTCGTGGAGCGGTGCTTCGTTGGCGATTGCACGGTAGCCGCGTTTATGCAGGCTTGCACCGGAGGTGTCCAGAAAGACCTCGCAGATATCCTTCATGATGGAAAAGCGGAGCTGGTAGGTCTCGCCGGTCTCAGGCAGCCACGACAGGCCGTAGTGGGTGCCGAGATGATCGACCGCCGCCTTTTTGGCGATGGACTGGCAGTCCGGCACAGAGTGAAGCTGGGAATCAAGACTGTAACCCTTGACGGGGAATGCGCCGTCCTTCGGCACAAAGCGCTCGAGCGGGATGGTCTTCACGCCCTGATACAGCTCCTCAAAGCTGCGTGCTGGAAAACGCGCCAGCAGGATCATCACGCGCTCGCCCATTCGCAGGCAAAGATTGGCCTTTGCCATTGCGGCAAAGTCGCCCTCAAAAAATACACGGCGGTCCTCGACGCGCACCTGTTCCATGCCCATGCGGCGCAGCTCGTCTCCGACCAGTCCCTCCAGACCGAACAGGCAGGGGACAGCCATGGTGAAGTGTTCCATAATTCGCTTCCTTTACAAAAACATATCTTGACTATTATACTCGAAATTGCGGCCGTTTGCAACGGAAAAGTCGAAAAAGTTCCGCTTTCGGCAAACTGCTACCGATTTTTATTGACTTTTCGGAGAAACTATGTCATACTATGTTTAGAAACAGGAAGGGAGCGTGGGACGTTTGCAGATGGAAATTCTTTGGCTCATCCTGCTCGTCGCCTTTGCCATTGTCGAGGGTGTGACCGTTTCGCTGGTGTCCGTGTGGTTCATCGGCGGCGCGGCTGCGGCGCTGATCGCGGCGCTCTGCGGTGCGGAGGTCTGGCTTCAGGTGGTGCTGTTCTTCGGCGTGTCGATCGTGCTGCTGCTGTGCCTGCGCCCTTTGAGTAAGCGCCTGCTCAAGCAGAAAAAGGTTGCCACAAATGCAGACAGCAACATCGGCAAGGAGGCCATCGTCACCGAGGAAATCGATAATTTACAGGGTAAAGGCGCGGTCAAGATTGCCGGAGTCGAGTGGTCGGCGCGGAGCGAGGATGGCTCCGTCATCGAAAAGGACGCCGTGGTGCGGATCCTGCGCATCGAGGGCGTCAAGGTCTGTGTGCAGCGCGCACAGGAAACTTAAGGAGGAAGCTATGAAACTCGGATATTATATCGTCATCGGCGTGGCCGTGTTGTTTGTACTCATCGTCATTATAAAGAATATCTGCATTGTGCAGCAGTCCCGCGCCTATGTCATCGAGCGCCTCGGTGCTTTTTCGGCGGTTTGGGAAGTCGGCATCCATTTCAAGGTACCCTTCATTGAGCGCATCGCGCGCCGCGTGAGCCTGAAGGAGCAGGTGCTTGACTATCCGCCCCAGCCGGTCATCACGAAGGACAATGTCACCATGCAGATCGACACGGTTGTCTATTTCCAGATCACCGACCCGAAGCTCTATACCTACGGCGTTGAGCAGCCCATGGTCGCCATGGAGACGCTCACCGCAACGACCCTGAGAAACATCATCGGCGACCTCGAGCTGGACCAGACGCTCACTTCACGTGACGTCATCAATACCAAAATGCGCGCCATTCTGGACGAGGTCACAGACCCGTGGGGCATCAAGGTCACGCGCGTGGAGCTGAAGAACATTCTGCCGCCGCAGGACATCCAGAACTCCATGGAAAAGCAGATGAAGGCCGAGCGCGACCGCCGTCAGGCCATCTTGCAGGCCGAGGGCACGAAGCACTCGCAGATCCTTGTGGCGGAGGGCGAAAAAGAGTCCGCCATCCTGCGTGCGGACGCGGAGAAGCAGTCGGCTATCCTGCGTGCACAGGGTCAGGCGGAGGCCATTCTCGCGGTGCAGAAGGCGACGGCTGAGGCCATGCGGATGCTGAACGAGGCATGCCCGAACGATCAGGTCATCAAGCTCAAGGCGCTTGAGGCCATGCAGAAGATCGCCGACGGTAAGGCAACGAAGATCATCATTCCCTCCGAGCTGCAAGGCTTGGCGGGACTGGCGACGGGCATCGTCGAGGCGGTCAAGGAGCCGAAGAATTAAAAGCCGGTATTTAACAACCCGCGCGGCGCGTCCGGACTAGGGCGCGCCGCGCGGGTTTAGCTTGCGCAAAGCCTGATTCGGCTCCGACGATGCACATTTTTACTTTACGAGGCCCGCCGGTATCAGCGGGTCCCGTTATTTAACACTCAGCCGAAATATTGCGCGATGGTCTCCATCCGGCTTTCCTGCTTGACGCCGAAGGGGCAGCGGCTCTCGCAGTGACCGCAGTGCAGACAGGCGTCGGCATTGACTGAGAGCTTGGTATAGTGGTTCGCGGCGATCGTGTCCCCGGCCAGCGCAAGATCGTAATACTTGTTCACAAGGCCGATGTCGATGCCCGCCGGGCAGGGCTGACAGTGATTGCAGTAGACGCAGGTGCCTGTGACGGTGTCGGCGGTGAAGGTCCCGATAACCGAGTAGTCCTTTTCCTCGTCCGTCGCGGTCAGAAATTCGAGAATCTGATCCAGATGCTCCATGGTCTGCACGCCGGGGACGGCCACGAGCACGCCCGGGCGGTCAATGGCGTATTGCAGGCACTGGCTGCGCGTGAGCGCGGCGCCGAAGGGAGACTGGTCGGCGGAGAGAAGCCGGCCGGCGAAGAAGGGCTTCATGACCGAAATGCCCACGCCCTCGCGCTGGCAGCGCCGGAACAGCTCGAAGCGCTCGTGCACCGAGCCGACGCCCAGATTGTCGCCCTTTTCAAAGTCGTAGGCCGGATTGATGGAGAACATCATCATGTCGATCAGACCGGTGTCGAGGATGCGGTGCGCGACCTCCGGTGTGTGCGAGGAAAAGCCGATATGATGCACGATGCCCTGCGACTTCAGCTCCTTGATGTAGTCCAGCACGCCGATCTTGCAGAGTGTTTCAAAATCGTCCAGCTCGTCCACGCAATGCAGGAAGCCGAAGTCCACATAGTCCGTGCCCAGCGTTTCCAGCTCCCATTGGAAGGTCTTTTTGATGGTTTCAAAGTCTCTGCACCAGCCGTATTCACCGTTTTCATCATAGACTGCCCCGAAATGGCACTGGAGAAAGACCTTTTCGCGCCGCCCCTGAATGGCTCTGCCAACGGGCGCATAGGTCGCGCCGGCGGTGCAGAGGTCAAAGAAATTGATGCCGTGGTCAAGCGCCTTGCAGACGATGGCTTCGATCTCGTCCGGCGGAGTCGTGCCGATGCCGCCCATGCCGATGCCCAGAACGCCGAATTTTTCATGCTCGTTTCCGTGCGGAAGCTGTCTGTATTCCATGTCTGTTCCTCCTGAAAGTTAGCTGCTTCTATTTTAATCGCTCCTGCGGGAAAAATCAACTTCCGTCCGGCAATGTTTTTCTTCTCGAACACTTGTTTGCTTCTAAAATCTGTGCTATAATGACTCTACCAAGGAGGGACGCATATGACCGATCTTTTGCAGGGGCTGAACGCGGCACAGCGCGAGGCCGTCACATCGACCGAGGGCTTTGTCCGTGTGATCGCGGGCGCAGGCTCCGGCAAGACCCGCGCACTGACGCACCGCTTTGCCTATCTGGTCAATGAGCTGGGCATTTTGCCGGGCAATATCCTGTGCGTGACCTTTACCAATAAATCCGCCGCCGAGATGCGTCAGCGCATCCATCGCCTCACCGGGGATAACGATACCGGCTATATCAACACCTTCCACGGCTTCTGCGTCTCAATTTTGCAGGAGGATAGCTACGCCGTGCAGTATCCCAAGAGCTTTCTGGTGCTGGACAACGCAGACATCGACGCGATGCTGCAAATCATCTATGAGGAACGCGGCCTGAGCCTGCGCGACATGACCTTCTCGGCCGCGCGTGACATGATCGAGATCCGCAAGCTGTTCAAGGAGCCGGAGTATTATAACGACATGATCTGCATGTCGCTCGACACGCTGCGCGAGAAATACGAGGCTGCCACCGCCGCCGGGGACATCATTTTCTATGGCTATCTCTATCAGGAAAAGAAGTGCTTCGGCCTTGATTATAACGATCTGATCAAATTCTCACTGTATATCTTCCGCGAGCACGCGGACATCCGGCGCAAGTGGCAGGAACGGTTGGAATATATCATGATCGACGAATTTCAGGACATCGACCAGCTTCAGTACGAGCTGATGGAGGTACTGTGCGGCTACCACAGGAACCTTTTCATTGTGGGCGACCCCGACCAGACGATCTACACCTGGCGCGGCGCGAATGTCAAATATCTGCTGGACTTCGACAAGGTCTTTCCGCAGGTCAAGACCATCCTGATGATGGACAACTACCGCTCCACACCGGAGATTCTGGCCGTGGCCAATTCCCTGATCGGAAAAAACGTCCAGCGCATCCAAAAATCGCTGCGCGCAACGCTGCCGGGCGGTGCGCCGGTGCACTGCCACTACACCGAGACGCAGGAGGCTGAGGCCAAGTGGATGGTCGAGAAGATGCAGAAGCTGCGTGCGCAGGGCGTCGCGTTGAAGGATATGACCGTACTCTACCGCGCCCACTACGTCAGCCGGTCAATAGAGGAGGCGCTGCTGGCCGAAAAGCTACCCTATACGATTTATAGCGGTGTGCAGTTCTTCAACCGCGCAGAGGTCAAGGACGCGCTGAGCTATCTGCGCCTGATCGTCTACAAGGACGATCTGTCCTTCCGCCGCGTGGCCAACGTGCCGAAGCGCAATCTCGGCAAGCGCCGCATGGCATTCTTGCAGGAAACGGCAGAAAAATGCGGCTGCACGCTATATCAGGCGCTGGTGCAGAGTCTGGATGATGCGGTTTTCTCCGGCACCAAAGCACGTCAGCTTGTTGCATTGGTTGAGCGCTTTGCCGCAAACTGCCACGACCGGCCAATCTCCGAGGTGCTGTCCGACCTTTTGGATAAGAGCGGCTACGAGACGGCGCTGCGCACCGAGGGCAGTCAGGAGCGGCTGGATAATCTGGCCGAATTGAAGCAGTCGATCTATGAATACGAGACAAGCTGCGGCGAGGAGAGCACGCTCGAGCACTATCTGGCGCACATCGCGCTGTTTACCAATTCCGACGCCGCGCAGCCCGGCGATAAGATCCGCCTGATGACCGTCCACGCGGCCAAGGGCCTGGAATTTCCCTATGTGTTCCTCTGTGGCTTGAACGAGGGAATTTTTCCCTCGCGCAAGGTGCGCACGATGCCCGGCATGGAGGAGGAGCGCCGTCTGGCCTTTGTCGCGCTGACGCGTGCGGAAAAGGGCTTGTATCTTTCCGAGGCGGATGGACGGAATTTTGACGGTTCGCCGCGCTTCCCCTCGCGCTTTCTGCTGGAGATCTCGCCGGAGCTGCTGACCTTTACCCAAAAACCGCCGGAGAGTCTGCTGCGCGATGCCGAGAGCTACATTGCCCACAGCCTTCGTTTTCTGCCAGAGCAGAGTGAAACGGCCGTGCTTCCCACCGGCCAGCGTGTGCGGCACGCGCTTTTCGGCACGGGAACGGTGCTGGACGTCGATCCGGACAAGGGCGCGCATGTCGTGCAGTTTGACGATATGCCGACCCCGCGCCGCATCTCCTTCCGCGCAAAGCTGGAAGTGATCTGAGGTCGGGAAAGATTTAAGAAGGCAAATCACTGCGGAAATCTGGGCTGGCTGCGTTGCCGCCGTGATACGCAAGCCGGGAAATGTACCAAGTGTGTGATATAATGAGGCTGACAAATCAGAATTTGGAGGCATGAATATATGGCAAGTGAGTATTACAAACCCTGCAAAGAATTGGATATTTGCAATGAGCTGATTGAAAAGTATTGGAAATCAAAGCAATATGACAAGTGCTTTGAAGGACATTTGGTTTTGGCAGAGCAGGGGTATCCCTTAGCTGAATGTCAAATAGGTTATTTCTACTATGATGGGCTTGGTGTAGAAAAAGACTTGGAAAAGGCGCTGTATTGGACTCGCCGTGCCGCTGAGCATGGTGATAGAGATGGACAATGTAATTTGGCGTGGTTTTATGAAGACGCAATCGGAGTGGAGCGAGACATCGAACAGGCCAAGCATTGGTACCGCCTTGCGGCATGGCAAGACCATGATTTGGCAATCGAGAAGTGCAAAGAACTTGGAGTTGCATTGTAATTACGCATCGCAACATAATGAGCAGTTCGCCAAATTTGATTTATTGAGGAGAAAACAGAGATGATTGACGAATTACAGTTATACATTCCTCGTTCGGACGATGGATGGTTCTATGTGAAAATGATGTCTGATCCGGAGACGATGGCTTATAACGCGCCTTGGTTTCCGCCTGATGGATGTATTCCTGACCCGGATTCAGGGTGGGTGGAGCTGCTGAAATCTTGGATTGGGAAAGCACCGGAGAGATTCTACGCTTTTCTACAAAGGAAGAATGACAGGGCCTTTGTCGGAGACGTGAATTATCATCACAATCCGAAACAGAGCTGGTGCGATATGGGAATCGTGATTTTCGCGCCGGAGCGAGGAAAGGGGTATGGCAAACAAGGACTTCGCCTATTGTTGGATCGTGCGTTTAAGGTGGACGGAGTATCCTGTTTGCACAACGATTTTGAGGAGGCTCGCGTTGCTGCATATCGTATCCACAAAGCGGTTGGTTTTCGGGAAACCGGAACAGTTGACCGAATCATTCATTTAGAATTGACCCGAGAAGATTATTTGAAAGACATTTCTGTCTGCTGCGACAAATGAGGACTTTACCGGGACAAAATTCAATTTGTAGGGAACAGAAAATTCCAGTTTGCTTACTTGCGGCAGCCTTTCAACAGGCTGCCGTATTTGTTATTCGGGAGGTTTTCATTTGCACATTTGCGATGACGAGCGCCTCTGGCTACAATGGAGGTGCTGCAAAAGTCACAGAGGCAGACACCATAGGATCATCAAGTAGGATTTTGCTAAAACCAAATCGAGCCTGAGAACGCTTCCTTTGGTGGGGAGCTTCGTTACTTCCCGAAGAAAGAACCGGGGCGGGCTGTTCTGCAATATGCGAGGCGTTGTTGCATCCCGTAGTCAGACACAGAAACACGGCGAGTAGAATAACTGCGATTTTGGATTTCATACGCTTCACTCCATTCGACTACATTCTACCCGATGATAACCGTTCAGACAAAGATGCGTTTTGAAGCACAACTTTTTATCATATCGCCGGTGGGCGCAATTCCAAACTATGCGATCTCCGAGCCTCTTTTAGATAGACTTATTTAGAGAGATAGAGATAAAGTTAGGAGATAGATTATTTATTCTCGGATAGTCTGGAAGTTCTGGGGATGGAGTGTGAGGAAGGGGACAGCGGAAAACATACTCGGATGGTTTCGAATAGCTTATCGGTAATGGTCGTCGTAAGGCTGTCATTATCTCGCCATCCGAGGCAAGTCGTAAGGTTGCCCTGTGGGTCGGCATCTACAAGGAGTACCTTCTTGCCGAGTCGTGCAAGTCCAACACCCAAATTGACCGTTGTGGTCGTTTTGCCTGTGCCGCCTTTCTGATTGCAGATAGCAATGGTTTTACAGTTTGGCATTTCGCTTTTCCTCCTTCTTATTAGATTTGGATCGCTTGATCCACCAAAACACAGGAAGCGGAGTCCTGTGCTTTGGTGGTCGCATTTAACTCGATCTCATCCCCCAAATGCGTAAAAGGAAATCAACAGGCGTTCGGCTGCTGACCGAACTCATAGGAATCTCACCTCTGCCGGGTACTCCGCCAGCCCCATAGGGAAGTATCATTGTCCCTGAATCGTTTCATCGCCTTATCCGTAGCAAGCGGATATTTCAGAATGGTTCGGAATCGCTACCAACCTTGCTTTCCGTGATAACCCTTGTGGGCAGGAAGTTCGTGGCGCACCTTCATCCGGCTAGGGCTGTCGCCCCCGATCAGGAATGTACCTATTGAATGTGTATTCGATTTTCAAGGTTCGTGAGGTTTTCGCCCTCACTAACCAACTGGGAAATTTTTTTCGATTTGAACGAACTAAATTTGGATTTTTTCAAAAAAATTTTTCTGACCGCCTTTCAGGGATAAAAAAACCCCTATCACATCACAAAGATGTAATAGGGGCAGATATAGAAAAAGCCCGCTGACCGAAATCAGCGGGCTTAATTCATATGAACTTATCGTATGCTATCGGAACTTGTCTGCAATCGCAGAATTTCAAACGCATTTTTGGCGTAAGTGAGGCGTAAATTGGCGTAAGTTGTGGCGTAAGCACCGACAATTTAGGGGCAATCAATAGAGCTTTGCGCCGGCGGGAATGTGAGGATCGACCATCAGCAAATGCAACTTTTCTTCGCCGTTTTCGTGATGCACAGCGGAGATCAGCATACCGCAAGAGTCAATACCCATCATCGCTCTCGGAGGCAGATTGGTGATTGCAATGCAGGTCTTACCAACCAGTTCTTCCGGCTCGTAATACTCGTGAATTCCGCTCAAAATGACCCTGTCTACGCCGGTTCCGTCGTCTAAAACGAACTTTAAGAGCTTTTTGGACTTCTTCACAGCTTCGCATTCCTTGACCTTCACAGCCCGGTAATCGGACTTGGCGAAGGTGTCAAAATCCACAAAATCCTTGAACAGCGGCTCGATCTCCACATTGGAGAAATCGATCTTCTCCTCCGCAGCAGGCGCAGCGGGAGCGGCCTCTGTGGGTGCAACGGTCTCCTTCTGTGCCTTCTTGTCAGAGTCCAACGGCTTCATTGTCGGGAACAGCAGCACGTCGCGGATGGAGGCACTGTCGGTCAGGAGCATGACAAGGCGGTCAACACCGAAGCCCAGACCGCCTGTGGGCGGCATGCCATATTCCAGTGCATTGATAAAGTCGTAGTCCACCTGTGCGCGGCAGTCTGGCTCGAGCTGCATGCGCTCGGCAACCTGACGCTCAAAACGGCCGCGCTGGTCGATCGGGTCGTTCAGCTCGGAGAAAGCATTGCCGAACTCCGTGGCATTGATGAAATACTCGAAGCGCTCGGTGAAAGCGGGATCGTCCGGTTTGCGCTTGGCCAGCGGGCTGATCTCCACGGGGTAATCATAGATAAATGTCGGCTGGATGAGCTTTTCCTCGACAAAGGCGTCGAAGAACTCGGCCAGAATCGCGCCCTTGGTTGGGACCTCGGGCAGGGCGACATTGTGCGCCTTGGCGCTGGCGATGGCGTCTTCATCCGTTTTCCAATCGGCGAAATCGACGCCGCTGTACTTCTTGACCGCCTCAATCATCGTCAGACGCTCCCAGTGGCCGAGGTCGATCTGGTGCCCCTGATAGGGTACGACGAGGCTGCCGCAGACATTCTGTGCGACCTGCTTCATCATGTCCTCGACCAGATCCATCATGCCGTGGAAGTCCGTGTAGGCCTGATACAGCTCGATGGTGGTAAATTCGGGGTTGTGCTTGGGGTCCATGCCCTCGTTGCGGAAGATGCGGCCGACCTCGTAGACACGATCCATGCCGCCGACGATGAGACGCTTGAGATACAGCTCCGTCTCGATGCGCAGCACCATATCCATATCCAGCGTGTTGTGGTGCGTATAGAACGGACGCGCGGAGGCGCCGATTTCAAACGGTGTCAGAATGGGCGTATCGACCTCGAGGAAACCGCGGCTGTCAAGGAAGCTGCGCAGCTCGCGCATGATGTTGCTGCGCTTGACAAAGGTGTTCTTCACATCCGGGTTGACGATCAGATCGACATAGCGCTGGCGATAGCGCGTTTCGAGATTCGTCAGGCCGTGGAACTTGTCGGGCAAGGGGAGAAGCGCCTTGGTCAGCAGGGTCTGCTCGTGCACGCGCACGGAAATCTCGCCGCGCTGGGTGCGGAACACATCGCCCTTGACACCGACGATGTCGCCAATGTCATATTTGCGGAAGTCGTTGAACTGCTCCTCGGGCATCTCGTCAAACTTGACGTAGAGTTGGATGCGGCCGGCCGCGTCCTGAAGGTCGCAGAAAATGACCTTGCCCATGCCGCGCTTGGTCATGATACGACCGGCGAGGGAGACGGCCTTGCCCTCCATGGCCTCAAAATCGTTCTTGATCTCGGCACTGGTGGTGTCGATCTCAAAACTGGTCTGACGGAAGGGATCGCGCCCCTCCTCGCGGAGCTGTGCCAGCTTTTCCCGGCGGATACGCACCTGATCGGTGAGAGACAGCTCCTCCTGTGGTACAAACTTTGCCACGTTATATCTCCTTATCTTTCTACTGAGAGAATCTCAAACTTGACGATTCCGATGGGGGCTTCGACCTCGACGATGTCGCCGATGCGCTTGCCGATCATGGCGCGGCCAAAGGGGGAGTCGTCGGAAATGCGTGCTTCGCGCGGGTTGGCTTCCTGAGAGCCGACGATGGTGTAAATGTCGTCCTCATCCAGCTCAATGTCGTGAACCTTCACGGTGCAGCCAAGACCGACCGTGCCGGCGTGCGCGGCCTCGGCGGCCTCGTCGATGACAACGGCGTGACTCAGGATGTTCTCAACCTCTGCAATGCGGCCATAGAGCTTGGCCTGCTCGTTTTTGGCTTCGTCGTATTCGCTGTTTTCAGAAAGGTCACCGAAGGAACGCGCTTCCTTGATCTGCTCGGCAACTTCTTTTTCTTTGGTGGTCTTGAGGTAATTCAGCTCCGCCTCAAGCTCTTTCAGACGTTCTCTGGTCAGTTTAAATTCTTTCGCCATGTTAAATACCTCCTGCACCGTAAGGCGATTGCAATACGATTTGAATCATTCTATTATAGAAGATTGTGTCCGGGCTGTCAAGGTTTTTCTTGCAATAATTCGGAAATTGCTGCCTGAAGCTGGGAATCCTCGGCCTTTTCGACCTGCCCGAGGTAGAGTTTCTGGTAAGTTTCGTCATCGACTTCGACCACGACATCCGGTGTGACGCCGACATCCGTGAGCGTGACGCCGTGCGGCGTCTTATAGTGGCCGGTCGAAACGGCCACGGCCGAGCCGTCGCTTAGGGGGAAGGTCTGCTGATAGTTGCCCTTGCCGCAGGTTTGTGTTCCGACGACGATGCCTGCGTCATATTCCTGAAGCGCGGCGGCGAAGAACTCGGCGGCGGAGTAGGAATCGCCGTTGACGAGGACGGCCATGGGGAGGTCAAGATAGTTCGCATCGGAGTAGTCGGTGGACTCGTGCCCCTGATAGTCAACGGAGGTGAACAGCGGGCCTTCCGGCAGGAGATAGTCCAGCACGGTCAGAAGCTCGGTTTTCATGCCGCCGGGGTTGAAGCGAAGGTCAAAGATAAGCGACTGTGCACCGTCGGCACGGAGGGCTTCGATGGCCGCGAGCGTGTCGCGGGCGCAGTTGGAGTCAAAATTGTTGATCTTGATATAACCGATGGCGTTATCCAGCAGCTCGTAGGAGACAACCTCAACCTCAATTTTTGCGCGGGTTACGGCGATGTCCATCGGCTGACCGTCACGCAGGATGGTCAGATTGACCTGCGTGCCCTCCTCACCACGGACGCGGTTTTTGGTCTCCGTCATGCCAAGCTCGATGACGCTCTCCCCCTCGACAGCGGTCATGATGTCGCCGGGGACGATCCCGGCTGCCTCTGCGGGTCCGCCGGGAGTGACGATGGTGATCTCAAAGCCCTCGGCCTCGGCCTCGTTTTCCGGTCGCTGAATGGTCACGCCGATGCCGACATAGGCGTTGGCGTTGGATTCCAGATAGGCGGCGAAGTCGGCGGCGCTGATATAATAGCTCCAACGGTCGCCCGTGGCGGCAACGGCTGCGCTGGAGAGCGTGTCATTCATGACCTGCATGTCGATGCCGTCCACATATTTTTCGTCCAGCAGGGAGACGAGTTCCTCGATTTTGGAAAGATAGGCGGGCGTTTCGCCATCGTCGGCAGGTGCGGCGGGCTGCTTGGTCTGATGCGAATAGAAGCCGGCAAAGGCGCCGAGCAGTGTTGCGGCGAACACGACCACTGCCGTAATGCCGGAACAGAGGACATACGGCCAGATTTTCTTCGGTTTGTTTTCCATAAGTGCACTCTCCGAGTTTTCAAAAATTTTTGCAGGAATAATAAGCGAAAAGGGAACCGTGGCGGTTCCCTTTTTAGACGCTTTTCCGCCGGAAGCGGTCAGAAGTTATGATAGCCACGCGTCCCCCGGCTCAAACCAAAATGGACGCGACGAGGCCAAAAACGATCACCAGTGCGAGAAGAATGGCGATCACGGAGACGATCACGCGGCGATACTTAAACATTGCGAGGCCTCCTTAGGGAACGCTGATGTAGTTCAGGGGATTTTGCAGATTGCCGTTGTAATAGACGTTGAAGTGCAGATGGTTGCCGGTGGAGTTGCCGGTCGTGCCGACATAGCCGATCACGTCGCCCTGATTGACGTACTGACCGACAGAGGCCGCACGCGAGACCATGTGCGCATAGAGTGTGGAGTAGCCGTCGCCGTGGTTGATGACGACGTAGTTGCCCCACGACCGATCCGCGTAGGACGAGGTCGTGACCGTGCCGCTCTTGGAGGCGTAGATGGGCGTCCAACCCGGAGCTGCGAGGTCAACGCCGCTGTGGAAGGTGTAGGTGCCGCTGATGGGATGATAGCGATAGCCATAAGGCGAGGAGACCCATGCGCCGCAGCTTCTGGGCAGGGGATAGAGGAAGGAGCCTTCGGTCGTTCCGCCACCGCCACCGCTTCCGCCGCCGGTGTTATCGCCGGGCTTGGGGCGTTTGGCTTCTTCTTCGCGGCGCTTGGCGTCGTTGTAGTCCTTCTCGCGCTGGGCGATTTCCTCGGCCAGTGCATTCTTCTGATCCTCAATCTCCTCCATGTCGGCGTTCAGCTCGTCGGCATGGGTAATCAGCTCGTCAAGGAGCTTTTCGGATTCTGCGCGCTTGGCCTCGAATTCCTTTTCGGTCTCGGCCAGCTCGACCTTTTTATCCTCGAGCGTGACCTTCTCGGCGGCAAGATCTTCCTTAGCTGCGAGGACGTCAGAGGCAAGGTCGCGCAGCTCGTCCATCATGCGCTGGTCGCTCTTGGCGATTTCTTCGACCATGGCGATGCGGTTGAGCATTTCGGAGAAGCTGCTGGCGCGGAAAATGACTGCCCAATAGGAAATGTCGCCCTGCTCCTGCATCGCGCGCAGGCGCTGCTTGTAGCGCGCGAGCAGCTCGGTCTGCTGCGATTGCAGATCATCCAGCTCGGCCTGCTTTTCGGCAATGAGAAGATTGTACTGCTTGAGCTGGTCGTTGAGGTTCTGCATCTGCTCATACAGCAGAGAGACCTCCTGATCGACCTGCGAACGCTGCTCGACCACGGTGAGTGTCTCTGCATTGTTGGCATCGATCTTTTCTTGCAGCGCGTCCTTCTGGCTGTCGATCTCGTCGGCGCGTTCCTCGAGCTTTTTCAGCTCCTCCTTGATGTCAGCAGAGCTGGTGGCAAAGGCCGGAGCGAACAGGCTCAGCGCCAGAGCCAGCGTCAGGAGCGCTGCACAGAGCGGACGGAAGAAATGCTTGCGGGAATTCATAAAAACCTCCTTAGACCTTGAGGAAGCGGCGAATGGACATCAAGCTGCCGAGAACGCCGATCAACAGACCGACGACCGCGCAGATGGCGGCCACAGGCCACAAAACGGTTGTGAACGGAACGATGGCGAGGAAGTCGAGTGAGCCGGTGTTCTGGATGGCGGTGCGGATGGCCTCATAAAGACCCCATTCGACAAAGAACGAGAGCACCGCGCCGGACAGACCCAGCAGGAAGCCCTCGACCAGGAAGGGCAGACGGATGAAGCCGTTGGTCGCGCCGACCATTTTCATGATGGCAATCTCCTCGCGGCGGTCGGCCATGGCGAGGCGGATCGTGTTGGAGATGATGATGAGCGAAACGATCAGAAGCACTGCCGTGATGCAGATGGCGGCGATATAGATCACATTGCGAACTGTGGACAGACCCTCTGCAACCTCGGGCTGAGCATAGACCTCGGCAACGCCGGGCACGCCGCGCAGCACCTCGACCGTTTCGGCGAGCTTGCTGTTGTCCTCAAGCGTGACGATGTACTGGTCGCGCATGGTCTCGGCCGTGACGCCCTCGTACATGGCTTCGCTGTACTCGCCGATGAAGTCCTGCAGCGCCTGCTCGCGGGAGACGAACTGCGCGTTTGCGACGTTGTCCAGCAGATTGATCTGCGAGCCGACGCTTTTTGCCTCGGCGGAGGTGTAATTTTCGTCGATGCAGACGAGCACCTCGTTTTCCTGCTGCAAATCCTCGACGATGAGGTTCAGATTATAGGTGATAAGACCAAAGCTGCCCACGATCACAAGGCACGCAACCGTGATGCAGATGGCCGCAAAGGACATAAAGCCGTGCTTAAAGATGGCGCGCACGCCCTCCTTGAGCAAAAAGCCAAAATTATTGTTCTTCTTCATAATTATAGTACCCGTCCATTCCGTCGCTGATGACCTTGCCGTTGTTGATGGCGACGACGCGCTTGGTGAAGCGATCGACCAGAGATTTTTCGTGCGTGACGACCATGACCGTCGTGCCCAGCGCATTGATCTGCTCGAGAAGCAGCATGATCTCAAAGGAGCGGGCGGGGTCAAGGTTGCCGGTCGGCTCGTCCGCGATAATCATTGTCGGGTTGTTGATAAGTGCGCGGGCGATGGCCACACGCTGCTGCTCGCCGCCAGAAAGCTCGTTGGGCAGACGGCGGGCTTTGTTTTCCAGCCCGACCAGCTCGAGGACGTAGGGCACGCGCTTTTTGATCTCCTTGGCCGGTGCGCCGATGACACGCATGGCAAAGGCAACGTTTTCATAGACCGTTTTGTTCTCGATCAGGCGGAAATCCTGAAAGATGACGCCCAGCGTGCGGCGCAGATAGGGAATGGAGGAACGCTTGATGGACTCGAGCTTGTAGCCGTTGACCAGAATGGAGCCAGAGGTGGGCTGAAGCTCGGCTGTCAGCAGCTTGATGATGGTGGACTTGCCGGAGCCGGACTGACCGACGAGAAAGACAAACTCGCCGTCGTCAATGTGCATATCGATGCCGTTGAGCGCGTGCGTGCCGGTCTCGTAGGTCTTGGTAACGTTAATCAGATCGATCATAGAGTAATCACCTTAGAGCATGTGGTTCTCGCGGGAGGCGAGGTATTTCTTGACCATCAGGGCGACCTTGAAGATGATGGCATCGTCAAATTCGCGCAGGTCAAGGCCGGTCAGCTTCTTGATCTTCTCAAGACGGTAAACCAGCGTGTTGCGGTGGACGAACAGCTTGCGCGAGGTCTCGGAGACGTTCAGACTGTTCTCAAAGAACATATTGATGGTAAAGAGGGTCTCCTGATCGAGCGAATCAATGGAGTTTTTCTTAAAGACCTCGGACAGGAAAATCTCGCACAGCGTCGTCGGAAGCTGATAGATCAGGCGGCCGATGCCGAGATTTTCGTAGTTGATGATGGTTTTTTCGGTGTCAAAGACCTTGCCGACCTCGATGGCGACCTGCGCTTCCTTATAGGAATCGGCCAGCTCACGCAGATGCTCGGAGACCGTGCCGATGCCGATGGTCGTGCGCACGAACAGCTCGGACTTCAGACGGTCCTCGATGGTGCGGGCAAATTTCGTCAGCTCCTCTGCGGTGATCTCCGCGGGAACCTGTCGCACGATGGCAATATCCGTCTCGTTGACGTTGATGACAAAGTCCTGCTGCGTGTCCGGGAACATGGTCTGCAGCAGCTCCACGGCGCTTACGTCCGCATGGCCGAGCTGACGAATCAGGAAAACCACGCGCGGAAGCTCCGTCTGGAAATGCAGCTCCTTCGCGCGGATATAGATGTCCCCCGGAAGAATGTTGTCCGTGATGATGTTTTTGACAAAGGTCCCGCGATCGTGCTTCTCCTCGTAATAGGTTTTTGTGAAGCTCAAAGAGACCTGCGCCATGCGGCAGACGGAGAGTGCGGCGGCATCCGTTCCCTTGACAAAGACGGAAAAACCGAAGGCCGGGTTCCATCCTTTAAGCGTGAGGAAGGTATAATCGTCGCAGTATACGGGCGCATCGGGCATGGCCGCGATGGCGTTGACCGCGTCCGGCCACTTTTCACCGATCAATGCGGTGTCACTGGCGGATATGACGATCCCGTCGGTGTCGAGCACGCCGAGCGGCAGGCCGGCGGCTTCGCTGAGTTGTGTGACTACACCCTGAAAAATACGACTGGACATATGCGTTGTCCTCCTTACCATGAAAGAAACTGTCGATATTCGGCAAAATTCATTAGTATAATACTATTTTTTTCGTCGGATTGCAAGTGGGTTTGAGCATTTTATTTCAAAAATCGGGTGCATTTTTAGGAATTTTTCATAATTCCTTCGTTATTATGAACAAATTCAAACTGCCGCTTTTGTAGAATTGATTCAAATTCCGGCGTGTTCCGCTTCGTCAAAATGAACAGATTCCAATGCGGAGACTTCTTCATCTGTCAATTCACGCGTCATTGAAAGCGGGAGACCACCAAGCTGCACGCCGCCCTCGGAGAGCCTGCGCAGGTAGGTCACGGGCTTGCCACGGCTGGCGAGCATCCGGCGCACTTGATGGTATTTGCCCTCGCAGACGTAGACAAGGCTTTTTCCCACGCCCTGCGGTACAAGCCGCGCTGGCAGGCACTTTGTCCCGTCGCGCAGCAGACAGCCGTCGGCAAAGGCCTGAATGTCCGCCGCGTCCGCCGTGCCCTCGTGCTCGGCGTAGTAGCACTTTTCCACACCGTGCTTCGGAGAGATCAGGCGGTGGGCAAGCTGACCGTCGTTGGTAAAGAGCAGCAGACCCTCGGTGTCCTTGTCCAGACGGCCGACAGGCGTGAGCGAGCGATACTGCACTGGCAGCAGCTCCATGACCGTGCGGTCACGCGGGTCGGCGGTGGAGGTGACGAAGCCTGCGGGCTTATGCAGCATCAAGACGATGCGGCGTGCGCCGCCGATGCGCACGCCGTCGAGAAAGACCTCGGCGGTCTTTTCGTCGATCTTGAATTCCGGTTCGCGCACCACGGTTTCGCCAACGCGCACGCGTCCTGCACGGATGATCTGGCGCAGCTCCTTGCGCGAGGCCGCGCCACTGTCGGAAAGAAACTTATCCAATCGCTGCATTGGCTGCCCTCCTGACGGCATATTTGTCCGCAAGCGGACATACAGTGTATCACATCAATCACTTCTGAGGGGGAATTCCATGTTTGTTATGACTGCAAAAATATCAAAGACCAAGCTGCTGGCCGCCGCAGTGGTGCTCATCGCGGTGGTGCTGGTGGTCGTTCTGCTCGTGACAGGCCGCGGCGGCGACAAGACGCCTTCTGCCGATGCGCCCGCAGGCGCGACGAACGACGAGCGCGTCGCGTTTCTTGCAACCTACGGCTGGAGCGTCAACGCCGAGCCGAAGGAGATCCAGAAGGTGCGCATTCCCGATCACAGCGACAATAAGGTCTTTGCGCGCTACAACGAATTGCAGCGTTCGCAGGGCTTCAACCTGAGTGCCTACGGCGGCAAGGAGGTCATGCGCTATGTCTATGAGATTCTGAATTACCCGGATGCGGCCGCGCCGGTCTACGCGAGCATTCTGGTTTACGACGGGCATATCATCGGCGGCGACATCACGAATACCGCGCCGGAAGGGAAGATCCACGGCTTCAAGCTGCCCGGCAGCACACCGGAAACCACGCAGCCTTCCACAGAGCCGAGCGAGTCGAGCACACCCTCGGAGAGCAGCGCGCCGGGCGAATCGACCGAGCCGACGGAGAGCACCGCCTCTACCAATTAGTATACCATGCGCGTCAAGGCTTGACATTTGGAAACGGCGTAGTATAATATCGGTAACTCCATATGTGATCTTCAGGGCAGGGTGAAATTCCCGACCGGCGGTAAAGTCCGCGAGCGCGTCTGCGCATGATCCGGTGCAACTCCGGAACCGACAGTAAAGTCTGGATGGAAGAAGAAATGCAGTGTTTTGAAATGCTGCCCGAAGAAGATCCTTTGGGCAGTATTTTTCTTTTTTGGAGGCATCCCTATGAACCACGAAAAAACCAAACGTCTGACCGTCACGGCCATGCTCTGCGCACTGGCCTTCGTCGCCGTTGCGGCGCTGCGCGTGCCTATCACGAGCGTCGAATTTCTCAAATACGAGCCGAAGGACGTTGTCATCGCCATCGGTGGCTTCCTCTATGGGCCGCTGACGGCGGTCATCATCAGCACGATCGTCTCACTGATCGAGATGCTGACCATCAGCACCACGGGCTGGATCGGCCTTTTGATGAATGTTCTGTCGTCCTGCGCCTTTGCAGGGGTCGCCGCGTTGGTCTACCGCAGAGATCGCACGCTGCGCGGCGCGATGCTCGGCCTCGGTGCAGGCGTTGTGTGCATGACGGCTGTGATGGTGCTCTGGAATTATCTCATCACGCCGCTCTACATGGGCACGCCGCGTGCGACGGTCGCCACGATGCTCCTGCCGGTGTTCCTGCCCTTTAATTTGCTCAAGGGCTGCCTAAACGCCGCGTTGACGGCGCTGCTGTACCGGCCGGTCACACAGGGACTGCGCCGCGCGAGACTGCTGCCGGCAAGCGATGCCGCGCCCGTGCAGCGGGGAAGTCAGGTGCTCGTCTGGGCCGGCGCCGCCGCACTGCTCACTGCGTGTGTCGTGTTGATTTTGACCAAGGTGTTATAATAATCTCAACTTGGATAATTAAAAGCAGAGCCTTTCGGCTCTGCTTTTAATTCAGACTGTCGAAAAACCTATTTGAGCGAAAATTTCGGAGGGAGGGATAGTGTGAAAGGGAACCGTCAGGGTTCCCTTTCGCGTTCAATAACCCGCCGCAGCGGCCAAAATTGCAAAATAATACTACAAATTTATATTTTGCAATTTTGCAGGCAGCTTGTCAAAAAAGTCCTTTGGGACTTTTTTGACAAGCTGAATTAAAAGCAGAGCCGAAAGGCTCTGCTTTTGTGTTACTGAATATGAACATGATTGTTGATGTGGTCGATGCAGTAGCAGCGGTAGCCCGCGCATTTGGAGCAGTAGCGGAATTCCAGATCGGGATAATCCGTGTCCGTGCGGCCGCAGACTGTACATTTGTGGCGGTAGGGGCGCTCACCGGTGCTGCTGCGGTAATTCTTCGCCCAGTCGGGATTCGGCTCGGCGTTGACCTTGGCACGGAAGTCGCGCGAGGCCTTGTGGTTGGCGCTGCCGCGCCGCCAGCTCTGTGGCAGGAGATTGCGGACGTTTTTGCCGAGAAACAGGAAATAGTTCAGCAGCGCAATGAGAGGGAACAGCGCGACGCACAGCCAGAAAATGCCGATATACGCGCTGTTGTACTTCACCCAGTAGATCACGGCGGAGTAAATGCCGTTTGCGACTCCGTAAAGCGTCAGACCAAAATATACCAGCGCCAGCCAACGCATCTTGATGGGGATGAAGAACATGAGCATCACGCGCTGATCCGGAACGAGCGTTGCCACCGCAAGGAACATGGAAAGATTCAGATACGTCACGGTGACGGGGATGGAAAGCGAAATTCTGGGAAAAGCCAGGCGGACGATCAGCGCCGCGGCATCCATCAGAAGGACGCCGGAAAGATAATAGAGGTTAAAGCGCAGCGTGCCCCAAGTGGCCTCGAGCATTTTCCCCAGCCAGTAGTAAAAATAGAGTGCGATCAGCATTAAAAAGAAGCCGAGCACGCCGGTGCTGTACTCATAGCCAAAGGTGAAAATATAAGTAAACAGCCGCCAGACCTGCCCCTTGAGAATCAGACTTGCATCGAAGCAGAACCAGTTGTAAAGCTGAAGTCCGTCCGCCTGCCGCGAGAAGAAATACACGATCAGATTGCCAATGGCAATATAGAGCATCAGGTTGGGAATGCCCTTATTGCGGTTTTTGAAAAGAAAACGGTTGAAATCTCTGCGAAGATTGCTCATAAAATTCCTCCTTTGAAGGACTTCTCCTATTGTAGCGAAAAAAATGGGGCTTGTCTATGGATAAATTTTGAATTTTGTAAATCCGTTGAAAAATCTCGGGCAATATGCTATGATACACTCAGAAGAAGGAGGTAACTGCCATGAGTCATGTCAAGGATCCGTCGCTTGCGGAATACGGCCGGATGAAGATCGCGTGGGTGCAGGATTTTATGCCCGCGCTCGTCGCCATCCGGGAGCGCTTTGAACGAGAAAAGCCCTTTGCTGGCAAGAAAATCACCCTGTCCATCCATATGGAGGCCAAAACCGCCTTCCTTGCGCTGTGTCTTGCGGCGGGCGGCGCGGAGGTCCACGCGACGGGCTGCAACCCCCTGTCCACGCAGGACGATGTGGCGGCGGGGCTTGCCTCTCTGGGCGTCGAGACTTATGCCATCCACGGGGTGAACGGGGAGGAATATGAAAAGCTGCTCGTCGAGGCACTGTCCTGCCGCCCTGATTTGATTATTGACGACGGCGGCGACCTTTTAGACCTGTTGACGGGAAAATATCCGGAGCTTGGCGAAAATGTCATCGGCGGCGCGGAGCAGACGACCACGGGCGTGCACCGGCTGCACGCGCGCGCAAAGGCCGGCATGCTGCCCTTCCCGATGATGAACGTCAACGACGCGAAGTGCAAGCACTATTATGACAATAAATACGGTACCGGCCAGTCCGTCTGGGATGCCATTATGCACACGACGAATCTGCTCGTCGCGGGAAAGACCGTCGTTGTTGCGGGCTACGGCTATTGCGGCCGCGGCGTTGCGATGCGGGCAAAAGGCATGGGTGCGAATGTGATCGTCACGGAGATCGACCCCATCAAGGCGCTTGAGGCGTCCATGGACGGCTGCCGCGTGCTGCCGATGGATGAGGCTGCGCCGCTGGGCGACATTTTTGTCACTACGACCGGCTGCCGCGACGTTTTGACGCGCCGCCATTTTGAAAAGATGAAAAATAACGCCTTCCTTTCCAACGCCGGGCATTTCAATGTTGAGGTCAACGGCGCGGAGCTGGAGGAAATGGCCGTGCGCGTCTATAAGCGCCGCAACGACATCGTCGGCTATGAGCTGCCGGACGGCCGCGTTTTGAATCTGCTGGCTGAGGGCCGACTTGTGAATTTGGCCTCCGGCAATGGTCATCCGGCCGAGATCATGGACACCAGCTTCTCGGTGCACGCGCTCGCGCTGGAGTATCTGCTTCGGCATGCGGGAGCGCTGGAGACAAAGGTCTACGAGGTACCGCAGGAGATCGACGACGAAGTCGCACGGCTCAAGCTGCGCGGCGCGGGTCTGTGCGTCGATACGCTCACACCGGAGCAGAAAGCGTACATGGCAGGCTGGAAGGTCTGATTTTACATCAAAATGCAGGGAGCGCCCTGTGTCAGTTTATCGAAGAAGAACTGTTAGACAAATTAAAGTGCGCTGCAAAAGCAGCGCACTTTTCAGACTGTCAAAAAAGTCCGTAATCGTCAAAAACGATTCACAATTCAGCGGATTTTTACTCTCTGGATTTCATTTACAAAAGTGGGGGCTTCCAAACTATATAGTCTGAAAACCGGCTTGCAGCGCAAGGATTTTGACTTACTGCGCAACTCACGCCCTACCGTACCTATGTACGCCGACGAGCGTGAGTTGCTTATCTTCCGAACTTTTTCGCAGTCTGTCAGCGTGCCGAAAAGAGTTTTTCGACACGCTGAAGTGCGCTGCAAAAGCAGCGCACTTTTTATAGCAGAATCGGCTGGATTTGCCGCCCTTGCAGAGCGGCGGCGGCCGTCTCCGGCAGCCTTGTCAGGTCGGCCACGAGGCTGTACGGCTTTTTCTCCGGAGCATCCTGCCCGAAGGGGACAAAATAGTAGTGCTTGCGGTTCAGAAGCCGCCCGATGCTCTCGGCGCTGGCGGACAGACCGTCGTTGGTTGAGACGGCCAGCACGACAGGCCGGGCGTTGCGCAGATGCGCCTTGCAGGCAAAGGTAACGGGGCTGTCCGCGATGCCATAGGCCAGCTTGCCGAGGGTGTTGCCGGTGCAGGGGGCGATAATCAGAAGGTCGAGCGTCGCCTTTGGTCCGAAAGGCTCGACGGCGGGCAGGGTATGCAGAATCGGCGTACCGCAGATCGCTTCGATCTCCTCGCGGAAATCGGCGGCTGTGCCGAACCGGCTGTCCGTTTCAAAGGACGCGCCGGACAAAATGGGCAGGACGCGATACGTCGCCGAGAGCGTGCGCAGCGCGTCAATGGCCTTGCGAAAGGTGCAGAAGGAGCCGCACATCGCAAAGCCGACGGTCGGTTTGTTCATGAAAATGACCTCACTCGTTCAGATTTTCAACGCAGTCGGCATAGAGCCGGCCGGCGGTCTCCGGTGCGCACAGGCCGGGCAGACCCGGCGCGAAGTGATAGCGCAGACCGTGCGCGCGGCAGACCTCCTCGGAAATGCCGCCCGGCCTGGAGGCAAGCTCAATCAGGACGCATGCGGGATTGACGGCCTCGAGCTGCTGCGGCGTCAGGACGGGCGCAGGCACGGTGTTGAATAAAAAATCCGCCTCGCCAAGCCCGCAAAGGCCTGCGCCAAGCCCACTGGCACGCATTCCCATGGCCTGCGCCAACGCACGGTCGGCGGGCTTTCGCGCGGCGACGGTCACGCCGGCGGAGAGTGCGTGCAGCTTCTGCGCGAGTATCTTGCCCACACGCCCGAAGCCGAGCACAAGACAGCGTGCGCCGTGCAACGTGATGCCGGAAGCGTCAATGGCGAGGCGGATTGCACCCTCGGCGGTGGGAATGGCGTTCAGCGTTGTCATAGGCTCGCTGCCGTAGAGGTCAAAAACACTCGCGCCCGTGCGCTCAAAGGCAGCACGCTGCGTGCCGAACAATGCGCCGTAGACCTTTGCCGTCGGTTCGAGCCGTTCGACGAGCGCCGCAATGGCAAGCGCCTCGCGCCCGCGTAGATATTCGCCCTGAAAGGACGGAAAGGGCAGCAGCACATGCCCGGAGAGCCGGTCGGGGAGCGGCCAGCTCTCCAGCCCCGGCACACCGTGCGGAATTGCGACGCAGCCGTGCGCACGAAGCTGCTCGACCGCCCAGAACTGCCGCCGGTCGCCGCAGAAAACATGGTAGGTTTCCGCCATGAAAACACATCCTTTCTGCTCCAATCTATGCAAATTTCACGCCGACGGTGAAAAAAAGTTGTCAAGCCGCGCAGGATGCGTTATAATGAAAAAAAGTGAAGGGGGAAGTATTTATGGAGCGCCACGGCTTTATTCACGATATGTTGGATGTGAAGGTTCTGCTGCTGTTTATCCTGTCGCGCGTCGCGTACCCGATCGACCTGCAAAAAATCTATGAGCTGTCCTATCAGGACGACGGCCTGAGCTATTTCGACGTGGCGCAGGCGGTGCCGCAGATGCTCGAGTCCGGCCATCTGGAAAAGACCGACGACGAGCGCTATGTCATCACGGAAAAGGGCCGCGAGGCCTGCACCGTCACGCAGGACACCATCGCTTTTCCGGTTTTGCAGCGGGCCGAGGCCGCCGTGGATGCCTACAATCGTGCGGTTCGCCGCAGCAGCTTTATCAAAACGAAGGTGCAGCCGCGCGAAGGCGGCGATTATTCCGTTCTGCTGACATTGAACGACGAGGCCGGCGACCTGATGCGGCTGGAGCTGATGGCACCCACGCAGAAGCAGGCTGTCCTGCTGGCCAACGCCTTTGCCAAGCGCGGCGAGAAGGTTTATCAGGCAATCATGGACAAGCTGCTCGCACCCTCCGAGGGGACTTGAAATTTTCCGGAAAGTGTGGTACAATAAGGACGGAAAGTTCCAAAGGAGCTTTTCAGGATACCCGTACAACCGAACATTGAAAGGAGCGACTTACTATGAAATTCCAGTTCACCGAGAAAAAAGTCAGCTTGCCCGCAAGCGTCCACGCTTACGCCGAAAAGAAAGTGATGAAGCTGGAGCGTTTTTTCAAAGATGATGCGGAGGCACTTGTCGCCTTTTCTGTAGAAAAAGACCGTAATCGCGCTGAGATTACGGTTCACGCTGCAAACACCTATTTCCGTGCAAGCGAGGCGACCTCGGACATGTATGCGTCCATCGACGCCGCCGTTGCGACCATCGAGCGTCAGATTCGCAAGAACAAGACGCGTCTGGCACGCCGCCTGCGTCAGGATGCGTTCGTACGCAGCCCGGAGGTCACGTCCTTTGCACCGGAGGCCGAGGAGGGTGCGTTCGAGATCGTGCGTACCAAGCAGT
This sequence comes from uncultured Oscillospiraceae bacterium, assembly GCA_934667815.1. Lineage (GTDB taxonomy): Bacteria > Bacillota > Clostridia > Oscillospirales > Oscillospiraceae > JAZOXB01. The sequence goes on from CAKUMO010000027.1 coordinate 25,881, forward strand.
TCCCGATGAAGCCCATGACGCGCGAGGAAGCCATTTTGCAGATGAATCTGCTGGAGCACAACTTCTTTGCGTTCCGCGACGAGGAAAATGACGAAGCCTTTGCAGTGGTCTACAAGAGAAACGACGGCGGCTATGGCCTGATCGAAGATATTAAGTAAGCTATGAAAATCAAAACCCGAGGCTGGGAAACCAGCCTCGGGTTTTTGGTATAAAAAGCAGGGAGCCGAAGCTCCCTGCTTTGGTTTTGAAAAAGATTAGCGGGCGAGGAAGAACATGGCGGTGAACAGAGCGCCGATGACCCATGTGCCGGCGTTGATCTCCTTGATCTTGCCGGTGAAGATGCGGATGAAGATGTAGGAGATGAGACCGAAAGCGATGCCGTAAGAGATGTTATAGGAGAACGGCATGATGGCCATAGTCAGGAACGCGGGAACGGCTTCCGCAGGATCGCCCCACTCGATGTTCTTGACGCCGCCGATCATCAGAATGCCGACATAGATCAGAGCTGCGGCAGTAGCGCAGGACGGAATCAGAGCGGCGACCGGAGCGAGGAACATGGCGATGAGGAACATCGCAGCGGTGAACATGGAGGACAGACCGGTACGGCCGCCTTCCGCGACACCGGCGGAGGACTCGACGAAGGTAGTGACGGTGGAGGTGCCGCAGACGGCACCGAAGCAGGTGGCGATGGCGTCAGCCAGCATAGCCTTGTCCATATTGGGGACGTTGCCCTTCTCGTCGAGCAGGTTGCCGACGGAGCAGGCGCCGAACAGAGTGCCGAGGGTATCGAACATATCGACCATGCAGAAGGCGAGCATCGTGGTTGCAAAGGTGACGATAAAGCTGCCGGTGCCGTTGGCGCCGATCCATGCGGAGAAGTTAAAGCCTTCCGTAAAGACCTTGGCAACGGAGAGCTGGAAGAAATCCTTGAAGGGCTGGAGGACGTTCATGGACAGAGCGCCCTGCACGGCTTCCTTGTAGAAGTCCTTCACGGTGGTCAGACCAAGAACGTAATAGAGAACGGCGGAGCCGAGAATGCCCCAGAACACAGCGCCCTTGACCTTCTTCTTGGACATTGCACCGATGGCAATGACGGCGATGATCGTGATGAGCAGCGGCATGATGATCGGCCAGGTGACATTTTCGTTGAACACGATGTTGAACGAGTGCAGGTCAACGAGGGTCGAGTCGCTGTTGACGATGATGCCGGCATTCTGCAGGCCGAGGAACGCGATGAACAGGCCGATACCGGCGGAGATCGCAGCCTTGACAGCCTTCGGAATGGCGTCGAAAATCACGCGGCGGAGGCCGGTGACGGTCAGGAGGATGAAGACGATGCCGTCAACCAGAACCATGACCAGCGCGTTTGCATAGGAGAAGCCCATGCCAACACAGACAGAGTATACGAAGAATGCGTTCAGACCCATGCCGGAGGCCTGCGCAAGAGGAAGATTCGACAGCAGTCCGATCAGGACGGTGCCGACCACGGCGGAAAGTGCGGTTGCAACATAAATTGCGCCGTAACTTACGCCGAGAACGTTCGTGCCGTCACCGAAGGGGTTGGCGAACATGTTGGCGTTGACCATCAGAATGTAGGCCATTGCCATGAACGTGGTAATACCGGCGAGAAGTTCAGTTTTTACTGTTGTACCATGTTTCTTCAGTCCAAAGAACTTTTCCATGAAATACCTCCACTTTTTATTCCGCCGCGAGGCGGTTATTCTGTAGGGGAAAGTGCCGCTGCCGCGCGCCTCTGCCCGGCATGAGCAGCGGTCGAAACAGTACCATTTCCTTGCATTTATCATAGCAGAGAATTCACAGTTTCGCAATCATTTTTTTACATTTGGCGTGTGAAATTTTCAACAAAAAATTTGTGGAAAACTCACAAAAATTTTGGCTTTCTCTGCGCACTTCGAGGGAAAGTGTTGCAAGAATTGCGATCCGGCGCAGAGAAAAAGAAAGAGGAAATGTTTGAAAAATGAAAGGAAATGCCGGAAAACTGCATGATTATCCACAAAAAACGCTGCCGCACTTCTCATGCAGCAGCGTTATTTCAGATGTTCGTTATTTGAAAACTCAGCGCTCCTCGCGGAAGTAGGACAGGCCTAAACCGGCGGGCGGCTGTTTCTCGCGGTTGTTGCGCAGGCTGGAAACGACCAGCACGATGACCGTCACGACATAGGGCAGGATCTTGTAGAGCTGCGTAGGGATGAAGGAAATCTGCAAGCGCAGATACAGGATCATCAGAGCGCCGAACAGCACGGAACCCCAAATGGCCGAGAGCGGACGCCATGTGCAGAAGATGACCAGTGCGACGGCCAGCCAGCCGACGCCGGACAGACCCTCGTGGTTCCAGACACAGCCTGCGATGGTCGTGATGTAGACCATGCCGCCAATGGCGGAGATACCGCCGCCGATGATGGTGGACAGGTACTTGTAACCGGTGACGTTGATACCGGCGGCGTCCGCGGTCGCAGGAGATTCACCCACGGCGCGCAGATACAGGCCGGAACGGCTCTTGTTCAGGTACAGGTACAGCACAACGGCCAGAATGACCGCGAGATAGAAGAAGAAGCTGTGGCTGAACAGGATTTTGCCGGCATAGGGAATGTTCTGAAGGAACTTCGGGAAGGGGGATGCAATGAAGAACGCCTTCAGCTCGTTGCCGATGGCAACATAGCCGCCCTCGCGCACACGCATGAATTCGCCCATGAACTGGCCGACACCGGTGCCGAAGATGGAGAGCGCAAGACCAGTGACGTTCTGGTTGGCACGCAGGGTGATGGTGATGAAGCTGAAGATCAGCGAGGCGATCGCGCCGGCGAGGAAAGCAAAGAACAGACCGACGAGAATGGCCACATAGCCATTGGGCGAGGAGGCGAGCTTTTCGTAGTAGAACACGCCGCCAAGACCAAATGCGCCGCCCATGAACAGAATGCCTTCGACGCCGAGGTTGAGGTTGCCGGATTTTTCCGTCAGGATCTCGCCCAGCGTGCCGAACAGCAGCGGCGTGCCGTAGGTGACTGCCGCAACGACCAGTGCAATGAATAGAGTAATAAATTGTTCCATATTATGCCGCCTCCGTTTCCTGATGACTGCCGCGGAAGATCAGACGATAATTGATAAAGAATTCGCAGCCGAGCATGCAGAACAGCAGCAGGCCCGTGATGATGTCGGAGATGGAAGCCGGAACGCTGAGCTGCGTTTGCAGGGTCTCCGCGCCCTTGGACAGGATCGCCAGCACCATGGAGATGGCGATCATCGCAAAGGCATTGAGCTGGCTGAGCCATGCGACCGTGATGGAGGTGAAGCCCACGCCGTCGGCCACGCCGTTATACAGGGTGCCGTTTGCACCGGAGACGAAGATGAAGCCGACGATACCGCTGATCGCGCCGGAGAGCAGCATCGTGCGCATCATGATGCGGCCGACGTTCATGCCCGCGTAGCGCGCGGTATTGACAGAGTCACCGATGACAGCGATCTCATAGCCGTGCTTGGTGTGACGCATATAAACATGGATAAGCACGACCAGCACCAGAACGATGATCCAGCCGCAGTGCACGCCGAATACCTTGGGCAGGCAGGCCGAGGCATCAAACTGCGGAATGATCTGCGAGCCGGGGCGGCCTTCCCACGGACCGCCTTGCAGATAGGAGACGATGCCGATGATGATGTAGTTCATCATCAGGGTGAACAGCGTCTCGTTGGTGTTCCACTTGGCCTTGAAGAATGCAGGAATCAGACCCCAGATACCGCCCGCAAGCGCCGCGGCCAGAGCCATGACGATCAGCAGCAGCACGGAGGGCAGCTTGCCTGCAAAGTTAAGCGCAAAATAGGTGGCTGCGATGGCGCCCGCCGTGATCTGACCCTCGGCGCCGATGTTCCAGAAGCGCATGCGGAAGCAGGGAGCAATGGCCAGTGCGCAGCCGAGCAGCGGCACCGCAATTTTCACGGTCTGGCGGATGGCGGTCTTTTTGCCGAGTGCACCGACGATCATTGTGCCGTAAGCGGTGAAGGGATTGTTTCCGGTAATGAGGATGGCCAGCGAGCCGAGCAGCAGCGCAACCAGAATCGAGCCGAGGCGAATCGCCCAGACCTTTTTGGGATCCATGGCATCGCGCTTGGCCAGACGGATCAGAGGCATTTTTTTATTGTTCATTGTACGGCCTCCTTTCCACCGACGCGGGTCATGAGCAGACCGATTTCTTCCTTGGTAGCCGAGCGGGCATCGACGATGCCGCTGACCTTGCCGCCGCAGAGAACCAGAATGCGGTCGCACAGCTCGAGCAGGACGTCCAGATCCTCGCCCACAAAGACGACGGCTGCGCCGTTCATCTTCTGCTGCGTCATGAGGTTATAAATGGTATAGGATGTATTGATGTCCAGACCGCGGACGGCGTAAGCGCTCATCAGAACCGACGGCGCGCTTGCAATCTCGCGGCCGACGAGAACCTTCTGGACATTGCCGCCGGAGAGGCGGCGCACGGGATATTCCGTACCGGGTGTGACGACTTCAAGCTCCTTCCAGACCTGCATGGCAAGCGCGTTGGGGTCCTTGCGGTTGACGAAAACGCCCTTGCCCTTTTTCCAGCTTCGGAGCATCATGTTGCCGGTCATGCCCATGGAGCCGACCAGGCCCATGCCGAGCCGATCCTCAGGGACGAAGGCCAGAGAGACGCCCGCCTTTTTGATCTGCATGGGCGTTTTGCCGACCAGCTCGCTGGCGCTGCCGCCCTCGGGAAGATGTACAATGGAACCGTGTGCCACGGGATACAGGCCCGCGACGGCCTCCAGCAGCTCTTTCTGGCCGGAGCCGGCGATGCCCGCGATGCCGAGAATCTCGCCGCCCATGGCCGTGAAGGAGACGTTGTCGAGCTTTTTCACGCCCTCGCCGTCGATGCAGGTGACTTCCTTGAGCACGAGCCGCTCGACGGGATTGTCATATTTCGGGCGGTCGATGTTCAGCGTAACCGAGTGACCGACCATCATGTCCGTCAGGGCCTGCGGATTGGTGTCGCAGGTGTTGACGGTGCCGATGTACTTGCCCTTGCGCAGGACGGCGACCTTGTCCGACAGCTCCATGACCTCGTTGAGCTTGTGCGTGATGATGACGATGGCCTTGCCGTCTTTTTTCATGTTGCGCAGCACGGTAAAGAGCTTCTCCGTCTCCTGCGGCGTCAGCACGGCGGTCGGCTCGTCAAGAATCAGAATGTCTGCACCGCGGTAGAGCACCTTGACGATCTCGACCGTCTGCTTCTGCGAAACGGACATATCGTAGATTTTCTGCGTCGGATCGATGTCGAAGCCGTAGCGGTCACAGATCTCCTTGACCTTCGCATTTGTGGCCTTGATGTCGAGGCGGCCGCCCTCGTCCAGACCGAGGACGATATTTTCCGCGGCGGTGAAGACATCGACCAGCTTGTAATGCTGGTGAATCATGCCGATCTTGTGATCGAAGGCATCCTTCGGCGAGCGAATGGAGATGGGCTTGCCGTCTGCCAGGATTTCGCCCTCGTCGGGAAGGTAGATGCCTGCCAGCATATTCATCAGCGTGGTCTTGCCGCTGCCGTTTTCGCCCAGCAGGGAGAGAATCTCACCGCGCCGCAGACCCAAACAAATGCCGTCGTTGGCGACGACCGTGCCGAAGCGCTTGGTGATATTCCTCAGTTCGATTGCGTAAACAGTTTCCAAGGCTGTCATCCTTTCTTGCGGCGCGTCAGCACCGGAGTATAAGGCATTTGATACATATTATAATAGCACAACCGGCGACCCTTGTAAACAAAAAGTCGTTGGTTAAATATGCAAAAAAATTGCAAAGAAATTTGTCAAAATAAAACAAAAATTTTTGCGAGCTAAAAATTTTTTAGGCACTAACTCTAAAAAACAAGTGGGGCTGCCGAAGCAGCCCCAAAGTTGCAAATTGTGGGATTAGCCGAAAGCGGAGTTCAGCCACTCGATGCCATCGATCTGGAGGGCAAAGTACGGGGCGGACTGGAAGTGGGATTCATGGAAAGCACCGTCATAAACGGCTTCTTCGGAATCCGGCGTGAAGTCGCCGTCGGTATCCAGAGCAAAGGCGTGGTCAAGCGTCTTGCCGTCGATGGTGAAGGTGGAGGTATCAAAGACCTGCAGTTCGCCGCTGGCGAGCTTGGCTTCGACTTCCTTCAGCTTCTCGGCAGTGCCGGGAGCGGCAATCTTCTCGTTGAGCTGGGTCAGAACGACGGCGCCGTCGCCGTAGCCCTTGCACCAATCCTGCGGGAATTCCTTGCCTTCAGCAACGGCCTTGATGATTTCGGTGAAGTAGACGCTCCAGTCGATACGCGTGCCGATGATGGAAGCATCGGGGGCAACGCCGGTCATGTCGTTGTTGTAGCCGGTATGGAAAGCGCCCTTGGACTGCGCGGTGGTAGCCGGAGTGGTGTTATCGGAGTGCTGGGAAATAAGCACGCAGCCCATGTCGCACAGAGCGGAGGCGGCGTTGCCTTCTTCGGTCGCATCAGACCAGGAGCCGACGAACTGGACCTTCATGGTCACACTCGGGCAGACGCTGCGCGCGCCGAGGAAGTAAGAGGTGAAGCCGGAGATAACTTCCGCGAAGGAGAAAGCGCCGACATAGCCGATGACAGCCTGATCGGCAGTAATGGTGCCCTCATCGATGAGCTGCTGCAGCTTCATGCCGGCAGCGACGCCCGCCAGATAGCGGCCTTCGTAGATGTTGGCGAATGCGTTGTGGGTGTTGTCCAGACCGTCGTTGTAGGAGCCCTGGTTGGTGCAGCCGACAAACTGAATGTCGGGATAGTCGGGAGCGACCTTCAGCATGAACTGCTCATGACCGAAGGAGTTGTTGATGATGAGCTTGCAGCCTGCTTCAGCCAGCTCGATGTTGGCTTCTTCGCACTTGGAATCTTCGCCGATGTTCCACTTGATCATCCATTCGACGTTGATGCCCTGCTCCTTCAGCGCTTCGGTCGCAGCGTCCTTGCCGCGAATGAAGTTGTAGGTGTAGCCCATGTCGTTCTCGTCACCGATGCAAATCAGGCCGACCTTGATGGTGTCGCCGTCAGTGCCATTGTCCGTCTTGCTGCAGCCTGCAAAGAGCGCTGCGATCATAGCCAGAGCAAGGATGAGAGCCAGAATTTTCTTCATTTCATTGACCTCCTGTGTTTTTCGGGGACCGCCCCCATAAAATGCAAACCCCGCGCGAACATTCGTCCGTCGTTTTTTGCTTGTTATTATCATACTAAAATTTTCCGTAATACACAACAGTTTTTTTGCCCGAAGAATGCTAAATTTTTTTGTAAACAGCCTTAAAATTTTTTGAAAAATTTGTGTAAAATGACGAAATTAAACTAAAAAGCTCTGACTTGCGGACAAACGCTCTTAAGCAGCGGATTAAGGAGGAGATGAAGGAAGCCCGAACGCTGCAGCCGAATACAATAATATAAGTAAGTGATTATCAGCGCTCTTTTGAAGAAGTAAGAAATTTTTTCAAAAAACTCAAAAAAGCGCTTGACAAAGAGAGGAAGGCGTGGTATCATATGCAAGCTGTCACGGAGAGCCGGTGGTT
>CAKUMO010000028.1 GCA_934667815.1 uncultured Oscillospiraceae bacterium
TATGTCTATCAAAGTTGGTATCAATGGTTTTGGACGCATCGGCCGTATGGTCTTCCGCGCAAGCGTCAACTTCCCCGAGATCGAGATCGTCGGCATCAACGACCTTTGCCCGGCTGACTACCTCGCATACATGCTGAAGTACGACACCATGCACGGCCAGTTCAACGGCACTGTGGAGTCCACCGAGAAGTCCATCATCGTCAACGGCCACGAGATTCCCATCACCGCAGAGCGCAACCCCGCTGATCTGCCCTGGGCAAAGCTCGGTGCTGAGTATGTCGTCGAGTCCACCGGTCTGTTCCTGACCAAGGAAAAGGCACAGGGTCACCTCGATGCAGGCGCAAAGAAGGTTGTCATGTCCGCTCCTTCCAAGGATGACACTCCGATGTTCGTCTGCGGTGTCAACCTCGACAAGTACACCACCGATATGAACTTCGTTTCCAACGCTTCCTGCACCACCAACTGCCTGGCCCCCATCGCCAAGGTTCTGAACGACAAGTTCGGCATCACCGACGGCCTGATGACCACCGTTCACTCCACCACCGCGACCCAGAAGACCGTTGACGGCCCGTCCCTGAAGGACTGGAGAGGCGGCCGCGCTGCTTCCGGCAACATCATCCCCTCCTCCACCGGCGCTGCAAAGGCTGTCGGCAAGGTCATCCCGTCCCTGAACGGCAAGCTGACCGGCATGTCCATGCGTGTTCCGACTCTGGACGTCTCCGTCGTTGACCTGACCGTCAATCTGGCGAAGCCCGCTTCCTACGACGAGATCTGCGCTGCCATGAAGGAAGCCTCCGAAGGCGAGCTCAAGGGCATCCTCGGCTACACCGACGAAGCCGTTGTTTCCTCCGATTTCCTCGGCGACACCCGCACCTCCATCTTCGACGCCAAGGCCGGCATCGCTCTGACCGACACCTTCGTGAAGGTCGTTTCCTGGTACGACAACGAGATCGGCTACTCCAACAAGGTTCTTGAGCTTATCAAGCACATGTACAGCGTTGACCACGCCGAATAATTAAATCACAGCACAAAGCCCGCGCACCGGATCCCCGGTGTGCGGGCTTTTTATGCTCTGCCGGATTCTCCCCTGCCATCGGGCAGAGCCGCAATCGATTGACTGGTGCACAAAACCCAGCCTGCCGGGAAACCGGCAGGCTGGGCTTATATTATAGTTTATGCTTTGCGAATCAGTCCTGATACATTTCGACCAGCTTGAGCAGATGCTCGTAGCGAGCCTTTGCAGCTTCCTCGTTGCGCTCGAACAGAGGCTCTGCACGCTCCGGGAATTCGCGGGTCAGACGGCTGTAACGTGCCTCGTTCATGAGGAACTCGCGATAGCCGCCCTTCGGTGCCTTGGAATCCAGCGTAAACTTGCCGGTCTCCTTGGACGGATCGAAGCGGAACATGTTCCAGTAGCCGCAATCGACAGCCTTCTTCATCTCGTCCTGGCAGTGCATCATGCCTCCCTTGATGGAGTGCATCTCGCAGGGGGCGTAGCCGATGACAAGGGACGGGCCGTGGTAAGCCTCAGCCTCGGAGATGGCCTTGAGGGTCTGCGCGGGGTTAGCGCCCATAGCGACCTGTGCGACGTAGATGTAGCCGTAGGACATTGCGATCTCGGCAAGGCTCTTCTTCTTGACTTCCTTGCCGGCGGCCGCGAACTGCGCAACCTGACCGATGTTGGAAGCCTTGGAAGCCTGTCCGCCGGTGTTGGAGTAGACCTCGGTATCGAAAACGAAGATGTTGACGTCCTTGTTCTGCGCGAGGACATGGTCAACACCGCCGAAGCCGATGTCGTAGGCCCAGCCGTCGCCGCCGAAGATCCAGATGGACTTCTTGGAGAGGTATTCCTTATCCTTCAGAATTTCCGCAGCCAGCTTGCAGGCGTCGCAGTCGCAATACTTCGCGCCGGACTCCTTCAGCTCCTTCGCATGCGCAAGGAAAGCTTCCGCACCGTCGCCGAAGTGCTCCTTGGCAGCCGGAGAGGTTGCAAACGCGTACAGGTCGTCGACCGTCTCGAGACCTTCTTCCAGAGCGGCAACATAAGCCTTGGTGGCTTCCTTGTTGGCCTCGCCGTCCTCCATGGTATCGAGCCACTTCTGTGCGGCTTCCTTCAGAGGCGCGTAAGTCCAGTCGATGGCGATGAGCTTGCGGGTCTTTTCGGCCAGCGCCTCGCGGATGACCTCCTGCGCGGTGTACATGCCGTAGCCGTGCTCCGCATTGTCCTCGAACAGGGAGTTCGACCATGCCGGGCCGTGGCCTTCTTCGTTGGTGCAGTAGGGAGACGTTGCGCCGGGGCCGCCCCAGATGGACGAGCAGCCGGTGGCGTTGGAGATATACATACGGTCGCCGAAAAGCTGGGTGACAAGGCGGGCATAGCTCGTCTCGGCGCAGCCTGCGCAGGAGCCGGAGAACTCGAGCATGGGCTTCTTGAACTGGCTGCCCTTGACGGTCAGATCCTCGACCTCGTGCTTGGGCGCAACCTTGGAGACCATGTAGTTGAACACATCCTGCTGTGCGAGCTGGCTCTCCTGCGGAACCATGGCGATGGCCTTGGTCGGGCAGACGCCGACGCAGACGCCGCAGCCCATGCAGTCCAGCGGGGAAACGGCCATGGCGTACTGATAGACGCCCTTGCCCTTACCGGCCTTGACGGGACGGATCTTTGCGCCCTCGGGAGCGGCAGCAGCCTCAGCCTCGGTGAGCATGAAGGGACGGATGGTGGCATGCGGGCAGACAAAGGCGCAGTTGTTGCACTGGATGCACTTGTCGGCATCCCACTCGGGAACCGTCACGGCGACGCCGCGCTTCTCGTAGGCGGAAGCGCCCAGCTCGAACTGGCCGTCCACATGATCGACGAAGGTAGAGACAGGCAGGCTGTCGCCGTCCATCTTGTCGATGGGGAACAGAATGTCCTTGACCATCTTGACAAGCTCCGGCTTGCCCTCGAGCTTGTGCTCGACGACCTCGTCCTCGGCGGTAGCCCAGGAGGCGGGCACGTCGATCTTGACATAGGCCGTTGCACCGGCGTCAATGGCGTTCCAGTTCTTCTCAACGACATCCATGCCCTTCTTGGCATAGGAGTGCTCGGCAGCGTCCTTCATGTACTTGATGGCTTCTTCCTCGGGCATGACCTTCGCCAGAGAGAAGAATGCGGACTGAAGGATGGTATTCGTGCGCTTGCCCATGCCGACCTTGATGGCAAGGTCAATGGCGTTGATGGTGTAGAGCTGAATGTTGTTCTTGGCGATGTAGCGCTTCGCATCGGCATGCAGATGATGTTCCAGCTCGGCCAGATCCCACTGGCAGTTGATCAGGAACACGCCGCCGGGCTTGACGTCGTTGACGATCTTGAAGCCCTTGGTGATGTAGGACGGGTTGTGGCAGGCGACGAAGTCGGCCTTGTTGATGTAGTACGGGCTGCGGATGGGCTTGTCGCCGAAGCGCAGGTGGCTGATGGTCACGCCGCCGGTCTTCTTGGAGTCGTACTGGAAGTACGCCTGCACGAACTTGTCGGTGTGGTCGCCGATGATCTTGATGGAGTTCTTGTTGGCGCCCACGGTACCGTCGCCGCCGAGACCCCAGAACTTGCACTCGATGGTGCCTTCCGCCGCAGTGTTGGGCGAGGGCTTCTCCTCGAGGGACAGGTGGGTCACGTCGTCGTGGATGCCGAGGGTGAACTGACGCTTCGGCTCGTCCTTGGCCAGTTCTTCATAGACGGCAAAGACGGATGCGGGAGGCGTATCCTTGGAGCCGAGGCCGTAGCGGCCGCCGATGACGGGGATCATACGGCCGGCGTTTGCCAGCGCGGTGACGACGTCCAGATACAGAGGCTCACCCAGTGCGCCGGGTTCCTTGGTGCGGTCGAGCACGGCGATCTTCTTGCAGGCGGCCGGAATGGCCTCGAGCAGGCGGTCGGCGCGGAACGGACGGTACAGGCGAACCTTGACAAGGCCGACCTTCTCGCCGTGAGCGTTCATGTAGTCAATGACTTCCTCTGCCACGTCGCAGATGGAGCCCATCGCGATGATGACGCGGTCGGCATCGGGTGCGCCGTAGTAGTTAAAGAGCTTGTAATCGGTGCCGAGCTTGGCATTGATCTTGCCCATGTACTCCTCAACGACCTCCGGCAACTCGTCATAGTACTTGTTGCAGGCTTCGCGGTGCTGGAAGAAGGTGTCGCCGTTCTCGTGAGAGCCGCGCATGGCCGGGCGCTCCGGGTTCAGGCAGTGCTTACGGAACGCATCGACAGCGTCCATGTCGCACATTTCCTTCAGGTCCTCGTAATCCCACACAGCGACCTTCTGGATCTCGTGAGAGGTGCGGAAACCGTCAAAGAAGTTGATGAAGGGGACGCGGCCCTTGATGGCGGCCAGATGCGCCACGGGGGACAGATCCATGACCTCCTGCACGTTGCCCTCTGCCAGCATGGCAAAGCCGGTCTGACGGCAGGCATAGACGTCGGAATGGTCACCGAAGATGTTCAGCGCCTGCGTCGCAACGGTACGCGCCGAGACGTGGAACACGGCGGGAAGCAGCTCGCCGGCGATCTTGTACATATTCGGGATCATCAGCAGAAGACCCTGAGAGGCGGTGTAGGTGGTGGTCAGAGCGCCGGCGGCCAGAGAGCCGTGGACGGTGCCGGCCGCGCCGGCCTCGGACTGCATCTCAACGACCTTGACGCGGTTGCCGAAGATGTTCAGACGACCCTGAGCGGACCACTGGTCAACGTTGTCGGCCATGGGGCTGGACGGAGTGATGGGGTAAATGCCCGCGACTTCCGTGAAGGCATAGCTGACATGGGCGGCAGCGGTATTGCCATCCATTGTTTTGAGTTTACGAACCAAAATGAATACCTCCTGAGTATTTATTTCATACAGCTTCATTCTAGCACCTTTTTTCGGTTTTGTAAATCAGAAAAACGAAAAGTGCCGCACAATTTGTGGAAAAATGCGAAAAATCTCCCGAGCAATTTTGCCAAATTTGCGAAAAGGATTTGTAATTTTGCATCAGATGCGGTATGATGATAGAGAAAAAACGCCCTTTGGCGCATAAGGGAGGCGCTTTTATGATCAGCCGCGTAGAATCTCTGGGACTCAGCGGCATCAGCGGATACCCGGTGTCCGTGGAGTGCTTTATTACAAACGGCCTACCGGCCTTTGAGATCGTCGGTCTGCCCGACGCCGCCGTAAAAGAAGCGCGTGAGCGCGTCCGCGCCGCCGTGAAGAACAGCGGCTTCAAGTTCCCCGTCAGCCGTATCACGCTCAACCTCGCCCCCGCCGACACGCGCAAGAGCGGCACGCTCTACGACCTGCCGATCCTGATCGGCATTCTCGCGGCGACGGATTTATGTAAGCTTCCGAAGGAGCCGAGCGCATTTCTCGGCGAGCTGAGTCTCGAGGGCAAGCTGCGTCCGGTCAACGGCGTGCTGCCCATGGCCATCGCCGCACAGCGCGCGGGCATCCGCACGCTCTATGTTCCGGCGGAAAACGCGCGTGAGGCCACGCTGGCCGGCGGTCTGACGGTCATCGGTGTGCGCGACGTGCGTCAGCTCACGGAGCATCTGTGCGGCAACGCGCCCATCGCGCCGGAGCCTGCGTGGGAGCCGGAGGAAGATACGGCGGAGCTGCCGGACTTCTCCGACGTCAAGGGACAGGAGAACGTCAAGCGCGCGCTGGAGATCGCCGCAGCGGGTGCACACAACGTGCTGCTCGTCGGCCCTCCCGGCTCGGGCAAGAGCATGCTCACACGCAGGCTGCCCTCCATCCTGCCGGATATGACGCGCGAGGAGGCCTTGGAGGTCACGCAGATCCATTCGGTCATGGGGCTTCTGTCCAAGGACGCGCCGCTTGTGCGTCGGCGTCCCTTCCGCAGTCCGCACCATACGATCTCCTCGGCCGGTTTGACGGGCGGCGGCACAGTGCCGCGTCCGGGCGAAATCTCGCTTGCGCACAAGGGCGTGCTGTTTCTCGACGAGCTGCCGGAGTTCCGCAAGGAGACGCTCGAGGTCATGCGTCAGCCGCTGGAGGACGGCGTTGTGACCATCTCCCGCGCCTCCGGCGCGGCGAGCTTCCCCTGCCAGTTCCAGCTCGTCTGCGCGATGAATCCCTGCCGCTGCGGCTGGTACGGCGACCCCTCCGGGCGCTGCACCTGCTCCTCCGCATCAGTGCATAACTATCTCTCCCGCATTTCTGGGCCGCTGCTCGACCGCATTGACATCATCGTGGAGGTACCGGCGCTGAACTTCGACGATCTGCGCAGTCACGCCGAGCCGGAGCCGTCGAGCGCCGTGAAAGCGCGCGTCGAGGCCGCGCGTGCCGTCCAGCGCGAGCGCTTCTCCGGCAGCAAGTGCCGCTGCAACGCGAATATGCAGCCCGCCGAGCTGCGCGAGTTCTGCGAGCTGGACGACGCCTGTGCGGAGCTGATGCGGCAGGCCTTTGACGCGCTTGGTCTCACCGCCCGCAGCTATGACCGCATCCGCAAGGTCGCGCGCACCATTGCCGATCTTGCCGGGAGCGAGACCATCCGGCCCGAGCATCTGGCCGAGGCCATCCAATACCGTACCTACCAATTCACACAGAACTGAGGAACTTTAAAATGAATGAAATGTTTTTGCTCAAGCTGGGCGAGATCGTCCTCAAGGGCGGCAACCGCTTCCAGTTTGAAAACCGCCTGAAAACCAACGTCCGCCGCCGCATGCGTCCCTTTGGCGAATTTCGTGTGTATATCGTGCAGTCCACGGTCTACATCGAGCCGGAGAACGAGAACTGCGACCTCGACGGCGCGTGGGAGGCCTGCCACTATATCTTCGGCGTTGTGAGTCTGTGCCGCTGCCGTCCCTGTGAAAAGGAGCTGGACGACATTTTCCGCGCGGCCATGGAATATCTGGGTGACGATCTGCGCTGCGCGGGCACGTTCAAGGTCGAGTCCAAGCGCTCGGACAAGCGCTTTCCTCTGACCTCCATCGCCATCTCGCAGGAAATCGGCGGACGCATTGCCGAGGCGATCCCCACGCTTCAGGTAGACGTGCATCACCCGGAATACACGGTCTTTGTCGAGGTACGCGACCATGCGGCCTATGTCCACGGCCCAGCCGAGCCGGGCGCGGGCGGACTGCCCACAGGCGTCGGCGGACGCGCAATGGTGCTGCTCTCCGGCGGCATCGACTCCCCTGTTGCGGGCTATATGATCGCCAAGCGCGGCGTAGAGCTGGAATGCGTTCACTTCTTCTCCTATCCCTACACCAGCGAGCTGGCCAAGGATAAGGTTCTGGAGCTTGCCCGTCTGATGACGCGCTACTGCGGCAAGATGACGGTCAACGTTGTCGGCTTCACGGAGATTCAGGAGGCCATCCGCGACAACTGCCCAGAGGAATTCTTCACGCTTATCATGCGCCGCTTCATGATGATGATCTCCGAGCGCATCGCACGCGACCACGGCTGCGGCTGCCTCGTCACAGGTGAAAACCTGGGTCAGGTCGCCTCGCAGACCATGGAGGCCATGGCCGTTACGGGCGCGTGTGTGGAGCTGCCCATTTTTCAGCCGCTTATCGGCATGGACAAGGAGGAGATCGTCACCATCGCACGCAAAATCGGCACGATGGAAACGTCGATTCTTCCCTACGAGGACTGCTGCACGGTCTTTACGCCGCGTCACCCCAAGACCAAGCCGACCAAGGCGCAGGTCGATCACGCGTGCCGCACGCTGGATTTCGAGGGTCTGATTGCCCGTGCACTGGAAAACACCGAAATGGTGCGGGTGCGCTATCATGAATGAGGCCGCGCGCGCCGTCGCCGTATTAAAAGAAAAGCGCCTCACGCTCGCCACGGCGGAGAGCTGCACGGGCGGTCTGCTCGGCAAGCTCGTCACGGATGTGCCGGGCAGCTCGGCGGTGTATCTCGGCGGCGTAATTTCCTACGCCTACGCGGTGAAAGAGCGCCTTCTGGGCGTGGACGCCGCGCTTTTACAGGAACAGGGTGCAGTATGCGCCGAGGTCGCCGACCAAATGGCACGCGGCGTTCGGACACGGCTGCATGCCGACGTTTCCCTCGCTACGACCGGTAACGCAGGTCCCGGAACGGACGAAAAAAATCATAAAGTCGGGGAAATTTTCATCGCCTGCGCCACAAAGTCACGCTGCACCGTTCAAAAGCTGGAGCTTTCCGGCAGCCGCGAGGAAAACCGCGCAGCGGCCTGCGCAGCGGCATTTGCGCTGCTGGAACGGGAATTGGAGGAGCCATGAAACAGGGACTTGCCTGAACGGTGCGCTGCCCGAGGGCTGCACGGTCGAGGCGGGCGCGAGCACGCTGTGTGCGCGCGGACTTTCCTCGGCGCAGGTCAACGACTACGGCGGCTGCGTGCTGCGCGATGTGGAAGCAGACGGCACGCCGTTCTATTCCCATCTGGACTTAAACGAGGAGCAGCTTGCGCCCTTTGACGCGTCGGGCGTTACGCAGACGCGCTTCCTCGCGGTACAGGCTGCACCGGAAATTTGGCTTTCCGGCCGCCTGAGGCTGGAAAACGCCGCGCTTGACCGGCTCACGCCATGGAGCGGCCTTTGGCTCGAGCTGTGCGGGGAAAGCACGCTCGGCGGTGTGGAAAAGCTTGGTGCGCCCGCGCTTCTCCTGTCGGGAGAGGGTACGCTGACCGCGCAGAACGGGCTTGGTCTGTTCGCCTATGAGCAGTACCGCACGGCCTGCCTTACGCTGCGCGGAGGAACGCTTCGCATTCCCGCCGGATTGGAGGACGGACTTTACATGGGCAACGTCTCCGGCGCGGACGATCTGCTTCTGCTTGAGGACGGCGCGCTGATCTCCGGCAGCAGCGCGTGGATCGACCACGCGGCCGTGCGCATCGACGGCGGCACGCTGATTCTTCCGAACGGCCGCGAGAGTGCGGTCACGGAAAACGGCTCGCTGATTCAAAACGGCGGCGAAATCAGATAAACCTGTTGCAAGAACACAACCCCCGCACACCGGATTCCCGGTGTGCGGGGTTCCTTGTTACATATCTTGCATCAAATACGCAAACGTTCGGCCGAGCGGCTCGGAGAAGCCCAGTGCCTGATACATGCCCTCGTCGCAGGGCGCGCAGCAGACGGTCAGACTGGCAATGCCGTTTGCCCGGCACCAATTCTGCGCTGCCTGCGCAAGCTTTCGGGCAATGCCTTGCCTGCGGAATACCGGCTCAATGTAAAAATCCTCAAGCACCGCAATCTCGCCGCAGGCAAAGGTTGACCAACTGCGTGCAACGCTGCAAATTCCAACCGCTCTGTAACCGCGCTTTGCGGCAAAAAATGTGATTTTTCCTTCCTGAATTGCCTCTGACAGGCGATTTTGCCGTTCTTTCGTCAAGGCCTGCTCCCCAATCTCCAGCAAATATCCGTTTTCCAGCCTTTTGAGCTGCCAATCCTCAGGATCGGCAAGCACTTCGACGGTGAAGGGAACTGCCTCCAGCGGAGGAAGAAGCAGCAGCGGCTCGCCCCACTCGTCGGCGCCGTTTCTTTGAAAGCCGAGGCTCTGCCAGAAGCGAAGCCTGCGGGGATCGCTGCCGTAGTTCAGCTCCGCATAAAGCGCACCGTTCGACCTTGCCCAGTCCAAAAGCGCCCTGGCGCACGCTTTTCCGGTTCCGCTGCCGCGAAATTCCGGAAAAACGCAGAATTCCAGCACAAAGCACTTTCCGTCCTCGGTCGTGTAGATCGATACCATCGAAAAGCCGATGTCCTGCCCGTCACGGCAGAAAAAGAGATAGCGCAGCGCGTCCTGCGGCCGGTCGTGGAGCGTTTGAATCTGCTTGCGGTATTCTGCGCCGAGAAAATATGCTCTGTCTGCTTCCGCCGGCTCGGGCAGAATGTCCCGAAGGAAGTATGCGTAAAGCTGTGTCCAAAAGGCGGCGGTTTCGGTCTCCGTGAGCGCCTCGCGGACATAAATCTCGTGGTTCATTTTGTTTCCTCCAAAATATGATTCGGAGGGTTAGAAAGCGTGAACCCTCCATGCACGACTGAATTTCATAAAAGATCACCCTTTCTGAAGTAATTTTCGAGTCCAAACGCCTCAATCCGACGTGGTCTCCGGGAGAAAGAAAATGTCCAGATCGACGCCGCCCTCGATGCCGTCCACCGTGCCGGTGTCCGTGTATTGCAGACAGTCGAAATGGTAGTGAAACTCCGGCGCGGTTCCGTATTCGGCCAACCAGAGCGTATAATCCTGCAATTTTGACAGATCAAAGTAGCGATAGCCGAGGCTTTGATTGAAATAAATGCCCGCGTCGAAGCCGTTGCGGCGCACGACCTTGCAGAAAGCCACGGCGCTGTCCGTCAGCGGCAGACCGTCCGGCGAGGGGATGCGCTCCGAGCCGCCGACCGTCTCCCAGTCAAAAAACAGTGGCAGGTCCAATTCGCGCTCGCCAACGAGCTGGCAGGCGTAGTCCGCCTCCTCGCGTGCCTCGTTGACCGTGCGCGCCTGCGAGAAAAAGTACGCGCCGATCTTCAGCCCCGCCGCTTTCGCACCGTCGTAATAGCCGGGAAAGGTCTCGTCCGGATACAGGCCGCCCTCGGTGTAGCCGCGGTAGCCCAACCGCAGAATGACAAATTCAACGCCGCTGTCCCGGACCTTCTGCCAGTCCACGGCGGTCTGGTGCTCGGAAACGTCGATGCCGACCATGTGCGTCATCCCGTGATAGCGCAAAAAGCCGTTTTCTTCGTAAAACGCCGAAGCGTCATAGTTGTTCAGCGCGATTTTCGGAACCTGTTCGGTATTTGCGCCGAAAAAGCGCCAGTAGATCAGAACGCCCAACAGCACCGCCACGCCCAGCGCCATCATGCCGATGAGCAGCCAGCGCAGTGCGGCGGGAAGGCGATTATTTCGTTTTTTTCTTCTCTGTGCCATAGGAAACCTCCGTTTTTTCGAGTATATCACATTTGTGCGGTTTCGGCAACCGAATTCGGCAAAAAAGCGCTTGTAAGCGCGCGGAATTTGTTGTAAAATAGAAAGGATGATTTTCCTTTTCGGAGGTTTTTTCTTTGAAACGACGATTCTGCGGTATGATTTCCATACTGTTGGTTTTATTCCTGCTTTGCGCCTGCGGCGCATCCAATACGCAGCCCGGCTTTTCCGAGCACCCCACGCAGGGCGTGAGCCATGCGACCCTCGCGGCGGTGGGCGACATCCGCTTTACAGACGAGATGCTCCAGACACTGCACGATGCGGATGACTTTGCGGCGCTGTTCGGCAACACCATCGAGGACATTGCCGCGGCGGATCTTGCAATCGGCAATCTCGAGGGCAATTTCGCGGGCGCCCCCTACAAAAACGGCAGCTACCCGGACGAGCTGGCCACGGTGCTCTCCGGTGCGGGCTTCGACCTTATCCAGACGGCCAATTCTTACAGTCTGCAAAACGGCCTTGCCGGTCTGCGGCGCACGAAATCCGTGCTGGAAAACGCGCAGCTCACCGCTTTGGGAACGTATTCCACCAAGGACGAGGCGGGCAGCCGCGTCGTCCTGCGCGAGGTCAACGGCATTCGCTTCGCCTTCATCGCCTTTACCAAGGGGCTGAACGGCATGAGCATGCCCACCGGTGCGGAATACTGCACAAATGTGCTCTACACGGATTACAGCGGCAACTATTCCCGTGTGGATAGCGAGGGAATCGTGCGGGTGGTCGAACAGGCAAAGGCTTACGCACCCGATTTTATCGTCGCGGCGCTGCACTGGGGCAGTGAGGATTCCAGCGACATCAGCAAGACGCAGACGCAAATCGCAGATCTGCTGATCGCCAGCGGCGTGGATGTGATTCTCGGCTCGCACACACACCGCGTGGGCAAGCTCGAGCAGCGCACGGTCACTTCCTCCACGGGCGTGCAGAAGCAGGCGGTCATTGCCTACGGCCTCGGGGATTACTGCTGCACGACCGAGGGCGGGCTGACGCCTTCGGTGATCCTCAAGCTGGAGTTCACGCGCAACAACGAGACCGGCGAAACGGCCGTTGCAGAGGTGTCCTACACGCCCATTGCCACCTTCGATCTCGGTGCGGAAGCAAGGCAGCGTTACAGCGTGCTTGGCATTGAGGACGCAATCACTCTGTATGACAACAATTATTACAACCGCGTGAGCGAGGCGCAGTATGAGAATCTGCTCAAGCAGCGCGACAAGATCAAAGATGCGCTTTTCCCGCCGGAGAAGGAAAACAATTGATTATGAACAACTAAGCAGACTGCCAAAGAGTTCGGAATACAAGCAACTCACGCCCGTCGGCGTACAAAGGTACGGTAGGGCGTGAGTTGCGCAGTAAGTCAAAATTCCTGCAAAGCAAGCTGCTTTCAGCATGATATTGTTCGGGTATCCCATTTTTTGAAAAACAAGCCACAATGAATGAAATCTAAATGGCAATAAATTTTGACGGTTACGGACTATTTTGACAGTCTGCAGCCCGCTGTCCGAGCTTCGGACAGCGGGCTTGCTGTATATTTGCGGTCGTTTAATTCGCAAACAGCGGGCGGAGGGTAGCCTGCTGCTCAAAGCGCGTGTCACGCGAGTTGGCCAGGAACACCAGTTCTTCCAGTCCTGCGTCGGCATAGGACTGGACGTATTTTTCAATCTTCGTGCCGTCCACATCCGGAATATACAGCCTGCCCGTGCAGGCCGATGCGGGGAAGTCGGTCGCGTCCGTGACAAAAGAGATGGTCAGGTTGCTGCCCGTGAAGAAGGCCGTCAGGCCGCCGGCCGCGTCCTCAATGAGCTGCGTGGAGGTCTTTTCGGAGGAGTAGGCGATGTTTTTGCTGGTTGGGAAGCGGAATTCCGAAAACGCAACCTCCTTGAAGCCAAGGCTTGACAGCTCACGCGCGATCTGCGTCAGGTAGGACAGCACGGTCTCGCTTGCGGGGTCGAGCCAGTAGCACGCGCGCTCATCCATCCACAGTGCGCCGCTGGCCAGCGGCAGACCGCTGGACTGGTTCGCCAGCGCGAAATTCGTGTCGCAAAACGCAGGGATTTCCGCGATCATGTAAAAGCCGTGCGAGCGCAGATAGGAGAGAATGTCGTCTATCGCGGCGATGTCCACGTCCGCCGTGGACGCGCCGCCGATGGCGGTGGAATAATAGAAATTGCCGTAGATGCTTTTCAGCTCGATCATCACCGCGCAGGAGGAGTCGAGCGTTTCAAGCGTCTGGCGCACCTTTTCCGGCTCCTGAAGCATGGCGGTCGTGATGTAGTAGCCGGAAAGCTCAAGGATGCTCGAGCCGTTTGCCTCCGGCTCCTGCACGACGATCTGCGCGTCGTTGATGACGGGCCGCGCCTCGGGCGCGGTGGATGCAACGGCCTCGCCGCCCTTGGACGAAAGATCGAGGTGCGCGCCCTCGCGGTCGTAGGTGACATAGGGTTCAAAATAAATCAACAGCACAATGCTGACGACTGCAGCCGTACCTGCGGCAATGAGCAGCGTGCGCAGCAGCTTTTTCAGGAACAGCTTGCGGCGGTATGAGATCCGCGGCATAGAAGCGCCCCCTTTCTTATGAAACGATTACTTTTTTGCGATCAGACAGCGCCATTCGCCCTGCCGGTCGCCGCCGCAGACGGTCAGACCGGCGGCCTCGAGCGCAGCACGGACGTCCTGCTCGCGTGTGTCCAGAATACCGGAGCACAGGAAGCTGCCGCCCATGCGCAGTAGCTGCGGCACGGCGGGAGCAAGGCCGATGAGAACGTCGGCCACGATGTTTGCGCACACGAGGTCAAAGCCCGCGCCGAGCGTTTTCCGCAGCGCGGCATCCGTGACAACGTTGCCGGTCATGGCGGTGAAGCGGTCCGGGCCGAAGCCGTTGAGCGCGGCGTTTTCTGTGGCGATGTGCTCGGCCTCCGGGTCGATATCCACACCGACGGCGCTCTTTGCACCCAGACGCAGCGCACAGATCGACAGAATGCCGCTGCCGCTGCCGAGATCGGCGATGCGCTCTCCGCCGTGGATGAGTGTTTCCAGTGCGCGCATGCACATCTGCGTAGAGGCGTGTTCGCCGGTGCCGAAGGTCAGCCCCAGCTCCAGAATCACGGGCAGACGGCCCTGTGTGTCGTCCACGGTCATCCACTGCGGCACAACCAGAAGCTTCTCACCCACAGGCAGCGGGCGATAGTTCGCCTTCCATGAATTTTCCCAGTCCTCATCCGGTACGTTTTCCAGCCGAAGGGTCAGCGGGCCGAGGTCGCAGGCAGGATACTTTTTCGGAAGCTCCCGCAGCAGCGCACGCAGGCGCTCAAGCTGCGCCGCAGCGTCGCCCTCCAGATACAGGCGGATCTGCGAAAGCCCCTCCATTTTCTGCGCCAGCGTTTCGTCCACATAATCCCAGTATTCCCGCGAGGTCTCCAAAAACTCATGAAACTCCGCGCAATCGTCTATAATAAAGCTGTCGAAGCCCGCTTCGGTCAGCTCGGCGCACACAAGCTCGATGCCCTCGGAGCCGGTGCGGATGGTCAGTTCTGTCCACTGCAAGGCAAACGCCCCCTTTTCAGCCCTATTTTACAGGATTTTTTGCAAAATGACAACTGGTTTTTTTCTGCCTATCTTTTTTTCGGCTCTTGATGTATAATATAATGATAATCAGCGAAAGGATGATTCCAATGCTTCAACAGCTCCCGGTGGTGCCGGGTGTGCGCCTGCTTGCCGTGCAGACGGATAAATTCAAGACCGGCTGCTTCAGCGTGAATTTTGTGCGGCCGCACGGGAAGCGCGACGCTGCGCTCGACGCGCTGCTGCCCAGCGTTCTGCTGCGCGGGACGCAGCGCTATCCAGACATCCGCGCGATCTCCACGCATCTGGACGAGCTTTACGGCGCGACCTTCGGCACGCTCGTGCGGCTCAAGGGCGAGGTCAAGATGACGGGCTTTTACGCCGATTTCATCGAGGACGCGTTTCTTCCGCCGGGAGAGGGCGTGTTCGCGCCCATGCTGGACTTCCTTGAACAGGTGCTCTATCACCCTTGCTTGGAAAACGGCGTATTTGCCGCCGACAGCGTCGAGGGCGAGAAGCAGAATTTAATCAATGCCATCGAATCCTCTTTGAATGACAAGCGGACTTACGCTGCGCTGCGTCTGCGCAGCCTGATGTGTCAGGGAGAGGCCTATGCCGTACCGCGGCTCGGCTGTGCCGAGGACGTTGAGGCCATCACG
Source organism: uncultured Oscillospiraceae bacterium (assembly GCA_934667815.1). GTDB lineage: Bacteria > Bacillota > Clostridia > Oscillospirales > Oscillospiraceae > JAZOXB01. Next base: position 15,155 of record CAKUMO010000028.1, read on the forward strand.
CCGCAGCAGCTCACGCGGCATTGGCAGAAGGTGCTGACCGGCTCGCGTGTGGAGCTGTTCTACGCCGGGCGGCGTGCACCGCAGGAGGTCGCAGAGAGCTTTGCCCGCGTATTTGCGGGACATGCGCCCGTGCGTGCCGCTGAGGTCGGAACGAAGCCGCATCCCAAGCCGACGCGGCTTCGCGTGGTAACGGAGGAAATGGACGTCACGCAGGGCAAGCTCGTCATCGGCCTACACACAGGCATTCTGGGTACCGATCCGGATTATCCCGCCCTGACACTCCTGAACGCCGTGCTCGGCAGCGGCATGACGAGCAAGCTCTTTGTCAACGTGCGCGAAAAACGTTCGCTGTGCTACTATGCAAGCTCCGCCGTCGAGCGCTACAAGGGCATCATGCAGATTTCCTCCGGCATTGAATTTGACAAATACGAGACCGCGAAAAATGCCATTTTCCATGAGCTGGACGAGTGCCGTCAAGGCCGCATCACCGAGGCGGAGCTGGAATCCGCGCGGCGCGGCGTGGTGTCCGCACTGCGCTCTGCACTGGATGTTCCGGCGCGGCTGGACGACTATTATCTCGGCAATGCCGTGGCGGGCGGCGACCGTGTGGAAACGCTGCTGGAGAAAATTTCCGCACTGACGAAGGACGATCTGGTGCGCGCGGCGCAGCGCATCACGCCGGACACGGTCTATTTCCTGAAAGGAGTGCAGGCATGAAGCTCTATGCATATCCAAAGCTCGGGGAACAATTCTACGAGCAGAAGCTGCCGAACGGCCTGTGCGTGCGTGTGCTTCCGAAGCCGGGCTTTGCGCGGCGTTACGCCTTTCTGGGCGTGAATTTTGGCTCCATCGACACGCATTTTACCCTCGACGGCCGTGAATACCGCGTGCCGGACGGCATTGCGCACTATCTGGAGCATAAAATGTTCGATCTGCCCGAGGGCGACGCGACCGAGCAGTTTGCCGCGCACGGCGGCAGCCCGAACGCCTTCACCTCCTACACCATGACGGCGTATTATTTTGACTGCACGGAGGAATTCGAAGAAAACCTGCGCATTCTCCTGCGTCTGGTCACGGTGCCGTATTTCACGCCGGAGAGCGTGGAAAAGGAGCGCGGCATCATTGCGCAGGAGATCCGCATGTACGAGGACAGCGCGGAATCGCGTGTGTATGAGGATCTGTTTCGCGGAATGTTTGCCGTGCATCCTGTTCGCGTGCCAGTCGCGGGTACGGTCGAGAGCATCTCGGAAATCACGCCGCAGGCGCTCTATGACTGCCATGCCGCGTTTTACCGTCCGGGAAACATGATTCTGTGCGTGGCGGGCGACGTTGACCCGGAGGCAGTCGTGCGTATCGCGCGAGAGCTGACGCCCGAGACCTCCGCGCCGCTTCCCGTGCGCGATTACGGCGCGGCGGAAGCGCTTTCCTGCCCAATGCCCATACAGCAGCGGGTCATGGAGGTCGCCATGCCGACGTTCGCCTTCGGATTTAAATGTGCGCCGCCCGCGCCGGATGCGCTGATGCGCCGGGAGGTTCTGGGCGATCTTGCCGCCGAAATCCTCGCAGGCGAATCGTCCGAGCTTTACCAGCGGCTTTATGAGCGCGGGCTCATCGACGCGGGCTTTTCCGTGGGCTATGAGAGCGTGAAGGACGCGTGCCTGCTTTCGGCCTCGGGCGACAGCACGGATCCCGAGGCGGTGCAGCGGGCGCTGCTTTCCGAGGCGGCACACATTGCAAAAAACGGCGTCGATCCGGCGCAGTTTGCACGACTTGTGAAATCTGCGCTCGGTCGGCGCACGCGAGACCTTGACAGCTTTGAAAGTATCTGCTATCTTATGGGTGGCTCATATTATTTTGACGGTGTGGACTATCTGCGCTTCCCGGAGGTCTATGCCTCCGTGACGCCGGAGGACGTGCGGCGTTTCCTTGCGGAAACGGTGCAGCCCGAGCGTGCGGCGCTGGCGGTTGTCCGCCCGAAAGAAGGAGAGAAAGACTATGCTTGATTTTTTGACCTCGCCCATCAGCTTCCCCGGCCTCGGCATTGAGATCAACCCCAGCGACGGCTTTTCGATCGGAAATTTCACGATCAAGTGGTACGGCGTAATCATCGCGCTCGGCGTGCTGCTGGCGACGGTTTATGTTCTGCGCCGCGTAAAGCAGTTCGGCCTGAAGGAGGACGATATTCTCAATATGCTGCTCATCGGCCTGCCGTCGGCCATCGTCGGCGCACGGCTTTACTATGTCGTCTTTGAATGGAACGAATACTTTGGCGCGGGTCAGCCGTGGTACAAATTCCTCGACATCCGCAGCGGCGGCCTTGCCATCTACGGCGGCGTCATCGGTGCGGCGCTGGCGATCTTTATCTATACGCGCGTGAAAAAGCAGCCCATCCTGCCATATCTGGACATCATGGGTCTCGGCCTTTTGATCGGTCAGGCGGTCGGCCGCTGGGGAAACTTTTTCAACCGCGAGGCGCACGGCGGCGTGACCGACAGCTTCCTGCGCATGGGTCTGATCGAAAACGGCCAGCTCCAGTATTTCCACCCGACGTTTTTGTATGAATCCGTCTGGAACCTTGTGGGCTTTGTGCTGCTGCATTTTCTGTCCAAAAAGCGCAGATACGACGGCGAGGTCTTTTTGGGCTATATCGCGTGGTACGGCCTCGGCCGCGCCTTCATCGAGGGCCTGCGCACCGACAGCCTTTACATCGGGCCGCTGCGCGTGAGCCAGTGGCTGGCGGGCATTTCCTGCGCCGTAGCTGTCGGCATTATGATCTATGAACGATTTTTTGTCAAACACGGACCGGACAGCCTTTTGGTCAACCGCGTGGCCAAGGCCGAGACCGAAACGCCCGAAGAATAAAGGAGGAGACGCACCATGAAGGAAAATATGGAAGCGATTTACGAAAAAGCGGTCGATGTCGCGCAGTCGGCCAAACGCACGGCAGTGCTGCTGGCGACCATTTCGCAGAAAAAGCTGCTCATCGCACGCGAGCAGGAGAAAATCCGCCGGAATTATACCCGCATCGGCAAGGTGTATTACAAGGACTATGTGACCGACGAGGAGCCGGACGAGGCCGAATACAAGCCGCTGTGCGAGGAAATTTCCAACAGCTTCCGCTATATCAACGATCTGCGCGACGAGATTGAGGACGCCAAGGAGGAATACCGCGCGGCCAAGCAGCCCGTCAAGCCCGGCGAGGATGTCGAGATCGTGCCTTATGTGCCTGCTGCTGAGGAACAGGCAGAGGCACCTGCGGCAGAGACGCCCGAGGTAGAAACGCCTATAGCAGAATAACGCTGAAAAACAGCCCGGCGGGTGCAGAGATGTCTCTGCACCCGCCGTGACTTGTTATTTATAAGGCTCTCTGCTGGAATTTACGATATGGCCTGCTTTTCTGACTGCTTCTGTTCCGCGCGGTCGAAGGCATGGAGCCAGTCCGAAGTGAAATAATAGATCAGAAATACCAGCGAGCTGACGCCCCATGTCAGGGGATACGCGCTGAAAATGACCTCCGGTGTGTTCGGAATCAGACGCACCATGAGCGTGATATACGTCACGCGCAGCAGACACCACGAGCACAGCATGACGATCATCGGCGTCATCGGCTTGCCCGCGCCGCGCAGAATGCCTGCGATGCAGTGCGAGAAAGCCAGCAGGAAGAAAAACAGCGATTCCACGCGCGCCTGCCGCGTACCGGCATCGATAACGCCCGCTTCCTTGTTGAAAAACGACACAAGCTGCGGCGCAAAGAGGAACATCACCGCGCCGATCAGCTCGGCCAGCACGACGGAGCACAGAATCCCCAGCCGGACCCCATTGCGCGTGCGGTCGTACTGCCGCGCACCGAGATTCTGGCTGACAAAGGTCGTAAGCCCCATGGCAAAGCAGGTGATGGGCAGAAAGGCGAAGCCCTCGAGCTTGGCATAGGTGCCGCAGCCCGCAATAACGTCGGCCTGAAATGCGTTGATGTTGCTCTGCACGACGACGTTGGCCAGCGCAATGATGGAATTCTGAACGCCGGAGGGCAGGCCGTAGCGAACAATCTGACCGAGCATGGGGAAATCGATGCGCAGCTCGCGCCAGCTTAGCTGATAGTCGGCCTTGTCACGGAACAGGCGGAGGAGGCAAAGCACGAGGCTCAAAAACTGCGAAATGGATGTGGCCAGCGCCGCTGCCCACACGCCCCAATGGAACACGCCGACAAACAGCAGATCGAGCGCGATGTTGGTCAGGGAGGAAATAATCAGATAATACAGCGGACGCTTGCTGTCGCCCACCGCGCGCAGGATGCCCACGCACATGTTATACATGACAACGGCCAGCGCACCCGCAAAGTACATGCGGAAGTAGGCCACGGAATTGACCAGCACGTCCTTGGGCGTTCCCATGAGCTTGAGGATCTGCGGTGTCAGGAGCATGCCGGCGACCGTGAGGAACAGACCGGCAATCACGCCTGCAACGACCGTCGTGTGGATGGCCTTGCGCATTTTTTCAACATTGCCTGCGCCGAAATACCGCGCGATGACCACGCCCGCACCTACGGAGATTCCGCCAAAGAAGCCCACGAGCAGGAATACAAGGCTTCCGGAGGAGCTGACGGCGGCATAGGCATTTTTGTCCAAAAATTTACCGACGACCCATGCGTCGGCGGTGTTGTAGAGCTGCTGAAAGACCTGCCCCAAGAAGATCGGGAACACAAAGGCGAGCAGCCCCTTCCAGATCGACCCTTCGATCAGAGAGTATTTTTCTTTCATTTTTGCTTTCCTTTATGGATAAATATTCGTATTTTGTTATTATAGCATACGATGCTGCGTTCGGCAAGACCAAGTTTTTTCAAATGCCGTTTTTGCCGTATCCGTTGACATCCTTGCGCGAAGGAATTATAATAATTGCGTATTTGTAGAAACAAGGACGGAATCTGCCGATGAAACGTTTTTTGATCATTGTGCTCGCGCTGGTGCTGTTCGCGGCGCTGCTGTTCGGGCTGTATTATTTTCTCTGGACACCGGAAAACTTCGCCGCGCTCGGTGCGCGGGCCATGCAGGCCGGGAGCTATTCCCGCGCGGTCAGCCGCTATACCACGGCCTGTGAATTAGACCCGGACAATCTGGAGTATGCCATTGCGCTGGCCGATGCCTGTGTGGCCGACGGCAGCTATACCCGTGCCGAGCGCGCGCTGGTCTCGGCGCTGCGCGTCGCGCCCAGCGCCGAGCTGTACCGCAAGCTCTCGGCCACCTACGTTGCGCAGGACAAGCTGCTCGACGCGCAGCAGATGCTCGATAACCTCAATGATGCCGCCATCCGCGCGGAGCTGGATGCACAGCGTCCCGCAGCGCCCAAGCTGACGCCCGACGGCGGCGAGTTCTCCGAGTATATCTCCGTGACCGTCACGCATGAGACGGGCACGCTGTGCGTCTCGACGGACGAGCAGTATCCCTCGCTGACGGCCGAGCCTTATACCGAGCCGATCCAGTTGCCCGCGGGCGACACGCATATTTCGGCCATCGCCGTCGGGGAAAACGGACTGGTCAGCCCGCTGGTCGAGGCGGATTACCGCGTCGTCGGCGTGGTGGAGGAGGTTGCGTTCGAGGACAGCGCCATCGAGGCTGCTGCGCACGAGGTACTCGGAATTCCGGAGCGTACCAAGCTTTTGACAAGCGACCTTTGGACGATCAGCGAACTGACCGTTCCGGCCGAGGCCGCAAGCTACGCCGACCTGCGCTATTTCATCCATCTGACCTCCCTGACGATTGTCTCCAGCTCCGTGGAGGATTACAGCTTCCTGCCGTCTCTGACCGAGCTGAAAACGCTGAGCTTCACGGACAGCCTCGTCTCTGCCGAGCTTCTGGGCTATATCGGGGCGCTGCCGCAGCTTGAAAACCTGACGCTCACCGGCTGCGGCCTGTCGAACATTCTCCCTCTGGCCGACGCCGCGAAGCTCACCGTGCTCGACCTCTCGGACAACAGCATTTCCGACATCACCGCGCTGGCGTCCTTCCCGAATCTGACCTATGCGAACCTTTCGCGCAACGCAATCTCCTCGCTCGAACCGCTGAAAAACCTGACAAATTTACAGGAACTGTATCTTGCGGAAAATGACCTGACCGCGCTCGACGCGCTGTCCGGCTTCCGCCAGCTCAAGATTCTCGACATCACGGACAACGCCGTGACGAGCATTGAGCCGCTTGCGCCCATGCGCGAGCTGACGGAGCTTTCTGCCGGCGGCAACGCCCTGACGGACGCCTCCGGCCTTGCCGGCTGCATCAGCCTGACGCGTCTTGACCTTTCCAATAACGAGCTGACCAATGTGGATGCCGTGAAGAACCTGACGCTCCTGACCCACCTGAATTTCAGCCACAATGCCGTTGAGGCCGTGCCGAATCTCTCCGGGCTGAGCAGCCTGCAGCAGTTCTACGCATCCTACAATGCCGGACTTGACGACATTTCCAGCCTCGCGGGCTTGGAGATGCTGAATTATGTGGACGTGGATTATACTGCAGTGGACGACATTCTGTGCCTGAAAACCTGCCCGAATCTCGTTCAGGTCAACGCCTTCGGCTCGAAGGTACGCGACGTGAAGGAGCTGACGGACGCAGGTGTGATTGTCCGTTACGACCCGACCGGCACCGCCGGTCCCGAGGAATAATTCTACCAAAAGTGAGCGCCTGCCCAAAGATTGGGCAGGCGCTTCAATATGTCAAAAAAGTCCCTTCGGACTTTTTTAACAAGCTGCGAAGGGAACCCATCTGGGTTCCCTTGTTGCATTGTCTAAGCATGATTCATATCACATGAGACATGCGGCCGGCCTAGAACAGCATGATCTGGCCCGTATCCGGCAGGTCGCCGAAGGCACCGGCGGCCTTGAGATTCTCGATGTGCGTCTTGGAAACCTTGGGACAGGCGACCGAAAATTCCTCGATGGAGACAAAATGCTTGCCCTTGCGCCCCTCCATGATGTCCCACGCCGCGCTCTCACCGAGGCCGGACACCGCCACAAAGGGCGGCAGCAGCCGGTCGTCCTTGATGATGAACTTCGTCGCGTGCGACTCGTAAAGATCGATGGGCGCGAAGTCGAAGCCGCGCAGATAAAACTCGTAGCAGACCTCCAGTGTGGTCAACAGGTCGTCCTCCTTGGCTGTGCGGTCGGGATTGGAGGAAATGCGCTTGATGTGCGCACGCACCTCGTCGATTCCGTGCGTCATAAGCACCGCATCGAAGCCGTCCTTCTGGCTTCGGCGGTAGAAATACGCCGCGTAAAACGCCAGCGGGTGATGCACCTTGAACCACGCGATACGGAACGCCATCATGACATAGGCCGCCGCGTGCGCCTTGGGGAACAGGTACTTGATCTTGCGGCAGGACTCGATGTACCACTCCGGCACGTTGTGCTGCTGCATTTCCTCGACGATGCCGTCCGGCCACGGCTTACCCTTGTGAATCGCGCCCTTCCGGACGGCCTCCATGAACTTGAAGGCGCGCAGCTCGGGCAGGCCGCATTTAATCAGATAGAGCATGATGTCGTCGCGGCAGCCGATGGCCTCACCGACCGTGGCCGTGCCGCTGAGGATCAGATCCTTTGCGTTGCCCAGCCACACGTCCGTGCCGTGCGAGAAGCCCGACAGACGGATGAGCGTATCAAACTGCGTGGGCTTGGTGTCCATGAGCATGCCGCGCGTGAAGCCCGTGCCGAACTCCGGAATGCCCACCGTGCCGACCTCGGTCAGGATGGGATCGTGCTCGTAGCCCAGCACCTTGCTCGACAGGAAGATGGACATGGTGTCCTTGTCGTCGAGCGGGATTTTCTGCGCGTCCACGCCCGTCAAATCCTCCATCATGCGGATCATCGTCGGGTCATCGTGGCCGAGCATGTCCAGCTTCAGGAGGTTTTCCTCCATGGAGTGATATTCAAAATGCGTTGTGATGATGTCCGTGCCCGGGTCGTCCGCAGGATGCTGCACCGGGCAGAAGTCCCAGATCTCGTTCTCCTGCGGGATGACGACGAGGCCGCCGGGGTGCTGGCCGGTCGTGCGCCGCACATCGACGCAGCCCGCGGCCAGACGGTTTTCCTCTGCGCGAGAGACGGTCATATTTCGCTCGGAGAGGTACTTTTTCACATAGCCGTAGGCGGTTTTTTCCGCGACCGTACCGATGGTGCCCGCGCGGAACACATGGCTCGCGCCAAACATTTCGATGCAGTACTGATGCGCACGCGACTGGTATTCACCGGAGAAGTTCAGATCGATGTCCGGCACCTTTGCGCCGCCGAAGCCGAGGAAGGTCTCGAACGGAATGTTGAAACCGTCCTTGTCGAGCTTTTCGCCGCACTGCGGGCAAACAGCATCGGGCAGGTCGGCGCCGCAGTTGATGTCGTCGGGCACCTCGAAGGTGCAGTATTTGCACTTCGGGCAGCGGTAATGCGGCGGCAGGGAGTTGACCTCCGTGATGCCGGACATGAACGCCACCAGCGACGAGCCGACCGAGCCGCGCGAGCCGACCAGATAGCCGTGCTCCAGTGAGTTCTGCACGAGCTTCTGCGCGGACATATAAATCACGTCGTAGTGGCAGGTGATGATGTCGTGCAGCTCAGTCTCGACGCGCTTGGAGACGATCTCGGGCGGGTTTTCGCCGTAAAGCCGGTGCATTTTTCCGTAAACAAGGGATTTCAGATCCTCGACGGAATTCTCGATCTTCGGCGCAAACAGATTATAGGGCACGGGACGGATCGAATCGCACATATCCGCAATGAGGTTCGTGTTCTTGACCACGACCTCGTAGGCCTTTTCCGCACCGAGATAGGAAAATTCCTCGAGCATTTCGTCCGTCGTGTGGAAATAGAGCGGATTTTCGCGGTCGCAGTCCGGGAAGCCCTTGGTCGCCAGCAGGATGCGGCGATAGACCTCGTCCTCGGGGTTGAGAAAGTGGACGTCGCCCGTCGCGCAGACCGGCTTGCCCAGCTCCTCGCCGAGCCGGACGATCGTACGGTTGAAATCGCGCAGCTCCTCGTCGTCCTTGGCAATGCCCTTGGCGATCATGAAGCGGTTGTTGCTGAGGGGCTGAATCTCCAAAAAGTCGTAGAACGAGGCAATGCGCAGCAGTTCATCGTGGCTTTTCTTCTCCAGAATCGCCTGAAACAGCTCGCCCGCCTCGCAGGCCGAGCCGATAATCAGGCCCTCGCGATAGCGCTCCAGCTCGAAGCGCGGGATGCAGGGCGATTTGCGGTAGAAATATTTTAAGTTGGAATCGGAGATCAGATGATAGAGATTCCGCAGACCCGTCTGGTTTTTGGCAAAGAGGATGATGTGGCGCGGATGATAATTGCGGCCGGTGAGCTTCATGTCTCCGGCCAGCGCGAGCATCTCGCGGTTCAGCCCGGCAAGATCCGTCACGCCGCGCTCAGCAAGCCTGCGCGCAAGGCGGTCATAGATCAGCCCGCAGGTAATCGCATCGTCCGAAGCGCGGTGATGGTTAAATTCCGGCAGCTTCAGCGCTTCGGCCACCATGTCGAGCTTGTGCTTTTTCAGCTCCGGCAGGAACCTGCGCGCAAGGACGAGCGTGTCGATGTAGGTCGGCTCAAAGGGGATGTCCAGCCTGCGTGCAGCCGCACGGACAAAGCCGATGTCAAACTCCGCGTTGTGCGCCACAAGCGGCAGCTCGCCGCAGAAGCGCAGAAATTCCGGCAGAACCTCGGAAATATCGGGTGCACCGGCGAGCATCGCATCCGTGATGCCGGTCAGCTCGATGTTTTTCGCATCCAGCTTGCGCTTGGGATCGACGAAGGACTGGAAGGTCTCAAGCACCTCTCCGTCCTTGATGCGCACCGCGCCAAACTCCGTGATAACGTCAAATTCATTGGAAAGGCCGGTCGTTTCCAGATCGAAGGCGATGTACTCGCCCAGCAGCGGCAGGCTTTCGTTGCCGCGTGCGGCGATGCGGTCGTCCTTGATGGGAAGGAAATAGCCCTCGCAGCCGTAGAGAATCTTGATCGGCTGATCGGTTCCGGCAACCTTGGCCCTGGAGGCGTGCAGCGCGTCCGGGAAGGAGGACGCCACGCCGTGATCCGTAATGGCTATGGCCTTGTGGCCCCAGCGGGCGGCCGTGGCGACGGCCTCGCCGGTCTTGGTCAGTGCGTCCATCATGGACATGGAGGTATGCAGATGCAGCTCCACGCGCTTATCCGGTGCGGTATCCTCGCGCTTGGGCGCGGTGCCCTTCTGAATGGCGATCGGCTCGAGGACGATGTCGTTTTCAAAGCGGCTGAAGCTCACCTTGCCGAACACGCGCAGCCACATGCCGGGCTTCGCGATTTTCTCCACGAGCGGCCCGGCAATGCCCGCGTCCATGTAGCGGTTGACGCGGATGGAGCCGGTATAATCCGTCATGTCAAAAGACACAACCCATGCGTTGCTCTTTTTCAGTTCCTTATGGTTGACGGCGAACACGCGACCCTCAACGATGACCTTGCCCATGTCGTTTTCCAGCGTGACCTCGCGCATGGGTACGTTCTCGCCGCGGATGGGCTTGGTACCGAGCAGGAGGTCGGACTGCGCCTCCGGCGCGGCGGCTTTCTTCCCGTCCGACTGCGCCTCGCGGAACGCGGGTTCAGGAACGTTCTTCATCGCCTCGCGGCGCAGCTTTTCCGTCTCGGCAAAGAGCAGCTCGCCCTCGGCGGTGTTGCCGGGGATGACCCGGATCGTCGTTTTCAGAGAGAAGCGGTCAAAAAGAAAGCGCTCGGCTACGGGCAAAAAGGGCATCAGCGCATCCTTGCCGTTGGCGCGAAGATACAGCATCGTCTCGCCCTCGGCGATCTCCCATCGGCAGCCGGCCAGTGTTCCGGCGGCGGGAGAATAGGCCGCAATGAGGCAGCGGTTCAGCTCCGTCGGTTCCAGCTCCTGCACGCTGTCTTTGGGAAAGCGCGGCAGCAGCCGCACGCGGCGAATGCCGTAACGCGCCTGCAGCGCCTCGCAGATATCCTCCAGCGCGTGCGCGGTGAGGTACTGCGGAAAGTCGATCTGCAAGGTGATAATACGATCCTCTCCGCTGATCTCCGCACGGAAAACCGCTGCCTGCTCTAAGACGGCACGCAGCGATTCTTCGGGCGAATATTCAGGAAACATCAGTAAGAACGGGATAGAATTGGCCATTACAGACTCCTAAAGTTTCTCTATGTAGGCCAGCAGCGCGGGCAAAAGCTCGTCGTAGGGCAATTTTTCGCGCAGCTCGCCCTTGACGAACAGAACGCCGCAGCCGTCGCCGCCGGCAATGCCGACATCCGCCTCACGCGCTTCACCCGGGCCGTTGACGATGCAGCCCATGACGGCGACCGTGATATTCTTGTCGCAATCGGCCAGCGCCTGCTCCACGCGGTTGGCAAGGCCGATCAGATCGATCTTCGTGCGGCCGCAGGTCGGGCAGGAAATGAGATTCACGCCCTGCGGGCGCAGACCGGCAGCCTTTAAGATGGCCTTTGCGGCGTAGACCTCGCGCACGGGATCAGCCGTCAGTGAGACGCGGACGGTGTCGCCGATGCCCATGCACAAAAGGCCGCCGATGCCCATCGCGGACTTGATCGTGCCCATGTACTCCGTACCGGTCTCGGTCACGCCGACGTGCAGCGGATAGTCGCTTTTTTCGTGCATCAGGCGGTAGGCCTGCATCATAAGCGGCACGTTACTGGATTTCATGGAGACGCAGATGTCATAAAATCCGAACTTTTCCAGCAGACGAATGTGGGAAAATGCGCTCTCGACCAGCGCTTCGGCGGTCGGATGGCCGTATTTCTCCAAAAGCGTCTTGTCCAGACTGCCGCCGTTGACGCCGATGCGGATGGGAATGCCGTGCGCCTTGCAGCAGTCGACCACGGCGCGCACATTCTGCTCGCCGCCGATGTTGCCGGGATTGATGCGGATCTTGGCCGCGCCGCCCTCGGCTGCCGCCAGCGCCAGCCGGTAGTCGAAGTGGATATCCGCAACGAGGGGCAAGGGGGACTTCTCCGCGATGCGGCGGAAGCCCTCGGCCGCGGCCATGTCCGGCACGGCCAGACGCGCGATCTCGCAGCCGGCATTTTTCAGGCGGTCGAGCTGGGCAAGGCTGCCCTCGACATCGGTGGTCGCGGTGTTGAGCATCGACTGAATGGACACCGGCGCACCGCCGCCGATCTTGACCCCGCCGACGGTAATTTGTCTAGTCATAATTAACCTCGAAACAGCTTGAAAATATCTTTAAAGGTGACAAAGGCCATAAACAGCAGCAGAAGCACCATGCCCGCGCCGTGCAGATAAGCCTCATACTTCGGATTGAGCTTGCGGCGGATGATTTTCTCGACGAGCGCCGTCAGAAGTAGGCACACCACGCGCCCGCCGTCGAGCGCGGGAATGGGCAGCAGATTCATCACACCCAGATTGACCGAGATGAACGCGAAGAAATACAGCACCGTCAGAACGCCCTGCGCGACCGACTTGGATTGCTTACCTGCCTCGGTCACAACGGACACAATGCCGACCGGCCCGGACATATCGTTGATGCCCGCTCTGCCAGTGATGAGATCCTGCAGGCCGAGGCGCACCAGCCGCGCAAAGTCGCGGCACTGCTGCCACGAATAGGACAGGATGTTCCCGACCGTCTTTTCCCCCGTGGGAAACAGAAAGCCGTATTTCATCTCGCCGTCGTAGTCCACGCGCTTCAGTTCAAAATCGTTCAGCTTGACCTTTTTGCCGTCGCGCACGACGACAATGTCATAGACCTGCGTGCTGCTGCGCTCAAGCAGCAGCGTGATGTCGCTGTTGATATACACGCGCTCACCGTCAATGGAATAGAAGCGGTCTCCCGCCTGAAGCGCATCCGCGCCCTCATACGGGCAGCCCTCGGCAAAGCCGGAAAGACTCGTACTCGGAACATAGCCAAAGGCCAGGCTGACAAACAGCACGGTGATCAAAAAGCCCGCGACAAAGTTCATAAACGAGCCTGCCACAAGGATGATGAGCCGCTTGTAGAGCTTTGCGTTGCCAAAGGCGCGTGGATCGTCGCTCTCATCGTCCTCGCCCTCCATGGCGCAGTAGCCACCGATGGGGATGCAGCGCAGAGAATAGGTCGTCTCGCCCTTGGTTTTCTTGAAAATGGCCGGGCCCATAAAGAGCGAAAATTCGTTCACGCGCACGCCTGAGAGCTTCGCCGTGATAAAATGGCCGAACTCGTGCGCCAGCACCAGTACGCCAAAGAGTAAAATTGCCAGAATGATATAAAATGCGGTCAAATAGGACACCTCACATTGCGTTCAATACGGCGCTGCGCGCCGCGTGGTCGCAGTCCAGAATTTCCTCCAGCTCCGGCGATGCGGCAAAGGGCACAACGTCCATCGCGTGCCGCACCAGACGCGGAATGTCATAAAAGCCGATCTCGTCACGCAGGAACAGCGCGACGGCGGCCTCGTTCGCGCCGTTCATCACGGCGCAGGCGTTTCCGCCGCGCTCGGCCGCCTCACGCGCAAGGCGCAGGCAGGGAAACGCCGTCTCGTCGGGGCGGTCGAAGGTCAGCGTCCCGCAGGTCAGAAGGTCAAGCCCCGGTGCGGGGTTCTCCTGCCGCGTGGGATAGGTCAGCGCCAGCCGGATCGGCACACGCATATCCGGCACGCCGAGCTGCGCGAGCATCGCGCCGTCGCGGAACTCCACAAGCGAATGAACGATGCTCTGCCGATGGATGACCACATCCACCTGCGACAGCGGGACGGAATACAGGTGCATCGCCTCGATGACCTCAAGCCCCTTGTTCATTAGTGTAGCGCAGTCGATGGTGATTTTATGCCCCATCTTCCAATTCGGATGCTTCAAGGCGTCGGCCTTGGTCACATTTTTCAGTTCCTCGGGCGATTTTCCGAAGAACGGCCCGCCGGAGCAGGTCAGGATCAGGCGGCGCACCTCGTGCCGGTCGGCGTTGCCCATGAGACACTGGAAGATCGCGGAATGCTCGGAATCCACGGGGATGATCTCCGCGCCGCACTCGCGCGCAGCCTGCATGACAAGCCGCCCCGCGCAAACGAGCGTTTCTTTATTGGCAAGGGCAATGCGCTTTTTCTTTGCAATGGCCGCAAGCGTCGGCCGCAGGCCGAGCATCCCGACAACCGCCGTAACGACGGTGTCCGCCTGCTCGTGCTCCGCTGCGGCAAGCAGCCCCTCCATGCCGGAGAGAATGCGGATCTTCTGCGTTCCCAGCGCATCGCGCAGCGCCTCGGCGGCCTCGGGCGTGGCCATAACGGCAAGCTCGGGCCGGAATTTCCTGCACTGCTGCGCCATCAGCTCGACGTTGCCGCCTGCGGTCAGCGCTGCAACCTTGATTGGAAGCTGCTCGACAACCTCAAGCGTCTGCCGCCCGATGGAGCCGGTGGAACCGAGAATGGAAACGGTCTTTGTCATATCACTTTACCGCAAACGGGATAAGCAGCATTAAAATCTCCGTCAACGGCGCGACGATCATCGTGCTGTCGAAGCGGTCGAGAATGCCGCCGTGGCCGGGCAAAAGATTTCCGTAGTCCTTGATGCCAACCTGCCGCTTGACGACCGACAGCGTCAGATCGCCCACGATGGAGCCGATTGCGCCAACGATACCGTAAATCGCGGCGTAGAAATAATTCACCTGCGTGAAGCCGAAGCACTTGTTCAGAAGCAGCGTGTAAAGCGCCATGGCGAGGACATTCGTCACGACGCCGCCGATCGCGCCCTCGACGGTTTTCTTCGGGCTGATGACGGGCGCGAGCTTATGCTTGCCGCAGGCTCTGCCCACGAAGTAGGCGCCGCTGTCGGCGACCATGGACAGAAGGAAGGCCACAAGGATGAAGAACTTGCCGTCCTGCATCCCGCGCAGGCGCACCAGAGCACCGAGCAGGAAGGGATAGACAAAGCCGCTGAACAGCGCCACACACAGCGCGGAGAATTGCAGCTTGGTATGCGCGGCCAGCAGCTCACAGAACAGCGCCGTGAAATAGACAAACAGGCCGATGAGCATAGACGCCCAGAGCGTCTGCTCCGAGACGACCGCGCAAGCCCTCAGCCACGACCACATCACATTCGCTGCGGCCATTACGGCGGTGTAGACCAAAATGCGCTTGTGCTTCAGAATGCCCGTGCGCCAGAGCATCTCATAGGCCGCGATGACGCAGGCAGCTGCAAAGAGGATCGCCGTGGCCAGCGGCGGCAGAAACAGAACGACGGCCAGCAGCAGCGGCAGGCCGATGCAGGCGACCAAAATGCGAACACCCATTATTTTGCTCCTCCAAACCGGCGGTTACGGCCGTTATAAGCGGCAATCGCCTTTTCTAAGTCCCTTGGCTTGAAGTCCGGCCAAAGCACGTCTGTAAAATAATATTCTGCATAGGCCGACTGCCATAACAGAAAATTGGACGTCCGAAGCTCACCGCCCGGACGAATAATCAGCTCCGGATCGGGGATCCCGGCAGAATAGAGGTAATCGGAGAAGGTCTCCTCCGTCAGATCCTCCGGGCGGCACGTTCCTTCCATGCACGCGCGGGCAAAATTCTGCGCCGCGCGAAGAATTTCCGGCCGTCCGCCGTAATTCAGGCAAAAATTGACCTGTACGCCCTCGTATTTCTGTGAGCGTTCGGCGGTGATACGCGCTTCCTCCTGCAATTCCGGTGAAAGGCGCGTCATGTCCCCGAAGAAGCAGAAGCGCACCTGATTTTTGTCCATATCGCGGATCAGTTCGCGCAGATACTGCTCCAAAAGTCCCATAATGGTGTCCACTTCCTCGGGTGAACGCTTCCAGTTTTCCGTGGAGAAGGCGTAAACGGTCAGATATTTCAGACCGATGGATTTTGCGTAATTTGCGATGGTGCGGAAGGCCTCCGCGCCGACTTTGTGGCCGGCCTGCCGTGGCAGACCGCGCATTTTTGCCCAGCGGCCGTTGCCGTCCATGATGATGGCGATATGAGTCGGGACAGGCCGCGACAGTGCGGGCTGCTTTTTGCGAAATAGCATAGTGATACTCCAAAACGCAGCCGCCGGAAGGGCGGCTGCGAAGTTCCAGGCGTGTTTGAGCGTTTTTTTACAGCTCCATCAGTTCCTTTTCCTTGACGGCGCAGACTTCATCGACCTTCTTGATATACTTGTCGGTCAGCTCCTGCAGATCCTTTTCGGCCTTTTTCTGGTCGTCCTCGGTGATCTCGGACTTCTTCTTCAGGCCCTTGATATAATCCATGGCATCGCGGCGGATGTTGCGCACGGCGACCTTGGCATCCTCGCCGTACTTTTTGACCTGCTTGGTCAGGTCGCGGCGGCGTTCCTCAGTGAGCTGCGGGAATACCAGACGGATCACACGGCCGTCATTCTGCGGGTTGATGCCGAGGTCAGAGGACTGAATGGCCTTCTCGATCTTCTTGAGCAGGCTGCCATCCCACGGCTGGATGACCAGCGTGCGTGCATCCGGCGAGGAAATCGTGCCGACCTGACCGACGGGCGTATCAACACCGTAGTATTCAACCGTGATGCGGTCGAGCACGCGGGCATTGGCGCGGCCGGCGCGCACGGAGCCGAAATCCTCCTGAAGGATCTCGAGGGTCTTGTCCATCTTGCGGGTAAATTCCTTGAAGTCTACTGCCATGTTAATTTTCCTCCTTAACGACTGTTCCGATTTTTTCGCCCATCACCACGCGCAGGATGTTTTCCGGATCCTTCAGCGCAAAGAGAATGATGGGAATGTGGTTGTCCATGGAAAGGGATGTTGCGGTAGAATCCATGACCATCAGGTGCTTGGCCAGCACCTCGTCATAGGTAATCTCGTCGAACTTGACGGCATCCGGGTTCTTGACCGGATCGTCGGAATAGACGCCGTCCACATTCTTGGCAAGCAGAATCGCGTCGGCATTGATCTCCGCCGCACGCAGCACGGCGCCGGTATCCGTGGAGAAGAAGGGATTGCCCGTGCCGCAGCCAAAGATGACCACGCGGCCCTTTTCCAGATGGCGGATGGCCTTGCCGCGGATATAAGGCTCTGCGATGCGGCTCATCTCGATGGCCGTCTGCACGCGCACCTCCACGCCGCGCTGCTCAAGGCTGTCGGCCAGCGCAAGGCAGTTGATGGCCGTGGCGAGCATGCCCATATGGTCCGCGCGGGTACGCTCCATGCGGTCGCCGCCGTCCTTCAGGCCGCGCCAGAAGTTGCCGCCGCCAACGACAATGCCGACCTGCACGCCTGCATCGACGCATTTCTTGATTACGTCGCAGACCTCGCCGATCACGTCAAAATTCAATCCTCTGTGGGCGTCGCCGGCCAGCGCCTCGCCGCTGATCTTCAGCAGCACGCGCTTATATTTCGGCTGGTTCATTGGGATACCACTCCTCATTTTCAAATCTGTTTTCCTTTATTCTATAATAATTCCGACGAATTGACAACCCGTAATTCTCGATTTCACAGAATGTTTTTATTTTTTCTTGTCTCAGCAAAAGAATTATTGTCAAAATGCACGGAAACGGCATTGCAGATTTGGCAGTTTTGATATATAATAGGAGCGATCATTTTTCACCAGAGAGGATGAAACGCTATGGCCGAGGAACTGAGCCGTATGGAAACCAAGAATTTCATCGAAGCCTTCGTGGAGGAGGATATCTCCGCAGGCGGACAGTATGAGGGAATGCAGGTACACACCCGTTTCCCGCCCGAGCCGAACGGCTATCTGCATATCGGCCACTGCAAGGCGCTGTGCATCGACTTCGGCACGGCAGAAAAATTCGGCGGCATCTGCAATCTGCGCATGGACGACACCAACCCCACCAAGGAGGACACCGAGTACGTCGATGCCATCAAAGAGGACATCAAGTGGCTGGGCTTCACCTGGGACGACCGATTCTACTATGCCTCGCAGTATTTTGACAAAATGTACGAGTGTGCCGAGGATCTGATTAAGAAGGGTCTCGCCTATGTCTGCGAGCTGACGCCCGAGCAGATGCGCGAATACCGCGGCGACCTGACCACGCCTGCCCGCAGCCCCTACCGCGACCGCCCCATTGAGGAATCGCTCGATCTGTTCCGCCGCATGCGGGCCGGCGAGTTCCCCAACGGCGCGATGACACTGCGCGCAAAGATCGATCTTGCCTCCGGCAACTTCAATCTGCGCGACCCGGCCATCTACCGCATCAACCACATGCCCCACCACGCCACGGGCGACAAGTGGTGCATCTATCCCATG
>CAKUMO010000029.1 GCA_934667815.1 uncultured Oscillospiraceae bacterium
GTGGTGGAAAGTCCCGCCGCCGTGCAGGCAAAGCGCACGGCCTCGCGCAGCTCGGCCTCATTCAGCTCCTCCGGGCGCTTGCCGGTCTGCAAGACCTTCCAGACCGCGCTGCCGCCGAAGATGTCGCCTGCGCCGGTCGTATCAATAACCTTGATGCCCTTCAGGCTGTCCACATGACCGCAGGCGTTTTGATTTTCAAACCAGCAGCCGTCCGCGCCGCAGGTCGCAAAGACGAGCTTTACACCGTAGTCGCTCAGAATCTTCTTTGCACCCTCCTGCGGGCTCAGGCCGAACAGAAACTCGATTTCTTCATCGCTGATTTTGACCACATCCGCCTGCGAAAGCCCCCAGAGCATCTGCTCCTTGGCCGCTTCCAGATCCTTCCAAAGCGGTTTTCTGAGGTTCGGATCAAAGGTGATGAGCTTGCCGCGCTCTTTGGCGTAGGCCACGGCGCGGTAGGTCGTCGCGCGCGCAGGCTCGTCCGTCAGCGACAGCGTGCCGAAATGGAACGCCTGCGTATCGTCGATCAGCGACAGCTCCAGCTCGCTGAAGCGCAGTTGTGTGTCCGCGCCGGGCTTGCGAGAGAAGGCAAATTCGCGGTCACCGTGCTCGTCCAGTGTGACGAAGGCCAGCGTGGTGAACACGTCGCTTGATGCGACGATGCCGCGCGTCTCAATGCCTGCTTTTTCCAGCGTGCCGGTCAGCAGGCGGCCAAAGGTGTCCGCGCCGACCTTGCCGAGAAGGGCGGTTTTCCCGCCGAATTTTGTTACGGCGGCAAGGAAATTCGCAGGTGCACCGCCGGGATGGGCGGCCATCGTGGGATAGCCGTCGGCATCCGCGGAAACGCAGGTGAAGTCAATCAAAAGTTCGCCTAAGGCGACGACATCATGCGCCATGGCTCAGTCCTTTGCTGCCGGATACTCGTTGCAGAGCAGGCGGTAGGGGGCTTCGTCCTCCTCGATCTTGGGGAAGCGGCCCACGGGCGGGTTGAAGCGGTTGTCGGTGTTGTCGTCGTTGCACTGGCTGACCTCGCCAAGCAGCACCGCGCCCGTGCCCGGCTCGACCTCAAAGTCGTGATACATGTACTGCTGAATGTGGATGCTCTCGCCCGGCGTCAGCTTGACCTGCGTCCCGGCAGGAACGGTGTAGGTGCGGCCGTCGCAGTGGACGGTCACGTCGGACTCCTTGTCGATGGACTCGTCGGGCAGACTGTTATAGACGCGAATGAGGATGTTGCCGCCGCCGCGGTTGATGATGTCCTCGGTCTTGTGCCAGTGGAAATGATTGGGAGAATACTGGCCTTCCTTCATATAAAGCAGCTTTTCCGCATAGACCTTGGGATACTTGTCCTGCATCTTGCGGTTGCCGTTGCGGATGGTGATGAGGGACATGCCGACCTTGTCAAAATCGCCGAGGCCGTAGTCCGTGATGTCCCAGCCGAGCATACAGTCGCGCACCTCGTCGTACTCGTGGCCAACATGCTGCCACTCGTCAGGCGTGAAATTGCAGAACGGCGGCAGGTAGCAGTGCTCGCGTGCGCACATGGCCTCCAGCTCTTTCAGAGCCTTGTTAATTTCGGAACGTTTCATAGTTGCTTTCCTTTCTTGTATTGCGGAAACTCCGAAAAAATTTCCAGGGATTTCGGTAATTTTCCCAATCAAGCCGGATCAGCGGGCGCCCGTGCGCTTTTTGCGCAGCAGGAGCGCAACTCCTGCGGCTCCCAGCAGCGAGAACGCGGCTAGCAGCGGAAGGACGGAGGAGAAGGAATCGCCCGTGCGGGGTTTCTCGGAATCAGGCTTCGGATCGGGTTTAGGATCGGGTTTAGGATCGGGCTTAGGATCGGGCTTAGGATCAGGCTTAGGATCGGGATCGGGTTTGGGATCGGGATCGACGGAGCTGCGCGTGAAGTGCGCGGTCAGTGAAATATCCTGTGCCACAACGAAGGTATAGACTGCATCGCCGCTGACCTGTTCCTCACCGAGATACCAGCCTGCAAAGACATAGCCGTCGTTCGGTGTGGCCGTGAGCGTGACCTCCGTGCCGGAGACGACCTCGCCCTCCGGTGCACCGGAGACGCTGCCGCCCTCGCCCGCGGTTGCGGTGACGCTATAGCTGGGCTTGACCTCGTAGGAGCCGGCGGCTGCCGAACCGACGTGAATCTGAATGACCGCGCGGACGGCCTCATAGCCCTCAGGGACGGAGATCTCGCGCTTCATGTTATAGGGCGTGGCGCTCTCGCCGTAGACGAACTGGCCGATGACAGTGCTGTGGTTCGTGCGGAAGGTGTCCTTACCGTAGGCGACCCATTCGCCGGTCTCGGGGTCGAGTACCTCGAGATAGAGGTTTGCATAGCGGTCGGTATAACCGATCCAGGAACTCATCGCATTCGTGGAGAGATAGGTATCTCGCACGGTGTCCGAGCCTGTAAAGAAGAGATCGACGGAGGTGTTGCCGAGATTTGTCGTATTCTCCACATTCGAATCTAAGATAACACAATTCGTGCCGTTTTTCAAGTCCTTTGTGCGAAGCGGAACCGTGACCCAGACGGAATCCTTGCCCTTGAGAGCTTCGAGCGGGTAGGCGACAGGCTTGCCGTCGTTGAGCTGTACGAGCAGCATCGGTTCGGTAGTCTCGCCGGTGCCGCCGCTGCCGGTGGAAATCGCGGGGCCGACGTGGGCGTTGACCAGCAGTCGCGCCTTCGTGCAGCCCATCAGGCTTTCTACGGCGATGTTGCGGCCGGAGAGATAGGTCTGGCCGTCGGGCGTGTATTTGCCGATGACGAGCGAACCGCCGTTGCGATTAAAGGCATAGCTTCCTGCCTCATGCCAGCTTGTGCCGTCGAACAGCTCGAGCTTGACGTTGAGCCGGCGGCCGTTCATCACGTTCCAGTAGACCATGTCGTTGGTGGAGATATAGCTGTCCTCCGCACCTGCGGCTGCGCCGGAGGCAAAGATGTCAAGACTGCCTGCAGCAAGATTTGCGGGATTTTTGACATTGCTGTCAAAGGCGAACTGGTTCACGCCCTCGCGCAGCCAGGAAAGCTCCAGCGGAACCTCCAGCCATGCGTCGTTCTGGCCGAGATAGGAGGTCAGATCGAGCGTTGTCCAGACGCTTTCATTGACAAGCACCTGCAGCGCGGGTGTTTCGCCGGAGGCCGGACGCGCGGGAATTTCCGTGGAAACACGGGCGGGCGTCTTGCCGTTTTCCGAACCGGTCGCGGCGGCAGTTACGGGCGTCTCGATGAGTGCGGAGAGCAGGCTCTGCGCGTAGACGCGGGCGAGGAAGTCGTTGGGATGGTTGAGATTGCTGCCGGTCATGTCGTAAAAGTGCTTGCGCTCAAGCAGGCTCTTGTGGACGCTCGTCATCTGCACGACGGCCACGCCCTGTTCCTCCAGCGCCAGCATTGCGGCCTCGTAGGCCGGCTGGGTCTTGTAAGCCTCGGGAATTTCGGGGTTCGGCAGCGTCGTAGAGACCAGCACGATCTCGCAGTCGGGATTTGCGGCTTTCATCTTTGCCACGATGGCGGAGAGATTTGCCGTGAAATCCGCGGCGCTGAGATTGCCTGCGCCGTCGTTCATGCCGAAGGCAACGACCAGCAGGTCGGGGTTGGAGGGAATGACGGTGCCGTCCATCTGCTCAATGCCCCATGCCGCTGTCGTGCCGCAGATACCGAAGTTTTCAAACGTGACGTTCTGACCGTAGACGGTATTCAGCGCCTCGACGGTCATCGAAGCCCACGAGGGAGTGAAGGGAGCCGTGTTGACGGGGCCGGAGACATTCAGACCATAGGTGATGGAGTCGCCAAGGAAGGCGATCTTCAGAGGCTCACGTGCGGCGAGCTTGGCCTCAGTCTTGGGAAGCAGCGTGCCCTTGAAGGGTTGGACAAAGCCTTCATAGTCTGCCGCTGCGTGGCGGTAGGTCACGGCAATCTGTAAGCGGTGGAAGGTGCGGCCCTCGCGCGAGTAAATCCAGCCGCCGTTGGAGGAAGCATAGGAGCTGCCGATGATGGGACTATCGAGATACAGCTCGTCATAGGCAAGGCAGGGGATTGCGCTGCCGGGCAGGATGCGCAGCTTGCCGCCGACAAGCTCGTAGTCCCTGCCCTCGACATATTCGATGTCCAGCGCGGACGAGCGGACGGAGACGATCTCGGTGATGGGATACAGCAGGGAAATGTCCGGATAGCCGCCGTCGGGATTCTTCACGGCAAGAGCGCTTTCCTGATAGACGACCGTGCCCTTGTTCAGTGGCGCGGTGTAGGCCTGTACATTGTACTTCGTGTAGTCCAGCAGCGCTTCGGGCTGCGGCGGCTCCTGCACGGCAAAGTGTGCGGTGAGGCTGACGGAGCGCTGCACGGCGAAGGTATAGGCTGCGTTCTCCGTGAGCTTCGTCTCGCCGTCGTACCAGCCGTCAAAGCGGTAGCCCTCATTCGGCTGCGCGTTCAGCGCGACCTGCGTGCCTTCCTCCACAACGCCGGCGGGAACGCCGGAGACCGTGCCGCCCTCTTCAGCGGCGGCATCGACCGTGTGCCAGAAGTGGACGCGGGCATTGTACATCAGGTCGTCGGCCAGCGGCGTGATGTCCTTGCCGACATGCAGATTGATGAGGAAACGGGCGCGGGTATAGCCGCTCAGATCCTCGGAGAAGGTGATGTTTCGCGCGGCGTTGTACCAGCCGCCGCCCTGATACTGGCCGAGGACGGTGGAAAAGTCGCGGCTATAGGCTGCATCCTCGGTGAGCGTGCGCCACTGGCCGTTGTCGAGCACCTGAACCTTCAGGTTGATCTGGCGGTCGTTGTAGCCGTTGTAGCTGCCGAACCAGCGGTCAGGGCTGAGGAAGCTGCCGGAGGCATTCTCACAGGGTGTGGCATAGAGATCGACGCTGTCGTCCGTGAGGTTGCCGCCGGAATTGACGTTTGTGGAAATGCTGAAGTAGTTCTCGGCATTGCCGTTAAGCTTGGAAATGTCGAGTGGGATGGAGACCCATGCGTCGTCCTGCCCCAGATAGGGCGTGAGGTCGGCTCCGTAGAAGTCATAGCCGCCGTTGACCATGACCCACACGGCAGGACGGACGGAGGGCGCAGCGAGGGAAAAGGTTGCCAGCATGGCAAAAACCATTACGAGTGCAAGAAAAGCGGACAAGAATCTTTTCATGTTCGATGTTCCTTCCTGTTTATTTTATTTTGTATTGTAGAGGCGGACAAAGCGCTCTGCCACATCGTCGATGGACAGCTCCTCCGCACCGCGGATGTAAGTGCGCACGCGGCCGTGGAAGGGTTTGTACCATTTTTCCTCGACGGCCTGCATTCCGCGGCATGCGCCGCAGATGCTGCCGCAGGTCGCGGCGGTACAGTCGTTGTCCAGACCCATGGCCACGGCGGTGGTGATGGCCTTGGTCACGTCGCCCTGCGACAGTGCAAGGGCAAAGACGATCAGGCAGGCGTTGTTGTTCGTGTGGACACAGCTCATGCCTGCAAAGCGTTCGTCCACGAGCGCACGCGCATGACGGAAGTCGCGCAGGCTCGGCGCGGTCTCGAGCACCCATGTTACGTCACGGTACAGTGCGCTTGTTGCGGGAATCTCATTCAGGCCGATGCGGATGGCCTCAAGAGGCTCGTCCGTCGTGAAGGCGGCGGCGATGGCGGCGGCAAAAAGCATTTCGCCATAAATGCCGTTTCGGCGGTGCGTGAGGTAGGCGTCACGGTAGGCAAGCTCGGCGGCCTTTCTCGGGTCGCCGGCACAGGCGTAGCCGAAACCGTCGGCACGGATGAGCGCACCGATCCACTGCGCATAGGGGTTGTCCTTGAGCGCGGCCTTTTCCGCAGGAAGACCGGCCTTGAGGTTGTTGAGCGCGGCAAGCTCGGCGGTGCAGGCGATGGGGAGATACTCTTTCCAGTATTCGCCCACGTCGGCGGTCGTGAAGTCCTTGCCATAGCGCTCCATGATGAGCAGAGACAAGATGACATAGGTCACGTCGTCGTCCACCGGGCAGCCGTCCATGCCGGACAGGGAGAACAGCTCGCGGCGGTCGTGCTCAAAGGCCAGCCCCCACGGGCGTTCGACGCTGTGCCAGTATTCCTGCGGCGGGTATTCCATCCCGCAGGCCTTGGCCATGTTTTCCATGTTCCAGACGTCCCACATCTCCACGGGTGCGCCGAGGACGCAGCCGGCGAAGCGTGCCAGCAGCGCGGCCCTGATGCGGTCTTGCAGATGCCCGACCGGCTGCGCAGGACGCGCTTTGCCGCACAGCGCGAGAATCTCCGGATAGGTATCCGGCTCGTCCGCACTGACGGCTGCGGCTTCATAGAGCTTGGTGAAGGCGGCGGTGCTCTGCTCGAGCGCGGCGGTCAGTGCGTCATAGACGGCCTTGACCGCTGCAGCATCGCTGCCGTTTTCCAGAGCGAGCGAAGCGGCGGTTTCGAGGTAATCCAGCTTCGGCTTGAACTGCTGAAAGTTCAGATATTCCATGCTTTCTCTCCTTTACAAATTGGATTTTGCCTGATATACTCCTATCATAGCAAGTACTTTTGCGCACTTCTACGCAGAAAAGAGGGATAACTATGCAAAAACGCGCGACTAGTGATAATATAACGATCGATTATGAGCCGTTTGACAGCTTCTTCCGTGAGGATGGCGGGCGTGTCCACCATGGCTATCACTGCCCACCCATGCACCCGATCCGCGACCTGCATCACCACGATGCGCTGGAGTTGGGCTATTGCTTGGAGGGCAGCGGCGTGTTCTGGATCGACGGCGCACTGATTCCTTACACTGCACCCTGCGCCTCTTTGATCTTTCCAGGCCAGCTTCACAAGGCACGCAGCACCGGCGCACAGCTCAGCCGCTGGATGTTTGCAACCATTCGTCCGCCGGAGGGCATGCCGCGCGGCGTCGAGGGCGGTGTATTCACGGAGCCGGGGCTGTTATCTCTCGCTGCACAGGTGGTCGCGGAGTGCGACGCGGAGCTTGCGGGCTACGAGAGCTGCGCACGCTGCCTGATCGCGGCCATCACAATTAAATATGCACGCACGGCGGGACGGAAAGACGAGGGTACGGGGGAGCGCCGCTATCTGATGGAACGGCTCCAGCCGGTGCTCAACTACATTGCGGAAAACTATGCGCTGCCGCTGGACGCCGAGCGCCTGAGTGAGCTGCTCTTTGTCCATCCGAGCACGCTGCGTATGTGGTTTCATCGGACGCTTGGCATAACGCCCATGCAGTATGTCCACCGCACGCGGGTGAGCATGGCCTGCGCCTTGCTGCAAAGTACGACGCTCTCTGTGGCCGAGATCGCGCAGAACGTGGGCTATACAACGATCTCCTCTTTTAATCGGCAGTTTTCGGACATCTGCGGCTGCTCACCTGTGGCCTATCGGCGCAGAGCGGCGGCCGCCCGGCGGGAGACCTGAAAAATCCAACATGGTTTTGGTAGGATTTGATATAACAAAAATGCACGAAATGCGGTATGATATTTTCATCAAACTTGTAGCATTTGGCGAAAGCTATGCAGCGTCAGATGCTCAGAAAGGACACTCATATGCGAAAAATCCTATCTTTGCTCTGTGTATTTGCGCTTGTGCTGTCACTGGCGGCCTGCGCCGGAGGCGGCGAGTCTGAAAACACGGAGCCGTCCGACGAAGTCAAAGGCGTTTACGATGCGTACACACCCTATGACGAGACCGTCACCCTGACCACCGGCACGACCGTCCTCGGCGTTGGCGGCCTGCCCAGCGGCGACGACTATGAGAACAATGTCTTTACGCGTTATCTCCAAAAAACCCAGAATGTCAAGATGAAGGTCTCCTGGAGCGTGGACAACAATACCTACGCCTCCAAGGTCGCGCTCTGCATCGCGGGCAAGGATCTGCCCGACGTGCTGGTCGTCAACCGCTCGACCTTCAAGCAGATGGCAGAAAACGACCTGCTGGCCGATCTGAGTGAGGTCTATGACGACTGCATTTCCGACTTCCTGCGTGCGCAGCTCGAGAGCTACGGCTCCGGCCTGATGGACGAGGTCACCGTGGACGGCAAGCTCCTCGGCATCCCCAGCCCCGCGCTCAACAACTGCCAGAACGTCCTGTGGATTCGTTCGGACTGGCTGGAGAAGGCCGGACTGGAAGCGCCCA
This sequence comes from uncultured Oscillospiraceae bacterium, assembly GCA_934667815.1. GTDB lineage: Bacteria > Bacillota > Clostridia > Oscillospirales > Oscillospiraceae > JAZOXB01. Next base: position 8,126 of record CAKUMO010000029.1, read on the forward strand.
AGACGCTTGAGGATGTGGAAAAGACCGCCCGCAAGTTCATCGACATGAAGCTCGGCGGCGACAACACCATCGGCCTGACCACGACCAGCAAGCTCTATGAAGGCTACAACTCCTCGTGGGGTCTGGATTCCGTGTTCTCCGTGTTCGGCGCCTATCCCGGTAGCTGGCTGGAGATCGACGGCAAGGCGTCCTACGGCTCCGTGCAGCCGGAAATGAAGGAAGCGCTCGAGACGCTGCGCAAGTGGTACGCCGAGGGCATCCTTGATAAGGAGTTTGCCGTGCGCGACGAGGCCAGCCGACAGTCCCTGATCGGCAGCGGCCGCTGCGGCATGTACTTCGGCGTGTGGTGGCCATCCAACGGCGTGGCCGACATCGTCGAGCTGGACAACTCCGCCGACTGGATCGCCGTGGCCGCACCGCTTGATTCCAACGGCAAGCTCAAGTACGCTGCGCAGGATCCCATCCAGAAGATCGCGGTCGTGAGCAAGAAGTGCGCGCATCCTGAGGCCGTCATCAAGGCACTGAACGCGGGCTACGATGTCCTGCGCTGCAACACTGAATACGGCAACCCCTACGTCGCACAGACCGAGGAAGCCTATAAGTACTTCTTCGAGACCTCTCCGCAGGGCTGGGGCGTCATGCCGGTGCCCATCGAGATCAACTGGGCGGACTGCGTCGGCCGCATCGCAAAGGAGATGCAGGAGGCCGTCGAGAAGGAAGACCCCAGCGTGCTATCCATCACCGGCTTTGAAAGTTCCTATGATTACATTCTTTATAATTCCAAGCATCCGAAGGAAAACCGCGTGTACTATCACGAATATCTTGCACGCGTTGTCGGCGCGAGCGCCGCGACCGGGGCCTCTGCCGAGGCCGTCCCGACCTGCTTCTACGGTACGACCAAGACCATGTCCACCCTGTGGTCGTCTCTGGAAAAGCTCGAAAGCGAGATCATGCTCAAGATCGTCATGGGTGAGGAACCGGTGTCGAGCTTCGATGATTTCATTTCCAAGTGGTATTCCGCAGGCGGAGAGCAGATCACCAAGGAGGTAGAGGAAGCGCGCAATGGCTGAGCTGACGCTGAATAAAACCAAAAAGCGGCCGCGTTCGCCTCTCTCCGATCAGAATTGCTACCGCCTGATGCTCCTGCCGGGCATCATCATGCTTCTGATTTTCGCGGTGGTGCCGATGTTCGGCATTCTCATCGCGTTCCAGAACTATGTTCCGGCCAAGGGCATCACCGGCTCCGAGTGGGTCGGGCTGGAGAACTTCAAGACGCTCCTGATGCTGCCGGACAGCTTTGAGGTGCTGCGCAACACGCTGGTGCTGGCCATTGCCAAAATGGTGCTCGGTACGATCGTGCCGGTGCTCTTTGCCCTGATGCTCAACGAGGTCACACAGGATAAGATGAAGAAGTTCATCCAGACCTCGGTCTATCTGCCGTATTTCCTGTCGTGGGTGCTGCTGGGAAGCATTTTCCTTTCCATGCTCCAGCTCGACGGCGTGGTGAATTACGTCATTGAGCTGTTTGGTGGCGAACCGGTGATGTTCATGGCCAGCAACAAGTGGGCGCCTGTCATCATGGTCGTCACGGATGTCTGGAAGAACTTTGGCTACGGCTCCATCATCTACCTGGCTGCGCTGACGAATGTCGATACGAACCTCTATGAGGCAGCGGCGCTCGACGGCGCGAGCCGCATCCAGCAGGTACGCCACGTCACGCTCCCGGCCATTGCGCCGACGATCGTGCTGGTGTCCACGCTGAATCTGGGCAACGTTCTCAACGCGGGCTTTGACCAGATATTTAATATGTATAACGAGCTGATCTACGAATCCGTGGACATCATTGATACGTTCGTCTACCGCATCGGCCTCGTGGAGCTGAATTTCAGTCTCAGTACGGCGGTGGGTCTGCTCAAGTCCGTGGTCAGCTTCGTCCTGATTGCTTTGTCCTACTGGCTGGCGAAAAAGTGGACGGGCTACAAGATTTTCTGAGGGAGGGAGACAAGTGCTGCAATCAAGAAGCATAGGCGACCGCGTCTGGAAATATGTCTGCTACTTTTTCGTCATTCTGGGCGCGCTCATCTGTCTTTTGCCCATCATTCACACGCTGGCGCTGTCGCTTTCCGACCGTGCCTCGGCCACGGCGGGCAAGGTCTCACTCTGGCCGGTCAATTTCACCACCGCAGCCTACCGCGCGATTCTGAAAGACGAGCAGTTCTTCGTTTCCTTTAAGAACTCCGTCGTCCGCGCGGCGCTGGGCGTGCCGATCAACGTGCTGTTCTGCATTCTGATGGCCTACCCCATGTCCAAGACGAAGAAGCAGTTCCCGTCGCGCAACCGGTACATGTGGTTTTTGCTGTTTACGATGCTGTTCAGCGGCGGCATGATCCCAAGTTACCTGCTCATCAGCAAGCTCGGCCTGATGAACAGCATCTGGTCTCTGATTCTGCCGAGCGCGGTGCCGGTCTACAACGTCATCCTGCTCATGAACTATTTCAAGAGTCTGCCGCAGGAGCTGGAGGAGGCCGCGATGCTCGACGGCGCAGGCCCGATGCGCATTATGTGGAAGATCTACGTTCCCATGGCGCTGCCCTGCATTGCCACGGTCGCGCTGTTCTCCTTCGTCGGTCACTGGAACGCTTGGTTCGACGCGGCGATTTACATCGGCGATCAGAGCAAGATCCCGCTGCAAACCTACATCCAGCAGCTTGTGGTCAACATGAACGTCAGCTCGTCTCTGAGCTTTGAGGAGCAGATGCAGTTGGCCGAGGTTTCCGGCAAGGCGTTCAACGCCGCCAAGGTCTTTGTGACTATGATCCCGCTGCTGGTGGTCTACCCCTTCGCGCAGAAGCACTTTGTCAAGGGTATCGTGCTCGGCGCGGTGAAAGGATAAGGAGGCGCAATGAAAAAGATAATCCCCCTTCTTTTGCTGCTGGCGCTGCTGCTGAGCGCCTGTCAGGGCGGCGTGACGCCCTCGCAGGACGCGAGCGACGCGTCGCAGTCCTCGCAGTCCGATGCGCAGGAGCCGGAGGTCTCGTGGGAATTTAACACCGAGCAGCCCTCCGGCCTGCGCGAGTCCGCCGTTAGCCTGAACGGGCAGTGGGAGCTGTTCGTTGACGGCGCGGAGAAAACCAAGGAGTATAAAAACGACGACGGAACCGGCACAGAGCGCGTCGGTCTCACGGCCGAGCCGCGCGGTTTGCGCCTGACGGTCTCCAAGCCGGAGGCAAACGACTATTTTAAAGCCCGTGCTCTTGTTCTGATTGAAGAAAGCGCAGTGGGCGAGAACGGCGCAGACATCGCGCTGCGCGTGCGCGTCAATGGCGGTGAATGGAGAACGACCGAGGTGTCCTACTACCAAAACGGGCAGCAGCACTGGATCGATCTCGATGTCGATGCCGCCGCCCTGACCGAGGGCGAAAACCTGATTGAGCTGAGCAGCAACGCCGCAGACGGTGTGTGGCTCCTCTCCGACGGCGGCGAGGGTTACAGCCTGCGTCTGCGCTCGGCCACCTGCGGCGATAGCTGGACAGAAGTGCAGGTGCCGTCCGCAGCCGAGGGTCAGTTTGAGGTCAGTTATGCGGACAGAGTTTTCCCGGACACCTTCAACGGCATTGTCTGGTACAAAAAGACCTTCACCGTGGACGATCTGTCCAATGAATGGTGGCTGTGCTTCAACGCAGTCGATTACCGCGCGGAGGTCTGGCTGAACGGGCACTTCCTCGGCAGCCACGAGAATGGCTACACGGGCTTCCGCTTCCCGGTGGCGGCTTCGCTTGTGCAGGGGGAGAACACCCTTGTCGTGCGCGTGGTCGATCAGGACTGGAACAGCGGCCTGACCGAGGATGATATCCACATCAAAGAAACGCTTGCGGGCTTCACGCAGGATACGCGCAAGCTCAACTACTGTGGAATCTGGCAGAGCGTGTATCTTGAGCCGCGCGGCAGCGTCGCCGTGGACGATATCTATGTTTCCACGCTAGATGCACAGGCTGGTGCGCTTGAGGTGCAGGCCACGCTGCGCAATCCCACGGCTGCGGCGCTCGAAACGACGCTGTCGATTACGGTCGATGCGCAGACGGAAAGCCGGACCGTCACGGTGCCCGCGGGCGGCAGACAAACAGTGGTTCTGCCGCTGACCGTCGCCTCGCCCAAGCGCTGGACGGCGGATGAACCGAATCTCTATTCCCTGACCGCAACGGCCGAGGCCGGCGGCAGAACCGACACGCTCACGCAGCGCTTCGGCATCCGTACCACGGCGGTCGAGGGACGCAAGGTGCTCGTCAACGGCGAGCCGGTGTTCCTCACGGGTATGCTGCACTGGGGCAGCTATTATGAAAACTACACCTCCGCCGTTGCGGCAGAGCGCGTGCGCTACGAGATCACGGAGCTGCAAAAGGCGGGCTTCAACGCCATCAAGTACTGCCTGATCTCACCGCCGGACTACGTGCTTGATCTGTGCGACGAGCTGGGTATGTATGTCTACATCGAGTATCCCATCTGGAATGTCAATGAGACGGACGCATTCTTTGAGCGGGCGTATTTGCAGATGATGGAAATGGTCGAAAAGGACCGCAGCCATCCCTGTGTCGTCATGAGCGACTTCAACTGCGAGGATCTGGAATTTACGGAGGCCATGGACGCGCTGATGCGCTGGTGTGTCGAGACGGCGAAAACGGTCGATCCCGGCCGCCTGTTCACCGACAACAGCACGAACGGCGAGCATAAGTACGGCGATTTTGCAACCTGCCATCCGTATTATCAGGCCGACGTTTTTGAGACCATGCTCTCCGGCTGGCTGGAGACGCGCGGCGAGCAGCCGCTCATCCTCGGCGAGTACGCGGACATCAGCGTCCTGCGCGACATCAATGAGCTGAATGCCAAGTCCACCGAGCAGTACACCTGGTATCACGATTATTATCAGGAGATCGATCAGGGTACGGCCATGCGCGAAGCGGGCTACACCGAGGAGCAGATCGACACCGTCATTCAGGAATCCGTGCAAAATGCGCAGGAGATGCGCAAATACTACCTCGAGGCCAGCAAGGCACACGAGGGTGTGGCGGGGCTGTTCCTGACACATATCTTTGAAAGCCCCAACGGCTGGGCAGACGGCTGGTTTGACGATTTGTACAAACCGCATTTCGACGCGGATTATATTAAAATGTCCGCGGGCGAAAACGCGCTGCTGTTGCCGCGCGAGTCCTCCAACCTCAAGGCGGGGCAGGAGCAGACGCTCACTCCGGCGGTCTCCCTCTACGGCGGTGCGGACGTGACGGACGGTGAGCTGCGCTATGAGCTGCTCAACGGCGAGACAAGCGTCCTTTCCGGTACGGCGCAGACGGGCATTGTGCTGGAAAACGGCAACTACTATGAATTTGTACCTTTGACCCTTGCAATCCCGGACAGCGACAGTGCCGTGCGCTACACGCTGCGCCTGACGCTTTTGGAGAACGGCGAGACCGTCGCATGCAACGAGTGGAGCCTCTGGGGCTGCCCGCTGGATTCTCTGGATAAGGCAGGACTTTCCGATAAGAAAATTCAGGTCTACGATCCCTCCGGCCGCCTTGGCCTCGGCGCACGCTATTCGTGGATGACGGGCTTCACCAACGGCACGGGCGCGGATCTGGTCGTCGCCTCGGAGATGAACGGTATGATCCTGAACTATCTCACAAACGGCGGCAAGGTCGTCTACGTCGGCAGCAATTCCGGTGTGACGCAGATCAAGGACAACTGGGACTACAACCGCTTCTCCTTTGCCTATGCGCCCGATCCGGAGAACGCGCTGGCGGCTTCGCTGCAAAACGAGGGCTTCGGCGGGATGCAGTTTATCAATCTGGCCACGGCGACCTATCTTGCCGCGGCGGACAACGGCACAAATCTCATCGGCCGCTTCGGCATTACCACGGGCGAAATCGCGTCCTATGTCTGCGACTATCTGATCGGTCAGGGCTCAATGCTGCAAACGACCCTTCGCCTCGATGCCTCCGACCTCAACCTCGGCGGCGCACTTTTGACCCATGAATCCCTTTCGGCACACGGCGAGAACGTTCTCGGCGCTTATCTTCTGGATCAGATGATCCGGTATCAGCTTGAAAAGTGAGGGAAATTCTATGAAACGACTGCTACTTATCCTCTTGACTCTGGCACTGTGTCTGTCCGTCGCGGCCTGCGGCGTGCAGCAGCCCTCCGAGCCAAGCTCGGAACCGAGCGAGGCCACGGAGCCGACGGAGGACTTCACCGGCAAGCCGACCTTGCAGTTGCGCGTCAACGAGCTGCATTGGCTCACGGTCGATCTGACGCCCTATCTCGGAAGCGAGTGGACTTGGGTCAGCTTCGACGTGCCGGTCGAGTATCTGATCGACGGCTTCAACCAGTTTGCCATTTACAGCAACGCCTATAACCACTCCAATCTCTCCGACCGAAGCGTGGACCTGTTCTTCACTTTCACGGAATTGGCGACGGATTCCTTCGTGTCCTCGGACATGATGAACTCCTGGGAGCCGTTTACCGACCGCTTTGCCAACATCACGCTCGACCTTTATGACGGCGCCGAATGGCAGAGCTTCCCGGGCGACATGGAATTCCGTCTGGATGAAAACATGGTTCTGGGCATTTACACGCAGAATAACTCCATCTATTCCGTCTGCCGCAACATCGAGCTGCATGAGCTGGACAAGTACACGCAGGCGACGGTCTCCGCACTTGTCCACGTCGGCACGAACCTACTGGAAGAACCCGAGCCGGAGCCTATCGACGAGGGCGATGGGACCAGCGAGCTGGACACGACGGTTCCTGTCCTCAAGGTTAAGCTCAACGGCGCGCCGGCCGAGCGTCTTGATCTGACGCCCTATCTCGGTCAGAACAGTGTCTGGGTCACGGTGCCGCTGGATGCCGCCAAGCTGCGCAGCGGGACGAACCGTATTACGCTGGACTCCAATGTGGACAACACCGCGAATTTTGCCGACACGAGCCTTGACATCTACTTCACGGCCAGCCGCGCAAGCGAGGACACCGAGCTTTCCACCGACGGCCGCCTGAGCTGGATGAAGATCGCAGATCACCGCTATGCCAATATTTATCTTGAGCTGCACGACCCGCAGACTGACACTTGGGTCAGATTCCCGGACGAGGAGCGCTACCGCGATACAAACGAGCACACCGTCATCGGACGCTTCAGCGCCAACGAGTGGCTCGAGCAGTACAACTTCCGCCGCGGCTTCGTGCTGGAAACGCCCGAGCAGTACGACGGCGTGCGCGCGGTCATTCAGCTCCATGTCGGCAGCGATTTGAAGATCATCGAGTAAACACACGGGAGCGGAGGAGAGTTATGTGGAATGTTCTGATCGCGGATGACGAGCCGGTCGAGCGCAGAGGGCTGGAAACGCTTCTGCGGCGGCGAAATCTGCCTGTGCAGATCTTTCAGGCGAGCAACGGCGAGGAGGCATTGGAGATTGTGCGGTCGCAGAAGATCGACCTTTTGATCTCCGATGTCAAGATGCCGAAGCTCAACGGCCTCGAGCTGACCGAGCGCATCCGGCAGACGGACGAGAATATGATTATTCTTATCCAGAGCGCCTACGACGATTTTGAATATATGCGCCGGGCGATCCGAATGCGCGTGGACGACTATATCCTCAAGCCCGTCGTCATTGCAGAATTTGATTCCATGATCGACTCCGCACTCAGAACGCTTGCCCAGCGCAAGGGTGCCCCCTCGGCCGCAGCACGCGAAAACGGCGCGGTCGAGGAGGTCTACCGCCTCGTCGCTGCGCACTATGGTGAGAACATCGGCTTGGAGTGGCTTGCAGAGCGCGTGGGGCTGTCGCCCAACTACCTAAGCAGTCTTTTTAAAAGTGAGAGCGGGCAGGGCGTGACGCAGTATCTCAGCGCCTACCGCATGGAAAAGGCCAAGCAGCTACTCCTGCAAACCAATCTGCGCATCGCGGACATCGGTAAGAGCGTCGGCTATCCGAATACGTCGTATTTCTGCCAGCAGTTCAAGCGGTTTTTCGGCGTTACGGCCAACAGTATGCGGGAGAACGGAGAATGAAAAAGCTCACACAACGTCTGCACAACATGAAGCTGTCGCTCAAGCTCCTTGCGTCCTATGCGCTCATTGTGGCCGTGGCCATCACGGGAATGGGAATCATTTTGTACCGCTCGGCGCACGAACGTCTGCAAAGCGGCGCAGAGCAGATGCTCTCGCAGGCGGCGCAGGCCGCGCGCAGTGCGCTCGAGGAACGCTTTGGCCGCGTCGAGCGCAGCCTGAGTTATCTCGCCACGGACACTTATGTGCAGCGCATCATCAACGAGCAGAATTATCTCAGCGAGTACCAGAAGGCGTATGACGTCAACAACTATCTGGAGCCGACGATCATCAGCGTCATGGAGCAGAATGCGCTCATCGAGGGTCTGGACTTTTACACCTACGGCGAGGTCAAGGAAACGCGCATTTTCCTGCGGGATATTGAAAAGTACCGCGACGATCCGCGTCTGGACTGCGGAGAGCAGCCAGTCTGGCGCTTCGACGGGGAGGAGATCACAGCCTCGCGCGTGCTGGCCAATATCTGGCAGCCGAATCACTCGGCGGTGCTTGTGTGCGAGCTGGAAAAGGACGAGGCTTTTGCCAAGCTCCTACCCGAAATGGAACTGGACTGTGCGCTGCGCCTGACAGATGCCGAGGGCAGGGTGATCTTCGAGCAGAAGGACGTCGCACAGCCCGAGCGCTGGGAAAAGTCCGAGCACACGCGCCATGAATGTGCGCTGGCGGAGACCGGCTGGATCCTTATGGTCGAGGGCGACACCTCCGTACAGACACAGGCCATGCCGCAGAGCGTGCTGCTGCCGATGTGCCTGATCCTTGCAGGGCTGTGCTTTCTGATGCTGCTTGCCGCGTGGCGCTTCTCCGCAAGTATTACAAGACGGCTCGACAATCTGCAAACGCAGGTCAACCGCGCCGTCACAGAAGAATATCAGAACGACATTGCGACCGAGGATACCGATGAGATCGGCCAGATCACAAACTCCGTCGGCCGCATCGTGCGCCAGACACGCCAGCTTATGCAGCGGCAATACCAGAGTGAGCTGGACCGCCGCGATGCACAAATTCAGGCGCTTCAGGCGCAGATCAATCCGCATTTTCTTTACAACACGCTCTCCAACCTCAACTGGCGCCTGATCGCTAAAGGCGACGACGAGGGCAGCTCCCTTGTTACGGAGCTGTCGCGTTTCTACCGGCTGAGCCTGAACGGCGGGCAGATCCTTTCGACCATCGCGGACGAGCTGCAGCTTGTCGAGACCTACATTCGCCTGTACTGCGCGACGCACGAGGGCGAACAGCCGGAAATCCTCCGCGACATCGACGAAGGACTCGGCGCATGCAAGCTGCCCGGACTGATTCTTCAGCCGCTTGTGGAAAACGCATTTGAGCACGGCCGGCCGGAAAACGGCCGCCTGCGCCTGCGCATCCGCGTGCGCGAGGAAAAGGAACGCGTCGTCGTGAGCGTCTCGGACAACGGGCCGGGGCTGCAATGGAATGGTCGGACAAAAATGTCCGCTGAGGAATTTTTCTGCCGCTACGGCGGCTACGGCCTGCGCAATGTCCATCGGCGCTTGCAGCTCCTGTTTGACGAGCCGTGCACCATGTACTTTGAAGCATCACCGGACGGCGGGACGAGCGTGGTACTTCGCATTCCGTTAGAGTGACAAGGGAGGAAATCCATGAAGCCACAAAAAATTTATTATATCAACGGCACGCATTGGGACAGAGAATGGTACAAGACCTTTCAGGGCTTCCGGTATCTGCTCATCGGCGTCGTTGACGAGGTCATAGAAACGCTGGAGGCCGACCCGGACTTCCACATGTATATGCTTGACGGTCAGACGGCCGTTCTGGACGACTATCTGGAGATCGAGCCGGAAAAACGTGCGCGTCTGCAAAAGCTCATCGCGGACGGTCGCATCGCCGTCGGCCCGTGGTACACCATGCCGGATGAGTTTATCCCCTCCGGCGAGAGCCTGATCCGCAACCTGTTGTTCGGGCATGCCAAAGCGAAGGAGTACGGCGCAAAGGACGCGATGAAGTACGGCTACATCTGCGACATTTTCGGACATATCGCCCAGCTTCCGCAGATCATGAACGGCTTCGGCATTCACGGCGTTCTGATGCAGCGCGGCAACAATATGGACACCACGCCGCCGCATTTCCGCTGGATCTCGCCGGACGGGTCGAGCTGCATCGCCTACCGCACGCCTGAGGACATGGGTTACGGTGCATTCTACCGCTATGCGACCGAGCCTTACAACATGGGCTGGGACACGAGCCTGGAGCATCTGTTCGAGCGTGCGGTCAAGGAGATCGACCGCGAATGTGAGGGACTCAACGAGCCGTATCTCGTCCTGCATGACGCGCTTGACCATCAGCACATCACCAAGGCTGCGCCGTGGCTGGCTGAGCGTCTTTCCGAGCATTACGGCTGCCCGGTCGTCTTTGAAACGCTCGATCATCTGGCTGAAACGCTCAAAAATGCGGAGCTGCCCGAAAAGCATGGCGAGCTTGCAGAGACGGCACACATGGACATCGGCACGAATATTCTTCTGACCTACGTCGTGTCCAGCCGCTACGATCTGAAACAGGAAAACGATCGGGCGCAGAATCTCTGGGAGCGCTGGGCAGAGCCGCTTTCGGCCATTCACGCACTCGAGGGGCGGGCGATCCGCCCGCGCTACCGCGATGTGGCCTATCTCGAGCTGCTGCGCAACCACGCGCACGATTCCATCTGCGGCTGCGCCGTGGAGGAAGTCCACCGCGATATGCACTATCGGTTCCGCCAGACCCGTACGATCGGGCAGGAGGTCGTCATGGACTGCCTGCGGCAGGATGTTTCCTGTGTCAAGGCGGGCGAGCACGGCTCGGAGATGATTTTCCGTGTCTATCAGCCGCTGCCCTATGAAGGCCGCGCGACCTATCGGCTGGCGGTCGATTTTCCGGAGGACTTCAAGCCGAAGTATTCCGAGGGTGAGCGCGAATACGAGTGGAAAAACTCCTTCTTCATCTACGACCGCGAGGGCAGGGAAGTGCCCTACACGCTGCATTCCATTGAGCGCGGACGCATTGTTGCTTCCGCTACGCTCTATAAGGCCGACCGCTACAACCTCTCCATTGATGCCGAACTGACGCCCATGGGCTATACGGAGTTCCGTGTTGTGCCTGCGGAAAAGGGACTGCGCACGCGCTACATCATGGGCCAGACGACCGGCCGCCTGACTGCCGAGAACCGCTTTTTGCGGGTGCAGATCAAGGACAACGGCACGCTTCGTTTGACGGATAAGCGCACGGGACGCGTCTTTGACGATCTGCTGCGCTATGAGGACGGCGCGGACATCGGCGACGGCTGGATGCACATTCGTCCGTCGTCGGACAGCATTTTCTTCGGCCCCGGCCGCGTGCTGGCAATTGAGAAGATTGCCGACGGCCCGACAGAGACGGCCTTCCGTATCACGACCGAGCTGGCACTGCCGGAGAAAACCGTCTGGGAGGGCGGTGAGCTGAAGCGCAGTGCGCGTTTGCAGCCCGTGACGCTGCGCACCGTTGTGCGTCTCGGTGCGGAGAACGACTTCCTCGAGGTCGAAACGGAGATGGACAACACCGTCCTTGACCATCGGCTTCAGGTCTGCTTCCCGACGGACGTGCAGACGGATACATACCTTGCAGGGCAGGCCTTCGCCATGCTCGAGCGTCCGGTCGGCATGGATGCGCAGACCACCCACTGGAAAGAGCCGCAGTACGGCGACCGCAACTTCAACGGCACAGCAATGCTGCGCGACGAATGCGGCGGTCTGGCCTTCCTCTCGGCCGAGGGGCTGCATGAGGTCAATGCCATGGGCGACGACCGGCGCACGCTGGCCGTCACACTGATGCGCGGCTTCCATAAAACCGTCGGCAACGACGATTACAAGCAGCTCGACGGCGAGCTTTTGGGCAAGCTGCACTTCGCCTACCGTCTCATGCCGCTCACGCCGGAGACGAGCGAGGGTCATGTGCTCCGCTGCCGCGACGCGATGCAGGCCGGCGTGCAACTTTACACCATGCTGGTTGAGCCGGGCTACACCATGGAGCCGGGACAGAGCTTCCTGAAGCTCGATGGCGAGAATGTCCTGCTCTCGGTCCTGAAGCGGCCGGAGGATTTGCAGGAGAACGCCGTCGTCGTGCGTGTGTTCAACGCCTCCGACGCGCAGAGCGAGGCCGTGCTGACCTTCTGCCATCCAGTTGGGGATGCCTGCCTGACCGACCTTCTTGAGCAAAAGACCGAAAATGCGGCCTTTGCAGATAACCGCGTGCGGCTCACGCTGGGCGCACGCAAGATCCAGACCCTTCGCATCCTTCTGAATGTCCCGGAGCATCCGGAGAAAAATTAGGAAAGGAAGAGAATCAAATGAAAAAACGGATCCTTTCAATCGTCCTTGCGCTGGCGCTGTTGATCCCGGTGCTGGCGGGTGCGCTGCCTGCGCACGCCGAGACTGCGCCTGCCGTGGCGGTGTATGTCAACGGCCAGTGGGTTGCGGCGCAGGATTTGACCGGCAGCGGCGAGACGTGGGTTCGCGTGCCGATCGACAAGGCCGTCCTGAAGGACAAGGACACCAACTATGTCCGCATCACCACGAACGTGGCCAGCGGCAGTACGCCCGAGACGCAGGCGAGTCTGTACTTCACGAATTCGACGTGGAGCAACTCCTTCCTCTCGCCCAACTGGTGGGTGGACGACGGCTGGCAGGCCTATTCCGACAAGCAGGCGAACTTCTATATCGCCGGCTGGAACGGCTCGAAATGGCAGCGCATCCATGACGACATCGACACCGGCTACAAGACTGACAGCTCGATGATTCTTGGCCGCAATGCCGACAGCTCGTATACGAACTTCGCCCGTAACCTCTGGGTGGGCGAGAATACCCTCGGCAAGTATACGAACTACTGCATCATGCTGCATCTGAATCTCGGTACGAGCCTGACGACGCACACGGAAAACGCAGCGCTTTTCCCTGCGTCGAACTACCACACCTGTGAGCTGTGCGACGAGTGCGGCGGCTGCAAGGCGGCCGACTGCGTGCTGCATCACGTTCCCTGCACCTGCGACGGTGAGCATCACTGCAAGATGTGCCCGATCTGCGGCAAGTGTACGGATACCGACTGCGGCTGCGATCATGAAAAGTGCACCGGCGAGGCGGCGATCCGCCTGCGCTTCAACGGCCAGTGGTACGGCGTTTACATCAACGACCTTCTCGGTCAGGACAAGCAGTGGGCGAGCGTGCCCGTAAAGATGGACGGCCTGACCGCCGGCACGACCTATCAGCTTGCTGCAAGCAGCAACGTGGCAAACGGCGGCAACTTTGCCGATACCAGCGTGGACTTCTACGCCACGAATGCCGCAGACGGATTTGAAAGCTTCCTTACGAACGACCGCTGGTGCGACGGCGGCTGGAACGGGTACTCTGACCGCAACGTCAACCTCAAGCTTGAGGGCTGGAACGGCCACGAGTGGGTCGATCTGAATGCGGCCAAGCCTTCGTATTCCGCAGACCAGACCACGGTGCTCGGCCAGTTCTCCGATGGGACGTGGTACAATCCCTGCCGCAACATCGTGCTGGGCGACCTGACCGGTATTGAGGCCGTGCGCGCAAGCGTGCAACTGCACGTCGGCAGCAAGCTCACGCGCCTTGCAGACTTCGCGCCCGACAGCTTTGCAACCTTCCCCGCTGCGCAGGAGGTCAAGACGCACGAGCCTTGCCCGCAGCATCCGGAGTCCTGCTCCGTTGCAGGCTGCCCGCGCAACACCTGCGCCGATCTGCATCACTGCGTGCTCTGCCCGATCTGCGGCAAGTGCAGGGATACCGATTGCGGCTGCGATCATGAAAAGTGCACCGGCGAGGCGGCGATCCGCCTGCGCTTCAACGGCCAGTGGTACGGCGTTTACATCAACGACCTTCTCGGTCAGGACAAGCAGTGGGCGAGCGTGCCCGTAAAGATGGACGGCCTGACCGCCGGCACGACCTATCAGCTTGCTGCAAGCAGCAACGTGGCAAACGGCGGCAACTTTGCCGATACCAGCGTGGACTTCTACGCCACGAATGCCGCAGACGGATTTGAAAGCTTCCTTACGAACGACCGCTGGTGCGACGGCGGCTGGAACGGGTACTCTGACCGCAACGTCAACCTCAAGCTTGAGGGCTGGAACGGCCACGAGTGGGTCGATCTGAATGCGGCCAAGCCTTCGTATTCCGCAGACCAGACCACGGTGCTCGGCCAGTTCTCCGATGGGACGTGGTACAACCCCTGCCGCAACATCGTGCTGGGCGACCTGACCGGTATTGAGGCCGTACGCGCAAGCGTGCAACTGCATGTCGGCAAGAATCTCACGCCCCTGAACGATTTTACCGAGGAGACCTTTGGCACCTTCCCGGCGCCGCAGGAGGTTAAAAAGCACGAGATGTGCCCGCAGCATCCGGATTCCTGCGCAGACGAAAACTGCCCGTATCACACCTGCGGCACCCTGCATCACTGCACGTTCTGCGAGCTTTGCGGCAAGTGTGTGGACACTGATTGCGGCTGTGAGCACGAAAAGTGCGCCATGGACGAGAATGCCGCGCTGCGCGTGCGCGTCAACCAGTATTGGTACGGCCTGAACGTTTCCAAGCAGCCCGGCACGCACTGGGTCTATGTCCCCGTGGATATTGCCAAGCTCAATCAGAACGGCGAGAACCATCTGAGCCTTTCCTCCAATGTCAGCTCTCTGGCGGACAACAGCGTCCACAGTCTGGATGTTCTGTTCACCGCGACGGAGAACGGCGATAGCTTCGTCACCGACCACCGCTGGTGCGACGAAAACTGGACGGAGCTCTCCGGCAAGAGCGTCAATATGATGCTTCAGTTCTACGACGGCACAAAGTGGGTCAACGCCGTGGAGGAGACCTACGGCTCCGAGCTGCACACCGTCCTCGGCCTGTTCCAGCCGGAGGGCAAGTGGTACAACTATTCGCGCCATCTTGCGCTGGGCGAACTGACGCAGTACAGCGCGGCGCGCGTGGCCGTGCAGGTGCATGTGGGTGAACGCCTGAATGTGATTGATGACTACGCGGAAGATCAGTTTGCAACCTTCCTGAACACCAAGCTGGCGGCGGACGTGCCTGCAAATGACGCAGGCGACCGTGTCGTCGTCCATACCCTCACGCCCGCAACGCCCGGCGCGCCGGCCTCCGGCACGGCCGAGGGACGCGAAAATGCGCATCTGCGCGTGCGTCTGAACGGCGAGTGGTACGAGACCGCACTTGACAATGTAAAGACCGACGAAAACGGCATGGCGTGGGTCGCGGTGGACGTGCCCGTTTCCCAGATTCGTTCCGGTGCGGAAAATCAGGTGCTTCTGAGCAGCGATGTGAATCCCGCCGAGGCTTACAGCGGCAGCAGCGTGGATGTCTACGCTACCGCAACGGCGGGTGCGGACAGCTTCGCGAACGTCAACGATTACTTTGACGACTGGACGCGCAACGAGACCGGCGAGTGGAACATCCGCCTTGAGGCATCGCGCGACGGCAAGACGTGGGAGAGCCTGACCGGCACCAACCCGACCTATTGCGACGCATCCTATCAGCTCGGCCGCCGTGCAGACGGCAGCAAGAGCCACGCGGCAAAGAACTTGTTCCTCGGCGAGACGACGGACTATCAGTACGCGCGGATCTCGGTGCAGGTGCACATCGGCACGCACCTTGGCAGCCGCTCCGACCATACCGTCACCGCGCCTGTACCCGGCGCGGCACAAAGCTCTGGAAACGGCGGCACGCCGATCCTCTGGGTACGCGTGAATGGCACATGGCGCTGGATGGATATTTCCGACTATGTCGGCATCAACGGCGACTGGGTCACCTGCCCGATCGATATGAGCCTGCTGCGCGGCGGTCAGGAGAACTATTTCGGCCTGACGACGAACGTTGTCTCCTACGGCAACTTCACCGACAGCAGTGTGGACTTCTATGCCACACGCGTGGAGGAGGGATTCAACAGCTTCCTGACGAACGATCCTTACAGCGACAACAACTTTGCCCAGTATCAGGACAGAAACATCAACCTTGTGCTGGAATTCTATGACGGCTCGCAGTGGGTGCGCGTGCCCTCCGGCGAGAGCTACGCCTATGACGAGCACACCGTCCTCGGCCTGTTCGGCGACAACAACACCTGGTACAATGCAGCACGCAATCTGGTGCTCGGCGACCTCAGCCGCTATTCGCAGGCGCGCCTCCGCGTGCAGATGCACATCGGCACCAAGCTCACCGTGCAGGATAACCCCTATGTCGGCGGCGGCTCGGCACTGCCCGTTTCCCACAGTACCAGCGTGCCCAAGGAAAATCCGGCAGTGAAGGACGTCAAGGACAATGAGGACGTCAAGCTGCGCGTTCGTGTGAACGGCAACTGGTTTGAGACCTCGCTCCAGCCCTACAAGGGTCAGGCAGCGGTTTGGGTCCCGGTGGACATCGATCTCGGTGTGCTGCGCGGCGGCGAGGAGAACTATTTCCACGTCTCCAGCACGGCCGTCAACTACGGCGACCGCACGGCCAATACCGTCGACCTTTTCTATTCCAACGCAAACAAGGATCTCAACAGCTTCCTGTCTGCGGACGAATACTGCGACAACGGCTGGGTGCGCTACAACGACCGCAACTTCAACATCCGCCTCGAGCTGTTCGACGGCAGCAAGTGGGTCGCTGCTGCACCGCAGGAGACGACATATTATGACGGCAGCGTGCCCGTCGGCTACCTCGGCGAGCAGAACGACTGGAGCAATGCCGCACGCAACATCATGGTCGGCAGTCTTGACGGCTATACTGCAGCTCGCGTGGTCGTGGAGCTGCACGTCGGCACTGCGCTGGCCGGTCTGGATGATGTGGACATTGGCAGCGATGCGCCCGCAGGCTTCGACCGCAATGCCGATGTCGGCAAGCCCGCCTACGCAGCGGTTAAGGACACCGCGCCCGTCATCGACGAGCAGCCTGCTGAGACAAGCGGCCATGCTTGGCTGTGGTTTGTCATCGGCGGAGCTGTTGTGCTGATCGCAGTCGGTCTTGTGATCGTTCTGAGCAAGCGCAAGAAGGAAAGCAAGACACACTAAAAATAAATAAAATGACGCAGCCCACGGTAGTCTTGCCGTGGGCTGCGTTATAAATAATCGCACCCGCTTTCAAGCGGGTGCGGCTTGTTTTTAAGAGGTAATTCCGGGGATGAGCAGCAGCGCGGTGCCAAAGTAGATCAGCAGCGAGAGAGCATCGACGATCGTCGTGATGAATGGGCTTGCCATGACCGCCGGATCAAAGCCGATCTTTTTGGCCAGCATCGGCAGGGAGCAGCCGATGACCTTCGCCACCAGCACCGTCAGCGCCATCGTGATGCACACGACCAGCGCAACCGTGATGGACACGTCCTCATTGCCCATGAGCAGACGGTCTACCAGAAGAATTTTCAGGAAACAGGCTGCGGCCAGCGCCACGCCGCACAGCACCGCCGTGCGGATCTCCTTCCAGATGACCCGGCCGATGTCCGAGAAGCTCAATTCGCCCAGCGACAGCGCACGGATGACCGTGACCGAAGACTGTGAGCCGGAGTTGCCGCCGGTGTCCATGAGCATGGGAATAAAAGCCGTCAGTGCAACCTGTGCAGCCAGCGCATGCTCGAACTTTGTAATAATCAGGCCGGTGAACGTGGCCGATACCATCAGGAGCATCAGCCAGGGAATGCGGTGCTTGAACAGGTCAAAGGTCGTCGAACGCAGATAGGTCTTGTCCGACGGCGTCATGCCGCCCATGATCTCCATGTCCTCCGTGGCCTCGTCCTCCATGACGTCCATGGCGTCGTCGAAGGTCACGATACCGACCATGCGGTTCTCACCGTCGACGACCGGCAGCGCGAGGAAATTGTATTTCGAGAGCATCTGCGCAACTTCTTCCTGGTCGGCCTGCGTGCTGACGGAAATGACGTTCGTCTCCATCAGCTCACTGATTTCAAGGCTGTCATCCTGCGCAAGCAGCAGGTCTTTGACCGTGACGAGACCGAGCAGCAGACGGTCACGAGTCACATAACAAGTATAGATCGTCTCTTTGTCCACGCCCGTCCGACGGATGCGGAGAATGGCCTCCTCCACCGTCATGTCCGGTCGCAGGGAGACATATTCCGTGGTCATAATGGAACCGGCGGAATTTTCTGGATAGCGTAAAATCTCGTTGATGTCCTTGCGCATCTGCGGGTCGGCCTGCGACAGGATGCGCCGCACGACGTTCGCGGGCATTTCCTCGACGATGTCCACGGCATCGTCCACATACAGCTCGTCCACGACCTCGCGCAGCTCGGAGTCCGAGAAGCCGCGGATCAGCAGCTCCTGCGCGTCCGGATCCATCTCCACGAAGGTCTCGGCGGCCAGCTCCTTCGGCAGCAGCCGGAACAGCAGCGGCAGGCGCTCCTCCTCCATGGAATCGAACACAGAGGCGATGTCGGCCGGATTCATCGTGATCAAAATATCGCGGATCGTCGGGTACTTTTTTTCCGCCAAGAGCGCATCAAGCGTGCTCTCGACGGTGACATTATGTTCTGCCATCGATCTTTTCCTCCTGATACATAATTTGTCAGAGATACGGAAGCAGACGGCAGCCGAAGGGGATAGGAACTCCGACTTCGGAGTTTATCGATCAGGAACGTTCCGCACGGACGCAGAGCCGTCCCCAGCGACTTCGGCCTGTTGGTATGCCGCTATTACTCCCAGCGTCCATGACGTTCCCACCTTTCTTGGATTAGCTTTTTGGTAATTATCCGTCCTATATTTTATGAAAGTTTCCCTGTTTTGTCAACCTGCAAAAGAAAAATCGCAAACTTTCTGGAAAACTCCTTTCGCTATTTGCACGGATGTGGTACAATAGTATGAAAAATGGGAACGGAGCAAAAACTATGGCGACGGAACGGTTTTATTATTTGCAGCCTAAGGCAAAAACACTGTATGCACGCATTCTTGCCTGTGAACCGGCGAAAAACGGCTGGGAGATATTGCTCGACCGGACGATTTTCTATCCAACGGGCGGCGGCCAGCCTTGTGACCTCGGTCAAATCGGGCAGGCACAGGTGCTGGACGTTCGGGAACGGGGAGACGAGGTCGTGCACCTTGCCGACGCGCCCCTGCCGGTAGGGCAGGAGGTCGAATGCGCCATCGATTGGACGCGCCGCCTTGATCTGACGCAGCAGCATTCGGGCGAGCATCTGGTTTCCGGCATCATTCACGCCCGCTTCGGCTTTGAAAACGTCGGATTCCATATGGGCAGTGATGTCATCACAATCGATTTCAGCGGAGAATTGACCCCGCAGGCACTGGCTGAAGTGGAGCTGGCCGCAAACGAGGCAGTCTGGGCCGACATTCCGACAAAGATCTGGTATCCCGCTCCAAGTGAGTTGAAAACGCTGCCCTACCGCAGCAAAAAGGAGCTGACCGGCGCAGTGCGGCTGGTGCAGTTCGGCAGAATCGACCTCTGTGCCTGCTGCGGCACGCATGTCGAGCGCTCAGGCGAAATTGGCTTAATAAAATTGCTTTCCACGACGCGCTTTCACAGCGGCTCACGCGTGGAGTTGCTGTGCGGTGGGCGCGCGTTGCGTTATCTCAACGCTGTTTTTGCGCAGAATCGGGAGATTTCCGGTCTGCTTTCCGCAAAGTCACTGGAAACGGCGGAGGCCGTGCGCCGTCTCTGCGCGGAAAGCGAAAAAATGAAATACCGCCTTACACAGACGGAGAATGCACTCTTTGCCGAACGCGCCGAGGCGCTGCGGGGCAGGGGAAACGTGCTCCTGCTGCAAGAGGCCATGCAGCCTGATGCGCTGCGCCGTCTTGCCGACGCCGTGACGCAGGTCTGCGGCGGCTGCTGCATGACCTTTGCGGGCGAGGACGGGGACTATAAATACGCCGTCGGGCAGAAAAACGGCGATTTGCGAGGACTTGTGCGGGAGCTGAATGCGGCACTCAATGGGCGCGGCGGCGGAAAGCCGGAGTTTGCACAAGGCTCGGTCAAGGCAGACCGTGCACAGATCGAAGCGTTTTACGGTTCATATTTCGGAAAAGAAAATTTGTAATAAGCCTTGCCGCCCTCGAGCGTCGTGCCTGAGAGCAGCGCAAGCTCCGAGACGGTCACAAAACGGAAGCCCCGCGCCTCCAGCGTGTCGATGATGCGCAGCGCGGCGGCGACGCTCGAGGCGTGCATGTCGTGAAGCAGGATAATGTCGCCGCTTTTGGCACGCCTTGTCACAAACTGCACGACGGTCTGCGTTGGACGGTCACGCCAGTCCTCCGGATCGATTGACCATAGAATGACAGGCGAATCCGCGCAGACCGAGTGTGCCAGCACATCCAGATCATACAGCCCGCCGGGTGGGCGCAGCAGATGCGGCGTGACACCGGTCGCGGCGGCGATCTTTTCAGTGGCGGTGCGCAGGTCGGCGCAGACGTCAGCATCCTGCATTTTGGTAAAGAATTCGTGACGGTCGCTGTGGCTGCCGATTTCATGCCCTTCGCGGGCGATGCGTGCGGCCAGTTCGGGATATTCCTGCACACGGTAGCCGCACAGGAAAAATGTCGCCTGTATCTCGCGCTCGGCAAGCCCGTCGAGCAGGCGCTCCGTACAGCGCCCGGATGGGCCGTCGTCAAACGTCAGCGCGACATACTGCGGCACAGTCTCGGCATGTACCGAAGGGCAGAGCAGAGCGCACAGCGCCAGCACTGCAAGAAACCGTTTCATAAATCATACACCGCCCCTTCCGATTGGTAGTATGTGCGGGGAAACGGCAAAAAATCTGGAAAATTCGGAGAAATGAGCATGGTTTCACTCTGCTGTCCCGTCTGCGGGCAGACGCTCACGCAGACGGAAAAAATCTGGAAATGCGAAAACGGACACACCTTCGATGTGGCACGACAAGGCTATGTAAACCTCTTGCCGGTTACACAGAAGCACTCGCTGCACCCCGGCGATACACGGGAGCAGGTTGCGGCGCGGCGGGAATTTCTCGACGGAGACTTTTATGCGCCAATCGCACAAACGGTCGCGGCACTGCTGCACGAGTTTTGCCCGCACTGCCGGACGATTCTGGACGTCGGCTGCGGCGAGGGCTATTATCTCTCCAGACTGCCGGAAATTCCGGAGCGCTGGGGTATCGACGTGTCCAAAGAAGCTGTGCGCTATGCGGCAGTCCGTGAGAAAAACGCCCGTTTCTTGGTCGCAACGGCCTCGCATCTGCCCTTTGCGGACGGCGCGTTCGACGCGCTGCTTTCCATGTTTGCGCTGACACTGCCTGAAGAATTTTCTCGCGTTTTGCAGAAAAACGGCATATTTTTACAGGTTTTGGCGGGGGAAAACCATCTGCCTAATTTGAAAAACCTGATCTATCCCGAACGGAAGCACAAGGAAAAGACGCTGCATCCCGCGCTTGCGGGCTTTACGCTGCTGCACAGCCGGACGCTGGACTTTTCCTTCTGCCTTGATTCACCGCAGCAGGTGCGGAATCTTCTCTCCATGACGCCGCATTTCTGGCGCATCACCAAGGAGGGTGCACAGCGCCTGATGCAGACAGAGCGCCTGCGGGACGATGCGCAGGTGATATTCAATGTCTATACTGGACAAGATTGTGAAAATCTGCTAGAATAATACAATCTGGATTTTGGAGTTTGTTATGCTGGAAAAGCTGAAGCTGGTCGAGGAAAAATATTTGGAATTGTGCGCAAGGACGGAGCAGCCGGACTTTTATGCCGACCCGAAGCGGGCGGCAGCCTATCTGCGCGAGCAGAAGGAGCTGGAGCCGGTCGTCACGGCCTATCGTGGCTATCTTCGTGCGCAGCAGGATATGAAGGACGCTGCCGAGCTGATGACCGGCCAGACCGACCCGGAACTGAAGGCGCTCTGTCAGGAAGAATATGCCGATGCGAAAAAGCGCGGCGAGGCGCTCGAGCAGGAGCTGAAGCTCCTGCTGCTGCCGCATGACCCAAACGACGACAAGAGCGTTATCATGGAGATCCGCGGCGGCGTGGGCGGGGAGGAAAGCGCACTGTTTGCGCACAGCCTGTTCCGCATGTATTCGCTTTACGCTGCGTCAAAGGGCTGGACCATCGAGCTGCTCAATTACAGCGAGACGGAGCTCGGCGGCATCAAGGAAGCCGACTTCACGGTGAACGGCGCGGGCGCGTATTCGCGCCTGAAATTTGAATCCGGCGTCCACCGCGTACAGCGCGTGCCGGAGACGGAGTCCGGCGGCCGCGTCCACACCTCCACCGCCACGGTCGCGGTGCTCCCCGAAATGGAGGAGGCGGACGTGAATCTCCGGCCGGAGGACATCGAGATGCAGGTCTACCGTTCCTCCGGTGCGGGCGGCCAGCACATCAATAAAACGTCCTCTGCCGTGCGCCTTATCCACAAGCCCACGGGCATCGTGGTGTCCTGTCAGGAGGAACGAAGCCAGTTTCAGAACCGCGAAAAGTGCATGATGATGCTCTCGTCCAAGCTCTATCAG
>CAKUMO010000030.1 GCA_934667815.1 uncultured Oscillospiraceae bacterium
TTGGGTAGCAAAAAAGCCCGATATAATCGGGCTTTTCGCAGGAGACATCTTTTTTGTCTCCACATTATGGTCCGAGTGACTGGTCTCGAACCAGCGGCCTCGTGGTCCCAAACCACGCGCTCTACCATCTGAGCTACACCCGGAAATTGTATTTATTGTGCTTCAGTGTCCGAATCACACATATTATACACGCTCTTTTGAAAAAATGCAAGAAAAACTATTCTTTCTCTTTACGCAAGTGAATTCTTTTGCTATAATTCAGTCAGAAAATTCACAGAGCTGAGGGATACTGTCATGCGAATGCGAAAAAGAAACAATTTAGAGCCGCGAATGGAAGCGTGCAGCGCCGTCTGGCTGCGCGACGCGCAAGGCCTGCGCGGCAACTGGCGCTCCCTGATGCCGGGCGCGAAGGAGCTGCGGCTGGAGGTCGGCTGCGGCAAGGGCAAATTCACCGTTGAGACCGCTGCCGCCGAGCCGGATGTGCTCATCATCGCCGTAGAAAAAGTGCAGGAGGCGCTGCTGCTGGCCATGGAAAAGGCACTTTCCATGGGGCTGAAAAACGTGTTTTTCCTGTCCATTGACGCAGCCGATTTGCAGGAGTATTTCGCTGACGGTGAGGTTGATTTACTGTACCTGAACTTTTGCGATCCGTGGCCGCGCAAGAAAAACGCGAAACGCCGTCTCACCTTCCGTACTTTTTTGGAGAAATACAAAAAAATTCTTCGTCCGGAGGGCGAAATCCACTTCAAAACCGACAATTCCGGATTATTCGAATGGTCGCTCGGCGAATTTGAAGCCTGCGGGCTGGAAATTCGTGACCTGACGCGCGATCTGCACGCGAACGGTCCTGTCGGGATTATGACCGGCTACGAAGAAAAATTCTACGCACTCGGCACGCCTATCAACCGCTGCGTGCTCGTCAATCACAAGCAGGAGGAACCCCATGCAGAAAATTGAAATGAAAACGCCCCTCATCGAGCTGGACGGCGACGAAATGACTCGAATCCTTTGGAAAGAGATCAAAAGCGAACTGTTAGAGCCGTATATCGATCTCAAAACGGTCTATTTTGACCTTGGTCTTCCCGAGCGAGATCGCACGGCCGATCAGGTCACGCTGGACGCCGCGGAGGCGATCAAGCAGTACGGCGTGGGCGTCAAGTGCGCGACCATCACGCCGAACAAGCAGCGTATGACGGAGTATCAGCTTCACGGCATGTGGAAAAGCCCAAACGGCACGATTCGCGCCGCGCTGGACGGCACGGTGTTCCGTGCGCCGATTCTGGTCAACGGCATTCGTCCGGTCGTGCGCAACTGGAAAAAGCCCATTACCATCGCCCGTCACGCCTATGGCGACATCTACCGCGCGAGCGAGCTGCGCGTCCCGGAGGGCAAGGCCGAGCTGGTTTTCACGGATAAAACCGGCAAGGAAACACGTCAGCCGATCTATGACTTTGAATGCGGCGGCGTTCTGATGGGGCAGTACAACAAGGACAGCTCCATTGCCTCCTTTGCACGCGCCTGCTTCAATTATGCGCTGGCGACCAAGCAGGATCTGTGGTTCTCCGCCAAGGACACGATCGCCAAGGTCTACGACGGCGCTTTCCGCAGCATTTTTGAAGAAATTTTTGAAGCCGAGTACCGCGAAGCCTTTGAACAAGCAGGCATCACCTATTTCTATACACTGATCGACGATGCCGTGGCACGCGTTGTCCGCAGCGAGGGCGGCTTCATCTGGGCATGCAAAAACTACGACGGCGACGTGATGAGCGATATGGTTTCCACAGCCTTCGGCAGCCTTGCCATGATGACCTCCGTGCTCGTCTCCCCCGACGGAAAATACGAATATGAAGCCGCGCACGGCACGGTGACGCAGCACTATTACCGCTATCTGCGCGGCGAGCAGACCTCCACAAACCCCATTGCGACGATTTTCGCTTGGACCGGCGCGCTGAAAAAGCGCGGCGAATTGGATGAAACGCCCGACCTGTGCAGCTTTGCAGATACGCTCGAGCGTGCCTGCCTTGCAACCATCGAATCCGGCCGCATGACCAAGGATCTGGCCGCGCTCTGGGAGAACGGCACACCGCAAGTACTGACTTCAGGCGAATTTCTCGCCGCTGTGCGCGATACGCTGGAAAAAATGTTCTGATTTTCCAATGTATGAGACGCCGCTGCGCGGGGTATCCTGTGGAATGGCAATCAAAGTCCAACTTGACCTTTTGATTCTGCGATTTTTTCAAAAAATCTGATTTTTCTTACTTTTTCGTCAAAACCCTATTGCGTTATACAAAAAGTCAATGTATAATGAATTGGATACGCCTTTAAGGCGCAGAATCATTGATGCTAGGAAGTGCACTATGTCCAACTCTAAAAAAAGCAGCAAGCCAAGTGAAGAATTGATGGCTCCGCTGACCGCATTAATCAGCAAGGGCCGCAGGGACGGCGTCCTGTCCTCCGCAGAACTGCTCTCAGCACTGGAAAAGCTCGATCTTTCTGTTGAAAAAATCGAACAGATCTATGACACATTCGAATCCATCGGCATTCAGATCGTCAGCTCTGAGCCAGAGGGCGGTGATCTTCCCGACCTGCTGGACGACATTGACGACATTCCCGACTCCGAGCTTGACGAGGAGGAACCTCTCGTCGATCCCGTGGAGCTGGCCGCCGAATACAATCTGGACGACCCCGTGCGGATGTACCTCAAGGAGATCGGTCAGGTGCCGCTGCTCTCCCCCGAAGAGGAGCAGGAGCTTGCGCAGCGCGTTGCGCAGGGCGATCAGGCCGCAAAGAACAAGCTCACGGAGGCGAATCTGCGTCTTGTTGTCTCCATCGCAAAGAAGTATTCCGGCCGCGGTCTGCATATTCTGGATCTGATTCAGGAGGGCAACACCGGCCTGATCCGCGCGGTCGATAAGTTCGACTATACAAAGGGAAACAAATTCTCTACATATGCGACTTGGTGGATCCGTCAGGCCATCACGCGAGCCATCGCGGATCAGGCCAGAACCATCCGCGTGCCGGTGCATATGGTAGAGGTCATCAACAAGGCCACGCGCTGCAACCGCAAGCTGGTGCAGGAGCTTGGCCGCGAGCCGACGCTTGAAGAAATCGCGGACGAGCTGAATCTCCCCATCGAGAAGATCATTGAAGCCAACCGCACCGCCGCCGACACGCTCTCTCTGGATACGCCTGTCGGCGACGAGGAAGATACGACCATCGGCTCCTTCGTCGAGGACGACAACACACCCGGCCCGGCGGATGCCACGAGCAACGCACTGCTGGCCGAGGCGCTGGGAGAAATTCTCAACACGCTGACCGATCGCGAGGCCGACGTTCTTCGTCTGCGCTTCGGTATGTACGACGGGAAGACGCATACCCTCGAGGAGGTCGGACAGATCTTCGGCGTGACGCGTGAGCGCATCCGCCAGATCGAGAACAAGGCCATCCGTAAGCTGCGTCACCCCAGCCGTGCGAAAAAGATCCGCGATTTCTATTGCTGAGAAATAAAAAAGCTGCGTTCCGTTCGGAACGCAGCTTTTTTAATTGCGGGAGCAGTTCCCTCGTCCGTCATTCCCCGTAAACGTGTCTGGCAACAACGATGTCGCTGCCGGAGCGAAGCTGGCGATCGAGCATATCCATATATGCCCCAGGCGTTTTGACACCCGGCATGAGGGCGCTGCCAAGGTCGGTGTGGCCAAGAATGCTGTTCGTAATCGTCACGCAGTTGATCGTCGGGACAAAATATGTCCGGAACGGACCGTCGGTCATGCGGAAGATCTCAACGCCGGGCACCCGCTGCACCCGCGAAATAAACTCCTCCTCACACTCCTGCGGCATCCAGCGCTCCATTTGTTTTTCCATGGCCGCAAGCTGCTCGCGCACGAGCAGAAGCTGCTCGGGCGGTAGGTGCAGCGTGTAGGAAACGATCTTCTTTCGGTTCGTACGCATCGCCCATGCCAGATATTTTTCGCGCGGTGCGCGGAAGATCACGCCCGTTCCCATCACACCGAAGAAGCGGCGGGAAGCAGGGTCATAACAGCCATAGGTCAGCGTGCGGCCGTCAATGCACAGCTCGCAGTGGCCGACAATGCCGATGCCGTGACGCGAAACCTGAAACAGTACCTCCACCGCCTCCTGTGCGGGCGCAAGTGGCTCGGGCCGCGAGGCATCGGTCGTGTGCAGCGGCAGCGCAAGGCCGGCATAGTCCGGCAGTGCAATACGGATATTGCTCAAAACACGGCGAAATCCGCTGCTTTTTACAAGGAAAAACAGCAGATCACACAGCATGGACGCACCAAATACCGCAAGCATCAGCAGTGAAAACGCCAGCAGCACGCGCTGCTTCTCGACCGGCCGGAGCACCAACAGCCACACAAGAAACTGTATTCCAAGCGCCGTGGAAACCGCCGACGGGATAAAAAACCGCCATTGCCGTGCGCAAGCGTAGATGTAGCAATTGATGGCTTCCGCCACGAGAATGCAAAACAGATACGTCGCAAGCAGAATATACAGTCCCAGCGTGGAAAATCGCGCGAGACACAAAATGCCAATGCCGAGCGCCAGCTCCACCGCGCACAGGATCACCGAGGTGCGGCTGGGCTTCAGCCCGCGGCAGCGTGCAGCAATCATGAGGATCACACCGCGCAGCGGAAAGTGCAGCCCCAGAAGGATCAGCAGCACCGTGATTGCCACGGGCTGGCGAAGCTGCCAGAGGAATCCCACGGGATCGGTCTCCACGGGTGCCAGATTTACATGGGTCAAAAAAGTCATTAGCATTAGGTGTTCTCTCTGGCCTTGTGCGGGCCGGTTTTCTCTTTCTTCCAGCAGTCAGTCGTTGCCGGCCTGAAGGGATTTTGCATATTCCGAGGGTGAAACGCCGAATTTTTCCTTGAACTGTCGGGAAAAATGATGAATGGTTGAGTAATGCAGTGCGGCGGCGATCTGAGAGAAATTCATTTTTCCCTCACGGATAAGGCCCTTGCTCTCCTCAAGCTTGACGCGACGAATGTACTCGCCGGGTGAAATTCCCATCTGCCGGTGGAACAGCGCCGTCAGGTGCGACGCGCTCACGCCGATGCCCTTGGCCACGGCCTCGACAGGCAGCTTCTCATAGACATGGTCGGCAATGTATTGCAGCGCACGGCTGACGATGGCATTTTCGTTGTTGAGCGCAGCAGGCGTTTGCAGGCGTTTTTTTACGCCGCCCGCGTCGCGCAGAATGGAAAGCAGCAACAGCTTCAGATAACCGCGGATAAAATCGCCGCTGTAACCGTCCGTCATGTCGCACTCGTGCAGAATCTGGCGCAAAAAGGCCGCTTCCTCGCTGGAAAGGTCAAAAACGTGCCCCGGAAGATTTTCCGCAACCCTGCTGTTTAAGTCAAAGGCGATGGTCAAAAAGCGCACGGAGGCATCCAGATCGGTATACTGCATATGCCACTGGTGCGCACCGAAGATCATGAGCTGTCCCTGACGAAGCGTGTAGCTGCTGCCGTCCACGACGCAGTGCAGTGCGCCCTGATCGACGTACGTCAATTCCAGCATGGAATGCTCCTCGCCCTTGAACAGGAAGCCGCTCTCCGTCTCGCGGTAGAACAGGGTGTAGATCTCACCCAGCGCCAGCTTATCACTGATCTTCAGATTTTCAAGCGCCGTGACCGGCTCGCGTTCGAGGAGCTGCGCGGTTTTCGGCAGACACATGCGCACGGCGCACTCCTGCTGATAGGGCACGATGGAAAACACCGTGCCCGCAGGCAGACGCACAGGCTTATCAAGGTAGAAGCAGGTCACCTGCTCGTCCTGCCGCAGGGCAAGGACGGTCATGCCTGTCTCGAAATCGAGATACAAATCGCCGCCGGTCAGCTCAAAAAAGTGTGCGTCCGATGCCTTGAAGTGCTGCACGGACTCCGTCCACTCCTCGCCCTGCGGAAATCCGCGGTGTGGGAGCGTGTCGCGCAGGACCTTTCCAAAGCGGGAAAACGTCAGGCGATTCAGATTTTCGACCATAGCGGCAATTCTCCTTTTTTCTTAGAAAAACAGGTGTTCCGGGTACTTCCCTTCCGCGCGCATTTTTGCGATGGCCTCCTGCACGGAGGCAAGATCCTCTCGGTAGGTCACGCCGTACCATGTCTCGTCCGTGTGCAGCACGCGGATTGTCGCCGTGTTTTCCTGAATTTGTGCATTTGCGACGCTGGGCAGATAAAATTCACATTTCAGCGGATTTTTCGCAAGATTCTCGCGCAGAAAGATCGGGAATCTGCGCTCAATTTCCTCGAGGATCATCGGGCTGAAGCCCCAGAGGTTCATCGAAACGACGGTATCGCCGGACAGCGGGACGAAGTGCTCGCCGTCCTCGGTGTAGGCCGCGTCGTTGCCGCGCTTTTCGATGTGCGTGCGCTCGGTCACGCCCGTCAAAAAACCGTTCTTTGTCTCGCAGACTCCGCGCGCAACATAGCCGTTGTCGGTCATGGCATTGCGAAGCAGATAGCCGACCATGGCATACTCGCCCGGCTCGTGCGGCTGAGAAAGGAAGCCCGCAATGGTCTCAAAGGCATGGCGGCCGTAAAAATCGTCGGCATTGATAACGGCGAACGGGCCGGGGATCTCGTCCTTGGCACACAGAACGGCGTGCGCCGTGCCCCACGGCTTTTCGCGCCCCTCGGGGACCGTGAAGCCCTCAGGCAGAAAGTCCACCTCCTGATTCACGCACGCGACCTCAAGATAGCGGTCAAGGCCGGGAAGCACCTTCTCGCGGAAGGCTTCCTCGATGGATTTTTTGATAATAAAGACGACCTTGCCGAACCCTGCGCGATAAGCATCATAGAGGGAAAAATGCAGAATGCTGTCGCCCTGCGGGTCAACGGGAGTCATCTGTTTCAGGCCGCCGAAGCGGCTGCCCATACCGGCAGCCATCACAACCAGAGTCGGTTTTATCATTTCTAACGCTTCCTTTATCAATTCGGTTTTCCCATTATATCAGACTTTCCCGAAAAGTACAATCCTTTCCGCGCAAAAAGGCATTGACAGACACGGAAAAAACAGATAGGATAAGAGTAAATGAACGGATCGGAGGATCGTCATGGATACGATTTATGTGACAGGGCACCGCAACCCGGATACGGATTCCATCGTCTCGGCCATGGCCTATGCCGCATTACGCAATGCGCTTGGCGACCGCGAATACCGCGCGGCGCGCCTCGGCCACGTCAGCGACGAAACGCAGCTCGTGCTCGACCGCTTCGGCTTCACTGCGCCGACTTGGATCAAGACCATGCGCACGCAGGTACGCGACCTGGACTACGACACGCCGCCCGCGCTGTCCTCGGCGCTGACGGTCAGCCGCGCATGGTCCGTGCTGTCGTCCGACGCATCCATCGCCGCCATTCCCGTGACCAACGAGGACGGCACGCTGTTCGGCATGCTGTCCTCCGGGGACATTGCAGGCTACGACATGGGCTCCATTGAGCGCCCGCACATCGAAGAAATCCCGGTTTTCAATCTTTTGAGCGTGCTGGAAGGGCGCATTCTGAACGAAGCCGGCGATCTTGTGGACACCATCACGGGCGACGTGTGCATTGCACTGCCGCAGAGCTGCGAAAATCTGCTCTTTTCCGGTGAGGATTCCATTGTCGTCTGCGGACACCAGCCGGATATGATCCGGCGTGCACTGGAAATGAACGTGCGCTGCGTGATCCTTTGTCAGGCCGAGCTGGACGAGGAGCTGCGCAGCCTGCCCTCGAAAACCTGCATCATCTCCACGCCCTTTGACGCCTACCGCGCGGTGCGGCTGATCTATCAGTCCATCCCCATCCGCCGCATCTGCCACACGCAGGACATTGTGTGCTTCCATCTGGACGATTATGTGGATGATGTGCGCGAGAGTATGCTCAAAAGCCGCTACCGCTGCTACCCCATTCTGGACGAAAATGAGCGCGTCGTCGGTACGGTCTCGCGCTATCACCTGATCCGCCCGCGCCGCAAGCGCGTCGTGTTGGTCGACCACAATGAGGTCGCACAGTCTGTCCCCGGTCTCGATCAGGCGGAGATTCTGGAGATCATCGACCACCACCGGCTGGCCGACATTCAGACCGGCAACCCCATCTATTTCCGCAACGAGCCGGTCGGCAGCACTACGACCATCATCGCCGGAATGTATCAGGAAAAGGGGCTTATGCCGTCGGAGAAGCTCGCGGGGCTGATGGCCTGCGCCATCGTCTCGGACACGGTCATGTTCAAATCCCCCACCTGCACCGCGCGCGACCGTAGCATGGCCGAGCGCATGGCGCGCATCGCCAACGTCTCTCTGGAGGAGCTTGGCCAGCAGATTTTCTCAGCCTCGTGGTCAGACGACAAAACCGCCGAGGAGCTGCTGTTCACGGATTTCAAGGATTTCCACATTGCCGGTCACAATCTCGGCGTCGGGCAAATCACCTGCGTCAATTCCGAGCATATTCTGCAGCGCAAGGACGAGTTCCTTGAGGTCATGCGCAAGACCATGGAGGAAAAGCATTACAGTCTGATGCTCCTGATGCTCACGGATGTCCTGCGTGAAGGCACGCAGCTGATCTATCTTGGCGATGAGGAAACCATCCGGCAGGCGTTTTCTCCGGAAGCACGGCACAACGTCGTGTTCCTGCCGCACGTCATGTCCCGCAAAAAACAGATCATTCCTACGCTCTCGGCAATGTGGGGCTAAAAACAGGCAAAGGCGGAGGGTTTCCCCTCCGCCTTGGAAGTATGCTCAGCAGCCGCAGCCGCAGCCGTTGTTATTGTTGTCGCAGCCACAGCCGCAGCCGTTGCCGTTGGTCAGACCGGTGCCGCAGCCACCGCAGCAGGAGAACAGGAGAATCAGGATGATGATCCACCAGCAGCCGCCAAACCCGTTATTACAATTCATACTCAGGAACCTCCCGTTAATGTTTATGAGCACTTCGCTCATTCCATGTTATGACGGAGGGCGGATTTGGTGACGGTTCAGAAAAAAAGTTCGTCTATGGTTCCAAAGCGGTAGCCCATGCTCTCCCAGCGCGTAAGCAGCTCGTCAAGGATGGCTGCATTCGTCTTTGACGTGCTGTGCAGCAGGACGACCGCGCCATTGTGTATGCGCGGGATGAGCTTGGAGAACGCCTGCTCGGACGTTGGCTGCTTGTCATTGAGCCAATCGACATAGGCAAGACTCCAGAACACCGTGTGATAGCCCAGCTCCTTTGCCATTTTCAGATTTTCTTCGGAATAGATGCCCTGCGGCGGCCGGTAAAACTTCGGCAGCTCCTTGCCCGTCGTCTGCTGATAGAGCCGTTCGAGCGACTGCAGCTCCTCACGAAAGCGCTCGGAGTCGGCAATCTTGGACATATCCCAGTGATGATAGGTGTGATTACCGACAATGTGCCCCTCGTCCGTCATGCGGCGGACAAGCTCCGGGTTCTTTTCAATATAGTTACCGACAAGGAAAAACGCCGCACGGACGTTGTGCTTTTTCAGAATGTCCAGAATCTGCGCTGTACAGCCGTTTTCGTAGCCGGAATCGAAGGTCAGATAGAGTTTTTTCTCCGACGTGTCGCCCAGAAAGGCGGCATTGTATTCCTTCAGTCGGTCGTTGGACGTGTTGCCGACAGGCGGATCGCCCTCGGTTTGAAAGCTCAGACCCCACGACCCGACCGGCAGCGCCTCGGCCTGCTTTGCGCTGGCAATGGCCACAAGCGAAAACAGCACGCCAAGTACGATAAGAAGCGGCAGATTCCGCCGCAGAAAATTCCGCATTTCAGATCACCTCGGTCAAGGATATGCGATTCGGGGCCGGCATTATGCAAATTATTTCCGCCTGTCAAGTTTTTTCTCTTGACAGGCGGGCAAAAGTGTTGTACAATGGTCAAGCTGTCGAGGGAGGCGTTCGAGATGAAGCAGGAAGCGTTCACCATGTCCCTTCTGCTGGACTATTACGGAAGCCTTCTGACCGAGAAGCAGAAAACCTATTTTGACCTCTATTACAATCAGGATCTCTCCCTCAGTGAGATCGCGCAGCAGGAGGGTATTTCCCGTCAAGGCGTGCACGACACCATCACCCGCGCAGAAACGCTCCTGCGTGATCTGGAGGCCGCCACCGGCTGCATCGCACGTGAGCGCAAGCTCCGCGCTGCGCTGAACGAGATCCGTGACGCTGCCCGGCAGCTTTCCGACAGCGCGGACCCGTCCGTGCAGTCCTGTGCGCAGCGCATTCTGGCCGCTGCCGCATCCGTAAAGGAGGAACCCAATGGCATTTGAAGGTCTGACCGCTAAACTCAACGCAGCGTTCAAAAAGCTGCGCGGGAAGGGCCGTCTTTCCGAGGCCGACATCAAGGAGGCCATGCGCGAAATTCGCCTCGCCCTTCTGGAAGCCGACGTCAGCTATAAAGTCGTCAAGGACTTCATCAAATCCGTCTCCGAGCGCTGCTCCGGCGCGGATGTGATGGAGAGTCTCACGCCTGCCCAGACGATCGTCAAGATCGTCAACGAGGAGCTCATCAAGCTCATGGGCAGTGAAAATCAGCGCATCACCATTTCACCCAAGCCGCCCACAGTCGTAATGCTGGTCGGTCTGCAAGGCGCAGGCAAAACCACCAACGGAGCAAAGCTGGCCGGGCTGTTCAAAAAGCAGGGCAAGCGTCCCCTGCTTGTCGCCTGCGACATCTACCGTCCGGCTGCCATCAAGCAACTCGAGGTCGTCGGTGCGCAGCTCGACATTCCCGTTTTCCAAATGGGTCAGGAAAATCCCGTCAACATCGCCAAGGCCGCCGTTCGCCACGCCCAGCAGCACGGCAACGACATGGTCTTTCTCGATACAGCAGGCCGTCTGCATGTCGATGAGGCGCTGATGGAGGAGCTGAAGTCCATCAAAGCCGCCGTGCAGCCCTCGGAAATTCTTCTGGTCGTGGACGCCATGACCGGTCAGGACGCGGTCAATGCCGCCCAGTCCTTCAACGAATGGCTGGACATCGACGGCGTGATGCTCACCAAGCTCGACGGCGATGCCCGCGGCGGCGCCGCGCTGTCCGTCAAGGCCGTGACCGGAAAGCCCATCAAGTTCATCGGCACAGGCGAAAAGCTCGACATGATCGAGCCGTTCCATCCCGAACGCATGGCCTCGCGCATTCTCGGCATGGGCGATGTTCTGACGCTCATCGAAAAGGCCGAGCAGGCACTCGATCAGAAAAAGGCACAGGAGCTGGAGCAGAAGCTGCGCGCAAACCGCTTTACCCTCGCGGACTTTTACGATCAGCTCGTGCAGCTCAAGTCCATGGGCTCGATGCAGGATCTTCTGGGCATGCTGCCCGGCATGGGCGCGATGAAGAACGTGCAGGTGGACGAGTCTGCACTGTCAAAAATCGAAGCGATCATTCTGTCCATGACACCTTATGAGCGTGAAAACCCCGGCTGTCTCAATTCCTCGCGCAAGCGCCGCATCGCCGCCGGCTGCGGCCGCAAGGTCGAGGATGTCAATCGCCTGCTCAAGCAGTTTGAGCAGATGCAGGCGCTGGTCAAGCAGATGAACGGCAAGGGCAAGAAGCGCAAGATGTTCGGCAAAATGGGCGGCGGCTTCCCCGGTTTTCCGGGTATGTAAGACATTGTCAAGCAGTTTTGTTTGATGATATAAATTTTCAAATCTATTTGGAGGTGAAACCCCATGGTAAAAATCAGACTGAGAAGAATGGGCGCAAAGAAGGCTCCCTACTACCGCATTGTCGTTGCTGATGCCCGCAGCCCGCGTGACGGCCGCTGCATCGAGGAGATCGGTTCCTACAATCCCCTGACTGAGCCTGCCACCATCACCGTTGACGTCGAAAAGGCGCAGCAGTGGATCAAGAACGGCGCTCAGCCCACTGACACCGTGAAGGCTCTTCTGAAAAAGGCGAACGTCCTTTGATGGAAGGGAGCAGCACAATGGAAGAACTCCTGCTCTATGTGGCAAAACAGTTGGTCGACAATCCTGATGCCGTCACTGTAACACAGAGAGAAGACGGGGAAAACACCGTGCTTGAGCTTCGTGTTGCTCCGGAGGATATGGGCAAAGTCATCGGCAGACAGGGCCGTATCGCAAAGGAGATCCGCACGATCGTCAAGGCTGTCGCCCAGCGCGATGGCAAGCATGTCACCGTCGATATCGTCGATTGACCGAAAACACCGGAAAGCAATTGCTTTCCGGTGTTTTCGTTGATTGATGCTCAACCGTGGTTATAAATCTTCTTCTCCAGCGCAAAAATGCGGTTGCTAAAGCCGCCGGCCGGAACGTCAGGCAGGTTCTCCGCATAAATCTCCATGCGGCTGTCGATCAGGTCGATGTAAGACAGCAGCTCGGCCTCAGCGCACATCGGACGCACTGCCGCGCCAAACTCCGGCTCGCCGTGATGGGAAAGGATCAGATGCTGCAAGAGCACGGACTTCTCCTCCGGCACACCGCGCTCGCGGCAGACCTCCGCGACCTCCTGCGCCCCCATGACCAGATGCCCCAAAAGCTGGCCCTTCGTCGAGTAATCCGTGACAATCCCAAGGTCGGAGAACACAAACTCACGCTCTTTTGCAAAATCATGCAGCAGCGTGCCCGTCAGCAACAGACTGCGGTCGATGATCTCCGCGTAAAGTCCGGAGAGAAAATCCGCCGTTTGCAGCATATTGTAGGTATGCATCAAAAGGCCGGACACAAAGCTGTGGTGCACGCTTTTGCCTGCCGGAATGCTGCGGAAAGCATCAAGATGGCGCTCGAGCATGCTCTGCGCAACACCCTTGTAGTCCTCGTCTCCGAGTGTCTCCAGCATAGCGCGGATATCCTGCACGGCGCGGTCTGCATCGATGGGCGCAACCGGCACGAGCGCAGACAGATCATAATGGTCGGCAGGCAGCGCGAGGCGAATGCGGCTGACGGTGATCTGCGGCATGCCCTTGAAATCCGAGACGACGCCGCGCAGCTTGACGACCTTGCCGAGATCTGACGGCGCATTCCCGACCGGCCCGGAATAATCCCAGACCTTCAGGTCGATGGTGCCAGTGCGGTCGGCCGCGGTAGCGCTTAAAAACGGCTTCCCAGCCGCCGTCGTTTTAGGATAGGCATCCTTGAGAATGTAAAAGCCTTCGATCTCGTCGCCGGCGTGAAGGTCGGCAATCAGTTTGTTGTATTCCATGGTGATACTCTCTTTCCGTTCGTTCTGCCTTTCATATTAGCCGCGCGAGTGCACTTTGTCAACGTTTTTTTCCGCTCGTGCATTGCCCTTTCGGCCGCAAATTGCTATAATTAAAGAAAAACCTTGGAGGAACGATGGAGATTCTTGAAAATATTGCGGCATACCGCCCGCAAAACGAACAGGAGCAGCGCGACCAGACGCTCATTCTCGATTTTCTGCGCCGCAACGATGATGCTTTTGAGCGCACAAACCGCATTGCGCACATGACGGCATCCGCGTGGGTAACAAATCCCGCGCATGACCGCGTTCTAATGGTGTACCATAAAATCTACGATTCCTGGTCCTGGTGCGGTGGGCATGCCGACGGCGAACGCGATCTGTTAAAGGTCGCACTGAGGGAATGCCGCGAGGAGACCGGTCTGACGGACGTTCGCGCAGTGGACGGCGAAATTTTCTCACTCGAATGCCTGACCGTGGACGGCCACGAAAAGCGCGGACAATACGTCTCCTCTCACCTGCATCTGAATGTGACCTATCTGCTTGAAGCGGATGACACCGCGCCGCTGCGTGTCTGCGAGGCAGAAAATACCGGCGTTCGGTGGTTCTCGCTCGACGATGCGCTGCGCGCCTCCACGGAGCCATGGTTCGTCTCGCGCATCTATGCCAAGCTCAACGAGCGTCTCAGGCAGATTTAATTTTTCTTTGAACACAATTGACTTTCCTTCCGGCCGCTGCTATAATCGAAAACACTCGATACGAAACATACACTTCGTTTGAACTTGCAGTGCGTTATTGCATATCAAATCAAAGGAGCATCTGCCATGGAGGACATTTTGTCAATCAACGACATGGAATACCACGTTCTGCGCCTTCTCGGTAAGGGAAAAGGCGGCTATTCCTATCTTGTCACGGACGGTGCGCAGCGCTATGTTCTCAAGCAGATTCACCACGAGCCATGCGATTATTACACCTTTGGCAACAAACTTGAGGCCGAGCTGCGCGATTATGAAATTCTGCGTAAGATCGGCATTCCCCTGCCGCAGCTTTTGGCCGTGGATGCCCCGCATGAGCGCATTTTGAAGGAATATATCGACGGGCCGACGGTCGCAGCGCTGATAAAAACCGGCCGTATGGAACCTGCGTGGCTGGAGCAGGTGCAGGCCATGTGCGCGCTGCTCTATCCGGCAGGCTGGAACATCGACTACTACCCTACCAACTTCGTCCCGCAGAACGGGACGCTGTATTACATCGACTATGAATGCAACCCCTACCAGCCAGAGTGGGATTTTGAGCACTGGGGCATGCAGTATTGGCGCACATAATTTTTCGTTTCGCAGCACAACGCCCACCGTTTTCACGGCGGGCGTTGTTTCTATTACATATACATATTATACGAGTGCCCGCGGCACTAAATCGACGGAACCGGAGTGGGTCTGGCAGGATCAAAGACGTCCTGAACATCGAACAGATCGTCCAGCAGTTCGGGATTATACCACATCCGATAGCCATCAAGATTCCGGCGACCCTGACGGACGTAATTGTTCCAGATCTGCACCCAGTGCGTCGTGGAGCCGTCCACATTGCAGAAGAAACGGAAGCCCGCATTGTAGAGCGTATCATACTTCGCGCCCGAGTATTTGTCGATGCCGGCAATGTCCGCGCCGTGCGGATAGATGAAAATATCGGTATCGCCGACGAGCGATTCGACCTGATCCTCCCACTTCTGCGTATCCGTTGCGACGCTTTCGGCCGAGGCATCGGTGAAGTTGATGTGTCCCCAGCTATGGCTGCCGATCTCCCAGCCCTTGTCGCGCAGGCACTGCGCGACCTTGCGCACCTCGGCCTGCTCCTGCTCGAATTCCGCCTGCGTCAGGATGCCATCCGTAACCCACTTCGGGTTCGTGCGATAGCCGAAAGCGCCCTGATAGCCCGTCAACGCAATAATGGCGCGTGCGCCGCGATAGGAAAAGTCCGGGTGCTTCTGGCAGAACTTCTCCAGAATGGGCACAAGGTCGTAATCGCCCGTGAGCTGCTGGCCATTGGCATCGATATAGGTGCAGGTAGGATACCCGTCGTCACCGACAATAATGTGATCGGCGAAGCCGTCGCCCTTTGCGTCTGGCTTATGGTCCTCGTCACCATCCACCATATATTCATAGTAGTTCACATCATCCTGTGACATGACCAACGGCGTTTTTCCGGGCGGCAGATAAATATCCCCCTGCTCAAAGACGGTCTCGCCGTTCTCGTTCGTGACCTGCTTGGCAATGTCATGGATGCGCACAAGCACAAACCCGCGCTTGTAAAGCTCCTCGAGCATGGCCTCGAACTCACGGATGGTGGTCATATACTGGTTGTAACCGCCGTTGGTATAGTCGTCATCAAAGGCACGGTCGGTATCGACGATCAGCGTATGGAAAAAGACATGCGTGATGTTCGTCGTATCCGCCCAGCGCACGGTCTGCTGTTTCGCCGTCTCATAACGCGTCTGTGCCTCAGCCAATACAGGCTGTTGCTGCCAATCGCTTCCGAACTCCTGCAGCTTGGCAATGGCAGCGTCATAGTCATAGCTTGCTGCCAGCGTATCGGCCTGCTGCACGAGCGCGGCGGCACGCACCTCGGGTGCTTCCGTCGGCGGCTCGGTCTCACTCGGCTCACTGACAGACTCGGACGGCGTACTGGGATTCTCCTTGCCCGATTTTTTGATCGTAGACACGAGCCAGATCACAAGGATCAGGATCAAGACCAGGATTACGGCGAGCAGTGCGTAGAGCTTGCCGTTGTTATTCTTTTTCTTGCGGTTCGCGGGGCGGCGATAGCCCTCCTGCGGTCGCTGTGCATGCTCCTGCGGGCGGCGATAGCCCTGCGGCTCCTCGCGGCGGGCATGGGGCTGCTCATGGTCCTCGTAGCGGTCGTATGTCTCTCGCTCCTCGTACGCATGAGGCCGCGGTCTGGGCTGCTGCTCACGGCGCTCCGGACGGCGGTAGCCCTGCGGTTCCTCCCGCGGAAGCTCCCGTTCCTCATTTTGCGGTGTCTGCTGTGCTCTCTGGCGCTCCTCGGCACGCTGCTGGCGCTGGGCGAGGAATTTTTCCACGTCCCATTCGTCATCGTTATCAAAATCATATGCCTTGCGTCGGCGTTCGTAATTCTGGTCGTCCGGCGGGCGATTATCTGTCATCTCTGTCTCAGCCTCCTGTCTGTATCTATACTGGGTATGACGTTAGTATCTGTCGGGAAGTTCCGCTTATTCCTTTAATAATCTTCGGCGGGAAATATTGATCGTACCCTCCTGCATGTGGTTCATCCACGCAAGGCTCTTGCCGCAGCCGTAGGCCACGCAGGAATCGGCATCGTCTGCAACGACACAGTTCATCTCCGTGCGCTCGCGCAGCACCTGATCCATACCCCAGAGCTGGCTGCCGCCGCCCGTGAGCAGGATGCCATTCTTGGAAATATCCGCGACCAGCTCCGGCGTTGCCTGCTCGAGAACGTCGAGCACCTTATCCGCGATCTGCCGTGCGGGACGGCGCAGCACCTCCATGATCTCCTCGGAGGTGACGGTCGTCTCGTGTGCAAGGCCGGACTTGACATCGCGGCCCTTGACCGTCATGGTCAAACTCGCCGGACGCGGGCTGACGCAGCCAATGGAGAGCTTGATCTCCTCGGCCGTGTTCGCGCCGATGATTACACCGTAGCGCTTGCGCAGGAACTTGATAATCGCCTCGTCAAACGCTGCGCCTGCAACCTTGATGGACGAGGACACAGCCACACCATTCATGGTAATCACGCCGATGTCCGTTGTACCGCCGCCGATGTCCACGACCATATGACCCTCGGGCGCATTGATGTCCAGATTGGCGCCCAGTGCAGCGGCAAGTGGTTCTTCGATCAGATACACACGTCTTGCACCGGCCTCCATGGCCGCCTGAATGACCGCGCGTTCCTCGACCTCCGTGATGCCGCTCGGCACACAGACGATCATGCGCGGCTTGACAATGGAGAAGCGCACAACGCGGCGAATCATCTCCGTCAGCATCTGGGCCGTCAGCTCGTAGTCCGAAATCACGCCGTCCTGCAAGGGATGGATGGCCGCAACATTGCCGGGCGTTCTGCCGAGCATATTGCGTGCTGCCGCGCCCACCTGCAAGACCTTACCGGTGTTCTTGTCCAGTGACACG
This sequence comes from uncultured Oscillospiraceae bacterium, assembly GCA_934667815.1. GTDB lineage: Bacteria > Bacillota > Clostridia > Oscillospirales > Oscillospiraceae > JAZOXB01. The sequence continues at coordinate 17,327 of CAKUMO010000030.1, forward strand.
ACCGCAGGTTCGCGCAGCACGACACCCTTGCCCGCTGCATAAATGAGCACATTCGAGGTTCCGAGGTCAATGCCAAGGTCCTTGGAAAATAAAATCATATCGTCACCTACTGTTTTTGGGCGGTTCCCACCGGCTTCTGCGCCGCTGCCAGCGCCGCGCAGAAGATCTCCGACGTGCCCGCAAGACGCAGTGTCTTGCAGCACTCCGAGAGCGTCGCTCCCGTGGTAATCACGTCGTCGATGAGCAGGATCCGTTTCCCTTTGATTCTGTCCGGTTCGACCGGACGGTAGACATTCAGTACATTTGCTCTGCGTGCGGCGGCATCCGCACGGCTCGACTGTGCGGGATTGTCACAGAACTTTTCCAGCGTTTTCACGCAGGGCAGTCCCAATTCTTCGGCCGTCTGCCGCGCCAGAAGCTCAGCCTGATCGTAGCCGCGCTTGCGCCTGCGCTTTGCGCTGACAGGTACCCACGAGACAAGGTCATACTGCTCTTTCTGCCGCAGAAGGCGCATGGCCAGCAGTCTGCCGTAAGCACCGGCATACTGCCGCATCCCGCCGAACTTGAAGCGCAGAACGGACTCGCGCACAAGTCCCTCATAGTCATACACGCAAATACAGGAAGTGAAAAACTCTCCCCGTTTGACCTCCTTCTGCGTCTCCGGAAGCTCACGGCGGCAGCGCGTGCAAAGCTCCGTTTCGTTCTCCGCAAGGAGCCTTTGACAAAAGACGCACTTCGGCGGGAACAGCAGATCGAGCAGGCGCGCTGCGAGCCTCATTGCGCACTTGCCTGCATCAGGCGGTAGCGCAGGCCGCTGTAACGCTTGTCGCGGCGGTTGTTATAGGTCATCTGCGCAACAATCTCCTCGTTGCCGACCAGAATTTCCAGTTCTCTTGCCCGCGTGAGGGCGGTATAAAGCACGCTTCGGGTCAGGAGCATCGGCGCACCGCCGAAAACCGCAAAAATCACGGTCTTGTATTCGCTGCCCTGACTCTTATGTGCGGTGATGGCGTAGGCCAGCTCCAGCTCCGGCAGCATGTCCGAATCGTAGACGGCCTCACGGTCGTCGAACACGATGCGAATCTGATCCTCCGCCGGATCGATGCTGCGGATGATGCCGATGTCACCGTTAAAAATGCCCGTTCCGGCATCGCCGCCTTCCCTTTTCCATAGTATATCATAATTGTTTCGAATTTGCATCACCCGATCGCCCTCGCGGAAACAAATTTCTCCACTGAATTTTTCGTGTTTGTTTTTGGCGGGCGGGTTCAGCGCCGCTTGCAGCACACGGTTGAGGTTGACCGTACCGGTCTCACCCTTGCGTGTCGGGCTGATGACCTGAATGTCCTCGGGGCGAATACCCATATTCTGCGGCAGGCGCTTGGCGCACAGCTCTGCGATGGTCTGCACCACAGCATCGGGCGAGCGCCGCTTCATGAAGAAGAAGTCACGGTCTTTTGCCGTCAGCACAGGCAGCTCGCCGCGGTTGACGGCATGCGCGTTCATAACGATCAGGCTCTGCTGCGCCTGCCGGAAAATTTCGGTCAGGCGGATGGTCGGAACGGCATCGCTCGTAATCAAATCCGAAAACAGCCGCCCCGCGCCCACACTGGGAAGCTGATCGGGATCTCCAACCAGAATGAGCTTTGCGTTCTCGGGCAGCGCGCGCAGCAGGCTGTGCATCAAAAGCACATCCACCATGGACATCTCGTCGACGATTAGCGCGTCGCACTTGAGCGGCTCGTCCTCGTCACGCAGGAAGCTCATCTCTCCCGTCTCCGGCGAAACCTGCGTCTCCAGAAGCCGGTGGATGGTCGAAGCGTCGCGTCCGGTCAGCTCACTCAGGCGCTTGGCGGCACGGCCCGTGGGCGCGGCCAACAGCGTGTCCAGCTTGCGCCGGTCAAAGAGCGTCAGAATGCCCGCGAGAGTCGTCGTTTTGCCGGTGCCCGGCCCGCCTGTGAGGATCATCACACGCTCCCGCGCCGCCGTCTCAATGGCTTGCCGCTGCTTTTCCGCATAGTGAATGCCGTTGGCCGCCTCCAGCTCTGCGAAAGGAACCTCGCGTGTACGCTCGGGCTTTGCCAGCGTCATCTGTAAAATTCTGTGGGTAATATACGTCTCCGCCTCATAATACTCCGGCAGGTACACCGCTTTGAGTCCGGCGATCTCGTCCATGGCAATGTTCCCCAGTTCACTGAGTCTGTCCATCGCCTCGTCCACGCTTTCGCCGTCCAGCTCCAGCAACGCGCTCGTCGCAGCGGCAAGCTTGTCCTTCGGCAGAAAGCTGTGGCCATTGCCGAGATTGTGCCGCAGCTCAAAGAGCACACCCGCCTCGACGCGGCGCATATCGCCGCCGTCGAAGCCCAGCTCCAGCGCCAGCGTATCCGCCGAGGAAAAGCTGGCGCCGAACTCCGGACGGGTCAATATGTAGGGATTTTCATGCACCAGCTCCATGGCTTGCTCACCGTAGGTGCGGTAGAGCTGCACTGCAGTCTGCGCGGAAATGTGGTAGGCAGACAGAAACTCGATCAGGCGGCGCACGCCCACCTGACGCCGGAAGGATTCGCCCATTTCCAGCGCCTTTTTCATGGAAATGCCGGGAAGCTCGGCCAGCCGCTCCGGTGTGCGCTCGAGGATCTTCAGACTGTTTTCCCCGAAGGCAGCGACGATCTTCTCCGCCGTTTTCGGGCCAATGCCATGCACCGCACGCGAGGACAGGTAGGCCAAAATCTCGCCGCGTCCGTCCGGCAGCATACGCTCCAAAAACTCCGCCTCAAACTGGCGGCCGTAATTCGAGTGCGTGCTCCACTTGCCCGTGACAATCAGGCGCTCGCCCGCCACCGGTGCGGGAATCGTCCCCACGACCGTGACAAGGCCGCCCTCCTCGCTGTCGAGCTTCAACACGGCGTAGCCGTTCTCCTGATTCTGAAATACCACTGCGGCGACCGTGCCGCTAAGGATCTCCTGCTCCACGCTTCCAACTCTCCAGTATCGTATATTCTTCTCCGCTGCCGCAAAGATACAGCGCAGGCTCCTGCGCAATAAAGCGCTCGGCAGCATGCCGCGCTTCCGCGTCCAATCCGTCGTCCACGAACAGCACCCGTCCGCGCACGCCGCGCCGCTCGCGCAGCCAGTCACAGGCACGCATATGCTGCTCTACCCGGCCGGCATCACCGCGCAGGTAGACCAGAAGATAGGTGTCGTCCTTAGGAAGCGGCATCAGCAGCGCCTCGAAGATCGTCCACAGAATCAAAAACACGCCGCAGGCTGCCAGTGCCGCGATCAGTATCGTCATATCGATCACCTCACGCCATCGTATGCCGCAAGGCGCTGAAATGCCACGATATTATTCTACACCAGAACCGCCCGCGACGCAATGGAAGATTGCAAAAAATGCAGAAAAAAGTAGCGCCGCTCCAAAACCCAACGGAACGTTTTGGGGCGGCGCTATTTACTTCATTGTAAGCTGTACAGCAAAAGGATCACAGCAGACGAGACGGCGGTATAACCGACCATGACCCAGAACACCGGTGAGCGGAAGAAGCCTCTGTACGTTCCCTTCGACGTTTTCTCCGCGCGCAGCACCGCGGCAATGCGCTTGCGCAGGATGATGCACAGCACGACCGCGACCGCAGCCATGCCGTAGGTCAGCGCATAGGACGCAATCCCGCCCCAATTGCCCGGCAGCAGCCCGAACAGCCACTCAAACAGCTCCGCGATGATCGCATTGTTGAAAAAGTGCAGTGCAATGCTCCACCAGATGCCGTATTCCATCGCGGCGTAGCCCAGCACAAGACCGGTGATAAAAGCAAAAGGCGTCTGGACAAGGTTGCCGTGGATCAGTCCGAAGATCAGTGCCGAAGCGACCACGGCAAAGCGCCGCCCGAAGTTTTGCAGGGAGCGCATGACTGCGCCGCGGAACAGAACTTCTTCGATAAACGGCGCGCCAATGCAGGTGTAAAGCAGCATGCTCACACTTGACTCCGGCTGAGATTCCGCCATCGCACCGGATGCGGAGGTGCCGAGGAACCCCAGAAGCCAGTCCAAGCCGCGGACATACACATCCGTCACGGCCTGCGCCAGAAACAGCAGCGAGATCAAAAAGAGCAGCACGCCGGCCGTCATACGCTGCCGCGCGGCAAAGAGAACGTTCCTGATAAACGCCTTTTTCTTCCAGATGAACACCATCAGGAAGATCGCAGGCACGGCAAGCAGATAGCCGAACGTGGCCTGTGTGAAGGCTTCCATCAGTCTCGACGTAAGCGCCTCGGAGCCGAGCCGCAGAATCGTCGGGTCAAGCAGGATCGTCAGAAGCATCGACACGACCCCGGCAGCGGACACGCACGCGGTCAAAATCGCAATGTAAAGGAAAGACAGCGCCGTGACCTTATTCGTTCTGCTACGTACGGCGGCGGTGACGCGCATGCGCTCCTGCGCGGCAAGCGTCTCCGGTTCTGGTGGCATATAACAGGGCAAAGCAGGCGTAGGCTGCATGTCATCAAACGGCTCCATAGTCTCTGTTCCTTTCTCTCTTATTTTTCTTTTTGGCGGAAGGCAAAGAAGCGCTGCCCGAGGTAGTTAAAGCCTACGAACAGGCACATCCCTGCCAGCATTGCCACATTATCGCGCACCTTATCCCCCGCACCGGACAAGATCCAGCGGATAAGCGGCTTGGCAAGGCCATAGGCCAGACCGTAGCAGACCGCAATGTTCAGCGCAAAGCGCAGAACGACCATCCAGCCGCCCTCTTTGTACTTGAATGTAAAATAGCGGTTCAGAAAATAGCTCATCACGCTGGCCAGCGCGTAGCTCACCGCCGTAGCCGGCCAGTAGCTCAACCCGCCCAAGTTATACAGAAGGAACATCAGGCCGTTGCCAACAAGCGTGTTCAAAACACCCACGAGCAGAAATTTCCAGAGCTTTTCATCGAAAAGCGACAGCAGTTTTTTCTTCATTCGTAGTTCCTCAATTCCAGCAGCACCAGACCGCTCCGTCCGAGGAGACGCTAAAAACGGTCTTTTCGTCGCTGCTGATACATTGCATCGTCACATTGAGCTTTTGTAAGTCGCAGGCGCTGGCGATCTCCAGGGCGACGATGCGCACGGTGTCAAGATAGCTCTCCGGCGCAAGCTCTCCGGAATAGACGCTGCCGCCGCGTGCGCAGGCAGTCTCGTAGTCCATGGTGGAGTGCATCGTCATGAAAAGCTGCGTCTCGGCAGGGTCATATAGAAACGGCGCGTATTGCGCCCAATGCTCCTGTGCATAAGACGCGACCTCCGGCGGTGCATTTTTGGAGCAGCCGCAGAGAGGCAGCAGCGCGATCAGCAGAAGCGGAAGCAGTTTTTTTGTCATTTTGGCATCCTCCTGCGGTTATTTTACCGCAAAAGGACGGAAAAGTAAAGACCAATTCGATCAGAACCCGTCCTTACCCTGCAACACCGTGTTTGCAATGACATGGGCAAACTCGTCGTGATACTCCTTCTCCTTTTCGGCAGCGCAGCGGATGCTCAGCGCATAATAGTACGTTCCGTCATAGAACAGCGTTCCGGAGCAGGCAAGCATCCCCTCGTCCGCCCCCGCCGTCCACGCGTATTGGTATTGATCGACGGGAAAGCGCTCGACGGAGACCGGCTGCAATTCACTTTCGTCCCGGCCGGTCAGGAAGCGCAGCGCGTCGTCCAGCGAGGCTGCGGTGAAAATATCCGTTGACATTTCATAATCGCCCGCCTCCTGTACATAGGTCTTGTGCAGGCCGTCGTCCGTGGACGCAGTCAGGAGCATACGCAGCGAAATGGGCGCAGCCAGAAAATACTCGCATTCCGGCGTTTCCTGCCAGACATCCGTGACATATTCAGCGTTCGCACGCGTCTTGACAGCGCAGCCCGCCAGCGATAAAATAAGGACAAAACTCAAGCACAGGCAAAGAAATGGTTTCATAAGCGCCTCCTGAAAGGAAGATGGATTTGTTAAAATATTATGCGCTCTGGTTCGGCGTTATGAATCTGCTGGACTTCGTTCTTATGGGTATTGATAAGCAGCTTGCGCGGCGTCACAAGTGGCGCATTGCGGAAAAGACGCTGCTGTGCGTTGCCGCGCTGGGCGGCAGCTTGGGCGGCTTTCTCGGAATGTATTTATTTCATCACAAGACAAAGCACCCGCAATTTTATATCACGCTTCCGATCCTGCTCGTGCTGCACACGGCGCTGACAGGGGCACTGCTGTACCTCGGCATTCTGAAATAACGGAAACGCTGGGAGTTTTATTGGATACCTCCTGCGGTAAAATAAGGCCAGAAAACAAACAGGAGGGAAACATATGCTGTTTAAAATCGGATTTACGGCGCAGCATCCGGAGTCCCGCAAGGAGCCGGAATCTCCCGCACCGCAAGCACCAACCGCACGTCCTTCCGTCGTGCAGGTGCGCTTTGAGGACGGCCGCAGGCTTGCCTACTACAACGATCGCTTCGATCTGCACCCGGGCGACGTGGTGTTCGTCGAGGGAAAACTCGAAGGCGAACGCGGACGCGTAACAGACGTCAACTATAATTTCAAGATTCGCCTTGCGGACTATAAATGTGTCATTTCCGTGGGGGATACGGCGCTGAAAGGCCGCTTTTTCGGCACAGAGGACTGCTTTGTCACCTTCGACCCGCTGGCTGCACCCGTTGAACGCGTGCGTTCGTGGTATCTTCCGCCGGAAAAGGAGGACGAATTCCTCTCCGGCAGCGACGATTCTGCCATCTGCCTCAAGACGCTCGAGGGGCTCAAGGTCACACCCGCAATCGCACAGCGCGGCGAGGCCTACTTTGGAAACGGCAATGTCAAATACCTCTGCCTCGACGGCACACACGGCTACGCGCTTGTCACAGGCACGCACACCTATGAGGTGGAATTCACCTATCGGAACGGCGAAATTCACGCGCTGACCTGCACCTGCTTTTGCACCGGCGCCTGCAAGCACGAATTTGCAGTGCTGCTGCAGCTTCGCAGTCTGCTCAAAACGATCGAGACTGACTACGCCGGAGAATTTGCACGCAGCGGTTATTTTGCAGCGCTGGAAAAAGCCGATATGTTCCGCTTTGCCATCGACGGCGGCAAGCCCGCGAGCTTCACGCTATGAGCATCTGCAGAGGCGGTCGTGTGGAGCTGCTGGTGCAGGCCGAATACCGGCGCAGCGGCAGCTTCCCGCAAAAGGAGTATCTGTATTATTAACGGTTGCCCCCTGCGCAGCCGTTTCGACCGCCGGCGATGGTATCTCCGTTTCACGCCACAGGCCCAATGTCATTGCACCGTAATTTCTCCGGCAGGCAAATAATAAAGCTGTGGCGCACTTCTTCGCAAAGAAGTGCGCCACAGGCAGCTTATCAAATATTTTAATATTATTTTGCAATTTTAGATCTGGGAAAGCACCCAGCCAAAGCCAGAGATCAGGACAAAGAACAGCACCAGCACGAGCACCGAGAACACAAGTCCGATGATTGCAAGCACCTTGGTACGCTTTCTCTTGCAGACGCCGACAATACTCAGGATCAAGCCGATAAAGGCCAGAATGAACGCGATAATCAGCAGGACAATCGCCAAAACGGCCATGACCGGTCCTGCCTGGAAAAACACATAGGCCAAAGTCGTAAAAATCAGAGCGATCAGGCCGAGCACAAAACCCGCCGTGCCGATGCCGTTACCGGTGTTCACAGGCGCAGACGGCTGCTGATAGACGGGCTGCTGATAGACCGGCTGCTGGTACACAGGCGGTTGATAAGCAGGCTGCTGCGGTACGGGCTGCGGAGCGGGCTGCTGCGGTACAGGCTGCACTGGCTTCGGCGTGAGCGGAGTGCCGCAGTTCGGGCAGAACGCCGCGCCGGTATCGTCGATGGTACTGTTACAGTTCGGGCATTGGATCATTGCCATAGTAATTCCCTCTCTTCCTTTTTCTGAGGTTCTCCTCTGGGATTATTTTACAGGTTTCTCCGCTCCGTGTCAAGCGTTTTTCAGGCAATCTGCGCCGTGGCAACGGAATAGGCCAGAAAAACGACCATCACCGCCGCCGAGAAGATCAGCGCCAGCAGCGCGAAAACGCGCTTGGTGCAGGATTTTTTGCATGTTGAGACAATGCCGAGCACCAGTCCGGGGATCGCCAAGATAAAGAATATCTCCAGACTTGGCTCAAAAGCCCCATAACGCACAAACTGAAGCATGCTCATCAGCAGCTCCATGAGCATTCCGGCCAGCGCAAGCGTTCCAAACACGAAGCCCGTGATCGCACCGCCGTTCTTTGGACGCGGCGCCGGCTGACAGACATAAACGATCTGCTGCACGCCCTGCGGCGGCTGCGGAAACGGCTGTCCGGGCTGAACGAACTGATAAACCGGCTGCACAGGCTGCTGCACCGGCGGCTCCTGAACGGGTGGCTGCGCAGTCACCGGCGTTTCCGGCATAGGCTGCTCCTCCTGCGGCACAGGCTGCGGAACCGGCTCTGGCGCGGCCAGCGGCGTGCCGCAGTTCGGGCAGAAGGCATTGCGCTCGTCATCAACGAGATCTTTACATTTCGGGCATTGCATCATGGATGTCCCCTCCTGTTATCTGAAAAGTGCCGCGGCAATGCAGAGCACATGCACCGTTGCGGAAAGCACCAAGCCCACGATCGCAATGGCCTTTTTCGGCATCTTGCGGCCCACAGCGACACAACTGCAAATCACGCCGGGAATGGACAGAATCGCTGCAAGCGGCAGGTCGCTGCCCGACATGCGCACGATCAGCTCGGTAAGTGTCCCGACGTGCGGCGCCCCCTTCACCGTGCTGTAAAGCAGAAGAAGCATGGCCAAAATTTACCAACCCCGTAACCGCCGCGCCGTAAGCCGGACGGCTTGCCTTCGGCGTGCTCACGGCCTGCGGCGCGCTCAAAACCGTTCCGCAGAAGGGGCAAATGTTCCCCGTGGAAACATCGATCACGTTTTTACACCTCGGACATTGCAGCATAGGCATCGCGCAGCCCTCATTTCCTTTTGGTTCTGATTGATATTATAGCATAAAGTGATTTTTACTGTCAATGCCCTGCAATGGAAAACGCCGTCTGCGGCGCAGAGGAAAGCTCTGTCCGAAAGCGGCGTTTTTCACTTGCAAAGTACGGGTTTTCCGATTATAATATAAGTGATTATGCTAAAAACTGTGCGCGGCAGATCAGCATTGCCAGCACCGGAATGACCGAGCCGACCAGAAGCTGCGTGGCCGTGTGCCGCTTGAGCTTCACACTCGACCAGATGACGGGCGTCAGGAGCAGATAGCCGAACAGAAACCACGGGCAGACGAACACGGACAGCATTGCCACCGGGCCGGAGCAGCCGCAGGCATGGCCGCTGGCCTTGTAGTGCAGGAGCGTGCAGACCGCAAGCGTGACACCGGAAATCAGGTAGGTGCCGAACAGCACCTTTTCCACGGCCGCGCCGCCGCCCAGAACCGCATAGAGAAAGCCGCCGATGTAGCCGAGAACAGAAAAGGCAATGGCCAGATTCCGCTGACCGTCGCGTCCCTTTTTGCGCAGCGGCGGAATGAGCGCCGCAACGGGATAGGCCAGCACGGGCAGCACCGTCAGAAAGAAGATCGCGGCCAGATAATGTCTGAGCGAGGCAAACGCACCGTTCAGCAGGAAATACAGAAGCGTGCATAAAATAAAGGCAAAGACCGGCGCCGTCGTCAGGACGCGGATCGCCTTGGCAAATTTTTCCTTGAACTTCATGAGAGACCCTCCCGTCGATTTCGTTGCCCTCATGATACCGCGCCGAACGTTAAAAGTCACGCTACCCTCCCGAGTACGCGCTCCACATGCGCGGGAGAGGGCGTCTACCGGCGATAGATTTGGACTCTACCGGCAGTAGAGTCCTTGAGCCGCAAGGCTTTCCGCCACATTGAGCAGAAGAATGGAGAATCATACTATGTTTGAAAGCGAAGAAGCTCTGCGCAAACGCATCGCAGAGAACATCACCTACTACCGCAAGCAAAACGGCGATACGCAGGCTGGCCTTGCGGAAAAACTGAATTACTCGGACAAGTCCGTTTCCAAATGGGAACGCGGCGAGGGCACGCCGGATGTGTATATTCTCGCCCAGATTGCGGATCTTTATGACATCACGGTGCAGGATCTTCTGCGTGAAAAGAAGGTACCCAAGACGCGCACGAAGCATCTGCTCATCACGCTCATGGCCATCGGTCTTGTATGGCTGGTAATGACGGTGCTGTTCTGCTGCGCACGCATTTTCAATGTGCTGCCGGATTACGCATGGCTGCTGTTCATCTATGGGCTGCCTGTCATGGGCATCGTGTGTCAGGTATTTTCCGTGCTGTGGTGGGGCCGTATTGCACAGCTTCTGTCCTGTTCGCTCATCGTCTGGGGCATTGGGCTGAGTCTGGTTCTGAGTATCCATCAGGATTCGGTGATCCTGCTCTTTGCCATCTGTGCGGTGGTCGAGGTGCTCGTAATTCTGTTCTACCTTCTGAAAATCTCCTCCCGCTGGCGCGAACTGCGGGAGAAGCGAAAAAAGGACGCTTGACCGTGAAAGGAGCACATATTTGAAAAAGACCTACAACTTCCTGACCGCGCTCTTTGCCGTCTGCTTTTTGCTGCTCGCAGCGGCCATCGTCCTGCAAAGCGGCGCAGCACTGGCTGCGGCCGCGTGCGTTCTGCTCGTCTGGCTTGTCTATCGGCATCCAGTCAAAAAATTCGCGTTCTGGCTGTTCGTCTGCAGCTTTCTTTTGCAGCTTGCCGTACTTATGACGGTGCACACCCCCGTTATCTCCGACTTTGCCGAGCAACTGCAAGCCGCGCGCAAGCTGCGCGAGGGTGCCATGCCCTATCAGATCAGCACCTATTTTCGCATCTGGCCGTATCAGACGGGCTTTGTTCTCTGGGAGGCGCTGTGGCTGTCGATCTGGGACGATCCGATGTGTCTCAAGCTCGTGCATGCGCTGTTGTCCTCTGGCACACTTTGTCTCGTCTACCGTTGGCTGCTCGAACGCGTGCGCAAGCCTGCTGCGCAGGCCGCTGCGGGACTGCTTGCGGTTTTTCCCGCATATTTCACGCTCAGCCTCGTGCTGACCAATCAAATGGCGGGGGCTTTTTTCATCGTTCTGGCCGTATGGCTCCTGACCTGCTGCGATGCAGACCGTCTGCGCTTCTGGCGCTGGCCGCTTGCGGGGCTATCGCTCTTTGTCAGTGAGCTGCTGCGGCCTGAGGCCATTGTTCTTGTCCTGGTTGTCGCGATCTGGTCGGTTTTCTCACTTCTTCGCACACCAAAGGCTTGGAAGCGCCTGGTCATCGGGCTTCTGGCGCTGTGCGCGGTCTATTTTGGATGCCAAAAGGGCGCGGACGCGCTCTTTCGTGCGACGGGCTTCAGTCCTTGGGGACTGAGTAATCCGCTGCCGGAATGGAAACTCGTGGCCGGGCTGAATCCGGATACCGGTGGGCAGTGGAATCTGGACCGCTACGAGCTTTTAGAGGCAACCTTTGACGAAGACTACATTCCCACGGAGGAAACGCACCGTCTTGCGCGCGAGCTGATTCGCGAGGAGCTGAAGCTCTCTCCGCGCGGCTGGCTCAGCCTGCTGCACAAAAAGCTCTCGAACCTCTGGTATTATCAAAACACCTATTGGCCCTTCCTGCACACGCAGGACGGAACCTATGCCCGCACGCTGCTCTATCGGCTTGTGGAAGAAGCCGAGCGGCTGATGTTCTACCTTGCGCTTGCACTGGCAGCACTCGGCCTGAAAAAACGGCGAGAACCGTCGGAGCTGCTGCCATATTTTGTTGTGTTCGCGCTGGGCTGTGCGTTTCTGGTCATCGAGGTTCAGCCGCGTTATGCGTATCTGCCACAGATTTTCTTCTTTATGGCCGCAGGCTTCGGGCTTGACCGGCTGTTTGGACTGCTGGAAAGCAAAGGAGGCCGCCATGCAACCGACCGTCTATCTGGCGATTCCCTGTTACAATGAAGAAGCGGCGCTGCCCGAGACCGCACGCCGCCTGCAAGAGAAATTTTCTGCTTTGGAGGCCTCCGGCACGATCTCACCGCAAAGCCGCATCTGCTTCATAGACGACGGCTCCACGGACGACACTTGGCCGCTCATCGAAGCGCTCCACCGCGAAAACCACACATTTTCCGGTCTGAAGCTCTCGCGCAACCGCGGTCACCAAAACGCGCTGTTGTGCGGTCTTTTGACCCTCCGCGACCGCGCCGACTGCGTGATCTCCATGGATGCCGACTTGCAGGACGATGTGAATGCCATCGACGAGATGCTGCAAAAATTTTCCGAGGGCTGCGACGTTGTCTATGGCGTGCGTCTAGACCGTGAGACCGACAGCGCTCTCAAGCGCTTCACTGCCGAGGGGTATTACCGTCTGCTGCGGCGCATGGGCGCGGAGGTCGTGTTCAACCATGCGGATTTCCGACTGCTCAGCCGCCGGGCCTTGCAGTCGCTGGCAGAATACGGCGAGGTCAATGTCTATCTGCGCGGCCTTGTTCCCCTGCTGGGTTATCAAAGCGGCACGGTCTATTACGCCCGCTCCAGACGCATCGCCGGAAAGAGCAAATATTCGCTCAAAAAGATGCTCGCGCTGGCGTGGGAAGGCATCACCTCTCTGTCACTGAAGCCCATCCGTATCGTCACGGCCGCGGGCGCACTGGTCACGCTTGTAGGGCTGGTGCTGTTTTTGATACTGCTCATCCGCCTGTGTGCCGGGCTGGCGCAGCCCGCGTGGGGGCTGCCCGTTGCATCCGTGTGGACGGTCGGCGGCTTGCAGCTTCTTGCTGCGGGTGTGGTCGGAGAATACGTCGGCAAGACCTATCAGGAATCCAAGCACCGCCCGCGCTACTTTCTCGAGCGTGAGCTGGACGACCAGGAATAAACACAACGAATCCCCTGCCGGGTTCCCGGCAGGGGATTGCAGCTTGTCAAAAAGTCCAAAGGGACTTTTTGACAAGCTGCCTGCAAAATTGCAAAATATAAATTTGTTTATATTTTGCAATTTTGGCCGCTGCGGCGGGTTATTGAACGCGAAAGGGAACCCTGACGGTTCCCTTTCATACTAGAATTTCATGAAAAG
>CAKUMO010000031.1 GCA_934667815.1 uncultured Oscillospiraceae bacterium
AGGCAAAGTTTTTCTTGTTGAGTTTGCGGATGGCCTCGTCGAAAGCCAAGCGGTGTTTTTCGTTTCTGAAGTTCATAGGTAGTTCCTCACTTTCTCTGATGAATTGATTAAGCCGTCTGCGAAAGGCGGCGTTGTGGATGTCCTTCATGGTTTCGGTCATAACCTCGGATCGGCTTGTTGCTCCGGCAAGGATTCGTTCCTCGATGCATAGGCAGCTATCGGCTGTGCATTTTCTTTTTCCGCGGTAATATGGGCAGTACCGGCAGTCGCACATTTCTGCCGTGTACTCAAAACGGTGAAGCACCATTATGCCACCTCCTTTGGGTCGAAATTTTGGAACGGCTGTCATCATTCGTTCCAATGCTCTTTGCTGGGGTGAATCTGAAAAGATCATTGTCCTGCTCCTTGTCTGTGAAATAAAAAAAGAGCCAACCGTTTCTTTTCAAAACGATTGGCTCCGAGGGCAACAAAAATCGGCAGGTAGTATCTGTTACTGTCTGCCGTCCTTGTACTGTATTCAGTTGTTACTTGGGTTCGTATCTATCTTCAAAGGGAAAAAGCCGATTTTTCATCTACGATTTTGAAACTCTGAAAAACGGCTTTTGGGTAGCGAAAAAGCCCGATAAAATCGGGCTTTTTGCGGGGTACATCTTTTTCGTACCCTCTTGATGGTGGGGGAAGGTGGATTCGAACCACCGAAAGCACTGCTAACAGATTTACAGTCTGCCCCCTTTGGCCACTCGGGAATTCCCCCATATGCAGTTCGCTGCTTGAAATACTCTGGAGCCGGTAGACGGACTCGAACCCCCGACCTGCTGATTACAAATCAGCTGCTCTACCGGCTGAGCTATACCGGCATCTCAAACAGAGCATGATTATTATACAGAGCAGGTCACCGTTTGTCAACAACTTTTTTCATTTTTTGCGGAAATTCTTTGCAGCGCCCCTCCGCCTTGCGTTTTTCAGCGTGATATGCTATCATAATAGAAAATCAAACTTGGAGGACAACATGCTGCCGGAGGGGTTTTCCGAGCGAATGGCTCGACTTTTAAAAGAAGAATATTCGGAGTTTCTCGCCTCCTACGAGCGTCCGCGCAGTGTGGGTCTGCGCATGAACCCCTGCAAGGGCGCATGTGTGCCGGACTGCTGCACCGAGCGCGTGCCGTGGGCGCCGGACGGCTACTACTATTCCGCCGATGCACGCCCCGGTCTGTCGCCGCTGCACGACGCAGGCGCATACTATCTGCAAGAGCCGAGCGCGATGGCACCGGCCGCGCTGCTGGATGCGCAGCCCGGCGAGCGCGTGCTTGATCTTTGCGCCGCGCCCGGCGGAAAATCAACACAGATCGCCGCTGCAATGCGGGGCAAAGGGCTTCTTGTCTGCAACGAAATTCATCCGAAACGCGCGCGTATCCTGGCCTCAAACCTTGAGCGCATGGGCGTGAGCAACGCACTCGTTCTGAACGAGCATCCGGCGCGTCTGCGCTTTCCGGCGTTTTTTGACCGCATTCTGGTCGATGCGCCCTGCTCCGGGGAGGGAATGTTCCGCAAGGAGGAAGCCGCCGTCACGGATTGGAGTCAGGAGATCGTTGAAATGTGCGCGGCGCGGCAGTCCGAAATTCTGGACACTGCCGCGGCCATGCTGCGTCCGGGCGGGCATCTGGTTTATTCGACCTGCACGTTCTCTCCCGAGGAAAATGAGGGCGTTGTCAGCCGTTTTTTGAAGTCGCACCCCGATTTTTCCGTCGCACAGCGCAGCGTGCCGTGGTTCGCCCCCGGCCGGCCGGATTGGATTGACGATCCCGCACCGGGACTGGAGCACACCTTCCGTCTCTGGCCGCACAGTCTGCGCGGTGAGGGACACTTTGCCGCTCTATTAGAGCGCCGCGGTGACGGCCCGTGCGAAGCTGAGGCCGTCCAGCCCGCCGAGAAGCTGCCCGTACCCATCCGCGAATTTCTGGAAAGAAATCACGTAGAATTGCCCAATGGTTTTGCTGTCTCCTTTGGAGAAACATGGTTCTGGGCGCCGCCGGAGCTGCCCATGCTCAAAGGGCTGCACGTTCTGCGCGCGGGTCTGGAGCTGGGCGAAATGCGCAAGGGCCGCTTTGTTCCTGCGCATGCGCTGGCACTTTGGCTGCAAGATTTCACGCAGGCGCTCGACCTTGCCCTCGGCAGCCGTGAGCTTGCGGCCTATCTGCACGGCGAAACACTGCCGTCTGATTTGACCGGCTGGACGCTCGTGTGTGCGGACGGCTGCTCCCTCGGCTGGGCCTACGGCGCCGGAGGTGTGCTGAAAAACCACTATCCCAAAGGATTACGCAAAAATTTTTGAGCAAATTCATGTTTTTTTGTATATTTCTATGCCATTTGGATTCATTTGCTCTTTACATAATACCAAAATTATGCTATACTCTTACCGCGTTGAGATGTCTCAGCGCTTTCCTTTGCGGGCAGAAATTGCCTCTGCTGAAAGGATACATATTGCATATACTCTGATCGAGAGGGTATGACATGAACAAATACATGATTCACGGCGGTAAGCCGCTTTCCGGTGTCGTTACCATCAGTGGTGCAAAGAACGCAGCAGTCGCGATTCTTCCTGCCACGCTTCTGGTACGCGGCGTTTGCAGAATTGAAAATGTGCCGGACATCTCCGATGTCCGCCTCCTGCTGGAGATCCTCGACGCGATGGGCGCCGGCGTTCGCCGTCTCAGCCCGAACACGCTCGAGATTGACTGCTCCCGGGTGCGCGACTCCGAGCCTTCCGACGCGCTGGTACGCCGCATCCGCGCCTCGTATTATCTCATCGGTGCGCAGCTCGGTCGATTCGGCCACGCCAAGGTCGCTCTGCCGGGCGGCTGCAACTTTGGCCCGCGTCCTATCGACCAGCATATCAAGGGCTTTGAAGCCATCGGCGCGACAGTTACGCTGCAAAACGGCTGCGTCTGCGCAGATGCACCCGCGGGCGGTCTGACCGGAGGGCGGGTCAATCTGGACGTCGTTTCTGTCGGCGCAACCATGAACATCATGATCGGCGCGGTGCTGGCCAACGGCACGACGGTCATTGAAAACGCGGCCAAGGAGCCGCACATCGTCGATCTTGCAAACTTCCTCAACGCCATGGGCGCAAAGGTCTCCGGTGCAGGCACAGACGTCATCAAGGTGCGCGGTGTGCGCTCGCTGGCAGGCGGTGCTTACTCCATCATTCCCGACCAGATCGAAGCCGGCACCTATATGGCTGCCGTAGCGGCGGCGGGCGGCGACGTGATCGTGCAGAATGTCATTCCAAAGCACATGGACTGTATCTCCGCCAAGCTGCGCGAGATGGGCGTGAAAATTACGGAATACGACGATGCCATCCGCGTGCAGCGCACGGGCATTCTGCGCCGTGCGAATGTCAAGACGCTTCCCTACCCCGGTTTCCCGACGGATATGCAGCCGCAGATCGCGGTGTGCATGGCGTTGGCTTCGGGCGTGAGCGTCATTACCGAGAGCGTGTATGACACGCGCTTCGGCTACTGCGCCGAGCTGAACCGCATGGGCGCATCCATCAAGGTCAATACCAAGGTCGCCATCATCACGGGCGTGGAGAAGCTGCACGGCTGTACCGTGCGCGCTTGCGACCTTCGTGCAGGCGCGGCTATGGTCATTGCCGGTCTTGCGGCCGACCAGGTCACGGTGGTTGAAGATGTGCAGTATATCGAGCGCGGCTACGAAAATCTCATCGGCAAGTTCGAGGCACTGGGTGCATCCATCCGCCGCATTGAAACGCCGGATCACAGGCCCATCCCGGCAGTCGTCTGATAATTATCATAAAAATGCACATCTTCGGATGTGCATTTTTTAGGGAGAAATACTATGCAGCTATTTATTTCCGCGCTGGAAATGATCGGCACGGTGGCCTTCGCCGCCTCCGGTGCGCTGACGGCCATGCGCAAAAAGATGGATCTGCTCGGTGTGATCGTACTGGGCGTTGTGACCGCCGTCGGCGGCGGCATGATCCGCGACATCTTGCTCGGCATCTCGCCGCCTCTGGCCTTCCGCAACCCGTTGTCCGTCATCGTGGCCATTGCCGTGTCGGTCATCCTGTTCATTCCGTGGGTGCGGCATCACCTGATGCACAATCAGCGGCTGTTTGACACGGCGCTGCTTGTTATGGATTCGGTCGGACTGGGCGTTTTCAGCGTCATGGGCATCTGGAATGCACTGGATTTTTCGCCCGAGCGCAGCACATTTCTTCTGGTCTTTGTCGGTGTGATGACCGGCGTCGGCGGCGGCGTTCTGCGTGACATCCTCGCGGGCAACACGCCTTACATCTTTGTCAAACATGTCTATGCCTGCGCGTCGCTGCTGGGCGCGACGGTTTGTGCGCTTTTGTGGCGCATCGTGCCAAGCTACGTTGCGATGCTCACCGGGATGCTATGCGTTCTGATTCTGCGCCTGCTTTCTGCATATTTTCGCTGGAATCTGCCGCATACAGACGATAAAATTTGACAAAAGTCACAGTTGCAGGCTCGCAAAAACGTGCTATAATACAGCATTGTAGAAAAGAGGAATGAAATTATGACAATGCTGCTTTCCATTGCGGTCGCGCTCTTTGCGGGGCTGTTGATGTCGCGCGTCGTGAAGCTTCTGAAGCTGCCGGCCGTGACAGGTTATCTGCTTGCGGGTCTGCTTATCGGCCCGTTCGTGCTGGGCCGGCTGCAAATTCCGGGACTCGGCTTCGGCTCTCTGGATGAGGTCGATCACCTCAAGCCCATCAGCGAGGTCGCGCTGGGCTTCATCGCCTTTGCAATCGGCAATGAATTCCGCCTGAGCCAGCTCCGCGTGATCGGCAAAAAGGCGACCGTCATCGCCGTATTTCAGGCGCTTTCAGCCACACTGCTGGTCGATCTGAGTCTGCTTGGCCTGCATCTTCTCATGCCGGATAAGGTCAGCGTTCCCGCGGCCATCACCTTGGGCGCGATAGCCACGGCCACCGCACCTGCCGCAACCCTCATGGTCGTCAATCAGTACAAGGCCAAAGGCCCGCTGGTCGATCTGCTGCTGCCCATCGTCGCGCTGGACGATGCCGTCGGCCT
This sequence comes from uncultured Oscillospiraceae bacterium, assembly GCA_934667815.1. Taxonomy (GTDB): domain Bacteria; phylum Bacillota; class Clostridia; order Oscillospirales; family Oscillospiraceae; genus JAZOXB01. Next base: position 5,082 of record CAKUMO010000031.1, read on the forward strand.
GATCGTCTTTGCCATCTCCTTCGGTATTGCAAAGACCTTTACAAGCGGCGCGGCATTGAGCATCGTGAGCGTGCTGGTCAACCCCTTGCTTGAGGTCGTTGCCTCTGTGGCGCTCGGCTCCCTGCTCGGCTCGATCTATACTTATGTTGAGCGCTTCTTCCACTCGCGCAGCAAACGCCTGTGCGTTGCGATTACCTTTGTCATCATGGCAGTGTCGCTGTCGATGCTGGACTTCAAGTTCCCCGGCAGCGAATTGGAGCTGGGCTTCTCGTCCCTACTCGTGTGTATGATGCTCGGCACGATCTTCTGCAACATCTGCCCGAGTTCCGAGGAGCTTATGGCCAAGACCGACCGCTGGACGGCGCCCCTGTTCGTGCTGTTCTTTGTCATCAGCGGTGCAGAGCTGGATCTTTCCGTGTTCAGTGACGTAACCTGTGTGCTTATTGGCATTGTGTACATCGTATTCCGTTCGGCGGGCAAGATCTTCGGTGCCGGCATCAGTTCGAAATTCATGAAGTGCGAACCCCTCGTGCAGAAGTGGCTGGGCTTCACACTGCTGCCGCAGGCCGGCGTGGCGCTTGGCATGTCCATCACGGTCGCAGAGCTTGGCTCGGAGGGCGCGATCATCCGCAGTATCGTTCTGTTCTCTGTTCTGATCTATGAGCTGGTCGGCCCGATGCTCACCAAGATCGCCCTGACCAAGGCTGGGGAGATCCAGCCGAAGGAAGCGGCGAAATAACGATTATAGAAAACCTGCCTGAGTTGCACTCAGGCAGGTTTTTTATGACTTCCGCGTGCCATCCTCGTTGAATTGCTTCTTCAAGGCACGTTCGGTCGGGAAAATCGATGCGATCAGGGTTCCACACTGCACTGTCAGCAAGCAGACTGCGAAAATACCGATTGTCTTTACATCACTGTGATAGAACGGAATGTGAAGCAGTGCGGTAGGTACAAGCGTAATAAGTCCGAGCCGCCACCAGAGCCGCCCGCAGTAATCATGCGCAAATTTCCACGTTTCCATATTTTTCATGGAACGCTTTGTGCGATAGCCGTATAGACCATTGATCTGCTTGGGGCAATGCTTCCGCATGCTTCTCCCTGCAAGCAGCAATGTCAAAGGAATCAGCAGGTCGCAGACCAGCATAAACCACCAAAACCACATAAAACTCACCGCTTTGCGTTTGCAATCTCAGCCTCAAGAATCTGCGCGGCCTCCGCGACCAGCCGTGCACAGGGACGCTCGGCATAATACTCCGGTGTGCGCCGTGCAGGCAGCGGTGAGCCGTCGTCTTTCACGCCCGCAAGCAACTCGCGGCAAAGCAAGCTTCCGTTTTTCTCCCGGAACTGCGCAGCCAGCGCCTGCAGACGCAGATACTGCGCCGCCTTTTTCTCATGTGTGACATCGTCGCTGCCGAAAATCAGCCCCGCCGCCATGAACATTCCGCTCACCGCCCCGCAGACCTCGCGCATGCGCGCCATCCCGCCGCCGAAACCAGAGGCAATGCGCATTGCGGTCGCGTCGTCCAGCCCGGTCTTGTCGGAAAAGGCCAGCAGCACGGACTGCGCACAGTTGCAGCCGTTCAGAAAATTCTCGGCAGCTTGTTCTGCTCTGGTCATTGCGGTGCCTCCTTTGGAAATGCGATATGGTGGAATTTCAGCATGTAGCGGATACCGTAATAACCCTTGAGATAGTTCTCCTCGTACCACGCGAAGGTTGCCTGCGGCAAATGCACCAGCTCCGGCGCCTCGCACCGGAACAGCTCGAAGGTCTTTTGGTCGCCGCACAACAGTGCTGCGATCAGCTCATTCTGTCCCTCCTGCGCCAGACGGTCAAGGCAGGCGTCCATGACGGTCACGCAGATCAGCTCGTCCTGCGGTGCGCGCTCCTGCTTTGTGGCAAACCAGTAGAGGAAATCCGCCTGCGTGAAGGCCTTGCGTGCGGTAACAAGTGCGAGCTTCTGAAATTCCTCCTCCGCACCGCGTTTTAAAACGTCGATTAAATAATACAGCAAATTTTCATTCAGGCAGCAGCAGTCGACCAACACCTCATAGGCGCTGCGCGGGCCGTCTGGCTCGTCGATCTGCGGCGGAGCATCGGGATCCGGCTCAGGCTGCGGCTCCTCCTGCGCGGCGGCCAGCGCGTTCAGCGCAGCAAAAAGGTCGCTCTCGCGGTAATCGTCATACAGCTCCTGCGGCAGCTCCGTACCGTCCTGCGCGGCGCAGCGGCGCACAAACTCCGGCACGCCCATTTCCCGAATCTGCGTTTGCAGCTCGGCTGCACGGCGCATCGGCTCCTGCTCGGTCAGGCGGATGCCCTCGGGTGCTTCGCGCTCGTCTGCGGAAAGCTGCTGCAAATAATCCAAATAATGCTCGGTCAGTGTCATTTGCTTCACCTCAAAGGAAAGTATACAATATATTTCGCCGTAATACAATCCGGAATCTTTCAATTCGCGGAAAATCCACACAAATCGCAGCTTGACTTGTCAGGAAATGCGGGATATAATACGCATATACTGAAAAAGGATAGGTGGATCACATGAGAATCAAGATCACTGCCGACAGCACCTGCGACCTTTCGCCTGAACTGATCAAGGAAAACGACATTGAGATTTTTCCGTTATTTATCAACATGGGGGACAAGAGCTATCTGGACGGCGTGACCATTCAGCCGGCTGACATCTTCGCCCACGTCGCTGCGGGCGGCAGTCTGTGCAGCACCGCTGCGGTTCCCGTCGGCACCTACCGTGAGCGCTTCGAGGCGCTGAGCAAGGAGTATGACGGCGTCGTGCATATCAACATCGGCTCCGGTTTCTCCGCAACGCACCAGAACGCCTGCATCGCAGCCGAGGATCTGCCCAATGTCCGTGTCATCGACTCGCGCAACCTCTCCTCCGGTCAGGGCCATGTCGTCATGGAAGCGTGCAAGCTGGCCAAGACCGCGACCGATCTGGACGCGCTGTGTGACGCGCTGAACGAGCTGGCTCCGCGCGTAGACGCGAGCTTCCTGCTCGATCGTCTGGACTACATGGTCAAGGGCGGACGCTGCTCCTCCGTTGTGGCGCTGGGCGCAAACCTTCTGAAGCTCAAGCCCTGCATCGAAGTCATCGACAACAAGATGGTCGTGGGTAAAAAATATCGCGGCAACTACGCCAAATGCATGGAACAGTATGTGCGCAGCCGTCTTGAGGGAGCGGACGATCTGATCTACGAGCGCATTTTCATCACGCACACGCCTGTCTCGCAGGACGTGCACGACACCGTCTGGCGCACGGTCGAGGAATGCGGCAGGTTCGAGCACATTTATGAGACGAACGCCGGCTGCACGGTCTCCTGCCACTGCGGCGAGGGTTGCCTCGGCGTGCTGTATATCCATAAAAATCCGAAAAAGCTGAAATGATGCTTTGAAGCCCGCAGGCAAAAGCCTGCGGGCTTTGCTTATAACGGCAAGGGTGCGCAGTTTACATAATCGACAAACTGATAGCGCACACCGTCGGATTCCAGCATCTCTGATTCGGTCTCATGCGACCAATTCTCCATCGCATCAAGGTTGGGGAAGAAACGGTCGGCCCGCAGATCGCAGAACGTCCGCGTCAGGCGCACACGTGCGCAGTAAGGCAGGAGCATCCGGTAGACGCTCTCGCCGCCGATGACGCAAAGCGTCTGCGTATCCAGTGTTCGCAAAAGCGCGAACAGTTCTTCCCTGCTGCGCACCGTCTCTGCTCCCTCCGGATGAAACGTCGGGTCAGCGGAAAGCACGAGATTCCGGCGGTTTTTCAGCGGTTTCCCGCCGGGAAAGGTTTCAAGTGTCTTGCGGCCCAGGATGACCGTTTTCCCCGTCGTCAACGCGCGAAAGCGTCTCAGATCTTCAGGAATCGCAACCAGCAGCCTGTTTTCAAAGCCAATACCCCAATCGGGCGTCACATTCACAATTGCTTCCATACGCGTCTCAGATCGCCACGGGGATTTTCTCCCGAAATTCATGGAAACGGTAGTTCTCAAAGCGGAAATCATCCACGGTAAAGCGGTAGAAATCCTTGACTTCCGGATTTACATAAAATTTCGGTGCCGGCAGCGGCTCTTTCCCCAGCAGCTTTTCCACAAGCGGCACATGGCGGTCATAGATATGGCAGTCGGCGATCACATGCACCAACTCTCCCGCCTCGAGGCCGGACACCTGCGCGAGCATATGCACCAGCACGGCGTACTGCGTCACGTTCCAATTGTTGGCGGTCAGCATATCCTGCGAACGCTGGTTCAGAATCGCGTTGAGCGTGTTCCCGCTGACGTTAAAGGTCATGGAATAAGCACAGGGATAGAGCGCCATCTCGTGCAGATCGCTGAAATTATAAAGATTGGTCAGGATCCTGCGGCTGGCAGGATTCTGCTTCAGGTCATACAGCACACGATCGACCTGATCGAACATCCCCTCGGGATATTGATGCTTCACGCCGAGCTGATAACCATAGGCCTTGCCGATGGAGCCGTTCTCATCCGCCCAACTGTCCCAAATGTGGCTGCCAAGCTCGTGGACGTTGTTGGACTTTTTCTGCCAGATCCACAGCAGCTCATCGATGCAGGAGCGGTAATACGTCCGGCGCAGCGTCATGATGGGAAATTCTTTTTTCAGGTCATATCGGTTAACAATGCCGAAGCACTTGACCGTGTGCGCGGGTGTGCCGTCCGACCAGTGCGGACGCACCTCGCGGTCGGTGTCCCAGACGCCCTCGGAGAGAATTTTCCGGCATGTTTCAATGTATACGGTATCTGCGTAGCTCATTTGGCAGCCTCCTTCGGTTTTGGGAGGCGACGAAACGGACAGAACCCTCCCCATTTAGCATACCAAATCCGAGCAAAAAAGTCAATCTTCTTCCTCGCACAGTGCAGCACGGCAGAGCTCGCAGATACAGCGCCCGCGAAACGAGAGCAGCTCGCGGTCCCGCCCGCAAAAGATACATTTCGCCGTTGTTTTCTTAATGACGATCCGTTCACCCTCCATGGCAACTTCGACCAGATCGCGTTCGCCGATGTCCAGTGCGCGGCGCATCTCTATGGGAAGCACGACGCGTCCCAGCTCATCCACCCGACGAATACTTCCGTTACCCACAGTGATTCCCCCTTTTCAGTGCTGACTTAATTATAGCAAATAGTTCTTACTTGTCAATAGTCATATTGTTCCGAGCTTGCACATAGAGTTCCTTCGGGGAGGGATGTCCAATGGTAATGGGCGTGATCTGGGCGCTTCTGGTCGCGTTGGCAACGGCTGCGGCAGCACTGACCGGCAGACTGGGCGTACTTTCGCCTGCGCTGATGGAGGGCGCGGAGGCGGCGGTCAGGCTGGCATTTTCGCTGGCGGGTGCACTGTGTCTCTGGAGCGGATTGGCAAAGCTCATGGAAAAAGCAGGCTTTCTGCACACGCTGGCAAAGCTCCTACGACCGGTTTTTCGTCGACTGTTCCCGCAGGCCAGCCGTGACGAGCAGGCCATGGGCTATCTCTGCGCCAATGTTTCGGCAAATCTCCTCGGTCTGGGCAACGCAGCCACACCCATGGGCATCGCCGCCGTCAAACGGATGCAGACGCTGTCGCACTCGCACACGGCTACGGACGAGATGTGCCGCCTCATCGTGATGAACACGGCGTCTATTCAGCTCCTGCCAACCACGGTCGCGGCAGTGCGTGCTTCGCTGGGCGCAGCCGCGCCCTTTGACATCCTGCCTGCGGTCTGGATAACATCAGCGCTCAGCGTGACGGCAGGGCTGCTGGCGGCGGGGCTTTTCCGGAGGCTCAGCCATGCTTGACCTTCTGATCCCCGGCTTAATGATTGTGACTGCCTGCGCCGCTCTGGCCAAGCGGCAGGATGTTTACGGTGCACTGTTGGAAGGAGGGCTGGACGGACTCAAGCTGCTCGTGACCATCGTTCCGGCGCTCGTGGTGCTGCTGACAGCGGTGCACATGCTGCGCGCATCCGGCGCAATCGAGCTGCTCACCAAATGGCTCTCGCCCGTGGCCGCGGCCGTGGGCATTCCCGCCGAGACGCTCCCGCTCGTGCTGCTGCGGCCGATCTCCGGCAGCGCAGCTCTGGCCGTTGGCGCGGACCTGATGGCCGTACATGGCCCTGATTCCCTTATTGGCCGCACGGCCGCTGTGATGCTCGGCAGCACGGAAACGACGTTCTACACCATTTCGGTATACTTCGGTGCCGCCGGCGTTAAAAAAACACGCTATACCATTCCCGCCGCCCTGATTGCGGACGTGACAGGCTTCCTCGCCGCCTCTTTTTGCGCGAGATATTTCTAGGCTTCCATAGGAACATGCTGGTGACAGTCATCACCTGCGTGTTCCAGCTTGTCAAAAAAGTCCCTTCGGACTTTTTTGACAAGCTGCCTGCAAAATTGCAAAATCTAAATTTTGTATTTAGTATTTTGCAATTTTGGCCGCTGCGGCGGGTTATTGAACGTGAAAGGGAACCCTGTCGGTTCCCTTTCACACTATCCTTCCCTCCGAAGCTTTCGGCTGGATAGGTTTTTTGACAGTCTGAAACATGCAGGTGACAGTCGTCACCTGCATGTTTCTTTCGTATTCAGATTCAGAGGCGTAGGATTGTCGAATCTCGGATGATGAGCGAGGCCGGAATTTGCTTCATGACCGGCGGTTCCGGCAGGTTCGGCTCTCCTGCAATCCGCGCCATCAGGAGCGACAGCGCCGTGTTGCACATTTCCTCCAGAGGATAGGAGATCACGGACAGACGCGAGGTCGCGGAAAGCACGTCGTCCTCCAGCGCATAGCCCAGAAGCGCAATGTCGTCCGGGTAGCGCAGCCCCATCGCGTGCAGTCCGGAGCTTCTGATTGCCGACGAGCCGACGACCGCGCTGGACGTGACCATTCAGGCGCAAATCCTCGAGCTGATGAAGGAGCTGCAAACCAGGCACAGCACCTCCCTGCTGATGATTACGCACAACCTCGGCATCATCTCTGAGCTTTGCCAGAAAGTAGCCGTCATGTATGCCGGTCGCATCATCGAATACGGCACCGTTGCGTCGGTTTTCCGCGACCCGCTGCACCCTTATACGCGCGGACTTCTCGGCGCACTGCCGAATCTGGAGGGGCCGCGCGAGCGTCTGGTCGCAATCCCCGGCAAAATGGCCGACTCTCAAAATCTTCCGAGCGGCTGCTTCTTTCATCCCCGCTGTGAGGAAACATGCGGCAAATGCGGCAGCGAGCAGCCCGCAATGTGCAAAATCAGCGACGACCACTATGTAGCCTGCTTCAATGCGGAAGGACGGTGCAGCAATGGATAAGCAAATCAAAAAAGAACCGCTTCTCGAAGCGGTACATCTGAAAAAATATTTTAATCTCCCACGCAAGAAGAAGCTGCACGCGGTTGACGACGTCAGCTTTACCGTCTACGAGGGCGAGACGCTCGGTCTGGTCGGAGAATCCGGCTGCGGCAAGAGCACCGTCGGCAATGTCGTTATGCGTCTTTTGCCGCAGACGGACGGCAAGCTGCTGTTCCGCGGCACGGATATTTTCTCCCTTTCCAAGAAGGAGCAGCGCGAATACTGCCGCAAAATGCAAATCATCTTTCAGGATCCCTATTCCTCACTGAATCCGCGCAAGACCGTGCGCGCCATCCTGCGCGAGCCGTTTGAGATTCATGCCTCCGACTATTTTGCGGGACAGAATCTTGACGAAAAGGTGCTTGCGCTGTGCGACAGCGTGAGCATCCCGCGCAATCTGCTCGACCACTATCCGCACGAGCTGGACGGCGGTATGCGGCAGGTCGTCGGCATTGCCCGTGCGCTGTCACTGGAGCCGGAATTCATTGTCTGCGACGAACCGGTTTCTTCTCTGGACGTTTCGATTCAGGCGCGGATCATCAACCTGCTCATCGACATGAAAAAACAGCGCAATTTGTCCTATCTCTTTGTCTCCCACGACCTTTCCGTCGTTCGGCACATTTCCGACCGCATTGCGGTCATGTACCTCGGTCAGATCGTGGAAATGGCCGAAACGGACGAGCTGTTCAGCAACACCATGCACCCCTACTCCATTGCGCTCCTGTCCGCCGTTCCGCGTATCAATCTGGAATCCAAGGTCTCGCGTATCGTTTTGAAGGGCGACGTGCCCAGCCCCGTCGATCCCAAGCCCGGCTGCCGCTTTGCGCCGCGCTGCTGGATGGCCTGCGAGGATTGCTTCAACGGCGTCACGCCGGAGCTGACGGAGGCCGCGCCAGGACATTTCGTCGCCTGCAAATATGCGCACGAGGCCGCCAAAAAAGCGGAAAGCGCCGAAAAGCGCAGTCTTGACAAGGTATAAAAGGAGTACAAGCATGAAAGCATGTGTCTTATCTGGAGGTGCCGACCGAGCCGGGTCTCGGCATTGACATCGATGTGGACAAGCTGCTTGCCCATACGCCCAAGGACTTCCCCGCTCCCTCGCTGACGCCGCTATGCAATGAGTATCCCAGCAAGGCCTTGGGGCACGGAGGCCGCGCATGAACGAGCTGTTTTCCCTCAAGGGCAAGGTCGCCATCGTCACCGGTTCCGGCTCCGGCATCGGTCAGGGCATTGCACTGGGGCTTGCAGAAGCAGGCGCCGACATCGTCGCCGTCTATCATTCCGCGCCCGGTCAGACACCGGAACGCGTGCAGACGCTCGGCCGCAAATGCGTCGCCGTCTGTGCCGATATGACGCGCATGGATGCCGTTCCTGTCATCGTCAAGGCCGCGCTGGATGCCTTCGGGCAGATTGACATTCTCGTCAACGCCGCCGGTCAGATCTACCGCGAACCCGCACTGACACATCCGGAGGAAAAGTGGGACAGCGTGATGAACGTCAACGCCAAAATTCCCTATTATCTCTCTCAGGCCGTCGCGCAGCACATGGTCGCGCAGAAAATTCCCGGACGCATCATCAACATCGCCTCGATGAATTCCTACTTTGGCGGCATTCTCGTGCCGGGCTACTCGGCCTCGAAGCACGCCGTCGTCGGTCTGACCAAGGCACTGTCAAACGAGTGGGCGCAGTACGGCATCTGCGTCAACGCACTTGCGCCCGGCTGGATCGCAACCAAAATGACGACGGCCGTCCGCGAAAACGAAACACGCAACGCCGAAATTCTCTCACGCATTCCCGCCGGCCGGTGGGGAAACCCGGAGGATTTCAAAGGTCCCGCGGTTTTCCTCGCAAGCGAGGCCGCAGCCTACGTTTCCGGCTGCACCATTCCCGTAGACGGCGGTTTCTTGGGACGATAAAATCAGGACTTCCGCTCTGCAACGGGGCGGAAGTCCTCCGTGAAGAAAGGACAGGTCATGGTAAGACATATCACAATGTGGAAGCTCAGGGATTTCGCCTGGGGTAACGACAAAGAGACAAATTACGAGCTTTCAAAGCAGCAGGGACTTGCTCTGAAGGACAAATTCCCGAAGCTGCTGCACACGGAATTTCACCGCGGGTTCAAATGCGGCGGTCAGAATTATGACATGGTCAACATTCTGGAATTTGCCACGCGCGAAGATCTGGAAGAATTTCTGGCAAGCCCGCTGCACCAGCAGGCACTGCTGGATATGTTCGCGCGGGAGGCCGTCGCGCCGATGTTTGAGCGCATGGTCGCAACGGACACAGTTCACGCGCTGCGCCGTGCCAGAGAAATTGAAAGCATGGCGCAGGTGCTCGAAACAGACAATTTGGATCCCACAATGTCCCGCGCCGCCGCAAAAAAGCTCTACTGGTCGGCGAACAGCGGCATGAAGCAGGCATTCGCTGCACATATCCCGACGGACTATCGCGCGGTGGTGCGTTATCTGGAAAACTACCAAAAAAGTTCCCGGCAGGCTTGACAGCCGGGAGAAAGGACTCTATTATGGTAATTGGATTTATCGGTCTCGGAGATGTCGGCAGCCGTTTCTCCGGCGGTATCGCAAGAGACGGCGGCGCGGATGTGCTGGGCTATGATTTGAAGCTGGGACAGTCCGGCTTTCAGGAAAAGCAGGAGCGCTGCGTGCAATGCGGTGTAAAGCTCGCTGAAAGCAAGCAGGCGCTCGTAGACGGCTCCGATATTCTTATCGCCGCGACAAGCTGCGCCGAGGCGATCGAAACGGCAAAGGATTATCTTCCATGGCTGCGCCCCGGGCAGTATTATGTAGACGTCAACTCTGCCGTTCCGAAAATCAAGAAGGAAATTCAGGCGCTTGTGGAAGCTAAGGGTGCGCACTTCGTTGACGGTGGCATCATGGACTCGCCCATGAACGGCTGGCACCGAATTCCGGTCGCACTGTCCGGCGGTCAGGCCGGCTACGTCGCGGACGTGCTCAACGGCTACGGCATGAACATGCGCAATGTCGGCGCAGAGGTTGGGCAGGCCTCCAGCCTGAAGATCCTGCGCAGCATCTTCACCAAGGGGCTGGAGGCGCTGCTGCTGGAAACCTTTGCCTCTGCCTATCATTACGGCGTTTTGGACGAGGTTTACGGCTCCATCAGGGAAATGCTCGAGCGCGAACCATTTGCGCCCATGTTTGAGCGCATGGTCACAACCGATGTGATTCATGCCTACCGCCGTGCCAGGGAGGTCGGCGCAGTGGCCGATATGCTCGATGACGAGGGCTTTGATTCCACCATGTCGCGTGCCGCCTGCAACAAGCTGATGTGGTCGGCAGCCAGCGGTGTAAGAGAGCATTTCGGGGAAACGATCCCCGAGGATTACCGTGACGTCGTGCGCTATTTTGCCGCGCTGCGCAGCAAGGAGGCAAACGCATGATTCGCCACGTTGTGCTTTGGAAGCTCAAGCCGGAGGCGGCAGCTCCGGAGGTTCTCGCGCAAAACCTTGCGCAAATTTACCGCAACTGCCAGCGCATGGTCGAGGAAATGCCGCTGATTCGCCGTTTTTCCTTCTACAAGGGCATAAAGCAGGGTAAGGATCTCTACGAGGCTGCCACCGCGATGGACTTCGATTCTTTGGAGGCTCTGGCAGAGTTTCAGGCTTCTCCCGCGCACCACGATCCGGATTCCCGTGCCTTCTGCGAGCTTGTCAGGGAGCGCAAGGCCGTGATCGATTTTGAAATTCAGGAGAATCAATAGGAGAAACAAATGATTTCCGAGGACAGGCAAAAAGCATTGCAGGAGGAAAAGCTGCACCGTATCGTTGAGCAGCCGGTCGGCGGTTTGATCTGCCGTCTGGCCGTGCCGACGATCATCACCATGCTGATTTCCTCGCTTTATAACCTTGCCGACACTTTTTTTGTCAGCAAGCTGAGCGACGGCGCGATTGCTGCGGTGGGCATTGTATATTCCCTCGTGTGCTTCACACAGGCGGTAGGTTATTACTTCGGGCAAGGCTCCGGAAACTATATTTCCCGCGCGCTCGGCTCCGGCGATAGCCACGACGCACGGGAAATGGCCGAGATCGGCTTTTCCTACTCTTTCCTCTGCGGAACACTGATTGCCGTGGTCGGTCTGATTTTTCTGACGCCGCTCTGCCGCATCCTCGGCGCACCCACAGAAATTCTCACGGAGACAAAAACCTACTGCGGTATTATCCTGCTCGGAACACCCTTTATCGTCAGCTCGCTGACGCTCAACTGTCAGTATCGCTTTCAGGGGAACGCGTTCAGCTCCATGCTCGGCATTTGCGTCGGCGCGGTTCTGAATGTCATTCTCGACCCGATCTTCATTTTACCGTGGGGCTTCGGTCTTGAAATCGCTGGTGCGGCGTGGGCGACCGTACTCTCACAGGTCGTCGGCTTTTTTGTTCTGTTTTTCCAGTCGAAAACGCGCGGGAATATTCCGCTGCGCATCCGTGTGCCGAAAATGACGCGGGCGCACTTTCGTCATATCAATGCGGGCGGTCTGCCCTCTCTGTTCCGTCAGGGCTTTGCCAGCGTCTCTCTCGCCGTTCTGAACCTCGTGGCTAAGCCTTTCGGCATTGGCATTGTTGCAGCCATGTCGGTCGTCAGCCGCATCATGAACACTGCCGTTGCGCTCCCGACCGGACTCGGGCAGGGCTTTCAGCCCGTCTGCGGCATGAACTACGGCGCGGGACAATACCGGCGCGTGCGCAAGGCCTTCCGTTTCACGGTGCTGCTGGCCCTGGGCGTGTGCGTCGCCTGCGCGGCAGTGGGTCTGATTTTCTCGGAGCAGCTCATCTCTGTCTTTCGCGGGCAAAATTCCGGCTCGGAGGTTCTGACCTACGGCGTTCCCGCGCTGCGCTATCAATGCCTCACCTATCCCCTGCTCGCATTTTTGATCCTGACAAATATGATGGTGCAGACCATGGGAAAGGCTTTTTCCGGCACATTTTTGGCTGTCGCGCGCACCGGACTGTTTTTCATTCCGGCCGTTCTGCTGCTTTCACATTTTCTCGGCCGCACGGGTATTTTGTTTGCACAGCCCTGCTCCGACCTTCTCGCATTTGCCTGTGCGCTTGCTGTCTGGCTCAGGACGGACCGCGAGCTGAGCCGTCCCGATCTTCCGCACCACGGATAGGAGGCCTCCATGAAACCGATTTTTGAATGCACCACGGTGCAGACCAAGCCCCTGCTGCGTCAGGCCTGTGCGCGTCTCATGCGCACAAAGCTCATCGTTCATGCGCTCGTGCTTTCGGCCGCGGCGCTCGGCTTCGCGCTCTTTGTTCTGCTCCAGCGGCAATCCGGCGCCTATTTCTTCGCCGCCGCGTTTGGCTTTGCCTGCATTGCGCTGGCGATCTATCGCTTTCAGAGCGTTCCGAACAAATTCGCAGAAAAAACCTACTCCGATTATATCAAGCTCTATCGCGAGCCCGCAAAAACAGTTGTGCGCGTCTATCCCGACCAGTTTACCGTGGAAAACCTGCAGCAGCGTTCGCTGCACCGTTTCAAACGGTCTGACTACGTCCGGCTGCTTGAAAGCGACGAGCTTTTCCTTTTGAAAAGACAAAAAAGCGTCATTCTATTGGAAAAGGCCGGTTTTACCACCGGAACGCCGGAGGAATTTCGGAGCTTTTTCCGCAGGGCTGCCAATTGATTTTTTGCAAAAACAAACCCGAACGAGGCAAAATCTCGTTCGGGTTTGTTTTACAGCTTGTCAAAAATGCAAAATCTGAATTTGTTTTTTATGAATCCATCAGCTCATATGCCAGCACGCGCGTTTCGGCCACATCGGCAGATTTGAGCGACTCCGGCAGCATGTAGCTGCTCAATTCAAACAGGCTGCTCGAGCCTGCGGGGATCGTCTGGAAGGGTACATCCGATAGCATGCCGATCAGATGCCCGTCCGCGTCCAGCAGCAGCGCCGCAATACAGAAGTGCTTACTGTCCTGCTCGGTAAAGTTGCGCACAGTCGCGACCAGTTCCAGCCCGCCGTAACGGGAATCCGAAAGCACGGAATCAACGATCGTATAGTTCACGGCTGCCTCAGCGGCGGCCACCGCTTTCGGTTCCAATTCCAGCGTCAGGCCGTCGGTCGAATCGGTATCCAGATAGGTCTCGACGTAATAGTATCCCGTCTCGCCCGGCTGGACAATCTGCGGGAAAGCCTCGACCGTCTCGTCTGCCGCAAGAGACTTGCCCTCGGCATTGCAGACGCGCATGGGCGCATCCTCCAGCAGCATGGGCGTGTCGCCGGTATTCTTCACCTCGGCAATGACCTGCGCCCAAATTTCTTCGGCGCGGTTGCGATAGACATTCAGTCGCTGATCCGTCAGCTCAAAACGAATCTCCGGCTCAGCCTGTGATTCCGAAGCCTCACTGCTCCCGGAAGGCGGAGTCGTCGGCAGCTCGCTCTCAGTCGGCTGAGCGGACGGCGCTTCGGACGCAGGCTCAGTCGGCTCCGGTGTCTTGGAACAGGCGCAGAGCAGAATGAGCGCTGTGGCAAGCGCGATCAAAATATAACGTTTCATGGGTATTTCCTCCCTATTCGACGATCTGCCAGTGCGGACGCGTGATGCGCTCAAAGGTCGCGTCTGACAGGATCGGCCGGTTCAGCCGCTCCTGTATTTCGGACGCGATGCGCCGCCCCTGTGCAACATTCTGCCCGGCAAGACGCACATCGGCAAGATAGGCATCCTTCTGCCGCTTGCAGGCGTCAATGACAAACAGCTCTCCCTGCGGGCAGAAAATCGCATCATATCGTCCGTCGCAAATCAGATCATACTCCGCACGCACGGCGGCATAATTCCGCTCGATACCGGTGTGCCAGCAGGTGGAAAGCAGCACCAGACGCTTTTGGAGCATCTTCGGGTCGCGCAGCTCATGCTGCGCCTGCCCGCTCCAGCCGTAGGCTTTGGTATAGGGCAGGCAGCGATCCGTCAGGGTCTTGAGCGTCCCCGGAATGCCATAAAAATACAGGGGAAAGCTCTCGACAATCACGTCTGCGCGTTCAATGGCCGCATAGACACGCTCCATATCGTCGCGCTGCACACAGCAGCCGGGCGTTTTCGTCCAGCAGCAGAGGCAGCCGAGGCAGGGATGCAAATTCAGACGCGACAGCTCCAAGGTCTCGACCTGCGTACCCTCCGGAAAACCGGAAAGAAACGCGGTCGTCAGCACGCGGGTATGGCTGTTTTCCCCTCTGGGGCTGGCATCCAGAACGAGGAGTCTCATTGCGTCTCTCCGTAGATGGAATTCTGTGCGACTGCGGTGAACATCAATTCACCCTTGGCACGCGTCTGACCGTCACACTGGATGTCCACTGCAAAGCTGTAAACGCCCGCACCGCCGCGCAGAAGCTCAGCGTGCAGCTCCAGACGGTCGCCGGGAATGACCGGCTTGACAAACTTGAAATCGCGCACCTTTAAGAGCACATAAACCTTGTTTTCGTCGCTGCCGTCGGCCTCGATGACAAGCGAGCAGAGCTGCGCCGCGCTCTCGATGAGCAAAACGCCCGGCATAATGGGCAGTCCCGGCATATGACCCTGAAAATACGGCTCGTTGACGGAAACGCATTTGATGCCCGTGGCGGACTTGCCCGGCTCAAGCGCCGTGACCCGCTCGATCATCTGGAAGGGCGGGCGCTGGCGGATGCGGGCGTTGATTTCCAAAAGGTTCATAGGCTCAGCCCTCCGTCCAGCACGAGCGTCTGCCCGGTCAGATAGGAAAGCTCCGGCTGACAGAGCGTGCAGACGGCGTCCGCGACCTCGCTCGGAGCGGCAAAGCGCCCCATGGGCACGGCCTTGAGATAGCCCTCTTTCTGCTCTGCGGGAATGTGGTCGAGCATTTCCGTCTCGACAAAGCCGGGTGCGACCGCATTGACGCGAATGCCATAGGGCGCAAGCTCCTTGGCCAGCGTAGCCGTGAGCGCATTGACCGCACCCTTGGTCGCGCTGTAAACGCTCTGGCCGGGGATGGCCATAATGGAGCTGACAGAGGAAATATTGACGATAACGCCGGATTTCTTGCGCATCATCTTCAGCGCAGCCTGCTGTGCGCAGTGGAAATAACCCTTGATGTTGATGTCGAGGCTGCGCGTGAGCGAATCCTCGGTGAGCATCAGGAGGAAGCGGTCGTCCACGACGCCCGCGTTGTTGACCAGCACGTCTACGCCGCCCAGCTCACGCACAACCGTGCGGAACATGTCCTTGACGGAGGGCAGGTCAGAGGTATCGGCCTTCACTGCCAGCGCGCGCACGCCGAAGCTCTCCAGCTCCTGTACGACCGCCTGCGCGGCGGCTTCATTGGAAACATAGTTGACGGCGACGTCATAGCCGCGCTTGGCCAGCGCCACGGCGCAGGCCTTACCGATGCCGCGTGACGCGCCCGTTACGATTGCAACACTCATGCGTTTGCCCTCCCGACGATGACGGCGCTGGCGCAGCCCGTCCAGCCGCCCGCAACGGCGGCGGCGTACTGGCACTCGCCCTGTGCAACTGCCTGAACCGCCTTTTCCAGCGCGTAGGCCGCTGCGCAGGCGCGGCTGTTGCCGATCTGCGCGGTCACGTCCTGTGCCGCGTCCGTCGCAGCATAGAAAATTTTGCCGAGCTTCGCTTCCTCCACACCCGCGTCGGCGCAGGCTTCGCGCAGCGTGCGGCCCAGCAGCTTCTGCGTGGATTCCGAGCCGTAGGCCGCCGGCTCGTGCAGGGAAGCGCTGCCGAGGACGTTGGCATACACCCGCGCGCCGCGCGCCTTTGCGTGCGCCTGTGTTTCAAGGACTGCCGTCACGCTGCCCTCGGCCAGATTCTCGGCCTTGCCGAGCGCGGCATAGAGGGCAGCAATATTCTCGGAGGTCTCGTCGGTGCCGGAGGTCAGGATGACAACCGCCGTGCCGTTTTGCAGCATCATGCAGGCCGTCGTGACCGCCTGCAAGCCCGCCTGTGCGCCGTTTGCAATGGTGGCGCAGTAGCCCTTCAGCCCGGTAAAGATGGAAAGATGGCCGCCTGCGGCATTGTAGACCGTATTGGGGAAGCTGAATGCGCTGCCCGCCGCCGGTCCCTTCTCACAGACCGTCTTCTGGAATGCGGAGATCTCGGCCATGGGGCCGTCCGCCGTGCCGATGACGCTGCCGACCATGGAGGCGTTCTCCGGCGTGATCTCGAAGCCTGCATCGCGCAGGGCATCCACGCCGCTGAGCACCTGCATCTGGCTGAAGCGGTCGAGCTTACGATAGAAACCCAGCTTCACACCGCGTGCATTGAAGCCCTCTGCCGTCAGCTCGACGGACGGGCCGGCGAGTTTACCGAAGCCCGTCACGGCGATGGGTTCTTTTGCATAAGCGGGTGCATTGTGTTCGTTCTTGCTGAAAATAATGCTCGCGTTTGTGCCGCCGAAGGCAAAGGAGTTGGACATGACGTTCTGCATTTCCTTTTTTCTGCCGACATTCACGACGCAATCAAGCTGGCCGGCCTTCTCCGCAAGCGCGGGAAGATCCTCGGGCGCATAGTTGGTCGTGGGAAGGACGGTGTCCTCGGTGAGTGCCTTGACGCTCAGGACGGCCTCCACCGCGCCAGCCGCTCCGAGGCAGTGGCCCGTCATGGACTTTGTCGAGCTGACGGACGGCGTGCAGCCCTCGAACAGCTTGTGCAGCGACAGAAATTCCGCCGCGTCGTTTTTCTTCGTACCGGTGCCGTGGGCATTGATATAGCCGATCTCGGCAGGCGCGACCTTACCGTTTTCCATAGCGCGGCGAAGCGCAGCCATCTGGCCCTCGCCCTCCGGCTGCGGCGCGGTGATGTGGAAGGCATCGGAGCTGACACCGTAGCCCGCAACCTCGCAATAGATCTTTGCGCCACGCGCGACCGCGTGCTCGTATTCCTCCACGACCACGACGCCCGAGCCTTCGCCCAGCGTAATGCCGTTGCTGTGGTTCAACGGAGAGCAGGCCTCCGCAGACAGCGCATGCAACGCGTTAAAGCCGGAATAGGCCAGAGACGAAAATGCATCCGTACCGCCGGCAAGATAGACCTTTCCCTTACCCGCGCGGATCAGATCGCAGGCGTAGGCCACACTCATCGTGCCCGCTGCGCAGGCGTTGACGATGTTGGCCGTCTCGCCGGATGCGCCCAGCTCGTGCGCTACGTCACAGGCGATGGACGAAGCGGACATTTTGAGAATGTCCGCCTTGTGCTCCTCGCCCCTCAGCAGGCCGGAATAATAGTGATCGATGCTTGCGGCACCGCCGACGCAGCTGCCGAGGACAACGCCCGCATCATGCAGGTCGCTCTGCGGGAGCTTGCTGTCCTGCACGGCCTCCTGCGCGGCCTTCAGGCACAGGCGCACCGAGCGGTCATACTGCGGTGCGGGCAGCGTATCGCAGTGCACCTCGGCGCCGACATGGGAAACGCAGCCCTCTGTGGAAACGCTCTCGACCTCGCGGATGCCGCTCACGCCCTTGCGGATATTGTCCCAGCAGGTCGGAACGTCATTGCCCGCAGCGCAGATCAGGCCGAGGCCGGTGATAACATAACGGCTCATTGTTCCATGTTTGCAGCGACATAGGCTGCCAGCGCGTTGATGGTCTGGAAGTGCTCGCGGTCAGCGCCGGTCATATCCACGCCGAACAGCTCGTCAATACCGGAGATGATCTCCAGAGAGTCTACGGAGTCCAGTCCGATGTCGCCGCCGAACAGCTCTGCATCGTAGTCGAGCATATCCTCGGGGATGCGCAGGTTTTCATGGATCATTTCCTTGATCTTTTCAGCAATTTGTTCGTTCATTTTTCATTATTCCTTTCTGAATTTGTCTCTTGTTATTATACCTCTGTGAAGCGGATAACGCAACCGTTTTCCTCATAGACACCGATGCGGCGGAAGCGGCGATAGCGCTGCTCGAGAAGCTCGGCCGGCGTCAGGCGGCAAAGCTCCTGCAGATCCATGGAAAGTTCCACGGCCAGCGCCGCGCACATACCGGAAAAGTCCTCGAAGTTTTCGGGGATGATCCGTTCGGCCACCTGAAGCTGCAGCATGTCCTCCGCCGTGATGTGCAGACATTCGGCAGCGTCGGGTGCACGTCCGGCATCCTTCCAGAGGATGCTCGCGCAGCCCTCCGGCGAAACGACGGAATAGACCGCATTTTCCAGCATATACACGCGGTTGGCTGCCGCCAGCGCCAGAGCGCCACCGCTGCCGCCCTCACCGATGACCACGGAGATCACCGGCGTGCGCAGACCCATCATTTCCAGAATATTTTCCGCAATCGCCTCGCCCTGTCCGCGCTCCTCGGCCTCCGCGCCGCAGTAAGCGCCCAGGGTATCAACGAAGCAGATAACCGGGCGGTGAAATTTCTCCGCCTGCTTCATCAGGCGCAGCGCCTTGCGGTAGCCC
This sequence comes from uncultured Oscillospiraceae bacterium, assembly GCA_934667815.1. Classification (GTDB taxonomy): domain Bacteria; phylum Bacillota; class Clostridia; order Oscillospirales; family Oscillospiraceae; genus JAZOXB01. Next base: position 23,803 of record CAKUMO010000031.1, read on the forward strand.
TCGGGCATGGGACAGCCGAAGTGATTGTTCATGCGCGACTCCAGATCGATGCCCTTGTCGATCGCAATATAGGTCACGGGACGGCCTTGCAGCGTCCCGATGCCCGCCTGAATCGCCGGGTCTTCACCGAAGCGTCTGTCACCGCAGAGATCGAGCCGGTCGGAAAACAGCGCGTTGATATAGGCGCGGCCCGTGGGACGGGCATTGTTTCTGGCCGTTTTCAGGCGTTCATAAGCCGTGGTCATGTCCATTCACCTCCATGCAGCCGCAGGAGCTTGCCGAGTGTCTCGGGCAGAAGCCTGCGTTCAACGACCGCATCCACAAAGCCGTGCTCCCGCAGGAATTCCGCCTTCTGGAAATTCCCGGGAAGCTGGGATCCGGTCGTCTGCTCGACGACACGGCGGCCTGCAAAGCCGACCAGCGCATTCGGCTCAGCCAGAATCACGTCCGCCTGCATCGCGAAGGAAGCCGTCACGCCGCCCGTCGTGGGGTCGGTCAGAACGGCGATGTACAAAAGCCCGGCTTCACTGTGGCGCTTAACCGCGCCGGAGCACTTGGCCATCTGCATCAGGGACACCACGCCCTCCTGCATTCTTGCGCCGCCCGAGGCCGTGAAGCCGATGACGGGCAGATGCTGCGCAAGCGCCAGCTCGAAAAGCCGCGTGATCTTCTCGCCCACCACGGAACCCATGGAGGCCATGAAAAAGCTGGAATCCATCACAAAGGTCGCGCACATCACACCGCCGATGGACGCCGTGCCGCACAGCACCGCCTCCTGCTCCCCCGTAGCCTCTCTGGTTTTTTCCAACTTTTCGGCGTAGCCCGGGAATTGCAGAAAATCGACGCTCGTCAGGTCCTTTGCGATCTCCTGAAAGCTGTCCGGATCGAAGATTTGCGCGATACGTTCCCGCGCGGTCATGCGCAGATATTTGCTGCACGTCGGGCAGACCTTTGCGTGCAGTAAAATATCGTCATACGGATGCTCCGTGTGGCAGGCCGGGCAAACGACCGGCTTATGTACCGGCTTCTTTTCCGGTTCCGGCGCATGCTCCTGCACCCGCTCACGCAGCAGTTCAAGAATCATCATAGGACTCCCGCCTCCCGCAGCTTTTCAATGCCGTCCGGCGTCTCCACCGCGTAAGCGCGGCAGTCTGCCAGATTCTTCTGCGCAAGCCGGCGCAAAACGCTGCCCGCGCCGCACTCAATAAATGTATCGAAGCCCTGTGCCCCGAGCGCCTGCATGGTCTTGGCCCAGCGCACCGGGTGGTTGATCTGCTCAAACAGCAGCGTGCGCACGTCCGAACCGTAAGGCTCCGCCGTGCGGTTGGCGTAAGTCGTGATTTCCGGTTTTGTGAACGCAACATTGCTGATATACGCGTGGAAGTTTCGCGCCGCGCCGTCCATAAAGGGCGAATGGAAACCGCTGCTGACCTTCAAAGGCACGCTTCTGCCGCCTGCTGCGGCGACATCGTCATAGAACTTCTCCAGCTCTGCGCGTTCCCCCGCGACCGCGACCTGTCCGTCGCAGTTGTAGTTGACGGGATAGACGTGCTCATAGGCAGCGCACAGGCGCTCGACCGTCTCATCCGAGAGCTTCACCACCGCAGCCATGGTCGCATCATGCTCCCTGGCCGCCTCGGCCATAAAGCTGCCGCGGGCGCAGGCAAGGCGGAAGCCCGTCAGCGCATCATAGGCGCCCGCGAAGGCCAGCGCCGGAAGCTCACCCAGCGAGAAGCCCGCGACCGCCTCGGGGACAAGGCCGCATTCCTTCAGCGCCAGCGCCGCCGCGATGTCCGCCAGGTACAGGCAAGGCTGAGTGTTTTCCGTATGCTGGAGCGTCTGCTCATCGCCCTCAAACATCTGATGCAGCGTGCCGGGGCGGTATTCCTCCGCCGCATCGAACAGCGCACGCACGGAGGCGTACGATCCATAAAGCTCCTTGCCCATGCCGACATGCTGCGCACCCTGTCCGGAAAACAGGAAAGCTGTTTTTCCCATGGTTTCATCCTTTCACTTGTCAGGAATAAAATCCCTGTTTCGACATTTTTCTTACTTACCACTTTATCAGCGCCGGGAGATTTTGCAACCGACATTTTCGGCCGCATGTATCAAAATCGTGCAAGTGCCCGCGAATGTCCGGATTTTTGCAACGTATCTTGTCTTATCTGGAGATCGGGAATTCTGCTTTACGCGAATTCCTTTGCCGCAATCATATCATATTTCCGGAAATTTGCAAGATTTTTTCTCAAAAAACGCTTGACAATTTGCCCATGCGGTGCTAGAATAATCCAGCAAAACGAAGAAGGTCGGCAGCCCCGTCCTCACCTCCCGCTTCGGCAAAGAGGTCTGATAATCGAAAAAATGCGCGCCATGGGCGCGGTTTGTTCGGTGCGGGTGCTGCGGCATCCGCATTTTTTGTATTTGTAATGGAGGTGCTTTACCATCGGCAAATTAGATCATCAGCTCAACGAAGAAATCCGCGACAAGGAAGTCCGCCTGATCGCTTCCGACGGAACCATGCTCGGTATCGTCTCGTCCGAATCTGCGCTGGCCATGGCCGAGGAACAGGAGCTTGATCTCGTGAAGATCTCTCCGAACGCCGTCCCGCCGGTCTGCAAGATCATGGACTACGGCAAGTTCCGCTTCGACCAGCTCAAGAAGGAAAAGGAAGCCAAGAAGAATCAGCGCGTCGTCGAGATCAAGGAGATCCGCATGTCTCCCGGCATCGACACGAACGACCTGAACGTCAAGATGCGAAACGCGATGAAGTTCCTCAAGGAAGGCAATCGCGTCAAGGTCACTGTGCGCTTCCGCGGCCGTGAGATGGCCCACACCGAGATCGGTGAGCAGCTTTTGGTCCGGTTTGGCGAAGGATGCGCCGAAGTCGCAAACGTTGAAAAGAGTCCCAAGCTCGACGGCAGACATATGTCCCTGTTTCTGTCACCGAAGAACGCAAAATAATTACAAAGGAGAACAATCATGCCGAAACTCAAAACCCACAGCGGTGCGAAGAAGAGATTCAACCTCACCAAGACCGGTAAGGTCAAGAGAGCGCACGCCTTCAAGAGCCATATCCTCACCAAGAAGGACACCAAGCGCGGCCGTCGCCTGAGAAGCACGACCTACGCGGATGTCACCAACGTCGAGAGCATCAAAAAGATGATCCCGTACAAATAATCGGATAGGAGGATTCAAACATGGCAAGAATTAAAGGCGCAATGATGACGCGCAAGAGAAGAAATAAAGTCCTGAAGCTGGCGAAGTCCTACTGGGGCTCCAAGTCCACCCACTTTAAGATGGCCAAGCAGGCCGTCAAAAAGTCCGGCGTTTATGCTTACATTGGCCGCAAGCAGAAGAAGCGCGATTTCCGCCGTCTGTGGATCGCTCGTATCTCCGCTGCCGTGAAGCCCTACGACATGAACTACTCCCGTTTCATGAACGGTCTGAAGAAGGCCGGCATCGAAATGAACCGCAAGAGCCTGTCCGAGCTGGCCATCAACGAC
>CAKUMO010000032.1 GCA_934667815.1 uncultured Oscillospiraceae bacterium
ATGAGGAAAGTCCGGGCTCCACAGGGCAAGAATAACGGGTAACGCCCGCCGAAGGCGACTTCAGGAAAAGTGCAACAGAGATATACCGCCTCGCTGGCGCAGCCTGCGAGGCAAGGGTGGAAAGGCGAGGTAAGAGCTCACCCGCCGCATGGGAACATCGCGGCGCTGTAAACTCTATTCGGAGCAACACCGCGGAGGAGACATTGGTCGGCCCGGCCGTCTCCGGGAGGTGGCTTGAGCGTACCGGCAACGGTGCGTCGAGATAGATGGCTGTCGATTACAGAACCCGGCTTATAGTCCCGATCGTAAAAAATCAGCGCTGCTTGCAGCGCAAAGAAAAACACCGAGATTGGTCTGTGAAGGACTTCTCTCGGTGTTTTCTTTATGCTTCTACGGTACGGCGGCAGCTCACGCTGCGCCGCCGTCCGTTTTTGCTTTTCTTTTAAAAACGGCAACCAGCACGGCAATCATCACGAGGCTGCCCGCCGCCGCAAAAACCCACGGCATCGGGTCAAATGCGTCGCCCGTCTTCGGGTCTTCGGGGCTTACGGGAAGCTCCTCCACCCTGAACTGCCAATCAAGGTAGCCGATCGCATCCTGAAAGCGGTTGTCAAGCGCCGGATCGACATTCACGGTCACGTCCAGATCGATCTTACCGCCGGAGTAAACCGTGCCGAGGTAGACCCAGTCGGTGAGCTGCGCGGTCTCGTTGGCGGGCGCTTCAAACAGAACGGAGTTCCCGTTCTGCCTGACCGTCAGATTCATGTGTGAGAGCAGCTCCTCCGAGCCCTCCTGCGCGCCGAGCGAGCGCATATAGACCTTGATTTTGACCTTTTTGTCCGCCGCATGCAGCACGACCAGAATGTCATGCACGGTTTTTACGGCAAGCTCGTCCTCAAAGAGCAGCTCCTGTGCAAAGTCATCCGCAACGCCGCTCGTAATGCCAGACGGGAAGCAGCCGCCCAGCTTCGGCTTGATGTGCTTCTCAAGCGCCGTATGGTATTTAATATAGGTGGACTCCCTGACCTTGCTTTTCCGCAGCCGCAGCCACTCGTCGCAGTAAAAGCCGAAGCGGTGCCGGTTGCCGTTCTGCGGTGTTGCCTGCCCCGTAAGCATCGCCACCTTGCACTTTGTCACCTTTTCCTTTGCTTCTTTATAGCTCTTGCCATAGCAAAAGCCGTACTTTGCCTTGCCAGACAGCTCGTAGCCCTTGATATATCGAGCCTCCCAGCGTCCGTCTTTTCTTTTGAAGATGTTTTCGCCTTTGCGCATTTGTAATAACCTCCGAATGATTGATTGTCCGCAGCGGACAACCTATATTGTACCGTACCGAATAAGGCGGGCGCATCCGCAGTCAATTTGACTGCCATGCCGACTGCAAATAAGCCGCCGGAACAGTGCCACACCCTCGGCGGAAGCAAAGAATCGAGACTGCTTTCAAATTTTATTTGAAATTTAGCGTTTTCTTCTTGCACTTTTCGCTCCGGTGTGCTATAATTTCCATGTAAATTTAAGAAGTGAAAGTGTCGTAGATTGACTAACTCTGCGAAATATAATTGAGCCGCAGTTAGAAAACTGCGGCTCTTTTAAACCTTGTAGAATTGGAATCAGCAATATTACTTTGCATCTTTGCTTGCTGCGTCTTGACTGGCTGGTTTCCTTTCCACAAAAAAATCAGCACCGGTTTTCCGGTGCTGATTTTTTAGATTCCGAATTTCTTTTGCAGAAAGTATCGGTAATCCGGATGGTTCTCTGCATTTTTATATTCTGTTTGCAGTGTTCGCTCAAGCCAGCGGCGCTGCGGTTGCGTCATCTGTGCAAAGCGCTGCACAGTAAGCAGGCCCTGTGCTTCCGCTGTCAGAATCTCGGCATAGGCATCGCGGACAAATTCACAGTCCACAACCTGCACTGCCTCGGAGGATGCCACAGCATCCGGAATCCGGAGCTGCATTTCCGCCTGCGGTACTGTCTCGGCCCGGTAAATGTAGCCCGAAACACCTTCGTAGGTCTCGCGCAGTGCGTCGGGATAGTATTCCTCAATGCACTGACGGCCATCTTTTTGAAAGCCGTAAGATGCCCACTTATACCACGAACCGTCGTGGACGAAGCCCGTCTCACGGCAAAATCTTTCCACGGCGTTACTCAGATAAACCAGAACGTTTTCGCGCTTATTTGAAAAATAGACCAATGGAACGCCGTGGTTCGACACACGCGGTTTCAGAATCCGCAGACCACCCAGCGGCGAAGCATGGTAATACACTTACTGCTCCTGCTTTTCGATCTGCTCGAGCAGGATCTTCTCGGCATACCCGCAGGCACGCTCGACAGAGCCAGCTTCGAAGGGATTTGCAAGGTTCGCATAGCGCAGCGTTTCCAGATAGCTGCGGCTGCCGCCGGTCTTGCAGAGCTTGAGGTAATCCTGCCAGGCGGTCTGCTTGTCCTCGGCATACTTCTTCTTAAACTCCATCGCGCCCATGGTCGTGAGCGTATAGTTGATGTAGTAGAAGGGATAGAGGTAGATGTGCAGCTTGTGATACCAATAGCCGCCGCGCTCCATAAAGAAATCATTCTCGTAGCGGCGCCACGGCATGTACTTTTCCTCCAGCAGATGCCACTGATACGTCCGCTCCTTGGGCGTCAGCTCGGGATGCGCATAGCAGATGTGCTGGAACTCGTCCACGGCCACGCCGAAGGGCACAAAGGTAATGGCCTCCTGCAAATGCGCGAAACGGAACTTGTCCGCCTGATCGCCGAAGAACCACTCGGCATAGGGATAGGCAAACTGCTCCATGGACATGGAGTGGATTTCCGCGATGTCGGTCGACTCGCTGTAATAGTCCGAGATTGGCTGGCTGCGCATGGCCATGTAGCCTGCGAAGGCGTGACCCAGCTCGTGCGTCAGCACTTGCATGTCAAAGATTGTGTGGTTGAAGCAGGAGAACACAAAGGGCGCCTTCAGACTGGGCAGACTGGTCATATAGCCCGTGGAGGCCTTGCCCGGCTTGTTCTGCAGATCCATCAGCTCGTGGTCGATCATGAAATCGATGAACTCGCCGGTCTCCGGACTGATCTCGTGATACATTCTCTGCGCGGTCTTGACCATAAATTCATCGTCACCTGCAGGCTCGGCGTTGCCGTCCGGGAACACCATCTTTTCGTCGTACCACATGACATGATCAAGGCCGAGGCGCTTTGCCTGCGCGTCATAGAGCTTCCGGCACAGCGGCACAAGGACCGTGCGCACCTGTTCACGGAAGGACGCAACTTCCTTTTCGCCATAGTCCGTGCGGCTCTGCTCGAGATAGCCGACGGGGATGTAATTCTCATAGCCGAGGTTCCTGCCCATCTGGTTGCGGATGCGGATCAGCTCATCCCAGATCTCCTCCAGACGTGGCTCGTTGTCCTCGTAAAACTTGGAGTATGCCTTGACGGCGGCAGCACGCACCGCGCGGTCGGGATGCTCGAAATATTTCTGCACACCGTAGAGGTTCAGCGTCTTGCCGTCGAAGGGAATCTCGGCCGTGGCCATGATCTTCTGGTACTCGTTGGTCAGGCGGCTCTCCCGCTGGCGCAGCGGAATATTGGCCTCGCAGAACAGCTTCTTTTGCAGATCCATGGAGACGAAATACTGTTTGCCAAATTCCTTCTCGATGTCCGGGCGGAAGGGGCTGGACGCGATGGCCTCGCTCAGCGCGACCTCCTCGCCGCCGATGGTGGGCAGCGTGTCGTCAAGATAGGCGACCTCCGCTTCATAAAACGCGTCACGCGTATCAAGTGTGTGACGGATGTTCGCAATGGAACACTGCGTGTACAGCTCGCAGGTCTCGCGGTCGATCTCAAAAAGCAGCGCACGCAGCGCCTCGTAGCTCTCGGCGTGCTCGGCAGCGTCCTTCCACGCAACGAGCTGCGCACGGCGTGCCTCCAGATCGGGGCGCTTGTATTCCAACGTTGAAAACTTGAAATTTTCCATAGGTTTCTCCCTTCAAATAATGTCAAAATGCTTCAGCGCATGATAAATGCCGTCATTCTCGGCATCGTCCGTCACATAGTGCGCAGCCTCACGCGCCTCCGGCGTCGCGTTGCCCATGGCCACGCCGAGGCCGACCGCCCGCAGCATGGACGCGTCATTTTCGGAATCTCCGAAGGCCATGGCTTCCTCGGGCGCAATGCCGTAGCGGGCAAGCAGCGCACGCACGGCGTTATCCTTACCCCCGTCCAGCGTGACAAAATCGTGGCCAAGACTGAACCACTGCGTCGTTCGGCTGTGCGGCGCGAGGCGGATTGGCTCGTCCATTTCCTCGGGCGGCGCAAAGAGCACCAGCTTGAAAACCGGCCCCTTGTTCATCTCGTGCAGGTCGCCCACGGGCAGCAGGTTCGTGTGGATTGCGCCCATGGCGGTGCGGTATTCCTCGGAATCTCGGTTGATACAGGTCGTCTCGGCATTGGCCAACCAGCAGGTCGAATTTCTGCGATCCGACCAGTTCAGCAGCGCCTCGACGTCATTCGGGTCAAGCGGCTTTCCGTAGATCTGCGACCAAGATGCATCATAGGCGTCCTGCCCGTTATTGGTCAAGTAGCCGTCAAATTGCAGACCGTCGAGCAGATGCTCGTTGCGGATCTCATATTTCGACCGGCCGGTCGCGACAAAGGTCAGAATACCCTTTTCGCGCAGCAGCTCGAGCGCCAGCTTGGTCGAGGGCAGCCATTTGGCGCTTTGGAACGGCACGAGCGTGCCGTCGATGTCAAAGAAGATCGCTTTGATCGTCATGCGGCGGTTCCTCCATGGTCTGCGGCTCTGCCGGAACAGCCTGCGCAGCGGCGAGCGCACGTTTCTTTTCTTTCCTCAAAGCGGAAAAGCGCCCAAAAATCACAACCGCGCAAACGACAAGCGAAACGCCAAACGACGGGAGCCACGCCAGCACATCCAGCGTAAATCCCCATGCATTATAGCCGAGGAGCAGCGCCAGCGTCAGGAGGAACAGCTGGCCGGTCGTGGCCGCCATATGTTCCTCCTGCAAAGCGTTGTGCAGATCAATCACGAGAGACAGATACGCGCCCAGCAGCAACGCCAGCACCGAAAAGACGGCTGCCGCGATCAGGCCCTTGCCGCTGCCCTTTTTTCCGGAAAAAATGCCGTAGCCCAGAATGGCTGCGACCGGCGCAGCGCCGCCCGCAGGCCATGGGTAATAGCCTTCATAGCAGAAGAACACATAGACCGCCGTTCCGGCGAGGGAGAACAGGAGTGCGCCGAGAAAGCCGAGCGCAATGCGCTCGCGTGGTGTCTTGCGTGCAGTATCCATTGTTTTCTCTCTCTTTCTATTTATTATAATGCCAAAATCTCGACCTGATCGTCGTTCGCCGTCAGGCTGACCTGCGAAATGGGATGCTCGTAGCTGTCGATGATGCGCTCAGCCACGCCGTCCTCGATGTCTCTCTGGATGGTGCGGCGCAGGTTGCGCGCGCCGTAGGTCACAGAATAGGACTTTTTGACCAGATAATCGATCACATGGTCATCCCATGTCAGCGCTACGCCATGCTCAGCCAGCGACTGCTTCAGCTCGCCCAGCATAATTGCCGCGATGCCGCGGAAATTCTCCTCGGTCAGGCGGTTGAAGCAGACGATCTCATCCACACGGTTGATAAATTCCGGGCGCAGGAACTCGGACAGCGCCTTCATCGCCTTCTCCTTGGTCTGCTCGGAGACCGAGCGGCCGAATCCCACGGAGCCGTCGCGGCGGTCGGAGCCGGCGTTGGAGGTCATAACGATTACGGTGTTTTCAAAGTTCACCACGCGGCCCTGCGCATCGGTGATGCGGCCATCGTCGAGGATCTGCAGCAGGACATTCAGCACGTCCGGATGCGCCTTTTCCATCTCGTCAAAGAGGATAACGGAATAGGGCTTGCGGCGGATCTTCTCGGTGAGCTGCCCGGCCTCGTCATAGCCGACGTAGCCGGGAGGCGAACCGATGAGCTTTGATACGGAGTGCCGCTCCATGTATTCTGACATATCCAGCCGCACAAGCGAGTCAACGGAATCGAACAGCTCGTCGGCAAGACACTTGACCAGCTCCGTCTTGCCCACGCCGGTGGAACCGACGAAGATAAAGGACACGGGATGCTTCTTGACGGAAATGCCCACGCGGTTACGGCGAATGGCCGCTGCAACCGCATTGACGGCCTCATCCTGTCCGACGATGCGCTTCTTCAGCCGCTCGTCCAGCGAGCGAAGCTGGGCATACTCCTGTGCGCGGATTTTGCTTGCGGGGATCTTCGTCCACAGCTCGATGATACGCGCGAGGTTCTCCATGGTCAGAACGGGTGCGGGCTTGGCCTCCAGCTCGGAAATTTCGGAGTCCAAACGGCAGATCTGGCTGCGCAGCGTTGCAAGGCGCTCAAAATTCTCGTGCTCGGTGTCCTCGGTGAGCATTTTCACCTCGAGCTGGTAATCGTCGCGCTCCTTGCGCTTCTCGGCAAGGTCGGAAATCTGCTTGCTGTGCAGATTCAGGTCGGAGCAGGCTTCATCGAGCAGGTCGATGGCCTTGTCCGGCAGATAACGGTCGGTGATATAGCGTTCGGAGAGGACGACGGCCTGCCGCGCGATCTCGGCGGGAATCTGCACGCCGTGGAACAGCTCATAGTAATGCGACACGCCGCGCAGAATTTCAACGGCTTCGTCCAGACTCGGCTCGGCCACGGTCACGGGCTGGAAGCGGCGCTCGAGCGCTGCATCCTTCTCGATATATTTGCGGTATTCCGCAAAGGTCGTTGCACCGATGACCTGAATCTCACCTCTGGAGAGCGCGGGCTTCAGGATGTTCGCCGCGTTCATGGAGCCTTCGGCATCGCCCGCACCGACGAGATTGTGCACCTCGTCGATGACGAGGATGATATTGCCGCAGACCTTGACCTCGGCGATTAGGCTTTTCATGCGACCCTCAAACTGTCCGCGGAACTGCGTGCCGGCAACGAGCGAGGTCAGGTCGAGCAGATAGACCTCCTTGTCGCGCAGCTTGAAGGGCACGTTGCCCGCCGCAATGCGCTGCGCCAAGCCCTCGGCAATGGCCGTCTTGCCGACGCCCGGCTCACCGATCAGGCAGGGATTGTTCTTCTGGCGGCGGTTTAGGATCTGCACCACGCGCTCGGTCTCGACCTCGCGGCCGATGACCTTGTCCAGCTCGTTTGCACGCGCCTTGGCGGTGAGATTCTGACAATAGGTATCGAGGAATTTGTGTTTTTTTGTCTGCGGCTTTTCACCCTTGGGCTGCTTTTCTTTCGGCTCCTCGCTGCGCGGCGCGACCTCGTTCGAGCCGCCGAACAGACGGTTCATATGCGGAAAAGTCGCCGTGCGGCTGCCGATATCGTCGTCCTCGTCTTCATCCTGCTGCATCATGGACATCATTTCACTGTTGATCGTCTCAAGATCCTCATCGGTAATGCCCATGCGCTCGACGATCTCATCGACCTGCTTGAGGCCCAATTCTTTGGCACATTTGAGGCAAAGCCCCTCGTTGGTGGTCTTGCCGTTTTCCACCTTGGTTATAAAAATCACAGCGAGATTCTTTTTGCATCTGCTGCATACGGTCGGTTTCATGGCTTCACTCCTTTTCTCCGCAAGTATAACACGCCTGCGGCAAAAAACTGATCGCAAAAAATATAATTACGGAATATACAGCTCCGCGCTCTCGGCACCGGCTAAGATCGCCGTTCCGTCCGCACGGACGAGAACCTCCGTCCAGCCTGCGGCCTCGGCCGTGCTGCGTTTGGAAAGCTGGCTGTCAAAGACGGTCAGGCCGTCTGCCGTGAGAACGGCAAGGTAGTCCCCCGCCGCACTCAATGCCGCGGGCGTGCCGTCCAGCGCACAGGAGGCGCGGACGCCGCCGTCGGTCGAAAGCACGAGGAGCTGATAGCGGCTGCCGGTCTGGTGCTGATCCAGCACCAGGGCAACGAAGCCGTCTCCATAGGCATAGTCTGCGAGATCGCCGTTTTCCGGCGTGTACTCGCCCAGAAGCTCGCCCGCAGTGTTAAAGAACACCACGCTGCCGCTTCCGACGGCGCAGACCGTGCTGCCGCCTAAGAATTTCAAATCAAAAATCGTCTGGTCTCCGAAGCTGACGGACGCAATCTCGTCCTCGGAGTCCGTGCGGTAGAGCTTTGCTCCGGAGACGAAGGAAATGTCCTCCTGTCCCAGCGTGGCCAGCGCCAGCCAGCTTCCGTCCGGCGAAAGGGCGCAGGCGTTGAGATAGCTCGACTTGCTTATGCGGCGGTAGCGCAGCTCGCCCTTGGCATCATAGACCTCCGCGACCGCGCGCGCGTCGTCCGAAGCGGCCAGCACGGCAAATTCGCCGTTTTCCGCTAGATCGGCATCGAAAATGCTGCCGCCGGTGCGGCTTGCAGCACGCTGCTTGCCTTTTGTATCAAGCACTGCATAGTAAGTGCCGCCAAGATCGTAAATGAGCAGCGCGTCGGCGTTGCCCATAAGCGCAGGCGCGGTCAAATCGGCCTGCTGGCGGGCGATGCGATTGCCGTTTTCCGCGTAGAGCGTCACACCGCCGCGCGAGGCGACCGCAAGACCGTCGCCCGCAAGGGCAAGGTCGGTCACGCCGTAGCCGTCGAAGCTCACCGCAGCGTAGCTCTCGCCGCTCTTGCCGAGGTAACGCAGAGAACGCAGTGCTCCGTCGAGCACCGTTGTATGCGTACTCAGGTACCAGAACAGCGCCGCCAGTACCGCAACGCCGATGCCGAGGAAGATCAGCCAGCGGTGGCGCCGCTTGGGTTTTTCCGGTTCCTGCGGCACCGGACGGATGAAATCAGAGCCGGACTCCTGCATAAAGCTGCACCTCCCTGTCGTCGTACCAGAGCTGCGTCATCGAAAGACCGCCGGCCGGAACGGTCGGCCCCGCCGCCGTGCGGTCCCCGGCGCGCAGGATCGCGCCGATCTCCTCGGGCGCGAGCTTGCCCTCCGCAGCATAGACCACCGTGCCGACCATGGCACGCGCCATGTTGTAGAGGAAGCCGTTGGCGCACACCCGCAGCAGGATCAGTTTATCCCGCCGTTCAACCTCAAAGTGATACACCGTGCGCACCGTGGACTTTACATCCGTGCCGACTGAGCGAACCGCCGCAAAATCGTGTGTGCCAACAAACTGCTCCGCCGCAAGCTGCATGATGTGCTCGTCGAGATGCTTGGGATAGAACCATGCGCGGTTGACATAAAACGGATCGCGCAGATGAGAATTGTAAATCTGATAGGTATATTCTTTCCTGACGCAGGAGCCGATGGCATTGAAATAGTCCGGCACCTCCCGCGCCTCGCTCACGGCGATGTCCGCCGGAAGCTGGGAATTGATGGCATAGGGAATGCGGTCGCAGGGAATGCGCGCGTCGGTGCGGAAATTGGCGATATACACTCGCGCGTGGACACCCGCGTCCGTCCGGCCGCAGCCGGTCATGTGCACCTTGTGTCCGACGACACGCGCCGCGGCCTCCTCAAGCGTCTGCCCGACGGTGCGCTCGGTTTTCTGCACCTGCCAGCCGTGATAGGCAGAGCCGTCATAGCTCAAGGTCAGCGCAATGTTCCGCACAGGCAGTTCCTCCTTTCACAGGTTGAAGCATCGTAGGGTAATGATCGCACCCAGCAGCGCCGCGCCCAGTCCGAACGTGACAAAATCCGCCGCGCGGTAATGCAGCTGCTTCAGCTTCGTTCTGCCCTCGCCGCCGTGGTAGCAGCGGCACTCCATGGCCGTAGCCAGCTCGTCTGCACGCCGGAAGGCGCTGACGAACAGCGGCACGAGAATGGGGATCAACGCCTTGGCACGGCGAAAAATGTTGCCGGTTTCAAAATCCGCGCCGCGCGCCTTCTGTGCGGAGATGATCTTGTCGGTCTCCTCGATCAGCGTGGGGATAAAGCGCAGCGCGATGGACATCATCATGGCCAGCTCGTGCACCGGAAAATGCAGCTTTTTCAAGGGGCTGAGCAGCGATTCCAGACCGTCGGTCAGGGCAATGGGCGAGGTCGTATAGGTGAGCAGGAAGGTTCCCGCGACCAGCATCATGATGCGCAGCACAAGGAACGTCGCCTGCACGATGCCCTCGCGCGTGATGCGGAAGATCCAGAATTGTGCCAGCACCTCGCCGTCGGTGTAAAAGAGGTTCAAAAGCGCGGTGAAGATCATGATGATAAGCAGGGGCTTGAGGCCCTTGAACAGCGCCTTCGGCCGGATGCGCGAAATGGCCACCACCGTAATCAGGAAGGCCAGCATCAGACCGTAAGACACCCACCATTTTGCCAGAAACAGCGCAACAATGTATACGATCACCATCATGAGCTTCGTGCGCGGATCCAGCCGATGGACAGGCGTGTTGCCGGGAAAATACTGCCCGAGCGTGATGTCTTTAAGCATGGCGCGTTCCCTCCTTCAGACTGAGAAGTTGGGCAAGCGCCTGAGGCACGGTATAGACCGCCGGATTGACCGGCAGCCCAAGCGCACGCAGCCGCAGGAACAGCTCCGTCACCTGCGGCACGGAAAGGCCGATGGCACGCAGCTCCTCGGCGTGGGAAAACACCTCGCCCGGCGGCGCACACATAACGTTTTCGCCCTCGCGCAGCACGAGCAGGCGGTCGGCCATTTTAGCCACGTCGTCCATGGAATGGCTGACCATCAGGATGGTCGCGCCGGTGGTTTTGCGGTAATTTTCGATATTCTCCAGAATTCCGGCGCAGCCTGCGGGGTCAAGTCCCGCCGTCGGCTCGTCGAACACGACGATCTCCGGCTCCATGGCGATCACACCCGCGATGGCGACACGCCGCTTCTGCCCGCCGGAGAGGTCAAAGGGTGATTTTTCCAGCAGCGCCTCCGGAACGCCCGCAAACTGCGCGGCACGCAGAACGCGCCGGCGGATTTCCTCCTCCGGCAAGCCCATATTCTTCGGCCCGAAGGAGATGTCGCGGTAGACCGTTTCTTCAAAAAGCTGATATTCGGGATACTGGAACACCAGCCCCACGCGGAAACGCGCGGCCCGGGTGGTTTTCTTATCCTTCCAGATGCTCTCGCCGCCGAGCAGCACGTCGCCGCTCGTGGGCTTCAAAAGCCCGTTGAGGTGCTGGATGAGTGTGGATTTTCCCGAGCCGGTGTGCCCGATGATGCCCAGAAGCTCGCCCTTCTCCACGGAAAAGCTGAGGTTTTTTACCGCTGTGTGCTCAAAGGGTGTGCCGATGCTGTAAATATGTGTGAGGTCTCTGACCTCGATCGCTGCTGCCAAATTTCTTTCCTCCTTGGGAAAACTCCGGTCAGACCTTTTATTTATCGGTGAAACGCCTCAAAAAGTGTCTGCGCACATTCCTCCGTGGAAAGCGCGTCGAGCGGCAGGGCAAAGCCCGCCTTGTTCAGCTCGTAAAGCAGCTCCGTCGTCGCCGGTACGGTCAGGCCCGCAGCCTTGAGCAGTTCGACCTGCACAAAGACCTGCTTGGGTGTCCCGTCCGCGAGAATGCTGCCCGAGTCCATGACGACCACGCGCTGTGCGCGGATCGCCTCGGTCATATGATGCGTGATCAGAACGACCGTGATGCCGCTTTCGCGGTTCAGCCGTTCGATGGTGGAGATGACCTCCTGCCGTCCCTGCGGGTCAAGCATGGCTGTCGGCTCGTCCAGAACGATGCACTCCGGCCGCATGGCAATCACGCCCGCGATGGCGATGCGCTGCTTCTGTCCGCCGGAGAGCAGATGCGGCGCGTGATTGCGGTATTCGTACATTCCGACCTGCTTCAAAGCATCGTCCACGCGCCGGCGGATTTCCGCAGACGGCACGCCGAGATTTTCCGGCGCAAAAGCGACGTCCTCCTCGACCACATTGGCCACGAGCTGGTTGTCCGGATTCTGGAACACCATGCCCACCGTCCGGCGAATGTCCAGCAGCAGGCTCTCGTCCTTCGTGTCCATACCGAACACATAGACGCTGCCGCCCTCGGGCAGCAGGATCGCGTTCAGGTGCTTGGCAAGCGTGGATTTCCCGCAGCCGTTGCGGCCGAGGACGGCCACAAAGCTGCCTTTTTCTATGCATAAATTCAGGTTTTCAAAAACCGGAATGCTTTCCTCGCCCGTCTGCGAGGGATAGGAAAAGCGCAGATTTTCTGCAATGATCGCTTCACTCATGAAAATACCTTTATTTCGACGTCCAGCGCCCCGTCGCGCCGCAGGGCAGCACAAGGCCGGAGTCCGTCACGGGAAGTCCCAGCTCGTCGGCCTCGGAGTGCCCGCCGAAGCGCGGCTCGATCACCGTGCGCAGCAGGCAGGTCAGAACCGAAGGTGCCAGTCCCGTGGTGTAAGAATTGATGATGAAAAACAGCGGATCGTCGGACAAAACGCCCGCGACGAGCTTCAGAAACGGGTATAGATCCTTCTCGAGCTTCCAGATCTCGCCCGAGGGGCCGCGCCCGTAGGACGGCGGATCCATGATGACCGCATCGTAGCGGCGGCCGCGCTTGATCTCGCGCTCGACAAACTTCGCGCAGTCGTCTACGATCCAGCGGATGGGCGCTTCGGCAAGGCCGGAGGACTGCGCGTTCTCCTTGGCCCATGCGACCATGCCCTTGGCCGCGTCCACATGGCAGACGCTTGCGCCCGCTGCGGCTGCGGCCAGCGTCGCGCCGCCGGTATAGGCAAAGAGATTCAGAACGCTGACCGGGCGCCCGGCGCTGCGGATGGTGCGGTCGATAAAGTCCCAGTTGGCCGCCTGCTCCGGAAACACCCCCGTGTGCTTGAAATTCATGGGCTTGACATTGAAGGTCAGCTCACGATAGTGAATCTGCCAGCGCTCGGGCAGGCGGTTGCGTGACCACTGCCCGCCGCCCGTGGACGAGCGGGCATAGCGCGCGTCAAACTCGCGCCAGCGGCGGTCGTCCCTGGCAGTGAACCAGATGACCTGCGGGTCGGGACGCACGAGGAAATATTTCCCCCAGCGTTCGAGCTTTTCCCCGTCGGAGGTGTCGAGCACCTCATAATCCTTCCATTGATCGGCTTTCCACATAGATCAGATCCTCAGTGCCACGGCAGAATGGGCGACGGGCCGATAGGCTCGGTCGGTTCGGTCGGCTCGGTCGGCTTGGTGTTGTCCTTGGTGTGCACATGGCAAACCTGTTCCTCGTCCTCGGGGTTATAGACGTGCTCCTTGTCCTTTTCGACCTTCCAGTCCTTGTTGTACAGCAGCATTGCCGCTTCTTCCACGGTGTTGCCCTCGGCCAGCTCACAGTATTCGTTGGCGATCTTGCCGGTCTCCTGGCAGATCTTCACAAGCACATGGCAGGTGCAGGTCGCGGTGGGCACATCGTCATAGAACAGCTTCATCTCCACGGTGCGGTCTCCGCGCACGTCCTTGGTGCACAGCTCCTCATCGACGAGCAGACCGCAGTCCTCGCAGAGCTTGACGGTCGTGACGCTGCCGGGCTGATAGAAGCCCGCATAATCCATGCCCTCGTGCAGGGGCTTCATGATCTTGTTCCACATCTGCACGGCAGGGTTCAGGTACGAGCCGGAGAGGATGACCTCCTCGGGATTGTCGTAGCCGCACCAGACGGCGGCGGTGTAATAGGGCGTGTAGCCGCAGAACCAGTAGTTCTGGTTGGAGTCGGTGGTACCGGTCTTGCCGGCGACGGCCATGTTGCTCATGTTGGCAGCGGAGCCGGTGCCGTGCGTCGCAGCGGACTGGAGAATATAGTTGATATAGAAGTTGGCCTTTTCACCGAGCGCGGTGTGGCTCTCCTGTGTGTTGTCGAGGATCAGCTCACCGTCCTGCGTGGTGACCTTGGTGTACAGGCGCGCCTCGCGGAACACGCCGTTGTTCGGGAATGTCGCAAAGGCCTGCGCCATTTCGCGCACCGACACGCCGTGGGTCTGCTGGCCGAGCGCCAGAGGCGCAAAGGCAATATCGGTAAAATTCTTGCCGCCGATGGTCTCGTTCTCGACCAAAGAGGTGATACCCATCTTCTCGGTCAGGAACTTGTAGCTGTTCGTCGTGCCGAGGTCATTGAGCACCTTGACGGAGATCGTATTCAAAGACTGCGTTAGGCCGCGCATGACGGTGCACAGGCCGCTGTAGCTTCTGGAATAGTTCAGGGGCCAGTTGCGGTCGTCGTACAGAGAGGAGTCCTCGTATACGGTCGCGGGCGTGACAATGCCTGCCTCCAGCGCGGGTGCATAGACCGCGATCGGCTTAAAGGACGAGCCGGTCGGCAGCAGGCTCATCGTCGCACGGTTGTGGACAAGGCTGCCCTCTTTTTCGCCCACGCCGCCGGAGACGGCCACGATGTCGCCCGTCGCGTTGTCAATCAGAATGATTGCAGACTGAAGCTGCTGGGAGCTGACGGTCTTTGGCACGTTCTCGAGATTTTCATAAACGCTGTCCACAAGGCTCTGCAGATGCGGATTGTAATTGCAGTAGATCTTATAGCCGCCGGTCATGAGCTTCGTGGCCGCAGCCTTCTCGCTGCAATCAAATTTCTTGCACAGATCCTGCAAAACGTCGTTGTAAACGGCGTCTGCATACCAGGAATAGTAGCTGTTGCTGCTGATGGTCTCGTTGACCGTGCCGCACTCCGGACAATAGAACACGCCGTCAGTCTTGGTGTATTGGCTGCGCGGGCCTTCAAAGCCGCATTCGGCGCAGACATAGGTCTCCTCGTCATAGGTGCCGTTGCGGAACACCAGCTCCTGATCGGCTGCGGTCTCATATTCCTCGCGGGTCTTGATATAGCCCTGATCGAACATTTCCTTGAGAATGGTAAGCTGGCGCTTGCGGTTGTTCTTCTCGCTGACATAGGGATCATAGAGCGAGGGGTTATTGGTGATGCCAATAAGCGAGGCGCATTCGGCAGTCGTCAGCTCGGAAACATCCTTGCCGAAATACACGCGCGCCGCGCTCTGCACGCCGAAGCAGCCCTCGCCGAGATAGATCGTGTTGAGATACCACTCCATGATCTCGTCCTTGGTGTAGAGCTTCTCCGCCGCCAGCGCGGTGAAGATCTCCTGCACCTTGCGGTTGACGGTCACGTCGTCCTCATGCGTCAGGTTCTTGATAAGCTGCTGAGTGATGGTGGATGCGCCGTAGGACGAGTCGCCGCCGGCAAAGTTTGCGATGGCCGAGAGCGTTCTCACCCAGTCCACGCCGTTGTGCTCGGGGAAGCGCTTATCCTCGATGGCGATGGCTGCATGCACCAGATCGAGCGGAATCTTGTCATACGACACCCAGACGCGGTTCTCCGTCGTCTGGATCTGCTGAAGCTGACGTTCCTCGCCCGTGTCGGGATCGATATAATAGATAAAAGAGGTCTGCGCCAGCGAGACATTGTCCAGCTCCAGGGAATCCGCCTTGGCCTCTGCTGCGGGGACGACGTCGGTTTTGAGATAGTCCTTGAGCTTCGCGGCGAAGATCGTGCCTGCAATCGCGCAGACGAGCACGAGCGTGCCGATCAGGCCGAGCACAAAAAGTACGAGCTTGCCAAGGACGTCAAGCACCACACGGCCGATGCGCCATGCAATGTGCGGCTGCTTCTGCGGTTCGTTTTTCTTTTTCTTAGCCATTTGTTACCTCCGAATATTTCAAAAGCGTACCGTTGCCGGTGGACATAATAATCCAGTTTATCATTTTATTATTATATCATGTCTGTCAATCTCCGCGTGCAACTTTTTTGTTAATTTTCTGCGTTTCGGGGAAAACTCTCCCGAGGAAATTTTTCGTTCCCGCGCAGTTGCGCCGTTTTTCTCTTGATTTTCTGCGCAAGACCCGTTACAATAGAGACAGATAAACACGAAGGAGGACGTCAATCTTGGATCAGGAATACAATGTCATTTCCATCACGGACGAAGACGGCGTCGAGTACGAGCTGGAGATTCTCTCCACCATCACTTACAACGGGTCGGAATATCTTGCCCTCACGCCGGCCGATGCCCCCGAGGACGCCGAGGAAGCCGAAGTCAGCATTCTCAAGTCCGTCACGGACGAGGACGGTGAGCCGCTGCTGGTGGCCGTCGAGGACGAGCAGGAGCTGGAAACCGTCTACGAAATGCTGATGGATTCTCTCTACGAGGACGAGGAGGACGAAGATTCTCTGTCCTAAGGACGAATTGAAAATTGCAAAGGTTCCCTGCGGGGTTCGTGATAGTTCCTTTTAGACCCACATCTTTTTTTCGGGATGTCGGACTTCCGTCTCGGGTTGCAGGCCTCCCGTCCCGGCTTTGACCGTGGATGGACGTTGGAAGCAGATAAGAGCCGGAGAGACAACCCACCTGCCGTTTCGTGCAGGTTATAAATGGAGCTACACGGCCGCTGCGGGGAACCTTTTTGTTTATGGAAAACTCCGCTCCTGCCGATCTGCGCAGGAGCTTTTCATTTTGCAGTCGGCTTTCCAAAAATTTCTTTCGGACTTTTCCTGTAAACCGATCTGTTAAAATTCCATGAAGAATCCGCAACTTTTTTCGCTTTCCCACTTGAAACGCAGCGGATTTCACGTTATAATGACTGAAGCTATTCTCTTGGGCTGCTTGCCCGACGATCACCCACGAATGAGAGGTTATGTACTATGAGTGCTTCCCGCGAAAGAAAGAAGCGTATGTCCGAAGAACAGGCGCCTGCCGTCCAGCAGCGCAAGCCTGAAAAGAAGAAGCTGTCCGAGGGTCTGCTCCTGCTGGGCGTTGTCGTTCTGATCCTTGCGATCGTGTTCGGCAGCATGGCAGGTTACAATGCCTACTGGCGTCATGCCACCGTCCTGACCGTCGGTGAGCATAAGGTCTCCACCTCCGAGCTGAACTATTTCCTCAACAGCACCGTCAGCCAGCTCGTTAATAACTATGGCTCCTATCTGTCCATCATCGGTCTGGATCCCTCCGTTTCCCTGAAGGATCAGAACGTACCGAACAGCGATGAGAATGCCGAGCCGCAGACTTGGGCCGCCTATCTTGCCGACAGCGCAAAGACCATGGCCGTGAACTATTACACCGTTCTGGACGATGCCGAGAAAAACGGCTATGCTCTGACGCAGGAGCAGCTCGACAAGATCGAAGGTCAGATCACGACGCTCTCCGCCTATGCAAAAATCTATGGCTACACTGCCGACAAGTATGTAGAGAACATGTTTGGCTCCGGCTGTGATGTTGACGGCTACCGCGAATTTTTGAAGCTCTCCTACATCTATTCCGATTACATCAGTTCGCAGGAATACACCGCCGACGAGATCTCCGCCCGCTATGCGCAGGATCCCACCGAGTTCGACTTTGTTTCCTATAAGCTCTACACCGTCCGCGCCTCCGCCTACGTTGAAAAGAACGAGGACGGCACCACCGGCGAGATCACCGACGACGCCCGCGCCGAGGCCAAGAAGGCTGCCGAGGCTATGGCCAAGGACTTTGACGAGTCCAACGAGAGCGTCACGGACGGCGCCGAGCTTTCCAAAACCAATGTCACCAACCGCATCAACGAGGATGCCGCCAACTGGCTGTTCGGCAGCTCCGTCAAGGCCGGCGACGTCAAGCTGTTCGAGGGCGAGGACGTGTACTACGTCGTCAAGTTCCTCTCCCGCACGGACAACGACTACAAGACCGTCAACTTCCTGCAGATCTATCTGAAGAACGACTCCACCGACGATTCCTCCAGCAGCAGCGACAGCACCACCAAGACCTCTGCGCAGAAGCTGTCCGAGATCAAGGCCGAGCTGGAAAAGGATGCCTCCGAGGAGAAGTTCACCTCTCTCGCCTCCACCTATTCCGACAACACCACGACCACCTACACGCAGGCCGTCCACCAGAGCGTGAGCAATCGGGAGGTCTATGCATGGCTGTTCGACGGCAAGCCCGCCGAGAACGAATACAAGATCTTCGAGACCTCTGAGGGCACCTACATTGTGTTCTTCAAGGGCTATGACGATACCTGCAAGAATCTGCTTGTCAGCAACACGCTGCGCAGCGAATGGCTTGAGAACCTCACCAAGGACGCTCCCTATGATTATGATGCAGCCAAGGCTGAGCATTGCCATCTGGATTACGCCATCAGCAGCGTTTACAACCTGAATTCCAACAGCAGCGCAAGCTAAGAAAAAATCGTGCAAAAACGGGCGCTTTGCAGCGCCCGTTTTTTAGAGGAATCCGCTATGACTGATTATCTGATCCGTGAAGAAATGATGTTCGGCGCCGAGGCCGTGCAGCGGCTGCAAGGCAAGCACGTCATTGTGTTTGGCATCGGCGGCGTGGGCAGCTTCGCAGTCGAAGGGCTGGCACGTGCAGGCGTGGGCGCACTGACACTCGTGGACAACGACACCGTCGGTCTTTCCAATCTCAATCGCCAGCTCTGCGCACTGCGCTCCACGCTCGGGCAAAACAAGTCCGATGTCATGGCCGCGCGTGTGCTGGACATCAATCCGGACTGCGCGGTGCGGTCGCTGCC
The DNA here is from genome assembly GCA_934667815.1 of uncultured Oscillospiraceae bacterium. Taxonomy (GTDB): domain Bacteria; phylum Bacillota; class Clostridia; order Oscillospirales; family Oscillospiraceae; genus JAZOXB01. The sequence continues at coordinate 18,427 of CAKUMO010000032.1, forward strand.
GATGCTCTATAACGAGGAAACCAAGGCCGCCTTTTTTGACCGGCACTATGACTATGTCATCGACGCGATCGATCTGGTCTCCTGCAAGCTGAGTCTGATCGTCAATGCACGCGCACTGGGCATTCCCATCATCAGCGCCATGGGCACGGGCAACAAGCTCGACCCGACGCAGTTTTGCATCACGGACATTGCCAAAACGAGCGGCTGCCACCTTGCACGTATCATGCGGCGCGAGCTGAAGGCACGCGGCATTTTTCACCACACGGTTCTGTTCAGTGAGGAGCTGCCGCGCAAGCCGCTGGAGCTGGAAACGCCGCCTCCCGGGCGGCGCACGATTCCCGCCTCGGTCTCGTGGACGCCCTCCTGTGCCGGTCTGATGCTGGCAGGCTACGTCGTACAGGAGCTTCTGCGCGAAGAATAGGAAGCATGCCGGCAATCAGGAAAACACTTTGTGTTTTCCTCCAGACTGTCAAAAAAGTCCGTAATCGTCAAAATCGATTCACAATTCAATGGATTTTTGCTCTCTGAATTTTATTAGCAAAAGTGGGGTATTCCAAACTATATAGTCTGAAAACCAGCTTGCTGCGCAAGGATTTTGACTTACTGCGCAACTCACGCCCTACCGTACCTATGTACGCCGACGAGCGTGAGTTGCTTGTCTTCCGAACTTTTTCGCAGTCTGTCAGCGTGCCGAAAAGAGTTTTTCGACACGCTGAGGAAAACACTTTGTGTTTTCCTCGGCTTTCGGTATAAAAAAATCCCTGACGGAAATGCTACCGTCAGGGATTTTTTGTCCTTGGAGGGGATTATGAAACAGTTTTTCCGCACTAGGCCGAAGCTCGGCGCCGCGGTGAGCGGTCTTTTGGCGGGTCTGGTCAACGGCCTGTTCGGCGCGGGCGGCGGGATGCTTCTGCTGCCGCTGCTCGAGCGCACGACCGATCTTCGCCCGCATGAAATTTTCGCGTGCAGCGTGTGCATCATTCTGTCGCTGTCGCTGGTCTCGTTGGCGGTGTACTTTTTTCAGGGCAGCGTGGATGTTTCACTCGCCCTTCCCTATCTGCTCGGCGGCGCGGCGGGCGGCGTGATCGCCGGTCTGACGCTCAAAAAGCTCTCGGCCGTTTGGCTGCACCGTGCGCTCGGGCTTTTGATTCTCTGGGGCGGGCTGCGCCTCATTCTGCGATGAGCGGCTTCTGGATTTCGGCGCTGGCCGGTCTGGTCTGCGGCGTGCTGTCCGGACTGGGCATCGGCGGCGGCACGCTGCTGATGGTCTGGATGACCGCCCTCGCGGGTCTGGAGCAGCGGACAGCGCAGGGCATCAATCTTCTGTACTTTCTCCCGACCGCCGTCTGTGCGCTGCTGTTTCATATCAAAAACCGTCTGATCCGCTGGGACATTGTTCTACCCGCAGCTCTCGCAGGCGCAACCGCTGCGGCGCTGACCGCGTGGCTGGGCACAAAGCTGGACACTTCCCTGCTGCGTCGGCTGTTCGGCGGGTTTCTGCTGCTCGTCGGGCTGCGGGAGCTGTTTTATCCCCGCGCCAAGAAGGATAAATAGCCCTCCAGAATCAGCGACGCGGCAACCGCATCGACGGTATTTTTCCGCTTTTTGCCGTGATAGTTGCAGTCGCTCAAAATCTGATGCGCCTCCACCGTCGTCCGCCGCTCGTCCCATAACACGACCGGCATCCCGCAGGTCTCCTCCACGCGCTTGGCAAACTCGCGGTAAAGCGCGGCGCGGGGGCCTTCCGTGCCGTCCATGTTGCGCGGGAAGCCCATCACGAGCCGCTCTGCACCGGTTTCGCGCACCAATCGGGCGATCTCCTGCGCGGTTTTTTCGGCGTTGTAGCTGTGGATGACCGTGGTCTGCCCCACGATCAAACCCGACGCATCGGAGACGGCGATGCCCGTCCGTGCATCACCGTAGTCAATGGCAAGCACTCTCATGTTCCTTGTCCTTTCTGTGCACTATGCGCACTCTGCTTGTCTGCCCACGGGCAGACAATTTTAATAATGATACTTCTTTCGCTTCAGCCCCAAAAACAATGCCGAAAAGGCCACGGCCGCAGCCTCCGCCACAACGACGGAATACCAGATGCCGTCCAGTCCCAGCAGGAGCGACAGCCCAACGACCGCCGCCGTCTGGAACACCAGCGTGCGCAGGAAGGAAATCAGGGCAGAGGTCAGGCCGTCATTCAGCGCGGTGAAGAAGCCCGAAGCAAAAATCGCAAAGCCCATGAAGAAGAAGGACAGCGAGAAGATCCGGAAGCCGTGGGCGGTCATCTCCGTCAGGGCTTCACTGTAGCCCACAAATATCCGCGCAAGCGGCGCGGCCAGTGCCTCTGCAGCGCCCAGCATCGCAAGGCCGCAGATCGTCAGCAAAAGCACGCTTTTGCGCAAAAGCCCCTTCAATTCCGCATGGTTTCTGGCGCCGTTGTGGAAGCCGATCACGGGCGCAATACCGATGGAATAGCCGATAAAGGCCGCCGAGAAGATCATGCTGACATACATCATCACACCATAGGCAGCGACGCCGTCGTCCCCGGCGTAATGCAGCAGCTCAAGGTTGTAGAGCATGCCGACCAGACTCATCGAGACGTTGCTCATGAACTCCGACGAGCCGTTGGCGCAGGCCTTCAGGACTGCGTGCCCGTCAAATTTCGTCCGCCCGAGGCGCAGAATGCTGCTGTTTTTGCGGAAGAAATAGATCAGCGGCACCGCTCCGCCGACGCACTGGCTCAGCGCCGTGGCAAACGCCGCACCGGCGAGCTTGTATTCCTGCGGCAGAAGGATCACCAGCACCGCATCGAGCACCATGTTCGTCACGCCTGCCGCCACGATGACCGCGAGGCCGAGCTTCGGCTTCTCCGCAGCAACGAAAAAGCTCTGGAACAGGTATTGCAGCACCTGCAAGGGCAGGGCGCACACGATGATGCGGCCGTAGAGCACGCAGCACTCCAGAATCTCGCCCCTTGCGCCCAGCAGCTCCGCGATCGGCCGCATAAATGCAAAGGCCAGCGCCGCAAAAATCACGCCCAGCGTGAAGGTCACATAGACAAACAGGGAAAAATAGCGATTCGCCTTTTCGTGGTCGCCCACGCCCAGCGTGTTGGCCACGATGGCCGTGCCGCCCGTGCCGAACATGAAGCCCACCGTCGCAACGATCATCAAAAACGGCATGATGAGATTGACAGCCTTGAAAGGAATGTCTCCGGCATAATTGGAGACAAAGAAGCCGTCCACCACGCCGTAGATCGAGGTGAAAATCATCATCGCGATAGACGGCAGCGTGAAGTGCAGCAGTTTTTTATAGGTAAAATGATCCGAAAGCTGAATTTTCATCGTTCTCACCTAGATTCTCTCAATTTGCGTCCGCAGGCATGCCACATATTTTTCCATCAGACGCAGATAGGTGTTGATCTCCTCGGTCGTCCAAGTGTCAAAGGCCCGGCCCTCAGCCTCAAACAGCCGGCCGGCAGTCTGCCGGGTGTATTCGCGGCCTTTTTCGGTCAGGCAGACCTTTTTCGCACGCCCCGTGTGCTGCTTGAGAAACAGAATGTCCTCCGTTTCCAGCTTGCGCAGGGCGGAATTGACCGTCTGCTTGCTGGTGCCGCTCTTTTTATATAAATCACTGAGCAGGCATTCCTCACCAAGGTCGTAAAGCGTATACAAAATCATGGAAACACAGTCGGAAACACCGAGCTTCAGCGAGGCCTGATGATAGACAGAATCTGTTTCAAAGGTCAGATAATTGATCTTGTGAATATATTCGCTTCGTTTTGCGTCCATAGATTCCTCCAAGTACGAAATCATACCCGCGCATTATAGTACGATTTCGTACATTTGTCAAGTACTTTTTGACAATGCGTGCTATTTATGCTATACTGGTGCATAAGTTATCCGCAGAAGGGAGCGATTTTATGGCTTTTCTGGATTGGTTGAAAATCATATTTCTCGGCATTGTCGAAGGCATCACAGAATGGCTGCCCATCAGCAGCACCGGCCACCTGATTCTGGTGGATGCCCTGTGGAAAACGGAAAATCATCCGGTTCTGACCGCCGATTTCATGACAAATCTCTTTGACGTTGTGATCCAGTTCGGCGCGATTCTGGCCGTACTCGCGCTGTTCTGGAGCAAGCTCTGGCCGTTCCACACGCGTGCAAAGCGCAGAAAACGCTCGTGGTTCCGCGAGGCCAGCAGCAACCGCGCGATTTGCGGCATCCAGCGCTTCTGCGACAACTACTGCTACATGGACAAGATCGTCATGTGGCTCAAGATCGCCGTCTCCTGCATTCCCGCGGCCATTGCCGGCCTGCTTCTGGACGACTGGATGACCGCACACCTCTACACCCCCACCGTCGTAGCTCTGATGCTCATTGCCTATGGCGTTGGCTTCATCGTGGTGGAAAAGCGCAACGAGGGCATCACGCCACGCATTCAGAAAATGAGCGACTTCCGCTGGACGGATGCGCTGGCCATCGGCCTGTTTCAGGTGCTTGCGCTGGTGCCCGGCACGTCACGCTCGGGTGCAACAATTCTCGGCGGCATTCTGATCGGCGCCTCGCGCGGGTTGGCCGCAGAATACACCTTCTTCCTTGCGGTGCCGGTGATGTTCGGCGCATCGCTATTGAAGATCGTCAAGTACGGCGCTTTCACGGGCACGCAGGCGCTGGTGCTGCTGCTGGGCATGGCGGTGGCTTTTGTTGTCTCGCTCGCTGCGATCAAATTCCTGATGAGCTACATCAAAAAGCACAGCTTCGCCGCCTTCGGCTACTATCGCATTGCCCTCGGCGCGCTGGTGCTGCTGTATTTTCTGGTGATAAAATAAAGAAATCTCCGGTGAAAACCGGAGGTTTTCTTTCAGCTTGTCAAAAAAGTCCAAAGGACTTTTTTGACAAGCTGCCTGCAAAATTGCAAAATATAAATTTGTATTTCTATTTTGCAATTTTGGCCGCTGCGGCGGGTTATTGAACGCGAAAGGGAACCCTGACGGTTCCCTTTCGCACTATCCTTCCCTCCGAAACTTTCGGCTGGAGAGGTTTTTCGACGGTCTTCTTTATTTCAGCTTCATTTTCCTGCGGAACACCAAAATCGAAACGGTCAGCAGCACCACAGCCCACGCGAGAACGATCCAGAGCTTCGGGAAAATCCCGGCAGTGTTGCCCGCGAGCGCAGCGCGTCCGGCGTCCACGGCGTTGGCAAAGGGCAGAAGGTACGCGATTTTCTTGAAGGCCCCGCCGACGAGGTCGAGCGAAAACCACGTTCCAGACAGCCATGCCGAAAGATTGGTCAGCAGTGCGCCGCACACGCCGCCGACGGCCTTGTCGCTCAAGACCGAGCCACATAGGAAACCCAGCGCCATATTCACCAGCGCGATGGGCAGGCTGACGAGCAGGCAGAGGAAAATATTCCATGTAAAGTTTAACCCAAGCGCAAGCGCCGCAAGGAAGCAGACCAGAATCTGTGCGGCTGCCATGGGCACGAGCGGCAGCAGATAGCCCAAAATAAACTGCCAGCCGCGCAGCGGCGAGGCAAAGAGGCGCAGCATAAAAGACGTCGTGCGATCCTTGGAGACCAGCATCGCCGCAAAGAGCGCGAGGAAGCTCAGACCGAACACGCAGATACCGGGCGTGAGTGTCTCCAGTGCAAAGAGGTTCATGCCCGCCTCGGCGGGGATGTTTCGCTGGATGATGTGCAGCAGCAGGAGCAAAACAATGGGAAATCCGATGCCGAACAGCAGGCTCATCGGGTCGCGGAGCATCTCCTTGCGGTTGCGCGAGGCAAAAAACAGCATACTTCTCATTGCTCCGCACCTCCCGCAATTTTAACGAACGCATCCTCGAAATTGCTCGTTCCGGCCTTGTCGAGAAGCTCCTGCACCGTTCCGCAGAGGCGCAGCCGGCCGTGTGCCATGATGGCCACGCGGTCGGCAAGCGACGCAGCCTCCTCCATATAGTGCGTGGTCAGAATAACCGTGATTTTCCCCTTCAGGCCCTCGATGATCGTCCACAGCTCGCGCCGCGCAAGCACGTCGAGGCCAAGCGTCGGCTCGTCAAGAAACAGGATTTTCGGCTCTGAGATTAAAGCCATGGCAATCGACAGGCGGCGCTGCCAGCCGCCGGAGAGCGTTCCAGCCTTCTGCTTCTCGACAGACTGCATATGAAATTCCTCCAGCATAGCCGAGGCGCGCTCCGCTGCCTGCGCACGCGTTCCGCCGTAGATCCCGGCGATCAGCTCGAGGTTTTCGCGCACGGTCAGCTTTGGCGCGACAGCCGTTTCCTGCGGTGAGAGATTGATGCGCTTTTTAACCTCCTGCGTCTGGGAAACGAGACGATAACCGAGGATCTCCGCATCACCCGAGGTCGGGCGGAGCAGGCCGGAGAGCATCTTGACCGTGGTGGTCTTGCCCGCGCCGTTGACGCCGAGCAGCGCCAGCAGCTCACCCTGCTTCACGGTCAGCTCCAGCGCATCCACAGCGGTCTTATCCCCATAGCGCTTGGTCAGGGACATGGTTTGAATGGCATTCATTTTTTCGGTTCCTCCGGATTCATATGAGCGGTGATGACGCTCATGATCTTCTGCGCCTCGCCCGCAGGCGGGATAGCGATGCCCTGTGCAACGTCGGCAAGCAGCAGGAGCGAATCACCGGGCGCGATGGCAAACATCTCCCGCACTTCTGCGGGGATGACGATCTGGCCCTTCGGCCCGACCTTGACGACCGCCATGAATTTCCCCGGCGGAAAGGGTGCATTTGGCATGACTGTGCCTCCAATTCGTATAACTTGTATAACCAATTATACGCGTCGAACAAAAAAAGTCAAGCGTCCGCGCAAAAAAATTTACCGCATGCAGCCGGTTTTGCACCAGCCGCACACGGTAAATTCCGCACGTTACTCTGTTTGCGTCGTTGCAAGATACATACGCGCCTCGTAGGGCCGAAGCTGGTCGCGAACCTCGGCGGTGGGATAGTTGCAGATCAGCAGGTCGCCGCGCGTGTGATATTCCAGCTCCGGAATCAGAACCGGCCGGCCTGTGAAGTTGGCAGCCACGGTCAGGACGGACCGTCCATTCCCCCGCCGGTAGGCGAAAATATCCTCGCGTTCCTCAGAAATTGCCGTATAATCGCCGTCAAAAAACACGTCGTTCTCCCGCCGCAGTGAAATCAGCTTTTTGTAATAATTCAATACGGAATCCGGCCGCTTTTCCTCGTTTTCCACGTTGATCTGCACATAATTTGGATTCACACGCAGCCACGGCTCGCCCGACGTGAAGCCCGCGTTGCGCGCATCGGACCACTGCATGGGCGTGCGGGCGTTGTCTCTGCCCTTCGCGTGGATCAGCTCCATGACGGTCTTTTCCGGCCAGCCCGCCGCAAGGCGCTCCTTTGCCATGTTGCACAGCTCGATGTCGCGGTAGTCCGAGAGCGGATAGTCGGTGTTGGTCATGCCCAACTCCTGCCCCTGATAGATATAGGGCGTGCCCTGGAGGCCGAAAAGCAGCGTTGCCAGCATCTTGGCCGAGGTTTCACGATATTCCTTGTCATTTCCCCAGCGGGAGACAATGCGCGGAAGGTCGTGATTCTCCCAGAACAGACTGTTCCAGCCGCAGCCGCGCAGACCGCGCTGCCACGCGCCGATGACCTTCTTCAGCTCCGGCAGATACAAGGGACGGCGATCCCACTTGTTGCCGCCGGGGATCTCGTCCTGAATGATGTGCTGAAACTGGAACACCATGGAAAGCTCACTGCCGTCGGGGTTGCTCCAGCGCTTCGCGCGCTCGATGTTCGCGCTCCACGCCTCGCCCACCGTCACAAGATTCCTGCCCTGCAGGGTGGCGGCGCTCAGCTCCTTGACGTATTCGTGCAGCATCGGGCCTTCCTCGACGATCCCGGCCTCGGGAATTTTGGCGATGGACTCGATTGCGTCGAAGCGGTAGCCGCCCGCGCCCTGCTCCGTCCACCAGTTAATCATGTCGTAGAGCGCATGACGCACCTCGGGATTTTTCCAGTTCAGGTCGGGCTGCTTGACGGAAAACTGATGCAGATAATACTGCCCACACTCCGG
>CAKUMO010000033.1 GCA_934667815.1 uncultured Oscillospiraceae bacterium
AGGGCGTGAGTTGCGCAGTAAGTCAAAATCCTTGCGTAGCAAGCTGGTTTTCAGACTGTAAAGTTTGGAATCCCCGATTTTTGTAAATGAAATCCAAAGAGCAAAAATTCATTGAATTGTGAATCGATTTTGACGATTACGAACTTTTTTGACAGTCTGAGCGGCGGCAATGGGTACTTCCCATTGCCGCCGCAGCTTGTGATTCAATTACAGCTTTGCAGCGCTGTCGGCATCCAGATACAAAATCGCTGCCGGGTGCTCGCGCAGAACGGTTGCAGGGCAGTGCTCGCCGATGCTTCCGCGAACTGTCGCGTAAACGGCGTTCGCCTTTGTTGCTGCGGGAACCACACAGAACATCTCTTTTCCGCGGCACAGCGCCGGAACCGTCAGGGTCAGCGCGTGCGTCGGTACCTGCTCGAGCGCGGAAAAGCAGCCGTCGTGCACCTGCTGCTCGCGGCAGACGGGATCCAACGCGACCTGCTTGCACAGCACGGGGTCGTGGAAATTCGCAACGGGAGGATCGTTAAACGCGATGTGGCCGTTTTCACCGATGCCGAGGCAGACAATGTCGGTCGGGAAGGCCTCCAGCAGCGCACCGTAGCGTGCACACTCGGCTGGAATATCGGCAGCGTTGCCATTCAGATAGTGGACGGAACGGAACGGCGCTTTTTCAAAGATCGCGGCGCGCAGGAAATTTCCAAAGCCCTGCGGGGCGCTTGGCGCCAAGCCGCAATATTCGTCCATATGAAATGCGTTGATGCGTGTAAAATCCACGGTTTTGTCGGCGGCGAGGGCAGCCAGCACTTCGTTTTGTGAGGGCGCTGCCGCAAAGATCATATTGCAGCATTCCTTCTCGGCCAGCACGCGCCGAATGGCGGCAGCGATGCCCGCTGCGGCCGCTTCACCCATGGACTTGCGGTCGGGGTAGATGCGCACGCGCAGTCGATCGGCTAAAAATTCTTTTTCCATAGTGACTCCTTTCTATGCTTCGTAACGCAAGATGCCGTCGGTCCAGACCTGATGCACCTGAATATCCTCGTCAAACAGGACAAGATCGGCCTTGCGGCCGGGCGCGACGGTGCCGGTGACGTGCGATTTTCCAATGATGCGTGCCGGTGTAGCGGTCATCATTTCAATTGCGTCGGGAAGCCTTGCACCGGCCATCTTGACCATGTTGCGCACCAGTCGATCCGTGGTGCAGACGGAACCGGCAAAGGCCTGACGATCCGGCATTTTGGCCACGCCATCCTCGATGATGACGCGCTGGCCGCAGCGCAGGCTTCCCAGAATGCTCTCGCCGGAGGTCTGTCCTGCACCGCGCATGGCGTCCGTAATCAGCGCCAGACGCTTTGGGCCGATAAAGCGATAGGCCATTTGCAGCAGCTCGGCGGGCAAATGGCAGCCGTCGGCAATGATTTCGCTCGTCAGCTCCGGCAGCAGGTAGGCCGCCTCGACAACGCCGCCGCGGCGGAAGCCGTGATCCCGTGTGATGGTGGACATGCCGGAGTACAGGTGCGTCACATGGGTATAGCCCGCACGGACGGCTGCACAGACCTGAGCGTATGTTGCGTCGGAATGCCCGATGGCGGCTACGATCCCCTGTTCGGACAGAAGTGCGCCCATTTCCAACGCACCGGGAAGCTCCGGCGCCAGCGACCAGCGCACGATGTCCGGGCATTTGTCCAGAATTTTTTGGCATTCGACCGGATCGGGATTGCGAAGCTGCGCAGGATCCTGCGCACCGCACTGCGCGGGCGAAAAGTATGGCCCCTCCAGATGCAGGCCAAGAAGCCGCGCACCATCCTGCAAATCGTCGCGGCAGCGGTAGAAAATCTGAAAGGCACCCATCAGTTCTTCCGTGGTTGCGGATAGAGTCGTCGGCGTCATGCAGGTGGTTCCGTGGCGCAGATGCAGCGCAGCGGCGGTGCGCCATGCGTCCTCCGTGCCGTCCATAAAGTCCGCGCCGCCGCCGCCGTGCAGATGAATGTCGATAAACCCGTGCGACAGATACAGACCGTCGGCAGAGACGGTTTTCAGTCCCGGCTCCAGACCGCCAAGCGGGACGATTTCCTCGACCAGGTCATTGTTGAGCAGCAGATCGCAGGGCGTGACGGTGCCGTTTTGCACCAGTTTGACATTTTGAATTCCGATTCTCATGTAAAATCCTCTTTCGCCTGCGCCAGCAAGGTGCGCAGTGCGTCAATGCTTTCAGCCGTGGCAGCGAGACCACCCTCGGAGAAGGCTGCGCCGCCGGGCTGGCGCATCAGTACCTCCGAGATGACCGCATTCTTCCGATAGTGTGTTTCCAGAGAGAGCCAGCCCTGATAGCCGTCCCGCAGCAGCGCGCGCAGCAGTCTCGGATAGTCCACTGCACCCGTGCCGATGCAGACGCATTGCGGATTTCCGTCTGCGTCAAGAGCTGCATCCTTGATGTGGACGTGGCGCAGCCACGGACGCACGGCCTCGTAGCCGTCGGGGTAGGGAACCTCGTGCAGAGGGTCATAGATGTCATTGCCGGGATCGTAGATTGCACCGAGCGCGGGCGAGTCCAGCCGGCGCAGCAGCTCTGCGAGCGCGGCGTGGTTGGTCGTGTTCACACTGGGGTCGGCTTCCAGCAAAAGCAGTTTTCCGCGTTTTGTCAGAAGCTCGATCGCAGGAGGAAAGGCGGCAAGCGTTTCCTTCGTGATCTCCGGACCGGACGCAGACGCGAAGAAGGCGAAGCCGCGGATCGTATCACAGCCCAGAATGTCCGCAGCGTCGCAGAGCCGGACGAGCTTTTCAAGCTCGGCATCCCGCGCCTGCGGCTTGCTCTTGTAAAAGGATCCGGCCAGATTGCACACGCGCAGACCCGCGTTGTCCAGCGCTTTGCGATAGGAAAGAAGCGTGCTCTGCGGAATCTGGTCGATGGGCAGCCCGTCCACGCTCCGCAGCTCCACACCGTCCAGCTCGTGCCGCTTGGCAAAGGCAATCGCCTCGGCTAGGCTTTGCGTGGCCTCGTCGGTAATAAATGCCAGCTTCATCATGGCAATCAGAATTTGACCGGCAGGCCGGTGCGTGTGGATTCATAGACCGAGCAGATGACCTTAACGGCCAGAGCTGCTTCCTCGGGCGGGAGCATGGGCGCGCGATCGTCGCGGACGGCCTGCGCAATGTCGCGCAGCAGGCAGATGTGACCGTAAATACCGATGTCGATGGGGTTCTTTGCGCCGCCGACGACCTCGTCGCCGAGGTCGGGACGGGCGGGGGCGTTCTCCTGATCGATGAAATCCCATGCAATGATGTGCTGATCGTCAAAGGAAACGGTGCCCTTTTCGCCGTAGATCGTGAAGGTGCTGGAAAAGCCGGGGTAGGCGGTGGTCGCGCCCTCGATGACGCACAGCGCGCCTGACTTCATGCGAATGAGCGCCGCAGCGGTGTCCTCCACCGGAATTTTCCGCGCGAGGGTCTCTGCCTTACCGTAGAGCGTGTCGATCTCGTCGCCCAGCATCCACAAAATCAGGTCGATGCCATGCACGCCCTGATTCATCAGCGCACCGCCGCCGTCAAGCTCCCATGTGCCGCGCCAGCCGGCGCTGTTGTAGTAAGCCTGATCGCGGTAATAGTTTAAGCGCGCCTCAGCCATGCAGATTTTGCCGAGCTTCCCCGTGGCGACCAGCTCCTTCAGCGCGATGGCGACGGGCATCAGACGGCGCTGGAAGATGCACTGCATCTTGGTGCCGTTTTTTCGGACGACCTCGGTCATCTGCGCAATTCGCTCTGGAGTAATCTCCATGGGCTTTTCGCAGACAATGGCCTTGCCTGCGTTGGACGCGTCAATAACCACCTGACCGTGCAGCCCGCTGGGAACGCATACGCAGACAATATCCACCTTGGGGTCGCGCAGCAGCTCATGATAGTCGTAATAGACCTTCTGTGCGCCGTGGTCTGCGGCAAACTGATCCGCCTTCTCGGGGATGATATCGCAGCAGGCGTAGAGGCAGCAATCCTCGCTTTTCAACTGCTTCAGCGCACTTGCGTGGGTGAATGCGATCACGCCACATCCGATGATACCAAAATTCATATGATTTCCTCCTATAATTATTTATGTTACAAGAAATTGAGATCTTCTTTTCCGTTGGGTTGACGATAGGTGTAGAAGTGCGAACTGGAATAGCGTTGGCGGTATTCTGCCGGGGAGATTTGCTCGCGGTTCTTGAAATACCGGCTGAAATAGTGTATGCTTTGAAAACCAACCATTTCGGAAATCTCGCTGATGCTGGAATCTGTGTTCAGCAGAAGATCCTTGGCCTTTTCCAGACGGATACGGTTGATGTACTGAAGGGGCGTCGTGTGCAGCGCGGTCTTAAAGGTCTGGATCAGCGTGCTTTTGCTGACGTTCACGATTCTGGCAAGATCATCCAGAACGATGGGCGTGGCATAGTTTTGCTGAATAAAGCCGACAACCTTGTTCAGTCCGGGAGCGCCACTTGGCTCCATGGCAGCATCTCCCGGCGGCGTCTCCTGAGCTCCGGACACCGTGCCGACTTGTGCACGCAGAAGCTGCGCCAGCAGCAGACCGAAATAGCAGCAGATGCATTGATAGCTGTAAGGCTCTCCCTTGGCGCTTTCACGCAGAATCTGCTCAAAGTAATTCTGAAACAGAGAGAAATTCCCCACGTCCAAAACAGCAGGCAGCCGACCCAAGTCGTTTGCCAGCGGATCGTCGTTGACGGTGAATTTGATGTCCAGAAGCTGCGGCTGAATGTCGTCCTTTCCGTGCGGAATGGCGTGCTCCGCATTGGGATGAATCAAAAACACCCGGTGATCCGCCAAAGTGTATCGACAGCCGTCGATCAGAATTTCACCACTGCCTTTGAGCACGGCAATAATCTGGTAATAGCCGTGACTGTGCGGTAAAACCTCCCAGTACTGGTGGTATTTTCCGGACCACAGGACACTGAAATCATGCAAACGGCAGCACCCTTTCTGTCCCATCGGTATGAGACGGGAATATTATAGCATCATTTTTTGCACTTTGCTGCGATTGCCGGAAAAAATGGCAGATAAGTCAAATGTTTTGTGCAAATTGTAAAAAATTATAGACAAAGCATTTCGGCAGTGCCTGTGGTATAGTTAAAACACAAGAATTTTAACGAACCGGAGGACATACGGATGAAAATAGCGATGCTGCTGGATCAGATTATTTACCCACAGGTCATCAATCCGAAAACCGAACAGCGATTTTTGGAGCTTGGTGAAGTTTCCTTCAACCGGACGCGGGAAAATGACCTTGAAAACGCGAAAAAGGTTCTGAAGAACGCGGATTTTGCCGTCACGAGCTGGGGAAGCCCGGCCATGACGAAGGAGCTGCTGGATGTGGCGCCGAATCTGAAGCTGATCGTTCACGCGGCCGGCAGCGTAAAGAGTGTCGCCACGGACGAGATGTTTGCACGCGGGATTCGCATCGCCTCCGCTGCGCGCGTGCTCAGCACCGGTGTTTCCGAGACGGCTCTGGGGCTGACCATTACAAGCGCAAAGAACATTTTCACTTTGAATGCCGAGACGCACGCAGGCGGATGGTCACACACCGGCATTACGGAGCTTTATGACATTACCGTCGGAATCATCGGCTTTGGTATGGCGGGGCGGCATTATGCCGAGTTGCTGCAAAGCTTCTCCGTGGATGTGATCGCCTACGACCCCGTCGTTTCCGCAGAAGAAATGCAGAAGCTCGGCGTTCGCAAGGTGACGCAGGAGGAAGCCTTCGCACAAAGCGACATTCTCAGCCTGCACGCACCGGAAATTGCAAGCACCTATCATATCGTCAATAGCGACAGCCTCGCATCCATGAAGGACGGCGCGATTCTCATCAACACCGCCAGAGGCTCGCTGGTGGATGAAGCTGCGCTGGTGCAGGCACTGCGCTCCGGCAAGCTGAAATATGCCTGTCTGGATGTTACAAGCCCCGAGCCGCCCGCTGCGGACAGCCCGCTGCGGCAGATTCCCAACTGCATTCTGACGCCGCATCTGGCAGGGCAGGCCAACAACGGCCTTCGCAAGCTGGGAGATCATTGCTATCGCCAAATCTGCAACTATTTGGAAAACAGGCCGCTCAGCGGTGAAGTCAGGCAGGAAATGCTTGCCACCATTGCCTGAGCCGATGGAGAAAATTCATTCCGCGCGGCTGCGCAGCCAATGTCAGCCGCTGCTGCATTCCTTCGGCTTCAAGGGCGGAAGCCTTACGGAGCTGTGGCAGGTCACCTGTGAGCTTACGACCGACTGCGGCACACACGCCGTCGGAGAAAGCGTGCAGAGCGTCCTTTGGAGCGACGGCGCCGTCTTTGCCCGTTGGGGTCAGGATGAGGGAAACCGAAAAATGCTTGCCCTCACGTCTTTTGCGTTGGAGCGCTTACGGGGGATGCCGCTGGAAGCGCCGCCGGACATGCTGAAAAAGCTGCTGCCGGAGGTGCTTGCCTATGGCAGACGCATTACCGAAAACGATGCGCTGCGTACAACCTTTGCCCTCAACGCTCTGACGGGCATCGACTGGGCGCTGTGGAAGCTCTACCGAAAAAGCCGGAATATACAGAGCTTTACGGATCTGACTGCGCCCTTCACGGACTATCTTTCCCTTAGACAGAACAGACTGGGCGGCATTCCGCTGTTGTCCTACAACACAACGCCGGAGGAGATTCGCGCACTTGCGGACAGGGGATATTTCCTGTTTAAGATCAAGATCGGCTCAAATCCCGGAGGGGACAATGATCTCGAGGCCATGCTGCGTTGGGATATTGCCCGGCTGGAGGAGATTCACAGGCTTCTTTCGTCGCTGGACACGCCGTGGACACAGTGCGGCCATCCCCTATATTATCTCGATGCCAACGGACGGTATGATACCGTCGAGCGCCTGCGGCGCTTCCTGGAGGCGGCAGACGCCATCGGCGCGTTAGAACGCATCCTCCTTCTGGAGGAACCGTTTGCGGAGAATAATTTGCAGGACGTGCGTGCGCTGCCGGTGCGCATTGCCGGCGATGAAAGCGCACACTCGGCCGAGGACGCGGTTCTTCTGATGGAGCAGTGCGGCTATCGTGCCATGGCGCTCAAGCCCATAGCAAAGACCGTTTCCGTTTCTCTGGAGGTGCTTCAGGCAGCCGGAGAGCGCGGCGTGCCCTGCTTCTGCGCGGATCTGACGGTGAACCCGACGATGGTGGAGCTGAACAGGCGCTTTGCAGCGGGACTGGCGCCGCTGCCGGGACTGAAAATCGGCGTCTTTGAATCCAACGGTGCACAGAATTACGCAAATTGGGGGGCAATGTGCCGCGAGTCTCCCGCCTTCGGCGAGCCGTGGACGCAGTTCCGGAACGGCACATATGCGCTGTCGAAGAAATATTACAGGCAGGACGGCAATCTCTGGAAGGAGGGCTAACATGAGACAAGTACGATATGTGATTATCGGCTGCGGCATGATCGCCAAATACCATGTCGCGGCGATTGAAAACTGCGCAGAGGCGCAGGCGGTCGGCGTTTATGGCACCGACCCTACCCGAACCGGAGAGTTTGCAAAGCAGCACGGCCTTGCCGTGTATCCCGAGGCAGCGGACATTTGGGTCGATGGCGATGTCGATGCGGTCTGCATCTGCACGCCCAGCGGCTTTCACGCGGCTTACGCTCTGGAGGCAATCGAACACGGCAAGCATGTGCTGATCGAGAAACCAATGGCGCTGACCGTCTCCGATTGCGACCGCATTCTGCGCGAGGCGAAGAAAAAGCATGTTCTGGTCGGCGTCGTCAGCCAGCTTCGCTTTTCTCCTGCCGTCGTGCAGGTAAAGCGGGCAATGGAACGCGGCGTGCTGGGGAAGATGGCCTGCGCCGATCTGTATATGAAATACCACAGAAGTCAGGCATATTACGACTCTGCCGCATGGCGCGGAACATGGAAAATGGACGGCGGCGGCGCACTGATGAATCAGGGAATCCATGGCGTGGATCTTCTGCAATATCTTGCCGGGCCGGTGGACAGCATCTATGCTAAGGCTAAGACGCAGGTTCGGAAAATCGAGGTGGAGGACACCCTGAGCGCCGTTGCCGAGTTTCACTCCGGCGCCATCGGTGTGATACAGGCGGCGACGAGCCTCTATTCCGGCTTTTCCCGGCGATTGGAGCTGTGCGGCGAAAAGGGCACAATCATTCTGGAGGAAGATAAAATTCTGCTCTGGGACGTTGCCGACGAGCCAATTCCGCCGCAGGAGCAGTGCAGAGGGCAGGAGATTCGCGGCTTTTCCGACCCGAGCAGGATAAGCTGCCTCGGCCATACGCGACAGATTGCCAATTTTACCGCTGCCGTGCAGGGGCGGGAAGCATTGCTGGTCGACGGGCAGGAGGGACGCAAGGTGCTTCGCATCATCCTCGGTGCGTACCGGTCCTCTGCGGAAAATCGACCGATCAGGCTCACGGAGGTGGATTGAATGAAGAAAATTTATGTCTCCGGTGAACTGCCGCGACGGTTCTCGGAGGGGTTCGCGTTTTTGCGGGACGATCTGGGCTTTGAAAACGGGCCCGACGGCTTCCCGGTGACGCTGAGCGCCGGAGACCGGCTATGCGTGCAGACGGATGCGTGCAGTGCGCGTATCACATATCACACCACAGTCGAGTGCTACCGCGGCCTGTCCCTATTGAGGGAGCACTGGCAGGAAAGCGTTGCCATCGAGCAGCCTGCGCAGTTTGAAACGCTGGGCGTGATGTTCGACGTGTCCCGCAATGCGGTCTTGAAGCCGGAGACGCTGCGCTTTTTCTTCCGGAAAATGGCGCTGCTGGGCTTCCACCTCGGCATGATGTACACCGAGGATACTTATGAAGTAAAGGAATATCCCTATTTCGGCTATTTGCGCGGAAAATATAGCATGCAGGAGCTTCGCGCACTGGATGATTATGCCGACGCGTTGGGAATCGAGCTTTGCCCATGCATTCAGACGCTCGGGCATCTGAACCGCGCACTTCATTGGCCCGCAATGGCGCATATGAAGGATACGGAGGAGGTGCTTCTGGTCGATGACCCGCAGACGCTCAGCTTCATCCGTTCAATGCTGGAGAATGCCACCGCGCCTTACCGTTCCAATCGCATCCATATCGGGATGGACGAAGCACATTTTCTGGGGCAGGGCGCTTATTTGCGCCGTCACGGCTACACGCCGCCCTTCCGGATCATGCAGACGCATCTGAAGCAGGTGGGGCAGATCGTCCGGGAGCTGCATCTTGACGCGATGATGTGGAGCGATATGTATTTCCGCTTGTCCAGCCCCACCGGCGGTTACTACGATGCCCCCGGCATCGACCCGCAGATTGTGGCCGATGCGCCGCCGGACATCGGTCTGGTGTACTGGGACTACTACCATGCGGACGAAGCTACTTATGACCGCATGCTGGCCATGCACGAGAAATTCGCTGCACCGATCGGCTTTGCAGGCGGCATCTGGACATGGACCGGCCCCGCGCCGCACTATGAAAAGACAATAGAGACCAGCCTCGCAGCACTGCGTCAGGCGAGGGCGCATCGTGTGCCCCTGGTGCTTGCTGCCGCGTGGGGAGACAACGGCGCGGAATGCAATCTGCTGACGACGTTATATGGGCTTGCTCTGTACGCGGAATTTTGCTATACTGGAGCATATTGCGAGGATGCCCTTACCCGGCGCTTCCGCTCGGTGATGAATGCCGATGCACAGGCGTTTTTGAATTTGACCCGCTTTAATGCGCTGCCCGGTGTGAAGGATTGGTCGCTTCGCCCTGTGAACGCGGCCAAGTTCCTGCTGTATCAGGATCCGCTCGTTCCGTTGTTCGAGGCAGATTTGGCCGGTGTGGATATGGCGGCGCATTATGAAGGGCTTGCGGCAGATTATCGGAAATATCAGGCGGAAAATCCGGAATTTGCGCTGCTGATGGGCTTCTACGCTCGGCTGGCAGAGGCGCTGACGGTGAAATGCTGCTTCCACCAGTTGGCGGGTCCGGCGGTCAGAGCGGGGGATCGGGAGACTGCTGCACGGTGCGCCATGCTGGCAGCGCAGGCAAAGGAAAAGCTGGAAACGCTGCGCCTTGCTTACCGCGCACTGTGGTACAGCACCAACAAAACCTATGGCTTTGAGATTTTGGATCTGCGGCTGGGCGGCTGCGTTGCCCGCATGGACTCTGCGGAGCAGATGATGCGGGACTATGCGGCGGGCACGGTCGATACCGTTGCCTCTCTGGCCGAAGAACCGCTGCCGTACACCCGCTTGCCGGACGGCGCACTTCGTGGCAGCTATGCCTGGAACGAAATCGTGTCCGCCTGCAAGATCGATCTTTAAAAATGCGAGAAAGGAAATTGATATGTCTGGAAAAATTACCGTAGCCATTTGCGGAATGGGCATCCGCGGCGCCGAGGCTTACGCGTCTTATCAGAAGATTCGCCCGGAGGAAATGCAGGTTGTTGCCGTTGCCGATCCGAGACCCGAGCAGCGCGAGCTGGCGGTGCGGGAGTTCCATGTCAAGCCTGAGCTGTGCTTTGCCTCCGGTGAGGAGCTGCTGGCACAGAAACGGCTGGCGGATGTTTTGATTATCGCCACACAGGACACGGATCATGTCCGCTATGCGCTGCCTGCACTGGAAAAGGGATACCATCTTCTGGTGGAAAAGCCCATCTCACCCAAGCTCGAGGAGTGTATTGCCCTGCGCGAGAAAGCGCACGAGTGCCACCGCATCGTGATTGTCTGCCACGTCCTGCGCTACACGCAGTTCTATCAGAAAATTTTCGATCTGCTGAACAGTGGCACCATCGGCAAGCTGGAGACCTTCCACGCCACGGAAAACGTCGCCTACTGGCACTTTGCGCATAGCTTTGTGCGCGGCAACTGGCGGCGCAGCGATCTTTCAAGCCCTGTAATCCTGGCAAAAAGCTGCCACGATATGGATATTTTCCGCTGGCTGGTAGGCAAGCCCTGCCTGCGCGTGTCCAGCTTCGGCAGCTTGGACTGGTTCCGCGCGGAAAATGCGCCTGCGGGCAGCACGATGCGCTGTCTGGACTGTGCGGCAAAGGAAAACTGTCCCTACGATGCGGAAAAGATCTACATTTACAATAAGAAAAGCGGCTACCGATCCGGCACGCGTTTTTGGCCGCTGACGGTGCTGTGTCCAGAGCCAACCGAGGAATCTCTCTATGAAGCCATGAGAACCGGGCCTTACGGCCGCTGCGTCTACCACTGCGATAACAATGTGGCCGATCATCAGGTGGTGAACATGGAATTTGCGGACGGCGTTGTCGGTACGTTCACGATGTCTGCCTTCACGCAGGAGTGCTACCGAACCATCTGCCTGATGGGCTCCATGGGCGAGATCGAGGGCAATCTGGAGGAAAATGCAGTGTATGTCCGCCGCTTCGGACAGCCGGAGGAGCGCATCGCGCTCGATCCCGTAAGCGACGAATTTGCCGGCCACGGCGGCGGAGATTCCCGCATGATGGAGTACATGTGCCGGCTGGTTTCCAACGGCGGGCAGGATGCTCTGACCTCCGTGGATGCTTCAGTCGAGAGTCATATTATGGCGCTTGCCGCAGAGGAAAGCCGCCTGCACGACGGCGCGGCAATCGATCTTGCCGAATTTGCAAAAAAATAAGGGGTGCAGAACATGATTCGTATCGGAACCGTAAACATTGATACCTCCCATCCCATGGGCTTTGCCGAGGCGATGGAGAAAGAAAATCGCGCCAGATATGTGGGCGTTTACAACGACTCCTTCCGCGACGACGCGGAGGTGGAGGGCTTCATCCGCCGGTTCGGCTTGGAAAAGCGCTGCCGGACGATCGACGAATTGGCCGAAATGTGCGACATCGGTTTTATACAGGGCTGCGATTGGGACGATCATCTCCGCTGCGCAATGCCGTTTCTTGAACGCGGCAAGCCGGTATTCATTGACAAGCCGCTCGTCGGCAACCTGAAGGATCTGAAGAGGATCGAGGAGCTGGCGGCAAAGAGCGCGGTAATCCTCGGTGCGTCCAGCGCACGCTACGCCTACGAGGTGCAGGAATTTTTGGCGATTCCGGAGGAAGAACGCGGCAAGATCGTTCAGGTTTTCGGGACGGCCGGTGTGGATGAGTTTAACTACGGCATCCATATCGCAGAGTGTATCGGCGGGATCCTGGGTGACGGCGCACGCTGGGTGCGCTTTCTTGGCAGGGGTGAGGCTGATGGAAAATATTCCGAGAGCTACTATGTCCAGTATGTGGGCGGAGAAAGCGCCATTTTCAATACCTTCACGGGCACATGGCAGCCCTTTGTCCTGACAATCATGACCACAAAGACGACCTATCATTTCAAAATCGATTCCAATAAGCTCTATGCGGCGCTGATCAAGCAAATCTGCAACTACATGGAGGGCAAGCCCAGCCGGATGGCTCCCGTGCAGTCTCTTGGAGAGTCCGTGCGGATTATGCTGGCAGCGGCAGAGTCGAGAGCGCGGGACGGACAGTGCGTCGCGCTGGCAGAGCTGACCGAGGACGGCGCCTCCTACGACGGCAAAAAATTCTGGGAGAGCTATCGCGCGGCCTCCGGCCCGATGTACGCAGGACTGTGAGCCAAAGAAACGCACGGAAAGGAGTATTCCGATGGAACAAACGCTGTTCATGAAGCAGGAGGTCTACTTCCGGAAATGTAGCTTTTGCAACGTGTTCGAGGCTACGGACAAAAAGCCCTCCGGCATTTTTCCGCATGCGCATGACTACACGCAGATCTGGTATGTGACCCGCGGGAAATGTGAGCACTATGTGGAAGGGCAGACCTATCTGATGACGGCGGGGGATACCTTCCTGCTTCCGCCGAAGGTGGAACACAAGACGCTGCTGGGTCCGGATTCTGCCGTAATCAGCTGCGAACTGTCGCTGGAGGCGGTCTTGCCGGACAGCAGCGTCGCGCAGGAAAAGGATCTCAAGAGCTATCTGGATCTGATGTCCATTATGAACTTCTTGCAGGACTCTAAAAGCCGTCAGCCGCGTTTCATGTTCCGCTCGGAGGTGCGGCCGGTGGTCGATCGACTGATGCGGGAGATTCTGGCGGAATTTCAAGAGGAAAAACCCTGCTATCAGGATATGCTTCGGGTAAAGCTGCAGGAGCTTCTGCTGCTGTTCATCCGGGAATTCATTGTTTCACCGGACTACCGCACCACGGACGCGATCTATGAGCGCAACCTGCCCCTGATGGAAAAGGCAATCCGCTATATTGATGCGCACTATGCCGAGCAACTGATGCTTGAGGATGTTTGCAGAGTTTCGACCCTGTCGAAAACGTACTTCTGCTATCTGTTCAAGCTGATGACGAAAAAGACCTTTGTGGAATACCTGACCGAATGCCGAATCCATGAAGCGCTGCGGCTGCTGGAAAACGACGAGGATTCCATCCAGACCGTCAGCGAGAAGCTGGGCTTTAACGATGCTGCGCATTTTTCCAGAACCTTCAAAAAGCAGGTCGGAATTTCTCCGCGGGGCTATCGCAAGCTCCGCAATCCGACGGAAACCGACGGGGAGGACAATGCCGATGACGTGCTTTGAATTGCTGACCGCCTTTCTGGACGCCGTCCCCGAACGCTATGGGATTCCCGGCTGTGACTGCGCCGTCGCAAGGGACGGCGAGATCATCTTCCGCCACAGTGTGGGTTTTTCCGACCCGAACGGGACGGTTCCGGTGTCTCCGAACGATACCTACTGGATTTACTCCGCGACAAAGCTTTTTACCTGTACCGCCGCGATGCGACTGATCGAGGAGGGAAAGCTGAAGCTGGACGCGCCGGTCAGCGACTACCTGCCGGAGTTCGGAGCGCTGATGTGGAAAGCGGCAGACGGAATCGTCCGGCCGGTGCAGACGACGCTGCGAGTGCGAAATCTGATGAACATGACCGGCGGACTGGACTATGACCTGACGCGGCCCGCACTGCGGGAAACCATGCGGGATGAAAACGCCTCGACGAGAACGCTTGTGGCCGCATTGGCCAAAGACCCTCTGTGCTTTGAGCCGGGAGCGCACTTTTTGTATAGCCTTTGTCATGATGTGCTGGGTGCCGTGATCGAAGCGGCCTCCGGAAAACGCCTTTCCGACTATGTTCGTCAGACGATTACCGACCCTCTGGGCATGCAGAACACCACGTTCCACCCAACGCAGGCGCAGCTTTCCCGCCTTTCCACGCAGTATGCGCATGTGGATTTGCAGGGGAACCGACAGGTGATTCACCAGAACAACCGCTTCCGATTGTCCAAAGCGTATGAGTCCGGCGGTGCGGGCCTGCTCAGTACCGTGGACGATTATATCCTGCTGGCCTCGGCTCTGAGCTGCGGCGGCTTGGGAGCAAACGGCTATCGCGTGCTGAAGCCAGAATCCGTCCGCCTGATGGCTTCCAATCAGCTTAACGCGTTGCAGCGCAAGGATTTTCTGGCAAGAAGCGAAGCTGCGAAGGGTTACAGCTACGGCCTGGGCGTACAGGTTCTTGTGGAGGATCTGCACAACGGTGTGCCTCTGGGGGAATTCGGCTGGGACGGCGCGGCAGGTGCGTATGCGCTGATCGATCCGGTGAACCGGGTCGCCATGTACTACGCTCAACAGGTCTGCCAATCCTATATTACCTATCAATATCTGCACCCCGCGCTGCGAGACACGCTCTATCGTTGCCTTAACAGGTAAAATCATGCGCGGCGATCCTATCAACTTGTACAAAAAGCAAATCTGCAACTTGTGAATGTTGCACAAAGGGCTGCGAAATCCAACAACGCACTTGTATGATTTGCAAAATTATTTGTATAATCTGCAAAGACTTGCGACACATTTTTTGATAAAATCTATCTAGTGAATGACAGTAATATCTGTGTTCACCAAAATAATATCAGGAGGATCCGTAATGAAAAAGATTCTTGCGCTGCTGTTGGCTGTTATGATGGTCATTGGCCTGCTCGCTGCCTGCGGCACAGAAGAAACCCCGAACAACACTGACAACTCCAATCCCAGTTCTGAAACCCCGAGCTCCTCTCAGAACGTGACCGGCGAGCCGGTTGTGGTCACTGTCTGGACCATGTATGCTGAGTCCGACGAGCCGACCTTCACCTCGAACCGCTATCAGAAGCTGGTTGATGACTTCAACGCTTCTCATACCGACATTCAGATCGAGCTTGCCAACGCAAAGACCTATGACAACATCATCACCGCGATTTCCGCCGGCGAGACGCCCGACATCTTCCAGATGTACTGGCAGTATGCTCCGTCTCTGGCTGAGAACGGCGCGATCATGGAGCTGACCGATTATGTCAACGCCGATGCCAATTTCGACAAGGCCGACTTCCTCGGCTCCGTCTGGAATCTCTGCTCCGTCGGCGAGAGCATCTATTCCATCCCCCTGAGCGCTTCCACGACCTACATCCTCTACAACCCGAAGGTTCTTGCCGAGAACGGCTGGGATCATTTCCCCACCACGATGGAAGAGTTTGAGCAGTGCGCTCTGGACTGCACGAAGCTTGCTGCCGACGGCAGCATCGAAGTGATGGGCTTCAACCCCATCTTCCCGTGGCAGGACGACGTCCTGTGGCCCGCTGCTTTCGGCGCCGAATGGATGACCGCCGACGGCAATGTCAACTTTGACAACGAGGGCATCCGCGCTGCTTATTCCTTCCAGAAGCGACTCATCGATGCTGCCGGCGGCCATGAAAAGGTTTCCGCATGGGGCACCGACTGGAACGCATCCCGCTGCACCACGACCGACCCGGTTCTGACCGGCAAGGCTGCAATGCGCTTCAACGGCGACGCCGGTCTGGCGAGCTTTGAGGCTGCCGGCACCGAGCTGGGCCTGACCTACGGCGAAGATTTTGCCATCGCTCCGCTGCCCACCAGCATGCTGACCGCAGGCGTCTTTGAAGTCAATGCAAAGTCTGCGCATCCCGACGCCGCTTGGACGGTTCTGTCCTATCTGACCTCCAAGGAGTCCATGGCTTACATGGCAGAGGGCGACCAGAACAGAGGCGCTTTCATGCCCCGTACTTCTGCACTGGATGCACTGGCTGCAATGAATGTTTCCGGCGCCGTCAAGGAAGCTGCCGGCCTGCTTAAGAGTGAGAAGCTGGTTTCCTTCCCGATGAGCGCATTCGTCAACGAATACCTGACTGCGATCTCCACCAATATGAGCGAATATCTGCGCGGCAATCTCGATCTCGACACTGCGATCGCGAACGTGCAGGAGGAAGCTCAGGCTGCCTGCGATTCCTATAAGTAATTCATTTCGTTTTTCCTTATGGGCAGGGATGCCGCTATGGCGGCATCCCTGCCGTACCTAAGACCACATGCTTGACCCAATGCGTATTTCTCTCTTTTGATTTCCGTATTTCGTATAAGACAGAAAACAAGACGGGGAAATGCGCATTGCCGAAAAGGAGGATACAAATTGAAACACAGAACAGATGTGGAAAGAACAAAGGACGGCGTTCGGCTTCGCTCGCGGGCGCTGCAAAGACGCTATAATTTGATGGGGTTTTTGTTTGCTTCCCCTTGGATCATCGGCTTTTTGTGCTTTACGATTATTCCGATTGTTCTTGCACTGTATTACAGCTTCACAAACTATAACCTCTTTAACAAATGCGATTGGGTCGGCCTGAAGAACTATGCCGATATGTTCAAGGACAAGTACATCTGGAAAAGTCTGTGGAACACGTTTTATGTCACCATTATCGGCACGCCGCTGGCACAGATCGTTGCGCTGATTTTGGCCCTTCTGCTGAATCAGAAGAAGGTAAAGGGCCTGCCGGTGTTCCGTACGCTGTTCTATCTGCCCACGCTGGTGCCGGTTGTGGCCAGCTCCATGCTGTTTATGTGGGTGCTCAACGGCAACTACGGCCTTTTGAATACGCTGCTGGGCTACTTTGGCATTGAGGGACCCTACTGGCTGACCGACCCGAAGTTCACGAAGATCTCCCTCATTATGATGGACACCTGGCGCTGCGGCACAGTGATGATTATCTATCTGGCTGCACTGCGCGCCGTACCGGAGAGCCTCTATGAGGCTGCCGAGCTGGACGGTGCGGGGCCAATCCGCCGCTTCTTCTCCATCACGCTGCCCTACATTTCCCCGACCATTCAGTTCCAGGTCATCATGGCGATGATCTCGAATTTCCAGTATTTCACACAGGCTTATGTGTTCGCAAGCCTGACCGACGCGGCCTCGGGCGCGGGTGCGGGCGGCGGACCCAGCAATTCCATGCTGTTCTACTGCCTGTATTTGTACCGTAAGGCGTTTGCGCAGTACAAGATGGGCTATGCCTGTGCGATGGCCGTCCTCCTTGCAGTGATCGTCATGGTCAGCACGGCGCTGGTCATGCACTTCTCCGAAAAGTCGGTCAACTACGATACGGAATAAGGAGGTACCGACATGAAAAAATTAGATCGCTCGATTGTCAGCCAGCGGATCGGCCGCCTGTTTGGCATTTTGTTCCTCGTATTCTTTGCGTTCGTTTTTGCAATGCCTCTGTATTGGATGGTTCGTACCGCTCTGATGGACGATGGCTCGGTATTTGCGATTCCGGTAAAGTGGCTCCCTGATCCCGTCAAATGGGATAACTTTGTGAAGGTCGTCAAGCGAATGGACTTGGCGAAGTACACCACGAACACCATCATCACCTCCGTCCTGCCCGTTCTCGGCGTGTTGTTTTCCTGCCCGCTCGTTGCCTATTCCCTGACGCTTGTGCCGTGGAAGGGCGGCAAGGTTATCTTCCCGGTCATCCTGTTTACCATGATGATTCCGTGGCAGGTCACGCAGATCCCGATGTACAGCATCTGGGCAAAGCTGGGACTGACGAATTCCTTCGTTCCCCTGATTCTGCCCAGCTTCTTAGGCAGTGCCTATTACATTTATCTCTGCCGCCAGTATATGAAAAGCTTGCCGAAATCCGTCATTGAGGCAGCCAGAATTGACGGTGCAAACGAATTTCGCATTCTCTATACGATTGTCTATCCTATGTGCAAGTCCGTATTGACGACCATTGCGGTTCTTGTGTTTATTGCGCATTGGAACGACCTGAACGGCCCGCTGCTTTATCTGCACGATTCCGCCAAATACACGCTGTCGATCGGCCTGCAGCAGTTCCGTGCTGCGGACAAGCCTGAGTGGCCGCTGCTGATGGCGGCGAGCACGGTGTTCACGTTCCCGCTGATCGTTTTGTTCTTCTTTGCGCAGAAATATTTCCTCAATGGCATCTCCACGACATCCGGCTTGAAATAACGGAACTCTGATTTTCAGAGGCTCCTAGACTCCCTTTCCGGCAGGGGCGTGCTTGCGTGCGTCCCTGCCATGTGTTATGATTATGGCGATGCTTCAATTCCTTTAGCGGAGGTTTACTATGGGCTTTTACGAGCGGCAATTCGGAGAGATGGAAAAGGAAAAAAAGAAAACCGCGCAGCCTGAGCGACCGCGCGGCCGTCTTGCAGGAAACTATGACCGTCTCCTGATCGACAATTTCAAACTTCTTCTGTTTTTACTTCCTTTTTTGATCTGCTTTTATATCGGTCTGGCTGCGGGCATGTACGCTGTGCTGCTGATCGGCCTGTTGCTGCTGATTCCGGCTGGCGCTGCCGTCGCGGCCATGTATGACGAGGGGTTTCAGATCGCGCGGCGCATCGAAAAGCGCAATCGGCGCGGCTTTTTTGAAAGCTGCCGTTTGAACTGGAAGCAGGGCTGTGCCACCATGGCACTGCTGGTGCCTATGATGGCAGTTCTGCTTCTGCTCCTGCTGGTCACGGTAGAGCGGCCGGTGTGGGTGATTGTCTGCCTGGTGCTTGGCGCCTATCTTTTGACCTCATTTGCGATCAATTCCTTTGCGCAGATCGCGCTGGTGCCGCTACCGCTGCTTCAAATCTGGAAAAACGCCGTCATTCTGATCTTTCTCTGCGGCTGGCGCGGCCTATTGGCAGCGCTCATGCAGCTTGCTGCACTGGCACTGTTGTACGAATACATCGCGTATGCCTCCATCGGGCTGCTGTTTTTAGGACCTGCGCTGCTTATTACATGGAGCGCCATGCTGCTGTTCCCCAAGCTGGAAATGATTTTGGTGCGGAAATAATCAAAACAGGTCGAGTACGGACTGCACAACACCGACGCGCGTAAAGGCATCCGTGAACGCGAAGGGCTTGCCGTCCTTATCGGTCAGCCTTGCCTGCGCGGCAAGGTCGGCGCGCGGAAAGCGGATCTCGACCGGCAGCGGTGAGGGGAGCGTAAACGGCGCGGCGCTTGCGCCCTTTTGTGCGGCCTCGAGCACGGTGCGGTAGATGTCCTTGCATACGGCGGCGGGGTGCCTGCTGATTGCACTGTTCCACGAAAGGCTGCGCTTGGCTTCCACGGTTGCGATCGGGCCGAAGGTACGCCGCGCCTCGGCGACACATTTGTCATCGGAGGCGCAGAACAGGACCGGTACGCCGTGCGCGCCTGCGTAGGCTGCGTCTATGGCAAGCTCGCCTGCAAATTCGCCGTTCAGCTTGTAGGTTTGCAGCGTTTTTGAACTGAATGTGTGGGAGAGCACGGCATCCTTCGTTCCGCCCATGGCATGGTAGCCGATGAAAAGTACGGCTGTCCAACCGGAATCCAGACCGACAAAGCGCCCCTTGTGTCCCGCACCGAGCAGAATACGGCAGCGCTCGTCCAATTCGTCGTAGCAGAGGTTGACACCGCTTCCGTGGGCGTCCCAGACGATTACTTCGTCCGCGCCCACGTCAAACAGCGCACGCGCGGCAGCATTGGCCTCGCGTGTGGCCTGAAGGCAGGCAAAACGGTAATTTTCCGAATCCGCCAGACCGATGCCGGGGGTTCCGACCGCGCAGGCGACACCCTCACAATCGACGGCGATGTAGTATTTTCCGGGCATAGGCAAACTCCTTTTCTGAATTGCAGTTATATTATACAAAAAATTACCTGATTTTGCAAGTAAAAATGAAAATTACTCGAAAGAAGGCTGAAATTATGGAGAGGCTCTGCCGCGAGATCGGAATGCCGGAGGCTGTGACAGAACGACTTCTTTCGCTTCACGCTGACGCCGGATTTGCGCCGGACGTGGAAAAGCTGATGCACGAAGAAACATGGACTGATGGCCTTTCTGCGCTGAATAAGGAGCTAGGCGCGGATCCGGACGGCATGAAAATGCTCTGCTGCATGCTGCGCTGTGCGCTGTCTGCGTGGACGCGCTACCAGGAGCTCAAGATTCCCCGTGAAATATATATTGATACCATGACCTGCTTCTCCCGTTTTGTGCGAGAGCATTTGGAGAGCTTCGGCAGCTATGGCTTTGACAGGGGGTTCTGGACGGTTCGGCAGGTGTCCTGCAAGCTGTTCCGCATCGGCGAGCTGGAATACGAGCTGGCAGTGCGTGAAAATGCGCCGCAAATTCGGCTGCACATTCCGTCAGACGCGCATTTAGAGCGTGCGCTTCTGTGTGCGTCTGTCGCTCAGGCGAAAGCCTTGATCGCCCGATGCTTCCCAGCATATGAAAATGCACCGATGTGCTGCTGCTCGTGGCTTCTGTCGCCGACCTTAAAGGCGCTCCTGCCTGCGCAGTCGCGCATTTTGGAATTTCAAAAATCCTTCCGCATTACGCCCCTCGGCAGCGGCGACAGCTACCGTCAGTGGGTTTATCGTGATCCGAATCTGCCGATCACGGATTTTCCAGAAAATACCGCTTTACAGCGAAGCCTCAAGGCGTATCTGCTGAACGGCGGTGTATTCACGGAGGCGGAGGGGACCTTGCTTCAAAATCCGTTTCAATAAATAAAAGGAGGAACACGGCTGTGGCTATTAAAATGGGATGGCGCTGGTACGGAGAGGGAAATGACCCGATTTCGTTGGCGGACATCAAACAGATTCCCGGCGTGACCAGCATCGTCTGGGCGCTACACCACAAGCTGCCCGGTGAAATCTGGGAGGAGGCGGAGATCCGGGAGGTCGTGGAGCAGATTCACGCCTACGGCTTCGATGCCGGATGCGTGGAATCCGTGAATGTCCATGACGACATTAAAATCGGCCTGCCCACGCGAGACGCCTTGATCGAAAACTATAAAATCTGCATCCGGAATCTCAGCAAATTTGGCGTAAAGGTCATTTGTTATAATTTTATGCCGATTTTCGACTGGACGCGGACAGACCTGTTCCACCCGGTCGGGGACGGCTCTACCGCGCTGTTCTACCAGAAGAATCTGATTCAGAAGGATTACAAGGCCATGGCAGCCTACATTCTGAATTTTACGGAAAAATATAACATGACCTTCCCCGGCTGGGAGCCGGAGCGCATGGCAAAGCTCGACGAGCTGTTCAAGGCCTATGCGCCCGTGACTAAGGAGAAGCTGTGGGAAAACCTGAAGTATTTCCTCGAAGCCATTCTGCCGATCTGCCGCGAGTGCGATGTGAAAATGGCAATCCATATGGACGACCCACCCTGGGACATTTTCGGCCTGCCGCGTCTGCTGGTGGACGGGCCATCAATCGACCGTTTCCTGAAAATGGTGGACGATTCCTACAACTGCCTGACGCTCTGCACCGGCTCGCTGAGCGCGAATCCCGAAAACAACTGTGCGGAGATTATCCGCAAGCATTGTGATCGGATTGCTTTTGCACACATCCGCAATGTCCATCACTTTGAAAACGGCGATTTCTCCGAGGCGGCGCACCGCGACTGCTGCGGCGAAACCGGCATTATCGAGGTGCTGCGCGCCTATCACGACTGCGGCTTTGCGGGCTACGTCCGTCCGGATCACGGACGCCACCTCTGGGAGGAAGGCCCCGGCACCTGCCGCCCCGGCTATGGAAAGTACGATCGTGCATTGGGTGTGGAATATATGCTCGGCGTGTGGGATACGCTGGACAGGCTCGAATCGATTCATCAGAAAGGATGCTGAAACTATGAAAACTCTCCCCTTGACCCATGATTTTACGGATAAAGTGGTGGTAATTACCGGTGCGGGCGGTGTGCTCTGCGGCAATATGGCGCGCGCCTACGCCAAGGCCGGCGCCAAGGTCGCCGCGCTGGATCTGAACGATGAGGCCGTCAAAAAGCTGGCAGCGGAAATGACGGCGCAGGGGTGCCATGTGATTGGCTATCAGGCCAATGTCCTCGAGCCTGAGACGCTCGAGGCGGTGCATCAGCAGGTGCTCAGGGATTTCGGGCCCTGTGATATTTTAATCAACGGTGCAGGCGGCAACAACGCCCGCGCGACCACGGACAACGAATACCAGCACGAGGCGAAGGAGGGGCAAAAGACCTTTTTTGATCTTGATGCTTCCGGCGTGGATTTCGTGTTCCGCCTGAACTTTCAAGGTACGCTGATTCCCACGCAGGTCTTTGCAAAGGACATGGTTGACCGTAAACAAGGCTGTATTCTGAACATTTCGTCCATGAATGCCTACATTCCGCTGACCAAAATCCCCGCTTATTCCGGCGCAAAGGCTGCGGTTTCCAACTTCACGCAGTGGCTGGCAACGCACTTTGCCGGTTCGGGCATTCGCGTCAACGCGATCGCGCCGGGCTTTTTGGTTTCCAGTCAGAACCGTACTCTGCTGTTCAATCCCGACGGGACGCCCACGCCCAGAACGGAAAAAATTCTGGCGGGCACGCCCATGAACCGCTTTGTGGAGGCGGACGAGCTGCTGGGCGGCGTGTTCTTCCTGACGGATGACGCGGCGGCTTCCGCAATTTCCGGTGTGGTGCTGCCGATCGATGCGGGCTTCTCCGCTTATTCCGGCGTGTAAAAATATGAAAAACTACGCATTCGGGGTCGATGTCGGCGGAACGTTCTGCAAGCTCGGCCTCTTTGAAACGGACGGAGTGCTGCTGGAGCGCTGGGAAATCCCGACGGACACGCGGGACGGCGGCACGCGCATTTTGCCGGATATTGCCGCCACCATTCAGGAACGTCGGAAGAAACTGCCAGAAAACTCCATCCTTGGGATCGGCGTCGGCGTTCCCAGCCCCATGACGCAGGACGGCGTCGCCATTAAAAGCGTCAATCTGGGCTGGAAAGACTACCCCGTCGCGGCAGAGCTTTCGCGCCTGACCGGCCTGCCCGTCTATGCGGCGAACGATGTCAACGTCGCCTCGCTCGGCGAACTCTGGAAGGGAAGCGCCGTTGGCTATTCCAACGCGATCGTCCTGACGCTGGGCACGGGCATTGGCGGCGGGCTGATCGTCAACGGTCATCTCGTCAACGGCGAGACCGGCTCGGCGGGGGAGATCGGGCACGTCATCGTCAATCCGCAGGAAACCGAGCGCTGCGCCTGCGGACGAAAGGGATGCTTGGAGCAGTACGCCTCGGCCACCGGCCTTGTGCGCATGGGCGAGCGGCGGCTGAGCGCCACTTCGGCGCACAGCGCGTTGCGCGAAAAAAATCCGCTCACG
The DNA here is from genome assembly GCA_934667815.1 of uncultured Oscillospiraceae bacterium. GTDB lineage: Bacteria > Bacillota > Clostridia > Oscillospirales > Oscillospiraceae > JAZOXB01. The sequence continues at coordinate 23,396 of CAKUMO010000033.1, forward strand.
GCCAAGGATATTTTTGACGCGGCCAAGGCGGGGGATGCAATCGCCGTGGAGCTGGTGGAGAGCTTCGGACAGATTCTCGGCAGCGCGCTGTCGGACATGGCGTGCGTACTGAATCCGGAGATCATCGTGATCGGCGGCGGCGTGTCCAAGGCGGGCAGCATCGTGACGGATGTCATTCAGCGTTTTTTCTACGAAAAGACGCTGTTCACCTGCAAAAATACGAAGATCGTTCTTGCAACATTGGGCAACGACGCGGGCATTTACGGCGGCGTGCGGCTGCTGTTAGAGAGAATAAAACAAGAGCGCCAAGGATAATTCCTTGGCGCTCTGCTGTTTCTCATATGGATGTGGCTGGACGCAGTCAGCTGAAGTTGCCGTTTGCGTCGCAGGTGAGAGTTAGATTACAGGTTCTTTCGTCGACCTTCACACCGAGCATTTTGTATCCCAATACCGCCGTCGCAGAGGCGACGTTTTTACTTTTGCTTGCGGATTTGGAAATCACATACCAACTTGTGTCGTAGATAGTAACGGAACAGCTTGAAGCAGTGCAAATTGCGGTAGTACCGTTATAGGTAAAGGTTCCTGTCAATTCCATTTTCCACTCAGAAGTGCCGTCCTTGCCGTGATATGTAGCATATTTCGTCTTGGTAACGCCGGCGACTCTTGCATAGCTTGTCTCAATGGAAATAACGAGATAACTTCCGTCCTCGTATTGAATGACCTGCGGTTCATTGGTGATTGGAGCGTCCTGCGCAAAGGCGCTCGGGATAGCAAGTAAAGAGAAAACTGTGATTAGCGCAATAACGAACGACAAACACTTTCTCATAATTCGAACCCTTTCCCCAAAAGTCTTGCTGGTTTATTCGATTCCAACCTCAATATAGCCATGTGCGGAATTTTCTAGCTTAACAGCCGCCCACGTTACGACACCGGCCCACGCCAGCAGCGCGACGAGAATTCCGGCAATCACGGCTGTCATGACCCGCTTGTGGATTCTCAGCTTGTCCAGAACCTTTGCCGTGCCCATATTTTCAACATAAGCAGCGGCGATGGCATGCGGCTCGCCGAGACGTGCTTGCAGCGCAGCGCTGTCTGCATCCGGCTCCTGCTCCAGATAACTCTGAACGCTGGATGTAATCTGCTCCATCAGTTGGCGCTTCGTGCGTCCAGCGGGCAGCAGACTCCGGACTTCGCGGAGATAGCGCTTTGCTGCGGGATTAGTGATCTTCATGCTCGTTCCTCCACTGGATGATCTGGAATACGCCCTTTGTAACATCTTCGTATTCCGCGATCAGCTTTCGCAGATGCTCACGCCCGGCAGGCTCGATGTGATAATAGACGCGGGTCATGCGTCTGCCGACGAGCACCTTGCGGTCAGCGATCATCCCCTGATCGACGAGCTTGTACAACACGGGATAGAGCGAACCCTCCTGTGTTACGAGACGCCGGTCGGTGATGCGCATGATCGACTGCACCATCTGATAGCCGTACATCTCTTCCTTGTCGAGCAACGCGAGGATCACCAATGACATTACGCCGCGCTGAAACGCGGCCTGACTAGTATCCTGTGCCATAATTCACCACCAAGGCTTTCAATCTGATTACATTCTATCAGTGGGTGCATCAAAAGTCAATACTTTTTTAAAAAAAATTAAGTATTGACAAATCACTAATTTTCTGATAAGCTCAAAACACAAGGATTTCCCGAGGTGATACCAATGGGCTGAAAAAGATGCGCGTCATTTTCCTTTTTCCCCCGCAACGAATAAACAAACATAAAATTGATTCTAAGGAGGAAACATAAGTGAAAAAATTGATCGCACTTCTTGTGGCCGTGGCGCTGCTTGTCTCGGCCTCCGCGACGGTGTTCGCACTTTCCACGACTACTACCCGCAAAACGGATCATGCGCAATATGAGGAGAGCCTCGGGGTCAAATATGACTACTATTGCGATGTGAACGCAACCACGCGGAAGGCCAATGCCAGCATGAGCTATGGGAATAGCACTTGCAACATTTATTGCGGCTTGACTGGAAAATTAAGAATATATGACAATTATTTCTTTAACGAAGATTATGCGCTTGACCCTTCTAGTGTCAGTGTGTCGGTAACCTCAACATATCGGTATAAAGGAAAAGATACTATTGGGACAATGGTATCTGCTACGGGCGTATTTAAAATCCGCTCGGTTAATATTGCAACCTTAACTGTGACCTAATTTCCATCGCGCTGGCCACCGGTATCTGGTGGCCAGCCATCAAAAACGAACTTGCAACATGCGAGAATGGAGACTGACTATGAAGCACAGAACGTCTTTGTGTCTTATCGTTATGATGTTGGCACTGTCGCTGCTCTGTGGGTGCCAAAACGTCACACCGAGCGTTCCGGAATCTTCCGCACCGCAAACACCTACGGGTGAGGGGATTTCCCCGCTGCGAACCGGACTGAAACAGCAGAGCGTCACTTCCTTATGCAATGGTTTCGAATGCACCGACCAAGGATTTTATGCACTATGTGATTTTGCAGGCAAGGGCAGCTATCTTGTCTATGCCGACCATGACTCGGATACGGTTATAAAGCTTTGTTCCCGCCCGGACTGTACACACGATGATGAAAACTGCAATGCCTATTTTGCGGGATATACAAATGTTTGCTACTTTGACGGGCA
>CAKUMO010000034.1 GCA_934667815.1 uncultured Oscillospiraceae bacterium
GAATGGCAACCGCCAACGGCCGCAAGGTTCTTGCCCGCCGCCGTGCAAAAGGCAGAGCTGTCCTGTCCGCCTAAGGATCCGTGGCTGCACCACACTGCTTGATATGGGGCGAACAGTATCGCTGTTCGCCCTGCTTTTTTCAATGAGGACTCGAAGATGCTGCATTCTGTTTCGTTAAAAGGCAATGCGAGCTTCCGCCGTCTCTACCACCGCGGCACGAGCATGGCAAACCGTCTGCTCGTCGTCTACTGCTGCCGCAACCGCACGCAGAAAAACCGCGTGGGGCTGACCGTCAGCGCCAAGCTCGGACATGCCGTGGTGCGCAACCGCCTGCGCCGCCGCCTGCGCGAGATCTACCGGCTCCATGAGAGCCGCTTCCGCACGGGCTGGGACATTGTGGTTGTCGCGCGCAGCCGCGCCGTCACTGCCGAATACGCCGAGCTGGAAAAGGCGTATCTCTCGCTGGCGGGCAAGCTGGGACTTCTGGAGGCGGAGCAATGAAACGTGTGCTGCTTGCGCTTATCCGCTTCTACCGGCGCTATATCTCGCCGGCCTTTCCCGGCAAATGCCGGTTTATTCCCACCTGCTCGGAATACGGCATCGAGGCCATTGAAAAATACGGAGCCGCGAAGGGCTCGTGGCTGACCTTCAAGCGACTTTTGCGGTGCAATCCCTTCAATCACGGCGACTTCTACGACCCCGTGCCGTGACGTCCGCCCGCCGCGCAAGCGGCTGCCCCTTTGATTCAGGAGGAATTACATGGAATTTATCCGCATTCCCTTCGGCTATCTGTTGGAGTACCTCTACAAGTTTACCACCAACTATGGTCTTTCGCTGATCCTCTTTTCCCTGATCGTCAAGCTCATTCTGCTGCCCTTCTCGGCCAAGAGCAAAAAGAGCATGATGAAAATGTCCCGTCTCCAGCCGCAGCTCAAGCAGCTCGAGCTGGCCTGCGGCGGCGATAAGCAGAAGCTCCAGCAGGAGCAGATGGCGCTGTATAAAGAAGAAGGCGTCAGCATGTTCGGCGGCTGCCTGTGGTCTTTCCTGCCGCTGCTGTTCCTGCTTCCGCTGTACACGGTCATCCGTGAACCGCTGAAGTACCTGATGCACCTCGACGAGGACGTCATCACCAAGCTGTCCGAAAAGGCGACCGCCGCCCTCGGTGAGGGCAAGCGCCTGAGCGCCTACTGGCAGTATGACTATGCCAAGGACATCCAGACCATGGGTGCGGGCATCGTGCCGGCAGACGTGGAGTCCCTGAACTTCTCCTTCCTCGGCATTGACCTCGGCAAGGTCCCGAGCTGGCACATCTGGGAGGCCAAGAGCTGGAGCGACATCGGCGGCTTCCTGCTGCCTGTGATTTCCGGTGCGCTGAGCTGGCTGACCATGTTCGTCAGCCAGAAGATGAACAATACCGTCGTGCGCGACGAGAACGGCGAGCAGACCGATGCCGCCGCCTCCAGCGCGCAGACCAACAAGGTCATGAACCTGCTGATGCCGCTGATGTCCGTGGTATTCGGCTTTATGTGGCCGCTGGGCCTGTCGATCTACTGGCTGGCACAGTCCGCGTTCGGCATCGTGCAGGACGTGGTTCTGACCAAGCATTACCGCAAGGTCTATGACGCAGAGGACAAAGTCAAGCGTCAGAAGGCCGCAGAGCGCGCTGCCGAGGAGGCCGAAAAGGAGCGCATCCGCGCCGCCCGCCGCGCCGCCAATCCCGACGGCATCACCGAAAACACCAGCAAGAAAAAGCAGCAGCTCCGCGAAAAGCAGGAGCGTGAAAAGGCCGCGAAGGAATATGAGGCCCGTATGCAGGCCGAGCAGGGCGACGTGCCCGAGGCGCCCGACGCCGAAGGCGCCGACGCCAACCGCCCCTATCGCCGCGGCAGAGCCTACTCCGCCGATCACTATGCAGGCGGAGAGGAGGAGAAGGAGTAAAACATGGAAAAATTTATTGTCACGACCGGCAAGACCATCGATCTTGCCGTCGCTGCGGCGCTCAAGGAGCTGAATCTCGACCGTGACAGCGTCTCGGTCGAGGTGCTGGAGAACGCGAAGTCGGGCTTCCTCGGCATCGGCGCGTCCCCCGCGAAGGTCAAGGTGACCTATGAGGCACCCGATCCCGTGCCCGAAGCGCCGCTGACCGCGCTCTCCTCGGCCTCCCGTTCAAAGCCGAAGGAGCGCCCGGAGCCGACCTCCGCCATTATTTCCCGTCCGGGCAAGAAGATCGAGCCGGAGCAGGAGAATCAGCCCCGCCGCGAGAACAAGCCGCAGCAGCGCCGCGACCGTCCGGCCAGAAGCGAGAGAAAGCCCGAGCAGAAGCCCGAGCGCCGCGAGCCGAAGCCGCAGGCCGTGCCTGTCGTTCCCGCACCCGCGCAGAGAGAGTATGCGCCCGCGCCCGAGGGTTCGCTCGAGCAGCGTGTTGAGATCTTCCTCACCGGTCTTTTGCAGCACATGGGCTCTACGGCCGTGCCGCACGCCTATATGCTCGACGAGGAGACCTGCCGCGCCGACCTCGTGGGCGAGGATGTCGGTATGCTGATCGGCCGCCGCGGCGACACGCTCGACGCGATCCAGTACCTGACCAGCTACGCCATCAACCACGACGCCGCCAAGCGTGTGCGCATCAGCGTGGATGCCGGTGCTTACCGCCAGAAGCGCGAGGAAGCGCTGCGCCAGCTTGCACGCAAGATGGCGGGCAAGGCCGTCAAGTATCACCGCAACTTCACCCTCGAGCCGATGAATGCCTACGAGCGCCACGTCATCCACGCTGCGCTTCAGGATTATCCCGAGGTCACCACCTTCTCCACCGGCACCGAGCCGCATCGCCGCATCGTTGTCGCCTACGCGAAGGAGAAATAAGGCATCTTGTTCTTTGGCTTTGGCAGCGCGCCTCCATCCGGAGACGCGCTGCTTGTCAAAAAAGTCCCGTTGGACTTTTTTGACAAGCTGCCTGCAAAATTGCAAAATCTGAATTTGTGTTTATATTTTGCAATTTTGGTCGCTGCGGCGGGCTATTGAACGCGAAAGGGAACCCTGACGGTTCCCTTTCACACTATCCCTCCCTCCGAAACTTTCAGGCGGATAGTTTTTTGGCAGTCTGATCAGCGCGCCCCCCCTCCGGAGGCGCGCTGATTGTTTGTCGGGAAGGAGATGTCTTCTGAACCAATTGCCAAAACCACCGCGCCGGGGTGCGAAAAACCGGAAAGCGCAGAAAGAGCGCTTGCATTTTGCCGAAAACTCTGATATTATAATTTAATATGTATTCACGCAGGAGGAAACTATGAAAACGAGACTCGGAAGGCGGTACATCGGCAGCGCCGCCTTCTATAAAATGGTGCTGGCCGTCGCAGTCCCCATCATGATCCAGAACGGCATCACCAATTTCGTCAGTCTGCTGGACAACATCATGGTCGGGCGCGTCGGCACGGAGCAGATGACCGGCGTTTCCATCGTCAATCAGCTCATTTTCGTCTTTAACCTCGCCATTTTCGGTGCGGTGTCGGGCGCGGGCATTTTCGGTGCGCAGTTCTTCGGCCGCGGGGACAACGAGGGCGTGCGCCACACGTTCCGCTTCAAGCTCATCCTGTGCGCAATCCTGACGGCGCTGGGCGCGGCGGTGTTCCTGCTGTTCGGCGACGAGCTGATCCGCCTGTACCTCAAGGGCGAGGGCGACGGCGCAATGATCGAGGCCAGCTTCGGCTACGCCAAGGAATATCTTTCCATCATGCTGCTGGGTCTTGTGCCATTCGTGGTCGCGCAGTGCTATTCCAGCACGCTGCGCGAGTGCAACCGCACGGTGCTGCCCATGGTCGCGGGCATCGTGGGCGTGGCGGTGAACCTCGTGTTCAACACGCTGCTGATCTTCGGCCGTCTGGGCTTTCCGAAGCTCGGCTCGGCGGGTGCGGCGATCGCCACGGTGCTCTCGCGCTTTGTCGAGGCGGCGGTCGTTATCGTCTGCTCTCACTTCGGCAAGCGGCGCTTTACCGCACTGGAGGGCGTTTACCGCTCGCTGCGTATCCCGAAGGAGCTGGTCATCCGCATCAGCAAAAAGACCATCCCGCTCATGCTCAACGAGGCGCTCTGGGCCACGGGCATGGCGCTGCTGGCGCAGTGCTACTCGCTGCGCGGATACGATGTTGTGACCGCCTGCAACATTGCCTCGACGATCTCGAATGTCTTTAACGTCGCGTTTCTCGCGCTGGGCAACGCCGTCGGCATCATCGTCGGCCAGCTCCTCGGCGCGAACAGGATGGACGAGGCCGTGGACACCGACCGCAAGCTCATTGTTTTTTCCGTGGCGGTGTGCTTCGTCGTTGGCGGCGTGATGGCGCTGGTCGCGCCGCTGTTTCCGCAGATCTACAACACGACCGATCATGTGCGCAGTCTGGCCGAGACCTTTATTATCATGTGTGCGCTGTGCATGCCCATCAATGCGCTGGCCAACGCCTGCTATTTCACGCTGCGCTCGGGCGGCAAGACGCTCATTACCTTCTTTTTTGACAGCTTCTATGTCTGTGTCTTTACCGCGCCGGTGGCCTTTATTCTGGCGAATTTCACCGCGCTGCCCATTGAGGGACTTTACCTGTTCTGCCAGCTTGCCGACATCGGCAAGTGCGTCGTGGGACTGATTTTTATTAAAAAAGGAATCTGGATTCAAAACATCGTGCAGAGGGAACTTGAGCAATGAAAAACACGCAATATTATCGTCAGCACAGTCTGCTGCGCATCTTCCTGTCCTATTTCAGGCCGCATCTCGGGCTGTTTACGCTGGACATCGCCTGCGCCACGGTCGCCTCGCTCATCGATCTGGCCTTCCCGCTCCTGTCGCGCTATGCGATCAACAGCATGCTCCCGGCGGGAGCGTTCCGGCTGTTCTTCACGGTCATGGGCATCATGGCTGCGGCCTACGCGCTGCGCGGCTTCCTGTATTATGTCATCGGCTACTGGGGGCACACCTTCGGCATCCGCGTCGAAGCCGACATCCGCCGCGACCTGTTCCGCCATATGCAGAGCCTCGGTTATGACTTTTACGACCGCAACCGCACCGGCCAGCTCATGAGCCGCCTGACCAGCGACCTTTTTGAGATCACGGAGCTTGCCCACCACGGCCCGGAGGATCTGATCATTTCGCTTCTGACCATCGCGGGGGCGCTCGTGGTCATGTTCACGATCGAGTGGCGTCTGGCGCTGGTCGTGGTCGTCATCCTGCCGATCCTGATTCTGGTTCTGGTGCTGCGCCGCAGGAAAATGAGCGAGGTGTCCAAGAATGTCAAGAAGCGTACCGCGGCCATCAATGCCGAGATCGAATCCTCTCTCTCCGGCATCCGCACGGCCAAGGCCTTCGCCAATGAGCGCGTCGAACTGGAGAAATTCGACGGCGCGAACGAGCGTTTCAAGGTTTCCAAGCGCGAATTTCACAAGGAAATGGGCATTTTCACCGGTTCGCTGGAGTTTTTCATGTCGATCCTGTCCGTGGCCGTCGTCACGGTGGGCGGTGCGCTCATCATGGGTGACCGGATGGAGCTGGTCGATCTGTTCACCTTTACGCTCTACATCGGCACCTTTACCAACCCCGTGCGCAAGCTCGTGAACTTCGCGGAGATGTTCGCCAACGGCTTTGCCGGCCTCAACCGCTTTGCCGAGCTGATGCGCACCGAGCCGGATCTGCAGGATGCGTCGGACGCCGTGCCGCTGGAGCATGTCCGCGGCGAGATCGACGTCGAGCACGTCGGCTTTGCCTATGACGGCGATCTGGAGGTTCTGGACGATGTCTCTCTGCATGTCAAGCCGGGCGAGACCATTGCTATCGTCGGCCCTTCCGGCGGCGGCAAAAGCACGCTCTGCCGCCTTATCCCGCGCTTCTATGACGTCACGAAGGGCGACATCAAGATCGACGGGCTGGACGTGCGTGCGGTTACGCAGGAGTCGCTGCACCATGCCATCGGCGTCGTGCAGCAGGACGTGTTCCTCTTTGCCGACACCATCGGCAACAACATCCGCTACGGCAAACCCGGCGCGAGCATGGACGAGGTTATCGAGGCGGCCAAGCGCGCGGAGATTTACGACGACATCATGCAGATGCCCGACGGCTTCGATACCTACGTCGGCGAACGCGGCACGCTCCTGTCCGGCGGGCAGAAGCAGCGCGTGAGCATTGCGCGGATCTTCCTGAAAAATCCGCCGATCCTGATCCTCGACGAGGCTACAAGCGCACTCGACAGCGTCACGGAGTCGAAGATCCAGTCCGCGCTGGATGCGCTGGCCGTCGGCCGCACGACGCTGATCATCGCGCACCGCCTGTCCACCATCCGCAGCGCCTCGCGCATTCTGGTCATCGGCGGCGGCAAGATCGTCGAGCAGGGCACGCACGACGAGCTGATGAAAAAGAACGGTCTGTATGCGGAATTGAAGCGCACGCAGGATCTGTCAAGTTAACACCCTTATTTCCGGCAAAAAGGCTTGCCTTTTTGCCGGAAATATTATATAATAATACAAATTTGGGCCAATCCGACCGCAAAACCGGGAACATCGTTCCGCCGCGCCCGTCAAAGGAGTGCTCCTCGATGGCATTGACAAGAGCGAAATGGCTGCTTCGGAAAATCCGCAGGATCAACACAGAACGTCTGAACAGGCATCTTGATGTGATGGTAAAAACTACCGGGAAGTCCAGAACTTACCTGAAATTCAGCATTTTCTGGAATTTTCTGACCACCGGATGTTCCTATACCGACTATTTCCGGGGCGACTATGTCCACCTGACGCGGCAGGAGAAGGAAACCTTCGTCACGGCGAAGAAATACTACAATCTCATTCATTATTTCAATGACCAGCGCTACATCATCCTGCTGGGAGACAAGCTCGTGTTTCTGGAATACTTCCGCGAGCTGATCGGCCGCGCGTATTTTGACCTCCGCACGGGCACCGTCGAGGGGCTGGCGCGTTTCCTTGCGGACAAGGACGTCGTTTTTGCCAAGGATCCCTTCGGCGAGTCCGGCCACGGCATCACGCGCCTGAAGATCGCGGGCTTCACGCCGCAGGCGCTGTTTGAGACCTGCCGCGCACAGAAGCAATATCTTCTTGAGCAGGAGATTATACAATGCGGCGCACTCAACGCCGTCAATCCGCATTCGGTCATCTCTCTGCGCGTGCTCACGCTTCTCAAGGACGGGAAGGCGCATGTCATCGGCAACGCGCTGCGCGTCAACAAGGGCGCGGCCGAGGTCGTCGGCGGCACGGACGATCTTTATTTTGCCCTGACGCCCGAGGGCACGGTGGACGGCAATGTCGTGGACGATTACGGCACGGTGTTTGAAGCCCATCCGCTCACAGGCTTCCGCTTCTCCGAGCTGCGCGTTCCGGGCATGCAGACGGCGTTCGACCTCTGCTGCCGCGCCGCGGAAAAGCTGCCGCAGGTGCGCTACGTCGGCTGGGACGTCGCGTTTACCGACCGTGGCCCTGAGCTGATCGAGGGCAATGACTTTCCGGGCTACGGCCTGCTGCAATTTTACAGGCTCAAAGGCTCACGCACCGGCCATCTGAAGGACATCGAAGCCGTCATCGGTGACGAGTTTTTGAAAATCAAACTGTGATTTCTGCAAAATCATCGAAAATGGAATATTTACTTGCTTTTTTGATAAAGCGAGGCTATAATATAAAAACTATACACAGAAGAACCCGAAAAATCATAAGATAAAAAACCAACAACCAGAGAGGATGATACCGTTTTGACGAACGCTTGCTGCGTGAAACCGGCGATCCGTCACTTTCATATCGAAGGAGAGCCTGTCAGCGCTGTCGAATTCGGCGGCGGCCACATCAACCTGACCTGCAAGGTCACGACCGATGCCGGAAAAGCCTATATTTTACAGCGCATCAACCAATATGTGTTCACCGATCCCAAGGCAGTTATGGAGAACGTCGGCGCCGTCACGGAATACCTGCGCACGCGTGTCAGCGATCCCAGCGAAATCCTGCACTTCGTGCTCTCCGACGAGGGAACATACTACCATGTGGACGAACACGGCGAATACTGGCGCTGCTATGAATTTGCAGACGGCCTGTGCCTCGATCTGCCGGAATCCGACAAGGATTTCTATGAAAGCGCCATTGCCTTCGGCCGTTTTCAGGAGATGCTGCGCGATTTCCCGGCCGAGACGCTGCACGAGACCATTCCGCTGTTCCATAACACAGAAAACCGCTACCGCCTGTTCCGCGAGGCCGTGAAGGCCGACCGCGCCGGCCGCGCGGCGGACGTGCAGGAGGACATTGATTTTCTGCTTGCGCGGGAGCAGGAGGGCGGAACGATCTGCCGCCTGCTCGAAGAAGGAGAGCTTCCGCTGCGCGTGACGCACAACGATACAAAGCTCAACAACGTCCTGCTCGACAGCAAGACCCGCAAGGCGCTGTGCGTGCTCGATCTGGACACCGTCATGCCCGGCTCGTCGCTGTATGACTACGGCGATTCCATCCGCTTCGGCGCGGCCACCGCACCCGAGGACGAGAAGGATCTTTCCAAAATGGGCGTGAACCTGCACCTGTTCGGCGTGTACACCTCCGGCTATCTCGCTGCCTGCCCGAGCCTGACGGCCAAGGAGCGCGAGCTGCTGCCGCTGGGCGCGAAAATCATGACCCTCGAGCTTGCCACGCGCTTCCTCGCGGACTATCTCGACGGCGACCGGTATTTCAAGACCGCCTACCCCGAGCACAATCTCGTCCGCGCCCGTGCGCAGATGAAGCTCGTCGAGGATATGGAGCGCAAGTGGGACGAGATGCAGCAGATCGTCCGGGAAGAAAACGCAAAATAAACACGGAGGAACCGCAATGAATTATCTGGGAATCGACTATTCGGTCAAACATCTGCCCGTGCTGGACGAGGATTTCATCCCCTTCGGCGTGTGGCTCGACGCCTACGAGCAGGGCGCGGAAAAGCCCCTGTCCATCGCGCTTGAGCGCGACCGCGGGCAGATCACCGTCCGCCATACCAAGATCCACGGGACGCCCGAGCTGGCCGAGGCCGATTACCGCTTTGTCGAGCGCTACGTCAAGTTCCTGCTCTGGTCCATCGGCGGCTTCCGCATCTGGATCTGCGGCGACTCCGCGCTTGCGCAGCGCCTGCAAAAGGCCTATACGCTTGAGGGCGAGCGCAGATTCGACGTGCAGTTCATGCAGGACGTGTACGAGGTGCCCTTTGAGGTCATCGACTGCGCGCCGGAGAGCTTCCCGCAGGCCAACGAGGCCGCGATCTCCATCGGCGGACATATGAACGGCTGCCGCATCGGCTTCGATGCAGGCGGCTCCGACCGCAAGGTCTCGGCCGTCATCGACGGCAAGACCGTCTATTCCGAGGAGGTCGTCTGGCATCCCAAGACGGAATCCGATCCGCAGTACCACTTTGACGGCATCGTCTCCGCCTTCCGCACCGCCGCGTCCAAAATGCCGCGCGTGGACGGCATCGGCGTGTCGTCCGCCGGCGTGTTCATCGGCAACAGCCCGATGGTCTCCTCTCTCTTTATCAAGGTTCCGCGCGAGAAGCGCGAGCTGGTCAAGACGATCTACGACCGCGCCGCGCTGGAGATCGGCAATGTGCCCATCGTGGTCGCCAACGACGGCGACGTGACCGCGCTTGCGGGCGCCATGGGCATGGAGTGCGGCTCCGTCATGGGTATGGCCATGGGCACGAGCGAGGCCGTGGGCTATGTGGACGCCGACGGCAATGTCCTTGGCTGGCTGAATGAGCTTGCTTTCGCGCCGGTCGATCTTTTTGAGGGCGCAATGGCTGACGAATGGTCCACGGATCTCGGCGTCGGCTGCAAATATTTCTCGCAGGACGCGGTCATCAAGCTCGCGCCGCGCGCGGGCATCACGCTGGACGAGACGCTCACGCCCGCCGAAAAGCTCAAGGCCGTGCAGGCGCTCATGGCGCAGGGCGACGAGCGCGCCAAGCGCATCTATGAGTCCATCGGCGCATATCTGGCGCACACGATGAAGCTCTACTGCCGCTTCTACGATGTCCGGCACATGATCGTCCTCGGACGCGTGATGTCCGGCGAGGGAGGCAACGTCATCCTCGACACCTGCCTGCGCATCATGCAGGAGGAATATCCCGCCCTGACCGAGCGCGTGCGCGTGATGCTCCCGGACGAAAAGACCCGCCGCGTCGGCCAGTCCGTCGCTGCGGCCAGCCTGCCGGAGTGCAAATAAAAAACAGGCAGCTTGTCCAAAAGTCACTTTGGACTTTTTTGACAAGCTGCCTGCAAAATTGCAAAATCAAATTTGTAATATTATTTTGCAATTTTGATCGCTGCGGCGGGTTATTGAACGCGAAAGGGAACCCTGACGGTTCCCTTTCACACTATCCTTCCCTCCGAAGCTTTCGGTTGGATAGGTTTTTTGACAGTCTGAGCACAATGAAGAAATGAACTCGTTCATTGCGCTGTTCATCAATCATCACGGAGGTACCAAATGAATTTTAAAAATGCCATGCTCTACACCGAGGAGTTTCGCTTTGTTCCCGGTGCGTTTTCCGTCGAGGGCGGGAAGTTTACCAACGTTCTGGCTGAGCCGCAGGCCGATGCCGTCGATCTGCACGGCGCGTATGTCATCCCCGGCCTGATCGACGTCCATAACCACGGTAATTCCGGCGCGGATTTCTCTGACGGCGATTATGACGGCCTCGTCAAAATGGCGGAATATCTTGCCAAAAACGGCGTGACCTCCTTCGCGCCCGCGTCCATGACGCTGCCCTATGACGTGCTGGCCAAGGCGTTTGCCACGGCGCGCCGTCTGGCTGACGAAGCGCCCGAGGGCGCGGCCGCGCTGCGCGGCATCCAGATGGAGGGGCCTTTCTTCTCCGAAAAGAAAAAGGGCGCGCAGAACGGCGCGTACCTGCGCGACCCCGATTTTGCCGCATTTTCCAAGCTCTACCACGACTGCGGCGGCCTTGTGCGCATCGTGGACGTCGCGCCCGAGCTGCCCGGCGCCTGCGAGTTTATCCGTCAGGCCAAGGAGCTGTGCACCGTCTCTATCGCGCACACCGACGCAAATTATGACGAGGCGCACGCCGCCGTTGAGGCCGGCGTGACCCACCTGACCCACCTGTTCAACGCCATGCCTGCGCTGCATCACCGCAAGCCCGGCGTGATCGGCGCGGCCGCCGAGGCCGACCAGGTCAGCGCAGAGATTATCTCCGACGGCCAGCATATCCATCCCTCCGCCGTGCGTCTGGCCTTCCGGCTGTTCGGCGCGGAGCGCATGGTGCTCATCTCCGACGCACTGCGCTGCTGCGGCATGCCCGACGGCGAATATGAGCTGGGCGGACAGGCCGTATTCCTCAAGGGCGGCATCGCCCGCCTTGCCGACGGCACCATCGCAGGCTCGGCCACGAACCTCTATGACTGCATGCTGCGCGCGATTTCCTTCGGCATCGCCAGGGAGGACGCCGTCCGCGCGGCGACATGGAATCCGGCGCGGCAGATCGGCTGTCTGGACGTGGCCGGCTCCATTGCCGACGGCAAGCGTGCCGACTTCGTCATCTGCGATGAAAACCTGACCCGCAAGGCCGTCTGGCTCGCTGGAAAAGAACTGTAAAATTGAAATTGAATTGGATGTATGCACACAAAAGCCGCGCCCAGTTTCCGGGCGCGGCTCAGCGTGTCGAAAAATTCTTTTCGGCACGCTGACAGACTGCGAAAAAGTTCGGAAGACAAGCAACTCACGCCCGTCGGCGTACATCGGTACGGTAGGGCGTGAGTTGCGCAGTAAGTCAAAATCCTTGCGCAGCAAGCTGGTTTTCAGACTATAAAGTTTGGAATACCCGACTATTGCAAATAAAATCCAGAGAGCAAAAACCCATTGAATTGTGAATCGATTTTGACGATTACGGACTTTTTTGACAGTCTGAACCGCGCCCGGTTTCCGGGCGCGGCTTTGCTTACTTTGAGGCGCGGCGAAGATCGTCCAACAGCATTGCAACGTGAGCAACTGCGTCCTCCGACAGACCATCCGCATTGAGACGCACGGTGTTCTCCCGCCCGAGCAGATAGTCGGTCGTTACCCCGAAAGCGTCCGCCAGCCGCACCAGCATCTCAATTGACGGCTGAATGTTGTCGTTTTCCCAATTGGAAACCGCCTGCTTTGAGACGCCGAGCTTTTTCGCCAGCGTGACCTGCGTATAGCCTGCGGCGGTACGAAGCTCCAAAATTCGTTCCTTTAGCAAAGTTTTCCCCTCCATGCCGTAAAATATTGCAATACTATTATCAATCTGCTATTGACATTTCAAAAATACAATAGTATACTTATTATGGACAAAGAAATAAGGAGGGTATACCAATGGCATATTCAACCAGGGATTTCCGTGGCGAGGCCCAACAGGGAATTCGCTTCAAGGACGGCGACGCCGAATCGCTGAGGGAGCTTTTCCAAAAGCGGCTGCCTGCTGAGCTGGAAGCGCAGGGGATTCCCGCACGCATCAGATTTGATACGGTTAAAAGCGGTGGGCTGTTCGGCACAAGGCTGCCGATCATGATTATTTCCCATCCGAACCCACCCAGCAGCTTCTTCGACATCGGCGTTGTGGTCAATGGGAACATTGTCTCATTTCCGCTGCTCGGAGAATCGAAGCAGAACACGGCTGCGAACATGGGCAAGCGCTACGACGCGTTCAAACTGCAACAGGAAGAATCGTGGAGAGCCTCTGTCGTGGACGTGATTGAGGATTCGCTGAAGGCTGATTCTTAAAGATTGGCGGGGTACAGATCATGGGAACGTTTAAACCTTCAACCTACGAGATTCGTAATGCCATAATGGAGGCGGCGCGCTATCAGGGCGGGATTTATGTCGGTGACAACTACGTCATGAAAGACCATGGTGACTATATCGAAGTGAATGTCGATGCAAACAACGCCAAGGGGCACATCAGCTTTGATGTGTATTTTGACGCCAGCGGCAGAATAACCCGCGTGACCCCTCATTAACTGATTGACTTTTGAATGGAGGAATTACAATGAAGGACATTCTTATTAAACGGCTTGTACGTGCGGCAAATGATTTTTTTAAATGCTCCGGCTGTGGGCGCGTTGTTCGTGTACGAACCCCGGGCGATACCTACACCTGCTCTGTCTGCGGCGGAAAAATGTACAGAACCTGATGGGAGAAATTGCAATGAAGTTTCTCTATAAGAAGGATGAAAGCGTAGAGACCACTTGCCCGGACTGCGGCAGCGATGCTACGGTAAGTAACAGTGGCCTGAAATGCTCCAACGAGAGTTGTCCGAACAGCTAAAAACAGCCCCGCCGGTTTGAATCCCGGCGGGGCTTTGCTATACAATTTTCGTCTGAAAACTCAGATATACTGCTGCTTGATGACGTCGATGACGCCGCGGGTGGTCAGACGCAGCGTCGGGATGACCGGCAGCGACATGAACGACAGCGTCATGAACGGATCGACGCCGCCCGTAACGCCCATATCAAAGGCCAGCTTCTTCGCGTGCTCGAGCTTGACGTTGACCTCCACAAGGCTGTCTTCACTCATGATGCCCGCAATCTCCAGCACCACGCCGCCAAGGAGCGTTTCGTTCTCCACGACCGCGATGCCGCCGTGGTGCTCAACGATGGCGTTGGCCGCGAAGGCCATATCCGCCTCGTTCGTGCCGACGACGATGATGTTGTGCGAGTCGTGCGAGATGGACGTGGCGATGGCGCCGCGCTTGAGGCCGTAGCCCTGCAAATAGCCGAGGCCGATGTGGTGCGTATTCTTGTGGCGCTCGATGACGGCGATTTTCAGAATGTCCTTGTCCACATCGACCGCGCTGGCATAGCCGTTGTCCGTCGAGACGATCTCGCCCGGGATCATACCGATCACGCCGCGCGGACGCTCGTCGTGGAAGTCCTCGGCCGTGAGATGCGCAACGTGGAAGGTGTCGTGCGCCCGCTGCACGAGATAATCGTCGATCTCGGGCGCGGGGAAGTCCTGCACCTCGCCGTTTTTGCAGGTCAGGACGCCCTTCTTGTAGACCAGTTCAACGTTGAAATCCTCAAAGTTGTCGATGATGGCGAAGTCTGCCAGATAGCCCGGCGCGATAGCGCCGCGGTTGTTCAGGGCGAAGTAACGCGCGGGGTTGTGGCAGGCGGTCTTGATGGCCACGATGGGATCCACGCCGTAGGACAGCGCCTTTTTGATGATGTAGTCGATGTGACCCTTTTCCAGAAGGTCGATGGGGTGCTTGTCGTCCGTGCAGAACATGCAGCGGTCATAATACGGCTGCTTGAGCAGATCGACCAGCGCCTCGAGATTTCTCGCGGCCGTGCCGTCGCGGATCATGATAAACTGGCCGTTGCGCAGCTTGGCCATGGCGTCCTCGATGTCCGAGCACTCATGGTCGGAGTAGACGCCCGCGGCGACGTAGGCGGCAAGCTCCTTGCCGCGGATGCCGGGCGCGTGACCGTCGATCTTCTTGTGGTGCGCCTGCGCCGCGACGATCTTGGAGATGACCTCGGCGTCGCCGTTGATGACGCCCACGAAGTTCATCATTTCCGCAAGACCCTGCACGCGGCCGTGCTCATAGAACGAGTCGATGGCGCGATAGTCAAGGTTGGCGCCGGATTCGTCCAGCGGCGTGGCCGGGACGCAGCTCGGCAGCATGAAGCGCACGTCGATGGGCAGCCCCTCCGTGGCCTGCAGCATATAGTCAATGCCGTCGGTGCCCATGACGTTGGTGATCTCGTGCGGGTCGGTGATGACCGTGGTGGTGCCGTGCGGCAGCACCGCGCGGGCAAATTCCTTCGGGGAAACCAGCGAGGATTCCAGATGGATGTGCGCGTCGATGAAGCCGGGGCAGACGATCTTGCCCGAGACATCGACCTCGGTCTCGCCGGAATATTCGCCCATGCCGACGATCTGGCCGCGGGCGACGGCAATATCTCCATGGCAAAGCTCATTGGAGAAAACATTCACATAGGTGGCGTTTTTCAGAACGAGATCCGCCTTTTTCCGTCCGGCGGCGACGTCCACAAGGTGCTGCTTTTTCATCAGCTTGCGCTGGATCCTTGCGGCGTAGGTTTCATTTGGTACTGCCATAGAAACATCATCCTTTCCGATTTTCCATATCACGCGGGCTGCGCCGAAATGGTATTGTATTGATAATACCACAAAATTTCCCGCTTGTCCAAACGGAATAATAGACAAATTTCCGACGCGATTTTTGACATCGCTGCGGCCGCGTGGTATAATCAACGGAAAAGGGGGTCACGAATTTGAACGTTCTTCTGCATATCTGCTGTGCGCCCTGCGCCAACCAGTGCATCGACGTGCTGCGCGGCGACGGCTACGGCCTGACGGGCTTCTGGTACAACCCGAATATCCATCCCTTCACCGAGTACCGCGCGCGCCGCAACTGCCTGCGCGAATACGCGGCAAGCGTGGAGCTGCCGCTGCTCGAGCGCGATGAATACGCCCTGCGCCCCTTTGTGCGCACCGTGGCCGAGGACATTGCCCACCGCTGCGTCAAGTGCTACGAAATGCGTCTGTATGCCGCCGCCGGGCGTGCCGCTGCGGACGGTTTCGACGCCTTTACCTCGTCGCTGTTCATCAGCCCCTACCAGAACCATGAGCTTTTGCGCGAGGTCGCAGAGCGTGCCGCAAACGAATACGGCGTGCAGTTTCTTTATCGCGACTTCCGCCCGTATTTCCGCGCCGGACAGGAACGTGCGCGCGCACTGGGCATGTATATCCAGAAATACTGCGGCTGCGTCTTTTCCGAGGAGGAGCGCTACCGCAAGGCCAAGCAGATCATTCCCTAGGCTCCAGCAGCTCGAAAATCTGCTTGCACAGCATCACTGCCACGGGCAGCAGGATCATGCCGAGAATGCCGTAGAGCCGGTAGCCCGCGTACAGGCTCACGAGCGTTAAAAGGGGGCTGAGGCCGATCTGCCTGCCCAGAAAGCGCGGCTCGAGCAGCGTGCGCGTCAGGGAGGCTGCGCCGTAGGTCACGAGCAGGCCAAGCCCGACGAAGGCGTCGCCGCGCAGCAGCGTGAGAAGGCCCCACGGCACCATGACCGTCCCCACGCCGAACACCGGCAGCGCATCGACCAGCGCGATGAGCGCGGCCAGCAGCAGCGCGTGCGGTCTGCGCAGGATCAGAAGCCCCGCCGCGACGATCACGAAGGTCACGCCCATCAGGCGAAGCTGCGTTTTGAGATACCCGCCGAAGGCGTTTTTCAGCCGGGAGAGCAGCGAGGCTATGTGCGCACGCCATTTGGTCGGCAGACACCGCTCCAGCGCACTGCAAAGCCGCGGGCGCTCCGTGGTGATGAGATAGGCCGACAGCAGCGCCGTCAGGCAGAACAGCGCCATCTCCGGCACGGAGGAGAGCGTCCCCGTTACAAAGCGCAGCAGCCATCCGGAGACGGTATCGGCAAGGCCGGAGCTTCCGGCAAAAAAGCCCTCGAGCCACTGCGTCGCGGCCTCGGCCAGTCCCTCGGGAAGCCGCGCCG
Organism: uncultured Oscillospiraceae bacterium; assembly: GCA_934667815.1. Taxonomy (GTDB): domain Bacteria; phylum Bacillota; class Clostridia; order Oscillospirales; family Oscillospiraceae; genus JAZOXB01. The sequence continues at coordinate 16,491 of CAKUMO010000034.1, forward strand.
CCAGCAGGAGCAGCCGGCGCTTGAGCTTTGCCAGCGGCGTTGCCAGCGAGGAAAGATAGCCCGGCAGCCGGACCGCAAGATCGCTCAGCCCGCCGAACAGCGCCCGCCCGAGCAGCCACGCAAGGCCGCCCAGCACGGCCAGCACCGCCGTGACGCACAGAAACGAGCCGAGCCAGCGCGGCAGACCGCGCCGCTCCAACCGCGCGACCGCAGGCTCCGCCGCCCGCGAGATGAGCCAGCCCAGCAGAAACGGCAGCCCGATGGGCAGCAGGTACCGCGCCGTCAGCCAGATCGCCGCGACAAGTCCCAGTGCGCAGAGCGCCATGCGCCACGTTTTCTTCATTTGCGCCGCTCCTTTCGGTATAATTCAGTATAATGCTTGCTTTTTTGGACGTAATGTGGTATTGTGATAAGAGAACGAACATAGAACATGGAGGTTTTGCACATGACGCAACTGCCGAAATACTATATCGTCGAGGCCAAGGCGCTGCCTGAGGTCTTTCTCAAGGTCGCGGAGGCCAAGTGGCTTCTTGAGACCGGCGAGGTCAACACCGTCAACGAGGCATCCAAGGCGACGGGCATCAGCCGCAGTGCATTCTATAAGTACCGTGACGCGATCGCGCCCTTCCAGAACATGATGGCAGGCCGAATCCTGACATTCCAGTTCCTCCTGCGGGATGTGACGGGACTTCTTTCCTCCATACTTACCATTTTTGCCCAATCCGGCGCAAATATACTAACGATCAATCAAAGCATTCCCACCAACGGCTGCGCATCGGTCACGATCTCGGCTGAGACGACCAATATGACCGAGGGCGTGGAGGAAATGGTGCGTGCCCTGTCGGCCATCACCGGCGTTCTGAAGGCGGAGATCCTCGCGGGTTAAAGTCTATTCAAAAAAGTTTCGCATCATGTAAAATCCCTATTGCAATTCCCGGCGCTTGCCTATATACTGTTATGGCAGAAAGGCAGAAATGAGTGGGAGGTGTAATTTTGGTCTTTGAAACGATCCGCGACCTTCTGGTCGAGCAGCTCGGCTGCGAGGAAGAACGCGTGCGGCCCTCGACGGTGATTTTGGAGGATCTGGAGGCGGAGCCTGAGGATCTGGCGGAGCTGATGCTCTCACTGGAGCAGGAGTTTGACATTGCCTGGACGGACGATGACCTGAAGACGATCCGCACGGTCGGCGATCTGACGGCCTTTGTTGAAAATCAGCAGTAATACTGAAATATAAACCCCGGCGGGAGCACGCTCCCGCTGGGGTTGTTATATGTTCGCACAGGACCGGAATGATTTGGGGATTGCAAGCGGCGGCGGTTTGTGGTATACTGCTGAATATACTGGAGGATTTTGCTTATGTTCCATATTGAATTTCCGGTGCACGGCTCGGAGGCGCTCGCGTGACCCGCAAGCGCGCCCTGTGGCTGGCGCTGTTTCTCGTTTTGACCGCCGTGACCATTGTTGTCCAGATCACTTCTCAGGACTTTTCCTTTTCCGGCTTCTGGGAATGCTGCAAGAATTCCGACCCCTGGCTGCTGCTTGCGGCCTTCCTGTGCATGCTGGGCATCATTGTCTGCGAGGGGCTGAGCCTGCGCATGATCTGTTCCTCGCTCGGCTATCACCGTCCGGTGTTTCACGGGCTGGTTTTCTGCGCGGCGGACCTCTTTTTCTCGGCCATCACGCCCTCGGCCTCCGGCGGGCAGCCCGTCGCGGCCTACTGCATGTACACCGACGACATTCCGATGGAGGTCGCGTCGGTCGCGCTGCTGCTGAACCTGATTCTGTATAAGGCCGCAATGTTTCTGGTGTCGCTGCTGTGCATCGTGCTGCGGCCGGGCATTTTTGCGGAATTTCACACGGCATCGCTGGTGCTGCTCATTTTCGGTACGGTGATCCAGGCGGGGCTTGCCGCACTGCTGCTCCTGCTGCTGTTCCGGCCGAAGCTGGTGCATTCCATCTGCAACTGGTCGATCTCCCTGCTGGCCAAGCTGCGCCTGCTGCGCCGCCCGGAGGAAAAACGCGAAAAGCTCGTCCTGTGGATCGAGAGCTACGGCGACTGCGCCGCCTCGGTGCGCGGGAACACGGCGATGCTCGTGCGCTCGTTTTTGCTGAACCTCGGGCAGCGCGTGTGCATGCTGCTGGTGCCGGTGCTGGTGTTTCTGGCGCTCGGCGGTGCCAAACGAGACTGGTTGGATATTTTCATCGGGCAGAGCCATGTCTACCTCGGCTCGAACGCCGTGCCGCTGCCCGGCGCGGTGGGTGCGGCGGACTGGCTGTTTGTGGATATGTGCGGGAATTATTTTTCCGACCCGGTCAGCTTCAATCTGCTCTCGCGCGGCATTTCTTTCTACTGCAACGTGGCAATCTGCGGCCTTTTGACCTGGTTCTGGCTGCTGCGCCATAAAAAATCACAATCTGCCGCTGTGCGGTCACATCACGGAAAAGGAGAAAAATTATGAACGATCGTTGGTCTTTGGACGCACTTTACACCGGTTTTGAAAGCGAAAAATTTCAAAACGATCTGAAAAAGCTGGACGAGCTGATCGCGCAGTATCAGAAGCAGGCTGCCGAGCTTGATTCCGCCCATCCTGCCGCGGCTATCCGTGGAATGCTGGAGCTGGACGAGAAGCTGACCGCGCTGACCTCCTGCCTTGCGATCTACGCCAGTCTGCGCCAGTCCGCCAATACGAAGGACGCCGAGAGCGCGTCCGTCTCCGGCCGCCTGATGAACAAATTTGCCTCCGTCACGGGTGCGGAGACTGCCTTCCGGCAGTTTGTCGCGGCACAGGAGAATCTGGAGGAGCTTATCGCCTCCGATCCTCTGCTCACGGAGTACCGCTATCTGCTGACAAATATCAAAAAAGACAGCCGCTACCTGCTCTCGCAGAAGGAGGAGGAGATCATGGCGCGCATGAGCCTCTCCGGCGCGGACGCATGGGAGGAGCTTCAGTCCTATCTGACCTCCTCGGTTCAGGTGGACTTCCGCGGCGGCAAGACGACGCTCTCCGCCATTCGCAATCTGGCCTATGATCCCGACCCCGCCACGCGCAGAGAGGCCTATGAGGCCGAGCTGGCCTGCTATCCGAAGATTGCGGACTCGGTGGCCTATTCTCTCAACTCCATCAAGCTGCAAATGCTCAACGACTGCCGCCTGCGCGGCTATGAATCGCCCCTGCAGCGCGCGCTCTACAACGCGCGGATGCAGCGCAAGACGCTCGATGCCATGTTCTCCGCGATCGATGAATATCTGCCGAAGTTCTGGGCGTATCTGCGCGGCAAGGCCAAGGTGCTCGGCCACGAGAACGGCATGCCGTGGTACGACATGTTCGCGCCCATGGGCGAAAACGACAAGACTTACACGCTCGAGCAGGCCCGCGACGTGCTTCTGAAGCTCTTTGGCAGCTTCGATGGAGAGCTGCGCGCCATGGGCGAGGAGGCCTTCGACAATGCGTGGATCGACTTCTATCCTCGTGAGGGCAAGGTCGGCGGCGCGTTCTGCTGCGGCATTCAGGCCATTCGCCAGAGCCGCATTCTGACGAATTTCGACGGAACGTATTCCGACCTCGTCACGCTTGCGCACGAGCTTGGCCACGCCTTCCACAATGTCAATCTCTATTCCCACCGCCCGCTCAACAAGCATTATTCCATGCCCGTGGCGGAGACTGCCTCGACCTTTAACGAAAATATCGTCAACAACGCCGCCTACGCCGCCGCGCAGTCTGACGGCGAACGTCTGGCCATTCTGGAATCGCAGCTCATGGATGCCTGCCAGATCATCTGCGATATTTACAGCCGTTATCTCTTTGAAACCGCCGTGTTCGAGCTGCGCGACGAGGAATTTCTGCCCGCCGACCGCCTGTGCGAACTGATGCTCGAGGCACAGAAGAAGGCCTACGGCGACGGCCTCGATCACAGCGCACTGCATCCCTACATGTGGCTGTGCAAGAGCCATTACTATTCTGGCTCTCTGAGCTTCTACAACTTCCCCTATGCCTTCGGCGGCCTGTTTGCACGCGGCCTGTACGCAAAATACCGCGAGGAGGGCGCGGCCTTCGTACCGAAGTACAAGGCGCTGCTGCATGCCACGACGGTCATGAGCGCGGAGGACGCCGCAGCCATCGCGGGCATCGACCTGACCGACCGCCGCTTCTGGGAGAGCAGCCTTGCCTCCATCGCAAAGGACATCGACGAATTCCTCGCACTGGTGGAGAAATAAGCGCAGACAGCTTGCCCCCAAAGTCCCTTTGGACTTTGGGGGCAAGCTAAAAAGCCGCGCCGGAGGAATTTTCCTCCGGCGCGGCTTTTGACTGTCAAAACGCAGACGGCTGCATTCTATTATGCGACCTCATACGGCAGGCGGTACTTTTCCGCATACCGCTCGAAGCTGTGGCGGAACGCGCCGTCGCCATGCTTGACCGCGCTGAGCGTCTCGTGCAGATTCAGGTTGTGCTGCGCCGTGTCGATCACGCAGCCGGCGATGTTCGAGCAATGGTCGGACGTGCGCTCGAGGTTTGTCAGAAGGTCGGACCAGACAAAGCCGGCCGCAATGCTGCAATGTCCCTGCTGCATGCGCAGGATGTGCCGCGTGCGCATCTGCTCCTTGAGCGTGTCGATGACCTGCTCCAGAGGCTCGACCTGCGCGGCTACGGTCACGTCGTCATGCGTGAAGGCCTCGAGCGAGAGGTCGAGAATTTCGTTGATGGCTGCGCTCAGCGTGTCAAATTCCGTCTGCGCCGATGCGGAGAAGCTCAGCTTCTTTTCGCGCAGCTCCTCGGCCGATTCCAGAATGTTCACCGCGTGGTCGGAGATGCGCTCGAAGTCACCGATGGTTTTCAGCAGCTCCGTGGCCTCCTCGCTCTCGGTTTCGCTGAGCTTGCAGGCGCTGAGCTTGACAAGATAGGTGCCCAAAATGTCTTCATAGTGGTCGCAGTCGCTTTCGTCCTGTTGCACCGACGCGGCCAGCGCGGAGGAATATTTCGTGACGCAGAGCAGGGCGTTTTTCAGCGCACGCACGGAGCGCTCCGCCATTTCCGCGGCGACCGCGCGGCTGCGCTCGAGCGCCAGCGAGGGCGTGGCGAGTAAACGCTCGTCCAGCTCCGCGAAGCGGTCGGCATGCTTGCCGTCGGGCACGATGCGCTTGGCCAGCTTCTCCAGAAGTCCGCCCGCGGGCAGCAGCATTGCGGTGCACAGAACGTTGAAGGCCGAGTGCGCAATGGCGATGCCCGCCATGGTGGCCGGCTCGTCGAACAGCGCCGGATGCACTGCCGCCTTGACGATACAGAACACCGTCAACAGAACCACCACGCCGATGACATTGAACATCAGGTGCACGACGGCCGCGCGCTTGGCGTTCTTGTTCGTGCCGACGGAGGAGATCATGGCCGTGACGCAGGTGCCGATGTTCTGCCCCATGATAATGGGGATAGCGGCGGCATAGCTGACGCTGCCGGTCATGGCCAGCGCCTGCAAAATGCCCACGGAGGCCGAGCTGGACTGGATAATGCCTGTCAGGATCGCGCCGGCCAGCACGCCGAGCACAGGATTTTTAAAGGCGAGGAACAGATTCGTGAACGCGGGAACGTCCTTCAGCCCCGCGACCGCACCGGACATCGTGTCCATGCCGAACATCAGCGTCGCAAAGCCGAGCAGGATCATGCCGGTGTCCTTTTTGCGGTCATTTTTGCAGAACATGTAGAAGAAGATGCCGATCAGCGCCAGCACCGGCGTGAAGGACGTCGGCTTCAGCAGGCTCACCCAGACGTTGCCGCTGTCGATGCCGCCGAGGCTCAGGAGCCACGCCGTGACGGTCGTGCCGACGTTTGCACCCATGATGACGTTGATGGCCTGCCGCAGCGTCATCAGACCGGAGTTGACGAAGCCGACGACCATGACCGTCGTAGCGGACGAGCTCTGGATGATAGCCGTCACGCCGAGGCCGGTGAGAAAGCCCATGGCGACTTTGCCGGTCATCTTGCCGAGCAGACTGCGCAGGCTGCCGCCCGCGCGGCGCTCGAGCGCCTGACCCATCAGATTCATGCCGAACAGGAACAGACATAGTCCGCCGAGCATGGTAAGTACATTAAAAATATCCATCTTTTTTCTCCGATTTTACCTGATTTTCGTTTACCTGTTTTTTATACCGCAGCAACGTCAAATCCGTCACCGCAGTTTTGTAAAATCTGCGTAAAATTCGGAGCGTTTTTATATTTCTTGACACAAACCGGGACATTTGGTAAAATGAAACCCGGAGGAGATTTTATGAACTATTACAAGGAGCTGCCGGCGGGCTATCATGCGGTCAGGGAGATCGACGCCGTCGGAAACAAAAAATTCGCCGTTGGGATGAACCTCGCGGCGCTGCCCCTGATGCTCGTTTCCGGTGCGGCGGCGTGGCTGCTGCGGTTTTCCGGCGAGCGGCTTGTTTTGGACAATCCGATGTCGCTCGGTGCGGCCTGCATGGCGTTTTGCGTCGGGATGCTCGTCTATCTCGTGCTGCACGAGCTGACGCACGGCCTTGTATATCACCTGATGACCGGCGAGAAGCTGCGCTTCGGCCTGTCGTGGTCGTGTGCGTGGTGCGGCGTGCCGGATATTTACGTCACGCGCAGAACGGCGCTTTGTGCGCTGCTCGCGCCGTTCGTGCTGTTTTCCGCCGTGTTTATCGCGCTCATCTGTCTGTGCAGCGGGCTGGCTGCAGCGACGGCGATTTTGCTTTTCGCGGTGCATTTCGGCGGCTGCGCCGGCGACTTATACGACACGCTTCTGCTGCTGTTCCGCCTCAGGGGCGACATTTTAATGCGCGACACCGGCCCGAAGCAGACCTTTTACGCGCGTGATGCCGCACCGCATGCTTGAGCCTCCGCAGCACGGGGAAATTTCTAAAGACTTTTCATACCGAAAAATAGAATCGGAGCGTTCGGACTTACGATCATGAAAAATATTCTGCTTTCCCTCACGCTGTTCTACGCCGCCGTGAGCGTCTGTGCGATTGTCAAAGCGCTGCGCGAGCCGTTCGAGCAGCCGGGTCTTGTGCGCCTGCCGAAATGGCTCCTGCTTTTCGGCATCCCCGGTACGGCGATTTTCCTGATCGTGCCATGGTGCACATTTGGGAAAATCAATACGGCGACGTTTGCTTTTGCGCTGCTTCTGACTTTTTTACCGTTTTCCCTCACGCTGGCCTATCTCAACTGCCGCGTAAAATATAACGACCGGACCTTCATGCGCCGGACGCTGCTCGGCTGGAGGAGCACCTTTTGCTACGAGGACATCACCGGAATTTGCGGCTGGGAGAATACCGTTACACTGTATATCGGCAGCCGCTGCGTGATGCTTGACCGCTATGCGCTGGGACGCCGCGAGTTTCTCGAAGCCGCAAAAACGCGTTACAATCAGTGTTACCGCCGCCCGATTCCCGCCGTGCGCGCCCGCAGCGACATTTTTCGCGGCAATCTCAAAAATCCCGGGGAGATGCTGCTTTGCATCTGCCTGCTTCTCGTTTTCACGCTTCTTTTTGTGCCGTTTACATTTTTTATAGCGCGTGTTGAGCGGCCCATGCTCACGGAGGTGCGCTTTTCCGCCGCCTCCTGCTCGATTTCAGACGATAATTTATACCTTTCGGATGGCAGAACGCAGTACCGGCTCCTTGACTATGCCGAGGTTCTTACGGATGCGGAGAGCTTCTTGCAGCGCGTCCGCAGCAGAGAGAAGCTTACGTTTCATTGCATGACGCAAGGACTGGGGACCCGAAAGCCCTATTGCACCGTTTACGCCGTCGAGGACGCGCAGGGGCGGACGATCCTGCCTTTTGAGACAGTATCGGCGCATAACCGGCACGCCGATTTTGTCGGCACGTCAATAATGACCGGTGTCCTGGCGGCGTTTGTCCTGCCCTATGTCGGGCTTCTCCTGTGCGTTTCGCGCCATCCGGAGCGCTACCCGCAGCGCTTTTGCTGCTTCATCATCCCGCGCAGGCTGTGGATATGGCAGCCGGTGAAGAAAACGCAATTCAACCTGAAGCGCTGACGTGTCTGCACGGACAGCCAAAGACCTCCGCAAGCGCACAGGGACAGCGTCATTCGTTCCTGCGGGAGAATATAAAAACAGGCCCTCTCCGGACCTAGAGAGTTGGACTCAGGGATTTGAGAAAACATATTTAAGCCGACAGTCTTCGAGCGAGAAACGGGTAGCATATGCAGTGCACACCGCATATGCTACCCGTTTTAATTATGCCTAGAATTCTACACTTTTTAGAGTTCGGCCTGCTGAATTCTATACAAGGGTATCCGCAGGGAATTCATAACTCCTCATCATAATCATAACCAATGTGGAATTATACAAGGTATGAGGAATAGGGCCTCATGTGTTAAAGTTGAGTTACCACGCAACAACTTGACAAAAGGAGACCATATTCCT
>CAKUMO010000035.1 GCA_934667815.1 uncultured Oscillospiraceae bacterium
CAGGGCTCGAACCTGTGACCCCATGCTTGTAAGGCATGTGCTCTCCCAGCTGAGCTATGCTCCCTCAACCGCCGCCGCGCTGCTTTGCATCAGCGACGGTCTTTATTATACACATGCACCCCCATTTTGTCAAGCATTATTTCTTGTTTTTTCAGAATATTTTTCGGCAATCCGGAGACGCAGAGCACAGCAGTTCGTTATGATATTTTTTTAGCTCAAAAAGGTCGGGATATTCCGAAAAAACCAGAATATCCCAAACCATTTTCTTGCAGTCAAATTATCAGGCGTTGTCCAGCAGCTTCTTCACCTGCTCCGGTGTGAAGGTATAAATCGTATCGCAGAACTGGCACTCGATATTGATCGGTTTTCCCTCGTCCACGATCTCCTGCAAATCCTTGCGGCCGATGGCAACAAGCGTGGAAGTCACGCGTTCGCGTGAGCAATAGCAGCGGTATTCCACAGTGTCGCGCTCGAAAAGCTCCAGCTCAAAACCGGGCATGACCTTGTTCAAAACTTCCTCCGGTGTCATTCCGGACGAGAGCAGCGGCGTCACTGGCCCGGCCTCACGAATTCCCTGCTCCAGCCGGTCGATCACGCCGTCGGGAGCACCGGGCAGGAGCTGCAAAAGATAGCCGCCCGCCGCGCGTACCTTGTGATCCTCCCCTACCAGAATGCCAAGCGCACAGGCCGTGGGGATCTGCTCGCTCTGGGCAAAGTAGGCAGTGATGTCCTCCGCGATCTCGCCGGAAACGAGCTTGATGCTGCCGATATACGGCTCCTTCATCTGTAAATCGCGAATGACCGTGAGCATGCCTTCAGTTCCGACCGCGGCGCCGACATCCAGCTTTCCGGCGTACTTCTCCAGCAGCGAAATACCGGGATTTTGCACATAGCCGCGCACGTTGCCCTGCGCGTCCGAGGTCGCAAGGATCGTCCCGAGCGGGCCGCCGCCCTTGATCTGAAGGGTCAGCGCGCCATTTTCGACCTTCTGCATATTGCCCATGATCGAGGCCGCCGTCAGAACGCGGCCGAGCGCCGCCGTCGCCGTAGGCGTGGTCTTGTGGATGCAGCGCGCACGCTCGACGATCCCCGCCGAGGTGATTGCAGCGGCCTTGACATAGCCGTCTTTTGACATTGCTCGAACAATATAGTCCATAGTTTACTCCTTATATGCCGCGAAATATATGCGCTGCTCGTCCGGACGCGGCGCACGCAGCGTGCAGTCGCCATACTGCTCTACGCGCGCAAAGCCGGCCTCTGTGAGCCATTTGGCGAGCGTCTGCGGGTCGTATGCATACTCACAGTGCTGTTCAAAGCTCCGCATCCAAAGTGCGTCCTGACGGCGAAACAGGTCAATTCCGTAATAGCAGCGGTTCTCCTGCGCATCGAACTCCGCACGCCAGACGCAGTAGCTGTCGTCATTTTCGTCCAGAAAGACCTGACCGTCCAGTCCGCGCAGCTTGCAGGGCGTGTTGATATCGAACAGAAACACGCCGCCGGGATTCAGCGCCTTATAAACACGCGCAAAGACGGTCGGGCACTCATTTGATTCATCGAGATAATTCAGGCTGTCGAGGAGGCAGACAACCAAATCCACAGGCTCAGGCAGACGCAGCCGCTGCATGGGCTGGCGGATGAAATAGGGCGGGTTGTCCAGTTCTGCCGCCTTTTGCTGTGCGACCGTCAGCATTTCCTCGGAAATGTCTGCACCCAGCACGCGCAGACCGCGCTCTGCCAGCAGCACAGACATAGAGCCGGTACCGCAGGCCAGATCCAGCGCCGTTTCCGGCGTTTTCCCCGCATTGTGCAATACCGCCTCTATAAATTCCAGAATCTTTTCATAGGGAATGTCGCGCGTCAGGCCGTCATATGCACCCGCCAGCGACTCATAAGCACTCACTTTTTCTCCTCCAGCCGGGAAAAGACCATCTCGTAGCCGCCGGAGCCATTGAGAAGGCTGCGGTTAACGCGGCTGATGGTCGCGGAGCTTGCGCTGGTCTCGGTGAGAATGTCGTGATAGATGCTGCCGGAACGGAGCATTTTGGCCACGTCGAATCGCTGCTCCATGGCTTTCATTTCGGCCTGCGTGCACAGGTCAAGAAAGAACTGATAGCACTCTTCAGGCGTTTTGAGCGTGAGCAGCGCATGATACAGCTCGTTTGCGGGATCAGAATTCCTGTTTCTGTTGTTCATGACAGAACCCTCCAATCTACTCCTGCATTCTAACACAAGTTTTGGGGAAAGTAAAGTAAAATCGGAGCGCGGGGAACGCGCTCCGATTTGGTTTAAAAAGTTACTTATTGAAGATCTTGAAGATCTCGTCGATGTCGTCGATGTTGGATGCCGGATCATTCGGGACGGAGATCGTGGGCTGTGCCTTGGGCTTGGAGGCCGGGTTGGCAGAGCTGTAAATGTTCTTGTTTTCCGTCTTATTCTCGTCAAAGCCGGTAGCGATAACGGTCACGCGCATCTCGTCCTCAAACTCGTCGGAGAAAGTCGCGCCGAAGATGATGTTCGCTTCGGGATTCGCGGCTTCCATGACGATGTTCGCAGCGGTCTCGACGTCGTCCAGGCCGAGATCGGCAGAGCCGGTCACGTTAATCAGAACACCCGTTGCGCCGTTGATGGAGGTCTCGAGCAGCGGACTGGCAACCGCGGCCATGGCAGCCTGCTCGGCCTTCTCGCGGCCGGAGGCGGTGCCGACGCCCATGTGCGCACGGCCTGCGTTCTTCATGACGGAGGAAACGTCCGCGAAGTCGAGGTTGATGATGACGCGGTCGGAGTAACCGACAAGCTCGGAGATGGAGGTCACAGCCTGCTTCAGAACGCCGTCGGCGATGCCGAATGCGTTGGCAAAGGTGATCTTCTGGTCGGTGACGTATTTCAGGCGGTCATTCGGAATGATGATGAGGGAGTCGACCTTATCGGACAGCGCAGCGATGCCGGCCTCCGCCTGCTTCATGCGGTTTGCACCCTCAAAGCGGAAGGGCTTGGTCACGACGCCGACGGTCAGGATACCCGCCTCGTGCGCCAGATCGGCGATGATCGGTGCAGCACCGGTGCCGGTGCCGCCGCCCATGCCGGCGGTGATGAACACCATGTCCGCGCCCTCAAGGGTCTTAGAGATCGCTGCGCGGCTCTCCTCTGCGGACTTTTTGCCGATCTCGGGCTTGGAGCCTGCACCCATACCGCCGGTCAGCTTCTCACCGATCTGCAGCTTGTTCTCACACTTGGACTTATTCAGATCCTGACGGTCTGTATTGACGACGATGAACTCCACGCCGCCGACGCCGCCGGAAATCATTCGATTGACAACGTTGTTGCCGGCGCCACCGACGCCGATCACCTTAATATTAACTACCTTGTCTGCGTAATTCTCGGACATTTCGATCTCCTCCTATGTATCTTAAAAGAATGGGTGCGTTTCCAGCACACAGTTAATATATGCAGATTTATACTTTTTTATTTTATCCTGTTATTGCGCTCAGGTCAATAGAAATTCAAAAAATTCACAAATTTTTTCTACTTATTGGGCGTAAATCGTGCCTCGCTGCCCTCACTGAAAGACAGGTCGATGGTGCCGGACTGATAATCCTCAAGATTTTTCAAAACCTCCTTGAGGTATTCCAGCTTATAGGGCAGATCGTCCTTGTTGCCGAGCTTGACGTAATACTGGCTCCCATACCAGAAAGCCAGTTCGTAGGACGCGGGAATGTCCACGGAGACGACCTGCTTTGTCAGATCTGACTTTTCCAATTCCTGCAAAAGCGACGTCATTGCAGCAAGCTGCCCCTCGCCTGCCGCCTCCTGCCCCTCGGTGACTGCAATGGAGAGCTGCTCCCCTATCACCGGTGAGGCAATTCGAAAGCCGCTGACGAGAATATGGCTCTTGACCGCTTTATCATCGGTCTGCTCGGTGATCTTGCCGTCAGAGGTGACAAGCCAGTAGCCATCCGAGGTGTCCTGCACCGCATAGGTCACGTCGTACTCCGTGACGGTCAGCTCGAGCGTGTCCGGCAAATGCCGTGTGACCTGAACCGTCTTGACATAAGGCAGCGCCGCCATAACGCTTCCGGCAGCCTTGCCGCGCGAGATGGTCAGAAGGTTGTCGCCCTTGGTGATGCCGCAGGCCGCGATGACCTCCTCGGCAGTGTAGTATGTGCTGCCCGTAACCTGAATATCCCTGACCCGGAAGAAAATAACCATGCTCAGCACAAAGGCGGCCACGACGGCAGCCATGATGAGAAGGCGCTTCAGGGCCGTTGGGCTGATGCGCCTGCGCGTGCGGTGCTTGGCCTTGCGGCGCTGCTTTTCACGCAGGGTGTCGAGCCGCTCGCGTTCGCGGCGATCGCGTCTGCGCTGCTCCGCGGCCTGTGCAGCGCGGGAATTTCGCTCGGGCGGCCGTCTGGACGGTCGCCGCTCGGGGCGTCTTTCGTCTTGTTCCATGTCAGCTTCTCCGTTCTATCTCCGCGCCGCAGCCTTGCAGCAGCGGAACAAAATCCGCGTATCCGCGTTCGATATGTCCGATCTCTGTGAGGACGCTCTCGCCCTCCGCACACAGCGCACCGATCACCATGGCAGCGCCGCCGCGCAGGTCGGTGGCCTCCATCCGTGCGCCGTGCAGGCAGTCAACACCGGTTACGACCGCATGCGCATGCGTGGCCGTGATCTGCGCCCCCAAGCGCCGCAGCGCCGGAACATGACGCAGTCGATCCTCAAAAATGTTCTCCTCAAACACGCTTACGCCCTCTGCAACGGTCATCGCCGCCATCATGGGTGCCTGCGCATCTGTAGGGAATCCGTCATAGGGCGCAGTCCGTATCGGCCCGACGGCCAACAGCTTTTCACAGCGCAGGTGCAATGTGCGTTTTGTCTCGGAAATCTCGCAGCCTGCACGCCGCAGCATTGCCGTCACCGCCGTCAGATGCTCGGGGCAGACATCCGTGAGCGTCAACTCGCCCCGTGTTGCGGCGGCGGCAGCCAGATACGTCGCCGCCTCCATACGGTCGGGCAAAATACGATAAGTACAGCCCGAGAGCGGCCGTCCGCCCTGCACACGCAGGACGCTCCCGTTTTCCGTAATCTCCGCGCCGCACGCGCGCAGAAAGCCGATCAGGTCGGCAATTTCCGGCTCACGTGCCGTGTTGCAAAGGACGATCTCGTCCTTGCAGCGCAGCGCCGCAAGCAGCAGATTTTCCGTCGCTCCGACGCTGGGAAAGGCCAGCGTGATCGTACAGGGCAATGGATCTTTGAGCGTGCAGGCAATCCGATTGTCCTCTTGTTCAACCCGCGCCCCCATACGTTCCAACCCTGAAAGATGCAGATCGATGGGTCTTGCGCCCAACACGCAGCCGCCGGGCAGCGAGATAACCGCCTGACCGAAGCGCGTCAGCAGCGCGCCGAGAAAGATGACCGCCGCGCGCATTTTGCGCATCAGCGATGCCGGAATGTCATAACGATTTGCGCCCGCCGCATCTGTCTCAATCACATCGCCGCTGCGCTCGGCCTTGCAGCCGAGATGGCGCAGAATCTGAAGCGCCGTGTCTACATCCCGAATTTCCGGGCAGTTGGTCAGCGTGCAGCGCCCGCCCACGGCAAGCGTAGCGGCAAGAATGGGCAGCACGCCGTTTTTGGCGCCGTGGATGGCAATGCTTCCCCGAAGCGGCCTGCCGCCGCTGATATGATAAGCCTCCATAGGCAAACCTCCGCATACAGGATGCCCCATCCTATGCGGAAGCCACGGTCAGCGTGCCTTGGCCAGCTCCGTAATGATCTTATAAATGCGGTCAGTCGAATCTACTACCGCAAGCGCTCGGAGATTCCTGCGCATCTGTGCACGGCGCGGTTCATCGGCCAGAAGTGCCTTGACCGTCTCGTAAAGCAGCGCGCCGTCGCAGGAATTCTCGTGCAGCACGACCGCCGCACCGTGATTTTCGAGGATTTTTGCGTTCTTTTCCTGATGGTTGTTCGTCACATTCGGAGACGGAACGATGACGCAGGGCGTGCCAGCAACGGCGATTTCGTTGAGTGTAGAAGCACCGGCGCGGCCAAGAACCACGTCTGCCGCCGCCATCAGTTCCGGCATGTTATAAATATACTCCTGCATGACGATCTGCGGATTGGCCGCAAGATCGACGCCCTGCTCCTTGACATACTCCGGCATCCAGCGCCAGCCGAAGGAACCGGTCGCATGGATGTGCCGCCAGAGCTTCTCTTTTGATTCCAGCCGCATGAACTCCGTGATCTTCTTGTTCATCTCGCGGGCGCCGAGGCTTCCCCACGCGGAAACGACCAGCGGCTCGTCCCCGAGGCCGAGCGCCTTGCGCGCGTCGGTACGCTTGGTATAGAGAAACTCCTCCCGCACCGGCATTCCGACGACCTCGACACGCTCGGGATGACGGTACGCGCTGCGGCATTCCTCAAAGCTGACGAGAATTTTGTCCACCTGATCGGCAACCATGCGCGTAGCAAGGCCGGGAACGGCATTGGACTCGTGGACAGCCGTGGGAATGTGCCGCTTTGTTCCCTGCTTGAGCATGGGAAAGCTCGCATAGCCGCCCGTTCCGAGGATGACGTCCGGCTGGAATTCGTCGATGATCTCGTCGGCCCGGCGAAGCGCACGGCGGATCTGCACAGCCGTGCGGACATTGTGCCACACCGCCGCCGGTGTGAATTTCCGAAGATAGCTTGCAATCGTCAGGGTCTCCAGCCGGAAGCCCTCGCGCGGGATGAGGTTGGCCTCCATCCCGTCCACCGCACCGACAAACAGAATTTCAGCCTCCGGGCGACGTTCGCGCAGCAGCTTTGCCACGGCCAGCGCGGGGTTAATGTGCCCGCCGGTACCGCCGCAGGTAAATATAACTCTCAAGGCCGGAACCCCCTTAATTCGGACTTTGCGAAATACTTCGGGAAACGTTGAGAACGATGCCGTTTTCTGCAAGCTGCATAATCAGCGCTGTACCACCCGAGGAGAAAAACGGCAGCGAAATCCCCGTCGAGGGCAGCAGATTCGTCACGACCGCGACATTCAGGAACACCTGAAGCGCCAGCAGGGTCGTCAATCCCGCCGCAAGCAGCATGGAGAAGCGGTCACGCGCGTGCATAGCGATCCAGAAGCCGCGTAAAATGAGCATCGCAAAGAGGATAAGAATGCCAATCGCGCCAATGAAGCCCAGCTCCTCGCAGACGATGGCAAAAATATAGTCGTTGTGCTCCTCGGGAAGATAGAGATATTTCTGGCGGCTGCGGCCGAAGCCCAGTCCGGTCAGGCCGCCGGAGCCAATGGCGTACTGTGACTGGAGAATTTGCAATCCCTTATCCAGAGGATCATTCTCCGGGTGCAGCCACGCCGCAACACGGTCGCCGGTGTAGCCCTTGGTGGAGAGGTAAATGGCGACGAAAGCGATGCCCAGCACGACGAGCGCAACGAGATATTTCCAGTTCGTGCCGCCGAGAATCATCATCACAAAGCCGAGCGCAAGAATGATAAGCGTCGCGGACATATGCGGCTCCAGATACAGCAGCACGGAAATCACGCCGAGAATGAGCATATAGGGCGCAAAGCCGTACTTAAAGCCCTTCATATCCCGCGTGTGTGCCGCCATGATCGCCGCAAAGGAAACGATCACCGCAAATTTTGCGATCTCCGAGGGTTGGAACTGCGTGAAACCGAGGCTGATCCAGCGCTTTGCGCCGCCGACTCTTACGCCGATCACCGGCACGAGCGCCAGCAGCGCCACGGCCACGAACAGGATCAGAAGCGACAGCTTTTGATACCATTCATAGGGGATGCGGCTGAACAGGAACAGGGCTCCCATGCCCATGCAGGCAAAAATCAACTGGCTGATAAAATACCGCGCGGAGTTGCCCGTCTTATAATAAGCTCTTGCATAGCTTGCGGAAAAGAGCATGATGAGTCCGATGACCACCAGCAGGATCGTCAGAACGAGATACGGCACGTCGATCATGCCGCGATCGGTCTCGGCGGTACGCAGTGCGCCGTCCTGCGCAGTGCGCAATTTGCTTTTTCGGTTCACTCCCATGCCTCCTTCCGAGCGGGAAATCAGAGGATTTTTACGCAGCCATCGCTCCGACCCATGCCTGCACGCCAAACCATGCAAGCACGCACATTGCGACGGTCACGCCGACAAAAACGCCCCAGATCTTCTTCTCCGACCAGCCGCACATCTCAAAATGGTGATGAATCGGCGCCATTTTGAAAATACGCTTGCCGTGCGTGAGCTTGAAATAGCACACCTGCAAAATATCGGAGAGCGTCTCAATAATGTAGATCAGGCCGACAAACAGCAGAATCAGCGGCATATCCAGCGCAAAGGCAAGACCGCAGACCGCGCCGCCAAGGAACAGTGATCCGGTGTCGCCCATAAAGACCTTCGCCGGATAGAAATTATACACGAGGAAGCCGCCAAGTCCGCCCAGCAGCGCCGCCGGGAAGGTGGCAAGCCCCATCTTCTTCATGAGCATTGAAGTCAGGACAAAGAAGAGCATAACGGGCATGGTCACGCCGCTGGCAAGGCCGTCGATGCCATCCGTCAGGTTGACCGCGTTGACACAGCCGACGATGACAAACACCGCGAAGGCCAGATACACGACCTTCGGAATGCCCGTAACAGGCGCGGCCTTGAAGGGCAGATACAGATCACAGCTCAGAGCGCCGTGACGGTAGAGGAAATACAGAAATGCGGCGGCAGCGATGATCTGCAGCACAAGCTTTTGCAGGCCGGTCAGGCCGAGGTTGCGCTTTTTCTTCACCTTGATGAAGTCGTCGGCAAAGCCGATCATGCCGAAGGCCAGCGCCAGCGCCAGAGCGAGCAAGTGCGCATAGTTCCCCTCGCGCATCGAGCGCCAGCCGGTCGCAATGCACAGCAGCGACGCCGCTATGAACATCAGGCCGCCCATCGTGGGCGTGCCGGATTTGCCGTTGTGCCACTTTGGGCCGACCTCACGGATCGACTGCCCGGCCTTGAGCGCGCGCAGCGCCGGAATCAGAAATTTTCCCAGAACGAGCGACAGAACAAAGCCGCCGACCAGCGAGATCAGCACCATCAGCAGATCAAACATAATGATTTTCCCCCATTTGCTTTTGTACTCAGGAAGCTCAGATTGAATCCGCAGAGATGGACGAAAAAGATTTATCGTCCTACAAAGAGGATTTATTCAGAGGTTCCCTCACTTTATAAGTTCCAGAATGCGCTCCATGCGCATTCCGCGGCTGCCCTTGACCAGAAGAACGTCGCCGGGTCTGGCGTAGGCCTTGAGTGCCTCAGCCAGTGTCTCGTGTGTCGGATACTGCACCGCCGGAATGCCGCTTTCCTCCGTGCCGCGAATGTATTGCTCACTGTGCGCGCCGTAGGCAAATACGGCATCCGCCGTCTGTGCGGCGAGCTGTCCGACCTCGAAATGCGCCTGCGGCGCGTGGTCGCCCAGCTCCAGCATCCCGCCGAGAACCGCGATGCGCCGTCCGGTCGTCTTGGTGTCGCGCAGCACCTGCAAGGCAGCACGCATGGACTCCGGCCCCGCATTGTAGCAATCCTCGATAACGGTCATGCCGTGAAGCGCGTAAATCTTCTGCCGCATTCCGGTATTGTGAAAGTCTGCAAGCGCACGCTGCATACGTTCGGGCGGGACGTGCAGTTGCCTTCCGACGGCGATGGCCGCAAGCGCGTTTAAGACGTTGTGCCGCCCGGCCACGGGAAGCGTGACCTCGAAGCGCAGGCCGTCCGCGAGCGCCGTGAAGCGCTGCGTTTCGCCCTCGATCGTCAGATTCTCCGCACGGACATCGCAGCTTTCGGAGAAGCCGAAGGTCGTCGCATGATATTTTTCCGCGACCGGGCGCAGCAGATCGTCGTCGCCGTTGAAGATCACGCTGCCGTTCGGACGAAGCCCCTCGAGAAGCTCGAGCTTGGCTTTCAGGATTCCCTCGCGGGAGCCGAGATTCTCGATGTGCATCGTGCCGATGTTCGTAATAACGGCAATGTCCGGCTGCGCAATGCGCGTCAGAACGGAAAGCTCCCCGGAATGGTTCATGCCCATTTCCAGCACCGCCGCCTCGCAGTCCGGGGCAAGGTCAAGGACTGTCACCGGAAGGCCGAGGCCGTTATTGAAGTTTGCGGCCGTCTTTTCCGTGCGGTAGGTCGTTTCCAGCACGGCGGCAATCATTTCCTTGGTTGTCGTCTTGCCGACGCTGCCGGTGATGCCGACGCTCGTGAGCGGGAGCGTTTTGCGATAGCCCGCGGCAATGGCCTGAAGCGCAGCGACCGTATTGGAAACGTAGATCGCCGGAACGTCCTCGCCCAATGGCCGCGAGGCCAGCACCGCCGCCGCACCCTTTTTCAGTGCATCGGGAGCAAACTCGTGACCGTCGCGCGCGCCCATGATCGCAGTGAACAGCTCCCCTGCTTGCAAGCGCCGCGTGTCGAAGTTCGCGCCGTGAAAGGTTCTCTCCGCAAATTTCGGTGCAACGCGCCCGCCGCACCATTCGGCAGCCTGCGCAAGGCTTATTTCTCCAGTTCGCATAATGCAGCGGCGACCTCCTCGCGCTCGTCCAGATGGACTTTTTTCGTGCCGAGAATCTGATAGGTCTCATGTCCCTTCCCTGCCAATATTATCATATCATGTTTTCGCGCACAACGCAATGCCACTTTGATGGCTCTGCGACGATCTTCCTCCACAGCATACGGCGTTTTGGTGCCGGTTATGCCGGAAAGGATGTCGCAAATGATACTCATGGGATTTTCCGTGCGCGGATTGTCTGAGGTCACGATGACAAAGTCGGCATATTTTACGGCGATTTCGCCCATGATCGGTCGTTTTGTGCGGTCGCGGTCGCCGCCGCAGCCGAATACGAGAATCACGCGTCCCTTGCAGTAGTCCTTCACGGAACGCAGAACGTTTTCCAGTCCGTCGGGTGTGTGCGCATAGTCGATCAGAACGGTGAAGGGTTTGCCCGGCGTGGGCACGACCTCGACACGCCCCTTGACGCCCTGCGCACGTCCCAGCGCCTTCGCGGCATCGGCCAACGAAACGCCGAGCTGCCGAACGATACCGAGTGCAACAAGCGCATTGCTGACCGTGAAGCGTCCCGGGATGCCGACACGTACGTCCGCCGTGGTATCGCTCTCGCGCACGGTCATGGCGACATGGTCGGAGCCAAGCTCAATATTCTCGGCCAGAAGCGAAGCATCCCTTGTGCCGACGGTGTAAACCTCGCAGGCCGCATCCGAGATCATCTGCGGCGTTGCGGGATCGTCGGCATTGAACACGCCCTTTTCACACATGGTAAAGAGCTTGGCCTTGGCCTTACGGTATTCCTCCATGGTCTTGTGGAAGTCCAGATGATCTTCCGTCAGGTTGGTAAAAGCACCGACCTGATACCGGATGCCGTCCACGCGGTGCAGCGCAAGCGCATGCGAGGAAACCTCCATCACGACGTGCGTGCAGTCCGCGTCGCGCATCTGCGCAAGCAAGCCCTGAAGTTCGAAGCTCTCCGGTGTGGTGCGCTCGGTCTCGAGCACTTCCCCGCCGATCATATTCTGGATCGTGCCGATCAGGCCGACCTTTGCGCCGCAGGCCGTCTCCAGAATTTCCTTGACAAGACAGGTGATGCTGGTCTTGCCGTTCGTGCCGGTCACGCCGATCATCTGCATCGCGTCTGCCGGGTGACCGTACCAGTTGCAGCCGAGCTGTGCCAGCGCCGCGCGCGCCGAGGGCGTCTGCACCCACGGCGTGCCCTCCGGCACGGAGTGCTCACAGAGCACCGCAGCCGCGCCGCGCTCGACGGCCATGGGAATGTACTTGTGGCCGTCGGTCGCGTAGCCGGAGACCGCGACAAACAGGTCTCCCGGCTTGGTCGTGCGCGAATCGTAGCTCACGCCCGTGATTTCCGTATCCATCGCCGCATCGGAGGCCATGACGGCTATGCCGCGCAGCAAGGTCTGTAATTTCATTCGTTCACACCTACCCCTGTGCCGTTGTATCGTTTGCAGTCGTGTCGATAAAGGTCACGACGATCATCGTTCCGCGCGCCACCTGTGTGCCGGGCGCAATGTCCTGCTGGGAGGCCACGACGTAGCTTGCCGTCGAATCGACACCCTTGGCCTGCATATAAAGTCCGCAATCGGCCAGCACACGGTTGGCCTGCGCCACGGTCAGACCCTTGAGATCGGGCACCGTGACCTGATCGGTCGGCATGGAATCGTCCGTGTAGAGAAGCACCGTCGAATTACCGGGCAGCTCACGGCCATGCGCCGGGATCTGTCCAACGATCTTGTCGCCGTCACCGATGATGCGATAGGTCAGATAATTCTCTTTCAGGCGGGCGGCGGCCTCAGTCTCGGTCATGCCCGTGACGTTCGGCATGCGCACTGCGACGCGGGACATATCCTCCTCGGAATATTCGCCCTCGACGCCGAGATACGGCAGAATGTCCTCAAAGATCGCCGCGACCGTGGGCGCGCCCATCTGTCCGCCGGAGATGTAATAGCCCGAGCTGGAGCTAGGCGTGTCGAGCGCCACAAGGACGACGTATTTCGGGTCGTTCATGGGCGCAATGCCAATGAAGGAGACAATCTTGTCGCGCGTCTGGTTGCCGTTTTCGTCGCGCTGGTCGGTTTTTTCCGCCGTGCCGGTCTTGCCGCCGATGCGGTAGCCAACGACCTGCGCGTTCTTCGCAGTACCCTCGGTTACGACGGATTCGATCAGGCCGCACATGGTTTTGGAGGTCTCCTCGGAGATGACCTGCCGCACGACCGTGCGGGAGTTTTTCTGGACGACGTTGCCGTCGCTGTCAAGCACCTCGGAGACAATATGCGGCTCCAGCAGATACCCTCCGTTTACCACCGCTCCCACTGCACGCACAAGTTGGATGGGTGTGGGCTTAACAGTCTGTCCGAAGGACGTGGAAATCAGGTAGCTCGTACCGTTGGTTGCGTTATCAGCAAGGCGTTCGCGGCTGTGGAACAGGCCGCTGGCCTCGCCCGGAAGGTCGATGCCCGTCTGCTCCATCAGGCCGAAGGCGCGGCAATAGTCATAGAGATTGTCGCCGCCCATCATCAGGCCGATGTGCGCAAAGGCAATGTTGCAGGAGTTTTGCAGCGTTTCCGCCGTGGTCTCGCTGCCATGGCCGGCTGCACGCCAGCAGGACAGGATCTGCGAGCGTCCCTCGAATTTCTCTGAGCCGCTGCAGTAGAAATGGTCGTTCAGTGTGACCGCGCCGCAGTCGAGTGCGGAGGCCAGCGTGATGATCTTGAAGGTAGAGCCCGGCTCGTAACCATCGGAAACGCAACGGTTTCTCCACTGCTTCAGACGGGCCGCGGCCACGGCGTTATTGTATTTTTCAAAGGCAGCCGTGCGTTCCTCGCTGCCTTCGGGCAGCGCTGCCGCTTCTTCGTAGAGCTTTTCGACTTCCTCGTTTGTCACCGTGTCGTAAATTTCAAGATACTGGTTGGGATCATAGCTTCCCAGCGTAGACATTGCGACGATGTCACCGGTATCAACATCAAAAACAATGCCGAACGCACCGTTCTTCACATCATAGCGGTCGATCGCATCCTGAAGCTGCTTCTCCAAATAATACTGCACCGTGGTATCGATTGTCAAGACCACACTGTCGCCGTCGGACGCCTGATAATATTTTTCATAGGAATAGAGCATTTCCGTTTCGTTGTTTCCCTTGGTCGTAATGACCGCGCCGGCCGTTCCTTCCAAGAGGCCGTTGTAATACGACTCCAATCCCTCCGAGCCGACATTCTCTGTGTTGGTGAAGCCCAGAAGCTGCGCCGCCAGCGTACCGTAGGGGTAATAGCGCATGGAATCCGGCTCCAGATGTACGCCGACGATCTTATTCTCACTGATGTACTGCCGCACCTGATCGCAGATTTCCTGTTTCTGGCGGCGGCGCAGAACCTTATACTGGTAACGCGTGTCCTCGGCCTGCTTTTTGATCCAGTCGGCATCCAGATCGAGAATGCGCGCCAGATTCTGCGACAGCGCATCCAGATCGACCTTGTTTTCGGAGAGCTGCAAGGGGTCGAGAAAAACGTTTTCCACGCTGGACGAAGCTGCCAGCACGTTCATGTTGCGGTCGTAGATCGTGCCGCGCTGCGCCGTGACGCTGGTACTGCGGGTCTGGTTGCGGATGGCCAGTTCCTCATACTTGTCGTGGTCGATGAGCATCAGCTTGACGAGCATCGCCGCCAGCGCACAGAAAGACAGAATGCCGAGGCAGACCATCATCACAAGAATGCCCTTGCGGACATGCGTGACAGGCACCTCGGGATTTCTTCCTTTTTTGCTTCGATAACGGATACGGCGCTGCTTCATAACGGTTTTTCCCTCCACGGAATCAAAAAATCCAAAAACATGGGCGGCAATTCTCCCTCACCGCCCATGCTCATTATCCTATATATTCGCAATTAAGTAAAGTATTCCAGTGCGTCGGTAAAGATATTTTTAAATGCAGAGAACGCACGCTGGAAGAAATTCTCGGATTTCGCTGCCGTATAGACCTCAGCGGTATCCTCGGAGCCGACCTGTATATAGACAATCTGCGAGGGGCCGGGCTTGCGCATGTTCAGTTCCTTGGCACGCTGCTCAACGGCCTCCAGGTCGAGCGCACCTTCGTATTTCGACTGCAGTCGCGCCTGCTCCTCGTTCAGATCAGAGAGCTTGCTTTCCAACTCGCCGACCTGACTTTTGGTCTCGTAAAGACGCACATAACTGAATACGACGAGCAGCAGCATCAGGCAGGCCATCGCGCCGCCGATCAGAGCGAAGGGCGAAACGGCCACCTTGGTGCGCGTTTTGCGAACGGGACGCGGATGTGCGGGTGCATCGGGCAGGCGTTCGGGGCGCTGCTTCGGCAGCGCATAATTCTGAACGTTCTGCGCGGCATAGATGTCATAGGCAGCAGAGCCGTTGCTGCGGTATTTTTCACGCTGTGCCATGGGCGAGCGCTCCTTTCAAAAAAATTAAGAATTATAGCTTCTCAGCGACACGCAGCTTTGCGCTGCGGGCGCGCGGGTTTTCTTCCAGCTCTTTTGCGCCGGAGACGATGGGTTTGCGCGTAACGAGCCTGATTTGCGGTTTCTTTCCGCACACGCACACCGGAAACTCCGGCGGGCAGGTGCAGCCGCGTGCGGCCTGCTGCATCTCGCTCTTAACGATGCGATCCTCGAGCGAATGGAACGTGATGACCGCCAGCCGTCCGCCGGGCTTCAGACGCCGGATCGCCGCCTGCATCATCTTGCTGACAGAGGACAGTTCGTCGTTGACCGCGATGCGAATGGCCTGAAAGCTGCGTTTTGCCGGATGCTGCTTCTCGCGAAGCGCCTGCGGCGGCATTGCGCTGCGAATGATGTCCACCAGCTCCAGAGTCGTCTCGATCGGTTTCTTCTCACGGCTGCGCACGATTGCCCCAGCAATCTGCGGTGCATAGCGCTCCTCGCCGTATTCATACAGGATGCGGCGCAGCTCCTCCTGCGGCCAACGGTTGACGATCTCCCCCGCCGTAAGCGGGTCGTCTCTGTCCATACGCATATCAAGAGGCGCGTCGGCCATGTAGGAAAATCCGCGCAGCGCATCGTCCAGTTGCGGAGAGGAAACACCGAGGTCAAAGAGCATACCGTCCACCGCAGGAATCTGCAATTCCTCCAGAATGCGGTCAAGCTCCGAAAAATTGGAATGAACGAAGGTCACGCGCGGGAGATAGTCCTTCAGGCGCTCCTGCGCCGCGGCCAGCGCAACACGGTCGCGATCAACGCCGATGAGACGGCCGGTCGTCAGACGGCTGACGATCTCAAGGGAATGTCCCGCGCCGCCCAGCGTGCCGTCGAGGTAGATTCCCTCCGGCTTGATGGCCAAAGCATCGATGCACTCGTCCAGCAGCACGGATTTATGTGAAAACTCCATCAGAAACCAAGCTCCTCCATCAGTGCGGCGATGTTCTCAGGTGTGAGATACTCGGCTTCCTCGGCCTCGTAAAGCTCAGCCGACCAGATCTCGGCGCGGGTGGCAAGGCCAATGAACACCACGTCCTGCTTGATCTGCGCGTAGTTTCGCATCGATTCCGGCAGGAGGATGCGTCCCTGCTTGTCCGGTTCACACTTGTGAACGTTTGCGAAGAAGGAGCGCATGTGGCGGGTCCTGGACGAAGGCATGGAGGCGAATTTTTCAAGCAGCTTCTGCCATTCTTCTTCGGTGTAGACGGTCAGGCAGGTGTCTGCGCCCTGTGCAACATAGAACGATGCGCCAAGCTCCTCGCGCAGCTTTGCGGGCACGAACAGGCGTCCCTTCGCATCCAATGTGTGCTTATATTTGCCGTACATGCCCTCACCTCGCTCCACTTTGCTCATTTTTCATCCATTTCGCTCCACCGTGCTATCAGTATACAATCAAATGAAAGAAATTGCAACCTCTAATTCGCAATTTTTGCAGGCATTTTCCTAAAAATTTTCGGAAAATCCACCCAAATTTTGAATATTTGAACGTATGTTTAATTTTTCGTTCAAAATTCTCGCCCGGAGCGCAAAAAGGCTCCCTGACGCAGGTCAGGGAGCAAAGTGGGGAAAATTTTTCGATAATCATTCCGGACGTTCAAATCCGGTCACAAAAATGTGCGGTGAACGGGTCGGTTCGAGCCAGCAGAGGACGCAACAAGCCCGGCAGGTATTATTTAAAATCCGGTTATTCGGCTCTTAACCGCCGTAGAGCTTTCCGATGATATAGCTTTTCAGACGGTTCGGAAGCAGACGCGCGAGGACGGACAGCGTCTGATAGGATTTCCCGAGGACGTATTCCGGCTTGACGTGCTTTTTCAGCGCGATGGCCGCAATGCGGTGCCCGGCAACCGCCGGGTCCATGCCGGTCAGCTCGTCGTGCTCCATAACGGCAACACTTTTCGAAATTCTGCCGCCGTAGATCTCGTCGCCGACGGGACTTTTCTGCCGTGCCGCCGTGAAGCCGGTGTGAATATCGCCCGGCAAAACGGCGCACAGTTCAATGCCGAAAGGCCGCGTCTCGCTGCGCAACGCGGCAGTGTAGGCACTGACAGCGGCCTTGCTCACGGAGTACCACGCCTGAAACGGGATTGGCGTAAGGGCCGCAAAGGAGCTGACATTGACGATGCGCCCGCTTCCCTGCCCGCGCATGATGGGCAGGACGGCCTTGCAGCCGTTGACTGTGCCAAACAGATTTACGCTCAAAAGGCGTTCGGCCTCCGCATTTTCCGTAAATTCCGCGGCACCGGAAATACCGTACCCCGCGTTGTTGACCAAGATGTCCACGCGCCCCTCCTGCGCAGCGACCGTCTGCACCGCATGCGCAAACGCAGCCTCGTCA
This sequence comes from uncultured Oscillospiraceae bacterium, assembly GCA_934667815.1. Lineage (GTDB taxonomy): Bacteria > Bacillota > Clostridia > Oscillospirales > Oscillospiraceae > JAZOXB01. The sequence goes on from CAKUMO010000035.1 coordinate 17,356, forward strand.
GAAACGTCGCAGACAATATGCCGCACCCCCGGAAGCTCCGCCGCGTGCCGCGACAGCGCATAAACACGGCAGCCATGCGCGGCGAGCGCCAGCGCAGTCTCGCGGCCGATGCCGCTGCTGCCGCCTGTGACAATGGCAATTTTTTGCATTGTTTTTTCCTCTTTTTTAACGATATTAAAGCAAAAGGCGCTCCGTCAAAAGGCGGAGCGCCCGAAAATTATTTCTGCTCGTTGTCGATCATGCTCTGCGTCACTTCGGACTCAGGCCACTCGGTGACGTCATAATCGCGGTAAATGTCCAGACCGGAGCCGGCCGGGATGAGCTTACCGATAATGACGTTCTCCTTCAGACCGACCAGATGGTCAACCTTGCCCTTGATTGCAGCCTCAGTAAGCACCTTGGTGGTCTCCTGGAAGGATGCGGCGGACAGGAAAGACTCCGTTGCCAGAGAAGCCTTGGTGATACCCATGAGAATCAGAGAATTCGTTGCAAGCCGCAGCTCGGTCTCGCCTGCGTCGATGCGTGCCTGAACCTTCTCGTTGGCATCGTCGAACTCGTAGACATCCACGACCGTTCCGCTGAGCAGATCGGTGTCGCCGGGATCCTCCACGCGCACCTTGCGCATCATCTGACGGATGATGACCTCGATGTGCTTATCGTTGATGTCAACGCCCTGCTGACGGTACACGGCCAGAACGCCCTGCGTCAGATAGTTCTGCACGGCCTCGAGGCCGGAAATGCGCAGCACGTCGTGCGGGTTGAGTGCGCCGTCGGTGATAGGCTCGCCCTTGTGGACAATCTTCCCCTGCTCAACGCGCAGACCGACGGAATACGGCACCTGATAGAGCTTGACTTCACCGTCGTCACCCGTGACCGTGATGTCGCGCAGTGCGCTGCGGTGGGTCTCGTCAATGTCCACAACGCCGTCGATCTCGGAGATTGCAGCCATCTTCTTGGGCTTGCGCGCCTCAAAGAGTTCTTCAACACGGGGCAGACCCTGTGTGATGTCGTCGCCCGCAACGCCGCCGGTGTGGAAGGTACGCATGGTAAGCTGCGTGCCCGGTTCACCGATGGACTGCGCGGCGATAATGCCGACTGCCTCGCCCATATTGACAAGCTCGGAGGTTGCAAGGTTCATGCCGTAGCACTTTGCGCAGACGCCGCTTCTCGCGCGGCAGCCGAGCACGGTGCGGGCATAGACAGAGTGAATGCCGTGCGCCTCGAGGAGCTTGGCATCGTCCTCGTGCATCATCTTGGTGTTGGGGATGAGCACCTCGCCCGTCTCCGGGTCGCAAATGTCATCGACCGGGAAGCGGCCATGGATGCGGGAGGCAAAGCTCTCGATGACCTGGCCCTTTTCGACGACCTCAGAGAGGTTGATGCCGTGCTTGGTGCCGCAATCCGGCTCACGGATGATGACCTCCTGAGAGACATCGACCAGACGACGGGTCAGATAACCGGAGTCGGCAGTACGAAGTGCCGTATCGGTCAAGCCCTTTCGAGCGCCTCTGGAGGAAATGAAGTATTCCAGAGCGGACAGGCCTTCACGGAAGTTGGCCTTGATCGGGATCTCGATGGTACGACCGCTGGTATCAGCCATCAGGCCACGCATACCGGCAAGCTGACGGATCTGGTTCATGCTGCCGCGGGCGCCGGAGTCGGCCATCATATAGATGGGGTTGAAGCGGTCAAGGTTATCCTGCAGAGCGCCGGTGACGTCCTTGATGGTCTGCTCCCACTGGGCAACGACCAGACGATAGCGCTCGTCATTGGTGATGAAGCCGCGCTTATACTGGCGGTCGATCTTGACGGCCTCACGCTCGGCATCGGCAATCAAAGCGTACTTCTTCTCCGGGATGACCATATCCGCAATGGAGACGGTGATGGCGCCCTTGGTGGAGTACTTATAGCCCAGCGCCTTGACGCGGTCGAGCATCTCGGTAGCGATGGTGAAGCCGTGCTTACGGATGCACTTGTCGATGATGACGCCCAGCTTCTTCTTGCCGACAAGGAAGCTGACCTCAAGCTCGAAGGTATTCTCGGGCTTGCTTCTGTCCACGAAGCCGAGATCCTGCGGGATCGGCTCGTTGAAGATCAGGCGGCCAACGGTCGCGTCAATGAGCTTGTACTGCATCTTGCCGTCGATCTCCTTGCCATAGCGCACACGGATGGGCGCGTGCAGGCCGATCGCGCCGTTGGCATAGGCGGTAATGGCCTCGTCAACGCTGCAATAGGAATGTTTGGGGAAATAGGAAGGCGCGCGCTTCTTGGTCTTTTCGGCATCATCCAGAGCGGCAGCGACAAGGTCGCCGTCCACCATTTGCTGCACGGGCAGATCGTAATCGCCTGCATCGGTGACAAAGACCTCCTCTGCACCCTTTTCCTTCTTGCCCAGACGGACATAGGTCAGGTAATAGGTGCCGAGGATCATATCCTGCGTCGGAACCGTGACGGGCTTTCCGTCCTGCGGGCGCAGCAGGTTGTTGGCCGAGAGCATCAGCATTCTGGCCTCAGCCTGCGCCTCGGCGGACAGGGGAACGTGAATTGCCATCTGGTCGCCGTCGAAGTCGGCATTGAATGCGGTGCAGCACAGCGGATGCAGCTTAATTGCGCGACCCTCGACCAGCACCGGCTCAAAGGCCTGAATGCCGAGACGGTGCAGCGTTGGCGCACGGTTCAGCATGACGGGACGATCCTTGATGATGTCCTCGAGGGCATCCCAGACCTCCGGTTCACCCTTGTCAATCTTCTTTTTGGCGCTCTTGATGTTGTTGGCAACGCCGTCCTCGACCAGCTTCTTCATGACGAAGGGGCGGAACAGCTCGATGGCCATTTCCTTCGGCACGCCGCACTGATAGAGCTTCAGCTCCGGGCCGACGACGATAACGGAACGGCCGGAATAGTCCACGCGCTTGCCCAGCAGGTTCTGGCGGAAGCGGCCCTGCTTGCCCTTGAGCATATCGGACAGGGACTTGAGCGCACGGTTGTTCGCGCCGGTGACGGCGCGGCCACGGCGGCCGTTATCAATTAGGGCATCGACCGCTTCCTGAAGCATGCGCTTCTCATTGCGGATGATGATGTCGGGCGCTTTCAGGAAAATCAGGCGCTTGAGGCGGTTGTTGCGGTTGATGACGCGGCGGTACAGGTCATTCAGGTCAGAGGTCGCAAAGCGGCCGCCGTCGAGCTGCACCATTGGGCGGATTTCCGGCGGAATGACGGGAAGAACGTCCATAATCATCCATTCAGGCTTGTTGCCGGAGGCGCGGAAGGCCTCGACGACCTCAAGTCTCTTAATGATGCGCAGCTTCTTCTGGCCGTTGGCGTTCTTCAGCTCCGCGCGAAGCTGGGAGGACAGAGATTCAAGATCGATCTCCGCCAGCAGCTTCTTGACGGCCTCCGCGCCCATACCGGCATCGAAATCGTCCTCATACTTCTCGCGCATATCGCGATACTCTTTCTCGCTGAGGATCTGACCCTTGCTCAGGGGCGCGTCGCCGGGATCGGTGACAATATAGTTGGCAAAATAGAGAACCTTTTCCAGAATTCTCGGGCTGATGTCCAGAAGCAGACCCATGCGGGAGGGAATGCCCTTGAAATACCAGATGTGGCTGCACGGCGCGGCCAGCTCAATGTGACCCATGCGCTCACGGCGCACCTTGCTGCGCGTAACCTCGACGCCGCAGCGGTCGCAGATCTTACCCTTGAAGCGGATTTTCTTATACTTGCCGCAGTGGCATTCCCAGTCCTTCGTCGGCCCGAAGATCTTCTCACAGAACAGACCGTCGCGCTCGGGCTTGAGGGTGCGATAGTTGATGGTCTCCGGCTTTTTGACCTCGCCGTAGGACCAATCGCGAATCATTTCCGGCGAAGCAATACCGATTTTGATCGCACTGAAAGTCTTGTTACTCATCGTATTACTCCTCCCTTACTGTTCTTCGTCTTCGTCGTCGCCGTCGAAGGTGAAATCATCGTCGTCCACGTCATCGGAATCCGCATCGGCGTCCTCGTCATCATCGCCCAGACCGATGATCTTCTCCAATGCGCTGACGTCGCCGTCAGTGCTGTCCGGGTCGATGCCGTAACCGGAGCTGAGCACCTCGTCCTCGTCGGTGACATAGTTCTGGCCGTTGGCAGTGTAGACAACATCGTCATCATCATCGTCACGCAGCTCGATCTCCTCGCCCTGATCGTCCAGCACACGGACGTCGAGGCACAGAGACTGCAGCTCCTTGACGAGCACCTTGAAGGACTCCGGCACGCCGGGCTTCGGCACATTGTGCCCCTTGACGATGGCTTCATAGGTCTTGACACGGCCGGTCACGTCGTCGGACTTGACGGTCAGGATCTCCTGCAGCGTGTAAGCCGCGCCGTAGGCCTCCAGTGCCCAGACTTCCATTTCACCGAAGCGCTGGCCGCCGAACTGTGCCTTGCCGCCGAGCGGCTGCTGCGTGACGAGGCTGTACGGACCGGTGGAACGGGCATGAATCTTATCGTCAACCAGATGGTGCAGCTTGAGGAAGTACGGGTAGCCGACGGTGACAAGGTTGTCAAACGGCTCGCCGGTACGGCCGTCATACAGAACGGTCTTGCCGTCCTCGCGCAGACCGGCCTTTTGCAGGGTCTCGCGGATGTCTTTTTCGTTCGCGCCGTCAAAGATCGGCGTTGCGACCTTCCAGCCCAGCGCATGGGCGGCGTAGCCAAGGTGGACCTCCAGAACCTGTCCGATGTTCATACGGGACGGAACACCCAGAGGATTCAGAACGATATCCAGCGGCGTGCCGTCGGGCAGGAAGGGCATATCCTCCTCCGGCAGGATGCGGGAGACGACGCCCTTATTGCCGTGACGGCCGGCCATCTTATCGCCCACGGAAATCTTACGCTTCTGCGCAATATACACGCGGACGACCTTGTTGACGCCCGGTGCAAGCTCGTCTCCGTTCTTGCGGGTAAAGACCTTGACATCGACGATGATGCCGGCTTCGCCGTGCGGAACCTTCAGAGAGGTATCGCGCACCTCGCGTGCCTTTTCGCCGAAGATGGCGCGCAGCAGGCGCTCCTCAGCCGTCAGTTCCGTCTCGCCCTTCGGGGTGACCTTGCCGACCAGATAGTCGCCGGATTTGACCTCGGCGCCGATGCGGATCACGCCGTCCTCGTCAAGATCCTTGAGGGTATCCTCGCCGACATTCGGAATGTCGCGGGTGATCTCCTCCGGCCCGAGCTTGGTATCGCGGGCTTCGGTCTCATATTCTTCAATGTGGATGGAGGTAAAGACGTCCTCGCGCACGAGACGCTCGTTGAGCAGGATCGCATCCTCGTAGTTGTAGCCTTCCCATGTGACGAAGCCGATCAGCACGTTCTTGCCCAGTGCGATTTCGCCCTGAGAACATGCCGGGCCGTCTGCGATGACCTGCTCGTTCGTGACGCGCTCACCGACCTCGATGATCGGGCGCTGATTGATGCAGGTGCCCTGATTTGAGCGGGCGAACTTCGTCAGGAAATAGTCCTTGACCTCGCCATTGTCATAGCGAACGGTGATAAGGTCGGCGGAAACGCGGGTGACGGTGCCGTCGCCCTCGGCCTTGATGCAGACCTCGGAGTCGATGGCGCACTTCTGCTCGATGCCGGTAGCGACGATAGGCGCCTCCGTGACCATCAGAGGCACGGCCTGACGCTGCATGTTCGCGCCCATCAGGGCACGGTTCGCGTCATCGTTCTGCAGGAAGGGGATAAACGCCGTTGCAATGGAGGTCATCATCTTCGGCGAGACGTCCACATAGTCGATGGTCTCACAATCGACAGACAGGATCTCATTGCGATGACGGCAGGTAATGCGGCTGTTGATAAGGAAGCCGTTCTCGTCCTTCGGCTCTGCGGCCTGCGCGATGTAGTAGTCATCCTCCACGTCGGCGGGCATATAATCAACCTGATCGGTCACGCGGGACCCGACATACTTGCCGGTCTCGTGGTCATAGATCTTCTCAACCTTGCGGAAGGGCGCTTCGACAAAGCCGTACTCATTGATCTGCGCGTAGCTGGCCAGATAGTTAATCAGGCCGATGTTCGGGCCTTCAGGCGTCTCGATCGGGCACATACGGCCATAGTGGCTGTAATGGACGTCGCGGACGTCAAAGGATGCGCGCTCGCGGCTCAGACCGCCGGGGCCAAGCGCGGACAGACGGCGCTTGTGCGTCAGCTCCGCCAGCGGGTTATTCTGATCCATGAACTGCGACAGCGGAGAGGAACCGAAGAATTCCTTGATGACCGCAGTCACAGGGCGGATGTTGATAAGGCTCTGCGGAGTCACGGCGTCGAGATCCTGCACGGTCATGCGCTCGCGTACGACGCGCTCAAGGCGGGTGAAGCCGACGCGGAACTGGTTCTGCAGCAGCTCGCCCACGCAGCGCAGGCGGCGGTTGCCCAGATGGTCAATGTCGTCAGTGGTACCGACGCCGACTGCGACGCAGTTAAGATAGTTGATAGAAGCAAGAATATCGTCTCTCGTGATGTGCTTGGGAATGAGATCGTCCATGCGATCCTCGATGGCGTCCTTCCAGCCGTCGGCGGGGACGGTGTCGAGCATCTCAAAGAGCACCTTGCGGCAGACCTTTTCCTTGACGCCATATTCCTTCGGATCGAAATCGACGAAGTTCTTCATATCGACCATGTAGTTCGTGAAGATCTTGCAGTTCTTTCCGTTGACGGTGATAACGGCATCGCAGACGCCGCGGGCAGAGAGCGTCTGGGCCTGTGCGCGGTTGAGCACGTCGCCGGGCATGGCAAGAATCTCGCCGGTGCGCGGGTCGGCAATCGGCTCTGCAATCTCCTGACCGCTCAGGCGGCTCCAGATATCCATCTTTTTATTGAACTTGTAGCGGCCGACGCGGGAAACGTCATAGCGGCGCGGATCGAAGAACAGCGCATCGAGATAGGCAGCTGAGCTGTCCACCGTGGGCGGCTCGCCCGGGCGCAGACGGCGATAGATCTCAAGCAGGCTTTCTTCTCTGGTCTTGCAGGGGTCGCGCTCGATGGTGGAAAGAATGCGGTCGTCCTCGCCGAACAGCTCCTTGATCTGCGCGTCGGTCTCCACACCGAGGGCGCGGATGAGGCAGGTGATCGGCAGCTTGCGGTTCTTGTCGATGCGGACAAAGAAGCCATTCTGCAGGTCGGTCTCATATTCCAGCCATGCGCCGCGGTACGGGATAACGGTCGCGGTGTAGACATGCTGCTCGGCCTTGTCCACCACGTCGCCGTAGTACATACCGGGGCTGCGGACGATCTGCGAAACAATGACGCGCTCTGCGCCGTTGATGACGAAGGTGCCGCCGTTGGTCATGAGCGGGAAATCGCCCATGAAAATTTCCTGATCCTTGATCTCGCCGGTCTGCTTGTTGAGCAGGCGCACGCGCACCTTGATCGGCTTTGCGTAAGTCGCATCGCGCTCCTTGCACTCCTCGATGGTGTACTTCGGCTTCTCGTCGAGAGAATAGTCGAGGAAGGACAGCTCAAGGTTGCCGGTGTAGTCGGT
>CAKUMO010000036.1 GCA_934667815.1 uncultured Oscillospiraceae bacterium
GTAATACACTTACGAGGTACGACCTTCACATCGACCTGAACGCGTTCTCCCGGATGGGTCATTTGCTCGTAAGGCTTGGATTTGTGCGTCTTTTTCGGCTTTTCGGCAGGAAAGAGCCCCATTTTGCGCATGACGCGGAACAGGCTCTCCGGACAGCGGGTATCGCCGCGCTGCCCCAGACGGTGCCAGAGCTCGATCATACCAAGCGTCGGATTCCGGCGCCGCATGTCGCCGATGAGCTTCAGCTCGGCTTCTGTGTGGTGATTCGGATGGCTGTGCGGGCGTCTGCTCTGGCAGGACAGCGAGGTCTCACTTCCGTCCCAACGCTGTCTCCAGTAGTAGATATACGACCGGCTTTTGTTGTACTTCCGGCTGGCGCGTGCGACGCCACATTTCTCTGCGTACTTCATTGGGGATTGACGATACTTCATGTCCTGTGTTATACTTTGATTCATGAGGAATATGGTCTCCTTTTGTCAAGTTGTTGCTTGGTAACTCAACTTTAACACATGAGGTCCTATTCCTCATATCTTTTTTTCGTTTGTCCAAGATGTATTATAGTTCTACAATCCACAAGAGAAAATAAGGCTTGAACCCCTTGACATTTTTCTTCCGATATGCTACAATGCAGAAAACCGTTGAAGAAGAGTGAGTAGATCCGAGCACCATTCTTTCAGAGAGCTGCGGGCGGTGTGAGCGCAGCAGAACAGGGTCGGGTCGAATGGACTTCTGAGGGCGAGCGGAAACGGATTTTTCCGGAGTATGTGAGACGGAGAGGCGCTCCGTAATCAAACGCCGGCGTATATCGGTACGCATGAGTGGGCGCGAAGAACGCGTCAAGCCGGGTGGCACCGCAGGAAGTAATGCTCCTGTCCCAGCAAAAGAAGGCTGGGGCAGGAGCTTTTTGTATCTTCAGGAGGAAGAAATGATGTTTTTGATGGTAAAACGATGGTGATTTCAGTTTTTTATGAAAAAACTTAAAATAATAACTGAAAGGTGATAGTATTATGAAAAAAATCTTTGCGTTTGCGCTTTGTGCGCTGCTGCTTCTCTCTGCGCTGACCGCCTGCGGCAAGCCTGCCGCGCAGGGCGGCGTGACCTACACCGTCGGCATCTGCAACTATGTCGATGACGCTTCCCTGAACCAGATCGTTGAAAACCTGCGTGCGCGGCTGGAGACCATCGGGGAAGAAAAGAACGTGACCTTTGAGATCCTCTATGACAACTGCAACGCCGATGCGGGCCTGATGTCGCAGATCATCTCGAATTTCCAGACCGACGAGGCCGACCTGCTGGTCGCCGTGGCCACGCCCGTGGCCATTGCCATGCAGGCTGCGACCGAGGAGGATGCTACGCCTGTCGTCTTTGCCGCCGTGTCCGATCCTGTGAGCGTCGGCCTGGTCGATTCTCTGGAAAAGCCGGGCGCAAACCTGACAGGTACCTCCGATTACCTGAACACCAACGCCATCATGGACATGATCCTTGCGCACCAGCCGGATGCGAAGAAGATCGGCCTGCTGTACGACGTCGGGCAGGATTCCTCCGCAACGCCCATTGCCCACGCGAAGGAATATCTGGACGCGCACGGCGTGGAATACATCGAGCGCACCGGCACGACGGTCGATGAGGTCGCGCTTGCGGCGCAGGCGCTTGTCACCGACGGCGTGGATGCCGTCTTTACGCCCACGGACAACACGATCATGAAGTCCGAGTTGACAATTTATGAAACGTTTGCGGATGCGGGCATCCCGCACTACACCGGCGCGGACTCGTTTGCGCTCAACGGCGCATTCCTCGGCTACGGTGTGGACTATGCCAATCTCGGCGTCGAGACGGCGAACATGATCGCGGAGATCCTGCTCGACGGCAAGAAGCCCGCAGAGCTGCCTGTGCGCACCTTTGATAATGGCACCGCGACGATCAATGAGGAAATCTGCGCAAAGCTCGGCTACAATTTCGACGCGCTGCAGGAGAAATTCGCGCCCTACTGCACGGCGATCCAGCGCATTGTCACGGCGGAATACTTTGACGACGTAAAATAAGGAGCTGATGTGATGTCGATTTCCGGCATTTTAAACCTTGTGCAGACTGCGCTGGAGCTGGGCCTGCTGTGCTCACTGACGGTGCTGGCGCTGTTTTTGAGCTATTCCATGCTGAATGTCTGCGACCTGTCTACGGACGGCTGCTTCACCCTCGGTGCGACCGTGGGTGCGGCCGTTGCGCTGGCCGGGCACCCCTATCTTTCGCTGCCTGCGGCCATGGCTGCGGGCGTGGTTTCGGGCTTTATCACGTCGCTTTTGCAGACGAAAATGGGTGTAAACAGCCTGCTTGCGGGCATCATTGTCAATACCGCGCTCTATTCCGTGAACATCGCGGTCATGGGCAGCTCCTCGGTCATGAACATGAACAAGACCGAGACGGTGTTCACCAAAATGCGTGCGCTGTTGGACGGAACGGTTTTACAGGGTCAGTCCAAGCTGCTCGTGGCGCTGCTTGCCGCGGCGGCCGTGGCGGTAATTATGGGGCTGTTTTTGAAAACGCGTCTCGGCCTTGCCATTCGCGCGACGGGCGACAATGCCGACATGGTGCGCTCGTCGTCCATCAATCCGGCCTTCACGACCATCGTCGGCCTGTGCGTCGCCAATGCCTTCACTGCGCTGTCCGGCTGTCTGCTTGCGCAGTATCAGAAGTCGGTCAATATCGACATCGGCACCGGCATGGTCACAATTGCACTGGCCTCGCTGCTCATCGGCGGCGTCTTTTTGGGCAGACGCACACTGCCGCTGCGCATTTTCGGCATGATTTTGGGCGCGTTCGTGTTCCGACTGGTCTACACCGTTGCTCTGCGCTTTGACATGCCGGCCTTTATGCTCAAGCTGGTCAGCTCTGTGGTCGTCGTTGCGACGATCTCCGTTCCCTATCTCAAGCGGCAGTATCCGCTGTTTAAGCGCCGGATGCAGCACGGAAGGAGGCGCGCGTGATGCTGGACGTCCGCAATATTACATTAACATTCAACCCCGGCACGACAGATGAAAAGCGCGCTCTGGATGATCTGTCTCTGCACGCAGAGCACGGCGATTTCATCTCGATCATCGGTGCCAACGGCGCGGGAAAATCAACGCTGTTCAACGCCATTGCGGGCAGCTTTCTCACGGACTCCGGCGAGATCCTCCTCGACGGCGAGGACATCACGCTCATGCCCGAGCACAAGCGCGCAAAGCGCATCGGACGGCTCTTTCAGGATCCCATGCGCGGCAGCGCACCGGGCATGACAATCGAGGAAAACCTTGCCCTTGCGGCCGGAACGGGCGGTTGGCTCAGCCATGTTACCCGCGCGGAGAAGCAGCGCTTCCGCGACCGCGTCGCGCTCTTGGGTATGGGTCTGGAGGACAGAATGCGCCAGCCTGTGGGGCTGCTCTCCGGCGGACAGCGACAGGCGCTCACCTTGATGATGGCGACCTTCCACCCACCAAAGCTCCTGCTTCTGGATGAGCACACGGCGGCGCTCGACCCCGGAACGGCGGAAAAGGTGCTCACGTTGACGAAGCAGATCGTCCAGGAGAACGGCCTGACCTGCCTGATGATTACGCACAATATGCTCTCGGCGCTGGAGCTGGGAAATCGCACGATCATGATGCACCGGGGACGCATCGTTATGGACGTTTCCGGCGCGGAACGTGACGCTTTAACAGTGAACGATCTTCTGCAGCGCTTCAAGGACAGCGCCGGCAGCGCTCTGGACAACGACCGTATGCTGCTGATCTGAAACGGAAAAACGCGGTCACGGTCTGCCGGGACCACTCTTGGAGCTGTCGCTTTCCACATAGGCGATCGCGCAGAAAACGCCGGTCATCCGCAAAGGATGACCGGCGTTTTCTGTACTGTTTTTTCGTTACAAAACGTTCAAAAAATTTTTTGCTCAAACTATTGACAAACCGGGAAAAGGGTTGTATATTGAGCTTAGCACTCAGGGATACAGAGTGCTAAAACAAAGAAAAGAGGTCAGCGACATGGAGCTATCTGAAAGAAAACAGCAGATTCTCAAGGCAATCGTAGACCTCTACATCCGCACCGCAGAGCCGGTCGGCTCCAAGACCATCGCGCAGATGCCGGACATGAACTTCTCGTCCGCGACCATCCGCAACGAAATGGCTGAGCTGACGACCCTCGGCTACCTCGAGCAGCCGCATACCTCTGCCGGACGCATTCCCAGTCCGCTCGGTTATCGCTTTTACATCGACCGCCTGATGCAGGATTACCGCCTCAGCGTGGACGAGACCAAGAGCATGAACGAGGCTATGGAGCTGCGGATGCAGGAGTTCGACAAGGCTATGAGTCAGGTGGGTAAAATGGTTTCCCGGCTGACGAATCTGCCGGCCTACGCCGTTGCAGCCCATGCAGACACCGTCACGGTGCGCCGCTACGAGCTGCTGATGGCCGATCACGGCAGCTTCATTCTGGTCGTCATGACCTCGGACGAGACCGTGAAAAACAAGCTCATCAAGCTCCCCATCACGGTCACGGAGCAGGATTTGAAGCTCCTGTCGGCGGTGCTGAACGCCAGCCTGACGGATCTGACCGCCGAGCAGTTCACGCCGGAGACCCTCAGCCGTGTGTCCCGCAGCGCGGGTGCGGCGGCCAGCCTCGTGCCCATCGTCGTGGATTTCACCACGCACGTCCTCGAGGAATGCCGCAAGGCGGAGGTTTATCTCACCGGTCAGACGCGGCTTCTGGGTCAGCCGGAATATCAGGATCTCGAAAAGGCGCAGGAGGTGCTCGGCGCGCTGGATGAGGAGACCATCTCCAATCTGCCCGCCAAGCTCGACCCGAACAGCCCGGTACAGATTCTGGTCGGTCCGGAGAACGTGGCCTCGGAGCTGAAGGACACCTCCGTGGTGGTCACACGCTTCGACATCGGCGACGGCATGCAGGGCATGATCGGCGTCGTCGGGCCGCAGCGCATGGATTACGCAAAGATCACCGCGAGATTAAGCTACTTTGCCGAGGGCTTGGGCAGAATGTTCGGAAAGCCCGAGCTGCCCGAGGCGAAGGAAAAGACGGAGGAATAAGCATTGTCTAAGATGAAGAAAGAACCGGAACAGGCGCAGGCCGAGGAAAAGGTCGAGACTGCGCAGGAACCGGAAGCAGAAACCAAAACTCCGGAATCGGAGAAAAAAGAACCGTCCGAGCTGGAAAAAGCCCTTGCCGCACAGGCAAAGGAACATGACCAGTATCTGAGGCTGGCGGCGGAATTTGATAATTTCCGCAAGCGTTCTGCCAAAGAGAAGGACGGCATCTATCAGGATGCCAAGGCCGAGACAGCGAAGAAATTCCTTCCGGTCTATGACAACCTTGAGCGTGCGCTCAAGAACGAGACCGCCGACGAAGCCTATAAAAAGGGCGTGGAAATGACCATGCGGGAGCTTGTAAAGATCCTCGAGGCCATGGACATCAAGCCTTTTGGTATGACCGGCGAGCCGTTTGACCCGCAGCGCTACAACGCCGTGATGCACGTCGAGGACGAGAACCTCGGAGAAAACGTCATCGCGGAGGTATTCCAGACCGGCTTTGTCATGGGCGAACGCGTCATCCGCTTCGCAATGGTCAAGGTCGCGAACTGACAAATCCCCGAAAATGCCGCGCATCGCGCGTACATTGATTATAAATTTGTAAATAATAAGATTCATCATATAGGAGGAAATTCATCATGGGAAAAATCATTGGTATTGATCTTGGTACTACAAATTCCTGCGTCGCAGTTATGGAGGGCGGCGAGCCCGTCGTGATCGCCAACGCAGAGGGCAATCGCACAACTCCGTCCGTCGTGGCCTTTTCTAAGACCGGCGAGCGTATGGTCGGTCAGGTCGCAAAGCGTCAGGCCGTCACCAACGCCGACCGCACCGTGTCTTCCATCAAGCGTCACATGGGCACCGATTATAAAGTCGAGATCGACGGCAAGAAGTACACGCCGCAGGAGATCTCCGCAATGATCCTGCGCAAGCTGAAGTCCGACGCCGAGGCTTACCTCGGTCAGTCCGTCACCGAAGCGGTCATCACCGTTCCGGCGTACTTCAACGACGCGCAGCGTCAGGCAACCAAGGACGCCGGCAAGATCGCCGGCCTCGAGGTCAAGCGTATCATCAACGAGCCGACGGCAGCTGCTGTGGCCTACGGCGTCGATAAAGAAAACGAGCAGAAGATCATGGTCTACGACCTCGGCGGCGGCACGTTCGACGTGTCCATCCTCGACATCGGCGACGGCGTCATTGAAGTGCTTGCCACCAACGGCAACACCCACCTCGGCGGCGACGACTTTGATAAGTGCATCATCGACTACCTCGTTGCAGAATTCAAGAAGGCAGAGGGCGTAGACCTCTCTGGCGACAAGGTCGCCATGCAGCGTCTGAAGGAAGCGGCCGAGAAGGCAAAGATCGAGCTGTCCGGCGTGACCTCCACGAACATCAACCTGCCGTATATCACCGCAGACGCCACCGGCCCGAAGCATCTGGATGTCACGCTCAGCCGTGCAAAGTTCAATGAGCTGACCGCGCATCTGGTCGAAGCGACCATGAAACCTGTCCGTCAGGCGATGGCCGACGCCGGTATCAAGGCTTCCGACCTGTCCAAGGTTCTGCTGGTTGGCGGCTCCTCCAGAATCCCCGCCGTGCAGGAGGCGGTCAAGAGCATTACCGGTAAGGAAGGCTTCAAGGGCATCAACCCCGACGAGTGCGTCGCAGTCGGCGCGGCAATCCAGGGCGGCGTGCTTGGCGGCGACGTCAAGGGTCTGCTGCTGCTGGACGTAACCCCGCTGTCCCTCGGCATCGAGACCATGGGCGGCGTGTTCACCCGTCTGATCGACCGCAACACCACCATCCCGACCCACAAGAGCCAGATCTTCTCCACTGCTGCCGACGGCCAGACCTCCGTTGAGGTGCATGTCCTTCAGGGTGAGCGTGAGATGGCCGCGTACAACAAGACGCTGGGCAAGTTCCATCTCGACGGCATCGCTCCCGCACCGCGCGGCGTGCCGCAGATCGAGGTCAGCTTCGACATCGACGCCAACGGCATCGTGAACGTCTCGGCAAAGGATCTCGGCACCGGCAAGGAGCAGAATATCACCATCACCGCTTCGTCCAACCTGTCCAAGGAGGACATCGATAAGGCCGTCAAGGAGGCCGAGCAGTTCGCCGCCGAGGATAAGGCACGCAAGGACGAGGTCGATACGCACAACGCAGCCGATCAGGTCATCTACCAGACCGAAAAGACCCTGAACGAGTTGGGCGACAAGATTCCCGCTTCCGATAAGACCGAAGTGCAGGCTGCACTCGAGGAGCTGAAGGAAAAGAACAAGGGCAGCGACGTCGAGGCCATCAAGGCCGCTACCGACAAGGTGCAGAAGGCGTTCTACGCCATTTCCGAGAAGCTCTATAAGAATGCGGCTCCGCAGGACGGCGCACCCACGGGTGGTGCAGAGTCCAGCAACGGCGGCAACGACGACGGCGTCGTGGACGCTGACTTTGAGGAAGTCAAGGACTGATGATCTGAACCTGTAAAAACGGGCGGAGCGACCTCCGCCCGTTTTAAGGGTATTCGGCTTATCACCGGCAAGAAGGTGACGTTATGGCAAACGAGAACAAAAGAGATTATTACGAGGTCTTAGGCGTCAGCAAGGACGCGACCGAGGCCGATATTAAAAAAGCCTACCGTAAGCTGGCTGCAAAATACCATCCGGATGTGAATCATGAGCCGGATGCTGTCGAGCGCTTCAAGGAGATCAACGAGGCCAACGAGGTTCTGTCCGATGCCGAAAAGCGTGCGCGCTACGACCAGTTCGGCTTCGCGGGCGTAGACCCCAACTTTAACCCGAACGCGGGCAACCCCTTCGGCGGCGGTGCGGGCGGCTTCGGAGACTTCGGAGATTTGGGCGACCTGTTTGGCAGCTTCTTCAGCGGCGGACGCAGCTCTACGCGCCGCAGCGCCAATGCGCCCACACGCGGCGAGGATGTCGGCGCTCGCGTTGAGGTCACCTTTGAGGAGGCCGCCTTCGGCACGGAAAAGGAGATCACGACCTCGCGCGTCGAAAACTGCGACCAGTGCGGCGGCTCCGGCGCCGCGCCCGGCACGAGCGCAGACACCTGCCCGCGCTGTAAGGGCACCGGCAGCGTCCGCACGCAGCAGAGCTTCATGGGCATGACCATGCAGTCCACCGCTGCCTGCCCGGATTGCCGCGGCACCGGCAAGATTATCCGCACGCCCTGCTCTCGTTGCAAGGGCAAGGGCAAGATTCGCCGCAGTCACAAGGTCACGGTCAAATTCCCGGCGGGCATCGACGACGGCCAGACCCTCCGCGTGCGCGGAGAGGGCAGCGCTGGCTTCAACGGCGGCCCGAACGGCGACCTCATGGTCACGGTCAGTGTAAAGCCGCACCCGCTCTTTACCCGTCAGGGGCAGGATGTCTATTGCGAGATGCCGATTACCTTCACGCAGGCCGCCTGCGGCGCGGAGGTCGAGGTTCCGACGCTCGATGGCAAGGTGCGCTACACGATCGGCGAGGGGACGCAGACCGGCACGACTTTCCGCCTTCGCGGCAAGGGCATTCCGAATCTGAACGGCCGCGGCCGCGGCGACCAGTATGTCACCGTGACGGTTGAAACGCCTGCGCGCCTGACGCGGGAGCAGAAGGAGCTTCTGCGTCGCTTCGACGAGCTTTCCGGCGATTCGACACAGCCCAAGCGCAAGAAATTCTTCGACAAGCTTAAGACCCTGTTTGACTGAACGCAGTACGTATCCCCGGTGAAGCCGGGGATACGTTTTTCATCAAAAAGCGAAGAAAAAGGAAAAATTGCCTTGACAACGGCGTGCGTTTATGATAAGATTTTATGGCTGATGCAGAAGCCTGTTCTTGCGGGTGTAGTATAACGGCTAGTACAACAGCCTTCCAAGCTGTGGGCGTGGGTTCGATTCCCATCACTCGCTCCATATGCGCCAGTAGCTCATCCGGATAGAGCAACTGCCTTCTAAGCAGTAGGTGGGGGGTTCGAGTCCCTTCTGGCGTACCATTCCACCTAGCATCGGCACAGAAGAATATGGTGGGTGTAGCGTAGTTGGTTAACGCGTCAGATTGTGGCTCTGAAGACCGAGGGTTCGAGTCCCTTCACTCACCCCATTTTTCCGGATGCTCCGCGGGAGCGGCGGAACGTAGGCTCAACCGCGATGCCGGACATTGGGATGTCGCCAAGCGGTAAGGCACCAGACTTTGACTCTGGCATTCGTAGGTTCGAGTCCTGCCATCCCAGCCAACCGAAACTGCGCGAGCATGGCCTTGCGCAGTTTCCTATATGACCCGCTAGCTCAGCAGGCAGAGCAATTGCCTTTTAAGCAATGGGTCTGGAGTTCGAATCTCCAGCGGGTCACCAAAATATGACGGTAAATCGTATGGTTTGCCGTCATTTTTGTTTATTTTCGGAACTTTTTTAACAAGCGAAATGGCCGTCCAGCGGTTGCAGGGCGGCCATTTTGTTTGACGGATATTACACATATCTGATGCGCAGATCGCCAAAGCTCACGCTCGGGTCGAGTGTAATCACGCCCTCGGGTGCTTGCGACGGCTCACCGGAAAACTCGATGTCGCCTGCGAGAGCGCCGTTTTGGCGGTCGATGTGCAGCTCAAAGCGCTGCGGGACATGCAGCTCCAGATCGCCGAAGCTGTGCTCCAGCGTGATGCGGCAGTCGGGTGCGACGGCCTGACAGCCGGAAAAATCAACGCAGAAATCACCATAGCGTGTTTTGATGCGGCCGCCGCGCAGCAAGGGCGTCGTGACGGTGCAGGTATCCTGCCCAAAGCGCATCTCCCAGTTCAGCCAGCCATCCGTGCAGTCGCACTTGCTCACGCCGCCCGAGGCTTCGATCCGGCGGTGCTTTCGCCTGTCGCCGCGCAGCACATCGATCAGCAGGCTCACGCCCCACAGGAGCAGAAACGCCGGGATAACGACGCTCCAGCCAAAGCTGACCTTCCAAATCCCGAACTCCGTGATGAGGAAGTACATACCTGCCAGCGTGACGGCCAGCGGGAAGAAGGACGGCTTGTGAATCATTCCGGCTAGGCCCCCGATAAACAGCGCGGTTGTCCAGAGGACCGTCCACCAAGACACGTCAAGCTCCGGCCGCAGCGCCGTCAGGAGCAGCAGACCGCCGATGCAGAGAATGTAAATTGCGAACCAGAGGCCTTCAAGCGGTTTCCATTCCATGTGGAACTGTGCGCGCCCGTGCTTGCCCTCGTTCTTGATCGGCTCGGCGGGCTTGGCCGTATGAGGCGCTTCCTTGCCGAGCAGCTCATCGACCGTGATGCCGAAAATGTCTGCGAGCTGCGGCAGCAGATTGATGTCCGGGCAGGAAAGGTCGTTTTCCCATTTGCTGACTGCCTGCGCGCTCACGCCGACGCGCTCGGCAAGCTGCTCCTGCGTAAGGCTGAGACGTTTGCGGTGATAGCTGATGCGTTTTCCAAGTGTTGATTCATTCATTTTG
The DNA here is from genome assembly GCA_934667815.1 of uncultured Oscillospiraceae bacterium. Classification (GTDB taxonomy): domain Bacteria; phylum Bacillota; class Clostridia; order Oscillospirales; family Oscillospiraceae; genus JAZOXB01. The sequence continues at coordinate 10,525 of CAKUMO010000036.1, forward strand.
ATCCCCTCCTTATTTCTGCCAATACTATGCCATAAATGAGGGGAAAAAGCTATCATCCAGACGTTAAAAATTGAAATTTTTCAAAACAACTCCCGGTTGAGACTGGCTCAACCGGGAGACTTAGCGCGTTATACGTCGTAAATTGCGCCGAGGAACAGGAAACACTGTGCTTCACGGTCGTAGATGCCGCAGACAAAGGGACGGTCAACGCGGACGGTTTTCTTCTCGCGCGGGAGAGCGGTGGTCTCGGCGATCATCTCCACGGCAGTTGCGGCGGCGGCTTCGGTGCCGGTCTCGTTGACGCGCAGGAAGGTCTTGTGCAGGACGCGGCCGATACGCAGCGCGGTTTCGCCGGCCACGGACGACATGCCGGAGAAGTCGGCCCTTTCTTTATCAAAGGCATCGGTCATGCCCATGGCCTGCAGCGCCTCGCTCAGCTCGAAGGAGCAGTCGTTCGTGAACTTTGGCATGACGGTGTGGATGCTCTCGTTGGAGGCATTTGCAATCAGCGCGGTCAGCTTTTCGCCGGTCAGGGAGGCAACGTAGTCCTCGAGGGAAACGCTCTTATCCGGCAGCAGGACAACATAGCAGAAGCGGTCGTTTTCATAATCCTTGAGGAAGCCTGCGGTGTTCTCGTCGTGCAGGTAGTAGGACTCGTCGGCGTACATCAGCGTGGCCTGCCTGTCGCCGGAAGCGCCGTGGAATACCTCGGGGCGGGCGTCGCTTTCCGTATATTCGTGTTTCCAGCTTGCCTTGAAGGCCAGTGCATTGACCAGATACATCACGGCATCGGGATCCATATCGTCGAGGATTTTCTCGATCATGCCCCGGGTCTGGTAATTGACCCAATCGTTGATGCGGTCGCGCGTGTCACTGTTAAAGGCTGCGGACGTGACCTCTGCGCCGTAGTAGTCGCGGCTGCATTGCAGGAAATCCTCACTGACGGGATAGTCCTCGCGCAGCCAGATTGCATTGGCGGCATTCAGCTCGTTGGTGTTTTTCTGTCCGCAGGCGAGAAGATACGCATTGAGCTGCGCAACGGACAGGCCGAGAACGGCTTCCATCTGTGTGCGCGTTTCGCCGGAGGCGCCGTTTGCGGTCATGGCCAGCGCAATCAGGACGGAATAGGGCGAAACGACGGCGTTTTTACCGGAATCGGCGGCGTGCTTCAGAAGATTCGCAGCAAATTCTGCGCTTGCCGCAGCGAAGGCGGCATCCGGCTCCTTGCTTTCGCCCTCTCCGCCGAGCGGTTGGGCGGGATAGCCGGTGGGGGCTGTAGGCGTGTCCGAGGGATCGTCAGTCTGCGAGGGCGTTTCACTACCCTGCGGCTGGGTGGGCGCCGGTGCGGCGGCGCAGGCGAAAAGCTGGAGACTCAGCGCAAGCAGGAGCAGCAGCACGGTCAGCTTTTTATATTTCATAGCATTGTCCTCCTATCGGGGTTGTATGTCCTTTTGACGGAGAGCATGGGAAAAAGTTCCGAACATGTTTAACATGGATATTTTGCATCCATTCGAGCATATCAGGTTCCTCTCTTTCTTTGCCGAAAAGCGGCAATTCGTTCGATGATCTGTTTCCTTCCGACCAGCTGCAGGATAACGACCACGCCGAGCTGTACCGCCTGCCAGCCCGGCCACGCGAAGCGCATGATCAGAATCAGCACGGTCAGAACCGCCGTGCTGAGCAGCAGATTCTTTTTGAACAGTCGGAACGGAATGGGACGCCGGGCATTGTGCGCCCGCACCAGAAAGACGATCAGACAGCTTGCAGGTGTTGCAAGCGCCGCGCCCTGTACGCCCAGCGGCGACGGGATCAGCAGTGCGTCAGAGGCTCCTTTCTTCGCCGCAACAAGCCGGTTCCTCCGCAGATACGCGCTTGCTGTGTGCAATGGGCTTCCAGTCCGGCTTGCAGACAATTGCTGCAACCGTGACGGGCAGATAGGTCAGCATGAACAGCGGGAAGGTCGCGACGGCCCGGAGCTTGCGCCCGGCGGAGCAGCGAATCTGCTTCCATTCGCTGATCGTCGTGATGAGTCCGAGGAGAAACACGGTCAGGTAGAGATTCAAAAGGCTCTGTCCAATCGAGAAAACCACCGTCAGCGCATCCGCTGCCGGACGGATTGGCGGAAGCCGGTGGGCTGCTCGTCATAGAACACGGCGGCCGGGCAGTAGCTGATCGTTTCTCTGCGGACGATGTTGTAGCCCGCGGAGAAGGTCTTGTTGATCTCGCGGAAGTAATTGCGATCGACCACATTGTCTGCGTCAAAGACGAGGTAGCCGTCGTATTCCCGCTTGATACGGCGCAGCAGATAGCTCAGGGCGAAGCCCTTGCCGACGCGGCTGCGGTCGTGCCGCTCGAATGCCCGTGCGCCGTGCGCGTGCGCGATCTCGGCAGTGCAGTCGGTGCAGTTGCCGGCTACGACGTAAATGTCGATCAGTCCTGCGGGATAGTTCTGCTGCTTCAGACTGTCGGTCAGGTTGCCGATCACCGCTGCCTCATTGCGTGCGACAATCAGAACGGCGAAGCGGTGCGGCACACCCTCCGGCAGCGGCTTGCGCTTTTTCAGCAGTGCAAGGGGAATATAGCACCCCGGCAAGACTGGCGATGCCGACGGCCAGGGACATAACCAGATTCATTTGCGCATGGCTCAGGCCAAGGTGCGGTGCAGCGAAGAATACGCCAGCCGATTTGGTCAGGTTGTTGATGACCCGCCGTCCCTCGGAAATGACGTCCTTCAGGACGGCGAAATCAGAATCCAGCAAGACGAGCTGCGCCGTCTGCTTGGCAGTGTCGCTGCCGTTACCCATAGCAGCGGAGCAATCGGCCTGCCGCATGGCCGGCAGATCGTTCACGCCGTCACCCGTCATGGCGACCTTGTGCCCGCGTGTTTGCAGCGCGGCAACCAGAATCTTTTTCTGACGCGGCGTGACCCGGCTGAACACCGTTCAGCGCTCGATAGGTCGAATTGTTGTCGTCGGTATGGACGAGATAAGTGGCCATCAGACGCTGAAATTCCCGTTCATCCAGATCGGGGTACACGCTCTCGACCTCCAGGCTGCCCTCTGTGAGGGTGCCCGTTTTGTCGAGGCAGACCACGTCGCAGTGGGCGAGATTTTCAAGCGAATGCAGTTTCCGCAAAGGCCGATGCTGATGAGCAGCACCAGCCCCTTCGGCAGCATCCCCAGAAGGCCCGCCGAAGTGGCGACTACGGCAGCGTCCACCGGTGTGCCGCGCAGGAATACCGCCTGCGCAAACAGCAGCACGCTCAGCGGCACGATGAGAAAGCCGGAAAATTTTGTGACCTTTTTCATCGAGCTGAGCAGCTCGGAGCCGCTGCCTTTGGCTTTTTTGACCTCGTCCACCATTTTGGCGGTGAAGCACGCGTCTGCGCCGCATTCGGCCTCGGCAAGGCTGCGCCCGGCCACGATGCTGCTGCCGGAGAGCAGCCGGTCACCGGCCAGCTTTACGACAGATTCGGACTCGCCGGTCGGGATGGCTTCGTTGACCTCCGGCCGCCCTTCCTGCAAAATGCAGTCGGTGCAGACGGCATTGCCTGCGGCCAGCACCGGCGTGTCACCCTTGCGAAGCTCCTCCGGGCGGATGCGCTGCTCCTTGCCGCCGCGCATGACCGCCACGGCAAGGAGCAGCGTCAGCCGCTCAATCTGCCGCTTGGCGCGGATCTCCTGCACAATGCCGACGGTGGTGTTGATAAGAATGATGAAAATGAACAAAAGATTCTTCCACGCGCCGACAGCCGCCAGTGCAACGGCGATCATCAGATTCAGCGCGTTGAAGCCGGTGCAAATGTTGTCCCGCAAAATATGCGGGATCGTTTTTGTGGCATTGTTCATGAGAATTCCCCCTGACCTTTGCGTTTCATATCCTTACACGCAGGAGAGCGGCAAAAGTTGGCGAAAAAAATTAGCTTGTCAAAAAGTCCGAAGGGACTTTTTGACAAGCTGCCTGCAAAGTAGTTATATTTTGCAATTCGGATTTTAAGGCATGGAGGCCAATTGAAAATCGTCTTATGGAGTTTTATGTCCTTCTCAGATAAATCTCCCCGCATTTGCGGCACACGACCTTGGTCTGGCCGCCGACTGCCGGGACGGACTGCACTGCGTGGCATGCGGGACAGCGAAAAAAGCGCTTCTTCCTGCGCTGACGCAGACGAAATTTCGACTTTTTCGCTGCGAGAAACGCCATGAACTTCCGTTTCATGCCTGCTTCTCCGCCTTTCCGGGCTTGCTGTCGCGCAGAATGGCCGTGTAGCGTACAAGGTAAAGCACGAAAGACAGCACGATGAGCGCCGAACAGACGATGGCATCCACCAGCACAAAGGTCGGGTTAGCATCACGCCAGAGCATCAGCACGAACATGGAAAGATAAATCGTCACCGTGCAGAGCTTGCCGTACCACCCTGCGCTGTAAACGCTGTGCGTGCGGCGCAGCGCAATGAGCGTCAGAATGCCGATGGAGCACTCCTTTGTGACCAGAATGCCGACCATCCACCAGTATTTCATCGGCATGAGACACAGCAGCAGCGCAATCTGCGTGAGCTTGTCGGCTACTGGGTCGATGGCCTTGCCGAAGTCCGAGACCAGATGGAAGGTGCGGGCGATCCAGCCGTCCACCACGTCCGTTGCACCCGAGAGCAGCAGCAGGCCGAAGGCCCACCAGTATTGCCCCTTGCAGTGCAGTGCAATGATGACCGGAATGAGCAGAATGCGGAAAAAGCTCAGAAAATTCGGCAGTGTAAAAATCTTGTTGGTATCCGATTGCTGCGCGTGCTCAATCCGCGCTTTCTCTTTCTCCCCCATGAGGTTCCTCCTCCTGCACCGTCGGCACGAACATCTCTGTGACCTTCGAGCGGCGGCGATATTTTTGATGGAAATAGCCGATCACGCTGAATACCAGCGCGCCGATGAGATTGACGATCAGATCGCCCATGGTATCGTAAAGACCGATGTCCAGATACCCGCCGAGACCGAGGCTCTCGCCGTTGACGGCGGCGTCCGTGATGCCTGAGATGGTGATGGGGATGTTGCTGTTCGTCGAGTCGAGCGTGACGGAGGTGATCGTGTGGACGATGGTGTCCTTCTGCATATCCTTCATGAACAGACGGTCGACGGAAAATTCAAAGATCTCCCACACTGCGCCAATGGTCATGGAGAAGCAGAACGCGACCAGTGCCAGGAAAATGGGCGAGAGCTGGAAGCTCGTGCGGTGGTCGCGGTTGAGAATATCCGCCATGGAATAGCCGACGGCGGCATAGATAAAGCCGCTGACGGTGTGCATCGCCTTATCCCAGAACGGCACCTTGACATAGAAGCAGGCAAGCTCTCCCAGAATTTCGGCGGCAAAGATGAAGATCACGAGCGTGATCTCCAGTCCCGTGGGAAGCTGCATATGCAGCCGGTGCGAGACGATCGCTGGCAGGAACAGCAGGAACAGCGTCAAAAGGCAGGTGTAGACGCTTTCGGTTTGGCCGTTGAACAGCGAACGCACCAACACGCCCAGCACGATCAGACGTACGACGGTGTAGGTGATGGCCGTCAGCTTGCTCTTTCCCTCGAGGTAGCTTCTCCAGCGGCTCTTTTTATGATTTTTCATGGAATCGCTCCTTGCTTTATATGTTAATATCTTACCCCCGGATTATCAACTCAACATCAACTCAGAATAAATTTTTGTTAAAATTAAGGAAATTCTTTTACAAACGCCGGCGGCGTATGCTATACTTATCCCATCGGAGGTGAGTCCATGTTCAAAATACTTGTTGCGGAGGACGATGCCGAGCTTCAGCAGCTCTTTTGCCGCGTTCTGACGCGCAGCGGCTACACGGCCATCGGCGTGCCGGACGGCGTGGCCGCGCTGGAAACACTGGAAAAGGAGTACATCGACCTGATCGTTTCGGATATTATGATGCCGCGCATGGACGGCTACACCCTTGTGCGCAGTCTGCGCGAGACGGGCAACAACATTCCCGTGCTCATGATTACGGCCAAGGACAGCTTTCAGGATATGCAGTTCGGCTTTTTGGCCGGGACGGATGATTACATGGTCAAGCCTGTCAACGTCAACGAGATGGTGCTGCGCATTCAGGCGCTGCTGCGGCGCGCGCAGATGGTCGCAGACCGCCGCCAGAGCATCGGCGCGACGAGCTTTGAGTTCGATTCCTTCACCGTGCGGCGGGGGAGCGACACGCTGGTTCTGCCGCAGAAGGAGTTTCTGCTGCTTTACAAGCTGGTCTCCTCGCCGGGGCATATCTTTACACGGCAGCAGCTCATGGACGACATCTGGGGCGTCGATTCCCAGACTGACCCGCGTACTGTTGACGTGCACATCAATCGCCTGCGCGACCACTTCCGCGAGAATCCGGATTTCGAAATTGTGACCGTGCGCGGCATCGGCTATAAGGCGGTCAGAAAATGAAGCAGAGAAAATATTCCCTGCGAATGCGGACGTATTATCTGATTATCGTCTTTGTCATCGCGATTATTTCCTTCGGCGCCGTCGCGGGCGTGCTGTATTTGTTGCAGCGGTTGGGGGTCATCCATGCGCTGAGCATCTCCACGCTGATCGCGCTGCTGATTGTCTCGGCCGTCGCGGGCTGTCTTGCCAGCTATCTCATCGGGCGGCGCATCCTCACGCCCATGGTCAAGCTCAGCAAGGCCTCAAAAGAGGTTGCGCGCGGGAATTTCCACATTACCGTCGAGGACGGCAGCAAGCTCGAGGAGGTGCAGACGACCTTCCGCAACTTCAACGCCATGGTGCATGAGCTGGACAGCATTTCCACACTCAGCAATGACTTTGTCGCCAACGTTTCACATGAGTTCAAAACGCCGCTCACGGCCATTGAGGGCTACGCCATGCTGCTGCAGGACCCGGCGCTGCCTGCGGCCGAGCGGGAGGAATATCTGAATAAGATTTTATTTAACACCCACAGGCTTTCGACACTCGTCGGCAGCATTCTGCTGCTCTCCAAGATCGAGAGCAAGTCTCTTTCCGAGCAGAGTACGACCTTCCGCTTAGACGAGCAGATCCGCCAAGCGGTTGTCTCGCTCGAGACGCAGTGGACGCAGAAGAATATCAGCTTCGACGCGGTGCTTGATCCCGTGAGCGTCACGGGCTGCGAGAATCTGCTCGGCCAGGTCTGGACGAATCTTCTGAGCAATGCGATCAAGTTCAGCGAGCCGGGACAGGAGATTTCCGTGCGGCTGCTGGAGCAGACCGAATGTGTGGTCGTCAGTATCACCGATCACGGCTGCGGCATGACGCCGGAGGTGCAGAAGCGCGTCTTTGAAAAATTCTATCAGGGCGACACCTCGCGCAAGGCCATGGGAAACGGCCTCGGCCTGTCGCTGGCCAAACGTATTGTAGAGCTTTCGCAGGGCGTTATCGAGGTGGACAGCGCGCCGGGAGAAGGCTCGACCTTCCGCGTGATTCTGCCGAAATAACAATTAGCACTCTTATCCTGAGAGTGCTAATTGTTTACAGACGGTTCATAAATAACACTCGATTCGTTCATATTCCGGCGGGATAATAAAGCCAGAAATAAAGAAAAGAACAAACCACGGAGAACCGTGGAGAGCTCAAACTGGAGGAATGAATCATGTTGAATCTCACACCGTATCGTAAGCACAGCAACGAGGCTGCTATGTATAACCCCTTCCGTGAACTGGAGGACTTTGAACGCAGTATTTTCGCACCGGACACACTGGCGTCCTTCCGTACCGACATTGAGGACGAGGGCGACAAGCTGGTGTTGTCGGCCGATCTGCCCGGCTTTGACAAGAAGGACATCCACATCGACGTAGACGACGATCAGCTTGTCATCCATGCCGAGCGCCATTCCAACTACGAAAAGCAGGAGAAGAAGTCCGGCTACCTGCGCTGCGAGCGTTCCTATGGCAGCTACAGCCGCAGCTTCAGCCTCGACGGCATTGACTCCGATAAGATCAGCGCCGCCTATGAAAACGGCGTTCTGAAGCTGACCCTGCCGAAGCAGGCACCGCAGAAGGCGACTGCGCGCCGTCTTGAAATCGAATAATCGAGTTGCATGTTCCCGCAGGCTTTTGCCTGCGGGATTTTTTTGTAATTTTGTAAAAACTAGTGCAAAATGCGAACGGATGTGTTATGATTATCCTGAGGTGGTATGTATGAACGAAAACAAACAGGAACCTGAGGTCCTGATGCAGGACGTGCAGCCGGAGGATCTTCCGACCGAAGCGGAAAAGCAGCAGGAGGAATTTTACCCCAGCCCCAAATGGAAGCGCGTGCTGGCGTGGACGCTGTTCGGCGTTATGGTCGTGGCGATCATCTGCTGGCTCGTCAACATCGCAGAGCCGGAATGGGCGGACAAGCTCCTTGGTTATTTTAGGCATTGACCCCGGCTATGCCACGACGGGATTCGGCCTGATCTCGTCGGAGCGGGGAAAGTACACGCTGCTGCAATACGGCACCGTGACGACGCCGCCGGATCTGGCCTTTCCGCAGCGGCTGAACATGCTCTTTGAGGACATAACGCGCCTGCTGGAGGTCACAAAGCCGGAGGCCGTGGCCGTCGAGGAACTGTTCTGGGGACACAATATCACGACGGGTATCGGCGTTTCACACGGGCGCGGTGTCATTTTGCTTGCCATTGAGCGGGCGGGCGTTCCGCTTTTTGAATACACGCCCATGCAGGTCAAGCAGGCGGTCGTCGGCTATGGCAAGGCCGAGAAGCATCAGGTCATGGATATGACGCGCCGCTTCCTGCATATGGAAAAAATGCCGCGTCCGGACGACGCGGCGGACGCCATCGCCATCGCGCTGTGCCATGCGCGCTCGGCCACGTCCATGCTGTCAAGAACGCGGGGAGGATAGCCATGTTTTATTATCTGAAAGGCGAGGTTGCGCTGCTGGAAAGCAATCTTGCGGTCATCGACTGCGCCGGTGTCGGCTTCGCCTGCCACACCACGGCCTACACGCTCTCCAAGCTGCGCACCGGCCAGCAGACCAAGCTCTATACTTATTGCAATATCCGCGAGGATGCGTTTGATATTTTCGGTTTTTCCACGCGCGATGAGCTGCGCTGCTTCGAGATGCTGCTGGGCGTGACGGGCGTCGGCACCAAGGCGGCGCTGGCCATTCTTTCGGCAAGCTCGCCCGAGCGCTTCACGCTTGCAGTCATGACGCAGGACGAAAAGGCTCTCACCGCCGCGCCGGGCGTTGGAAAAAAGCTCGCGCAGCGCATTCTGCTGGAGCTGAAGGACAAGCTCGGCGCAGCCGTGACCGAGGTGGATTTCTCCGGCGCGTCCGCAGTGCCCGCGCCCGTCGGCGGCAGCAAGGTCGCGCTGGCGCAGGCCGCACTGGCCGAGTTGGGCTATAATCAGGCGGAGATCGCCGCCGCCCTCAAGGGGCAGCCGGTCGAGGAGCTGTCCACGGAGGAGATCGTCAAGCGCTGCCTGCGTGCGATGGTAATGAGGTAAGAATATGAGCATCGATTTTTCACAGGATTTTGAAGCGCCCATCGTAACGACCAGTTACACTGCCAAAGATGAGGGCGAGTTTTCCCTCCGGCCGAAGCGCCTGAGCGAGTATAATGGGCAGGAAAAGGTCAAGGAGAACCTCGCGGTCTATATCGAGGCGGCACGCCGCCGAAACGAGCCGCTGGATCATGTCCTGCTCTACGGCCCGCCGGGCTTGGGCAAGACCACGCTTGCAGGTGTCATTGCCAATGAAATGGGTGTGAACATCCGCATCACCTCCGGCCCGGCGATTGAAAAGGCGGGCGATCTGGCCGCGCTTCTGACCAACCTCTCTGAGGGCGACATTCTGTTCATCGACGAAATTCACCGCCTGAACACCTCGGTCGAAGAAATTCTCTATCCCGCGATGGAGGATTTTGCCATTGATATTATCGTCGGCAAGGGTCCGTCGGCCAATTCCATCCGGCTCGACCTGCCGAAATTTACGCTCATCGGCGCGACGACGCGCGCGGGGCAGCTTTCCGCGCCGCTGCGCGACCGTTTCGGCGTGACCTTCCGTCTGGAGCTGTACACGCCGGAGGAGCTCTGCCGCATCGTCACGCGCTCGGCCACGCTGCTGGGTATGCAGATCGACCCGGCCGGTGCACTGGAGGTGGCTTCCCGCAGCCGCGGTACGCCGCGTATCGCCAACCGCATGCTGCGCCGTGTGCGTGATTTTGCGCAGTTATATTACGACGGTGTCATCACGCGCGAAGCGGCAGACCTTGCGCTCCAGCGCCTTGAGGTCGATAAGCTCGGCCTTGACGCGACCGACCGGCGGATGCTCAAGGCGATTATCCAGTTTTACGGCGGCGGCCCGGTGGGACTGGAGACGCTGGCGGCGACGATCGGGGAGGAAGCAGTCACGTTAGAGGATGTTTATGAACCGTATTTGATGCAGATCGGCTTCCTGACGCGCACGCCGCGCGGCCGCTGTGTGACGCAGCTTGCCTACGATCATTTGCATTTGCACAATCAAAACGAGGAGCAACTGACATTTTGACCGAAAACGGTTTACAAAAACTGTCGAAAGCGCACAAATCTCAATTTCTAACGGATTATTTTTTCATCCACTATTGACAAAGTCAAGAAAGATGGTATAATGAGTAAAGTCTGAAATGGCGCTATCGGCAAAAGACCGTTCGCATATCAACCCTAAGGCATATGATTCAGCAATTTCGCGTGGAGAGTGTCGGGGCAAATCTTATTCATCAAGAGAGGTAAACCAAAATGTACGAAGACAAGACTTTAGTTTGCAAGGAATGCGGCAATGAGTTCGTGTTCACCGCCGGTGAGCAGGAATTCTATGCGGAGAGAGGCTTCCAGAATGAGCCGCAGCGCTGCAAGGCTTGCCGCGACGCTCGCAAGAATGCTGCCCGCAGCCCCAGAGAGTACTTCACCGCTGTTTGCGCCAACTGCGGCGGCGAGGCTCGCGTTCCCTTCGAGCCGAAGACCGATCGTCCGGTCTATTGCAGCGAGTGCTTCGCAAAGATGCGCGAGAACAACGGCTGATTTGAATAAAGTCTAATAAAACAGGACACTTCCACGCGGAAGTGTCCTGTTGGCTTGTCAAAAAGTCCAAAGGGGCTTTTTTGACAAGCTGAGCTGTCTCCCGCCCGAGTTTTCTCGGGCGGGAGTTTTTTGCGCTTAGTTACAGCAGTCCGAAGCCCGCGACCTCGCTGGTCGGCAGGGAGAAGGCGATCGTTCCGGCTTCACTGGCCGGCCCCGCCTTTTCCAGGATTGCCTTCATGATGCCGGCCTTCTGCTCGGCCTTTGCGACGATCAGGATGACCTCTTTTTCGGACGCGATAGAAACGTTATAGAACTTCTCCGCGTTTTCCGAGCCGGTACCCTTGCCGTGCAGGACGGTGCCGCCGGCCGCTCCTGCGGCACGCGCGGCGTTCATCACCTGATCCGTGCGGCCCTCATTGGCGATGGCTACGATCAGTTCATAGGAATAGTTCAGCTCCGGCGTGTACTTCGCGGGCTGCTGGGTTCCGTTCAAAAATGCCACGGTCTTTCCTCCTCCGATGCTTTTGATGGGGACGGCCACGACGATCCCGTGGCCCGGCACGCCGATGAACAGCCGCCGCTTCTGCTCCTCAATGAGGCGCTTGGTCTTTTCTGTATTTGCAACGGTCATAACAACGCGTTTTTCGTTGCTTTCAATACCCAGAATGTCCAGCATGCTGCGCACTGCCGTGCCATGTGCGTGCAGCACGACGTTTACCGGCAGGCCCAGCTCCGCGCACAGCGCCGTCAGCGTGGGCAGTGCGCGCGGATCGCAGATCGAGATCACATAATTCATGCGGCGTCCACCTCCCACAGCTCCACGATGTCGTAATCGCCATATTCCTCGACGGGCGGCGCTTTTCTTTCCTTGATTTTATAATAGAAGCCGACGACCTGAATGGACAGCAGCGGCATCATCGCCACCATGGCCACAACGCCGAAGGCGTCCTTCAGCGGATTGCCGCCCAGCGCGGTGCTTGCACCGATCATGAATTGCAGCATGAAAGTCGCGGTCATCGGGCCGGAGGCCACACCGCCGGAGTCAAACGCGATGGCCGTGAAAATGTCCGGCACAAAGAAGCTCATGGCCAGTGCCAGCGCATAGCCCGGCGCAAGGAACCAGAGAATATTCAGCCCCGTCAGCACGCGCAGCATGGACAGCGCCATGGCCGCGGCGATGGCGACGGAAAGGCTGCGCTTGATGACCTTTCCGGGGATCGCGCCTGCGCTGACCTCCTCAATCTGCTTTTCCAGCACGGCCACGGCAGGCTCGGCCGAGATGATGAACCAGCCCAGAAGGGCGCACAGCGGGATCATCAGCCACTTCGTCCAGCCTGCGGCCAGCTCCTGCCCGAGCACAAGACCCAGCGCGGAGAAGCCGACATTCACACCCGTGAGGAACAGCACGAGGCCGACGTAGGTATATAAAACACCCGTCAGGATCTTCGCCAGATTGTGCTTGGAAAGCCGCAACGAAAAGACCTGAAACAGCAGGAAGATGACAACAATGGGTGCAAGTGCCAGCGCCATTTCGCCCATGTAGACCGGAATGCCGCGCAGATAAGCCAGACCGATGGCTGAAGTCGTGGCATAGGAGGCGGTACTCAGCGCGGGCGCCGCGTCGCTGCCGGAATAGAAAAAGCCCAGAATGAGCACGGCTAGGATCGGGCCGATGGAGCTGAGGGCGACAAGGCCGAAGCTGTCGGATTCTGCCTGATCGTCGCTTCGGGCGTTGGACACACCGAGACCCAGCGCGAGGATAAACGGCACGGTCATCGGGCCGGTGGTCACGCCGCCGGAGTCGAACGCGATACTCAAAAAGTCTGCATCCGTGAAGGCAGCCAGCACAAATACGACTGCGTAAAATGCCAGCAGCAGCCAGCGCAGGCGGAAGCCCGTCAGGATGCGCAGCATGCACACCGACAGAAAAAAGCCCACACCCACACCCACGGCGAGCAGCAGGATGGTCGAGTCGATGTGTGGAACGGTCTTAGCCAGCACCTGCAAGTCCGGCTCTGCGACCGTGACGGCAAAGCCCAGCACAAAGCTAATGCCCAAGATGACCGGCAGATTGCGGCTGCGCGTCAGCGCAGTGCCGATCTTGTTGCCAATGGGCGTCATGGAAATCTCCGCGCCGAGCGAGAACAGGCCGATGCCGACGACGATCAGGATGCTTCCTGCCAAAAAGCTTAGCAGCAGATCCGTTTGCAGCGGAACAATGGTCAGGCACAGCACGGCCACGATCACGATGATCGGCAGCACGGAGCGCAGGGATTCATTGAGTTTTTCCGCAATGGCGGTACGATTGTTGCCGAGGAAGGATTTGTTCAAAAGCGGAGCCTACCTTTCTGCGCAGGGCGCATTTTCTAGCTTAAATTGTACCAAAAATCCAAAAAACTGTCAACAAACAAACTGTAAATAATGCATCGCTGCACCGGATCTCAAGCGCAGGCATCCGTGGCTTTCTGGGTAATACATGTCGAATCCCGGAGTGCATTCAGGTTTTTCCATCTACCGTGCACTTTGCCCCAGAGTCCGCAGCAGGTTGGGGGAATCGATGCCACGCGTTGCACAATCCCACTGCACCGCGAAACGCCGCGGTTTTTTCGGCGAAAGAGAAAAAAAGGATTGCATTTTCGAAATCGCTGTGCTATAATATCCCACAGTCCGAACCGCAAGTGTGCAGAACAAAATGCACCATCGAGTCTTGAAAACGCTCGTGTAAGTCGATTTTCACCATTGTTTTTAACGCAGTTCGGTGTAATTCGGGCCTGTAGCTCAGCTGGGAGAGCGTTCGGTTCGCATCCGAGAGGTCGAGAGTTCGAGTCTCTTCAGGTCCACCAAACAGGTATTGGACGAACACCTTTTTCTTCAGCGGCGGCTTCGCCGTGAAATGTTCGCTCTGATCCGCAACAGAAAAGCGCCGTCTTGGGAGTGATCCCGAGGCGGCGCTTTTTGTATTTTGTATTGGTTGTACCAAAGCAATCCGCCTCTGTATCACGCAGGGGCGGATTTGCTTATTGGTCATACGGTACTCGGAAAAAGCCCAAATACTTCTTAAACCTGTCTTGTACAGGAATTATTGCAGATACCCCTCCCGTGCCTTCGCACCAAAGTGGGCCTCAAGCAGGTGCATCTGCTCGTCGGTAATGGTGTTCACCAGCGGCAGGTGGGCGATCTTCATATAAATCTCCGCCGCCTTTTCGGCG
>CAKUMO010000037.1 GCA_934667815.1 uncultured Oscillospiraceae bacterium
ATTAGAGGTATTCCTCCGGGCTTTCCACGTCCTCGATCGCCTCGCCGGCGGGCACCTGCGCAGGCGTCTCAAAGTCCGGTGTTTTCTCCGGGATCCAGCGGATCGCGGTATAGAGCACGACCGACAGCACCATGGACACCGCCCAGCCGACCGGCCAGGAGATCCAGATGCCCGTGGTTTGCAGTGCGGTGCGCGAGAGAATCTCGGCCAGCGCCACGCGCAGCAGGAGATCGGTGAAGGTTGCAATCATGAAGCGGCCCATCCGGCCTGCGCCGCGCAGCACGCCGTCGGAGACCAGCTTAGCCGAAACGACGAAGTAGAACGGCGCAAGGATGCGCAGGAACATCACGCCGGTGTCCATGGCCTTGCCGGTCGGATTGTCGAGGAACAGGTACACCAGCCAGCGCCCCGCCAGGAAATACAGCGCCACGATGGGGATGCAGATCAGCCAGACGAGCTTGAGACCGGCCTTGAAGCCCTGATGGATGCGCTCGTGCTTGCCCGCGCCGAGGTTCTGCGCGGTGAAGTTGGAAATACCGTTGCCCAGCGTCGTCAGCGAGGTGACGACCATGTTGTTGAGCTTGACAGCCGCGGAGTAGCCCGCCATGACTGCCGGGCCGAAGCCGTTGATCACGCTCTGGATGACAATGTTGCCCACGGAGATGAAGCTCTGCTGCAGGACGCTCGGAACTGCCACGACGGCAAAGCGCCGCAGAAGCTGCCACGAGAACACGCGGATCTTTCCGGTGGATTCGATCTTGCGGAAGCGCAGCAGCAGAAACACCAGCGCCAGCACACAGCTCACGCTCTGGCACAGGAAGGTCGCCCATGCGACGCCCGCAACGCCCATCGGAATTACGGTGACGAACAGAATGTCCACCGCGATGTTTGACAGAGACGAACAGACAAGGAAGATAAACGGCGTTCTGGAATCGCCCAGCGCGGAGAAGATGCCGGTCGCCACATTGTATAAGAACACGGCGGGCAGACCGTAGATGTAAATATCCAGATAGAGCTTGGAGTCCGCAAAGACCTCGGTCGGCGTTTTGATGAGGCGCAGCAGACCGTCGCAGCAGAGCACGCCCACGAGCATCAGCACCGCGCAGGTCACGCAGCTCGCAATCAGCGAGGTCAGCACGCCGGTTTTCATCTCGTTGTAGCGCCTGGCGCCGAATAGCTGCGCCGTCAGCACGGATGCGCCGATGTTGCAGCCGAAGGCAAAGGCGATGAAGATCAGCGTGATCTCGTAGCTGTTGCCGACGGCGGCGAGGGCGTTTTCACCGATGAACTTGCCCGCCACGAAGCTGTCGGCGATGTTATAAAGCTGCTGGAAGATGATGCTTCCGAACAGCGGCAGACAGAACTGCCAGAGCACGCGGCTGGGTTTGCCGCTCGTTAAGTCATGATTCATGCTGCCTGCCCCGCTTTCCTGTCCGGGAAGGACAGCAGGAAGGCCACGTCAGAGAGCAAAAAGCCTGCGGCCTCCAGCGAGATCAGGATGTTCAGGCCAGTCAGGCAGCGGGCGATGCCGCCGCAGAGAAAGCCCACGGCCATGCACGCGGCCAGCCAGCGTGCGCCGCGCTCACGTCCGCCCAGCGCCAGCCGCAGCACCAGTGCCAGCGCGGCCAGATCGAAGCAGACCATCATGATAATTCTGCAAATCAGTTCCATTTCTTATCTTTCTCCCCTTGATTTTTCATGCGGCTTGATTATAATGAGATTGCAGCTATATGTATAGTCTTAATTTTGTATATCTGCTATCCGAAAATGATATAACAGGAGCCGCCCATGGATATCAGCTATGATTACTACCGGATTTTCTATTATGTTGCGTCCTGCGGAAGTGTTTCGCAGGCGGCGGCGCAGCTTCGCAATAACCAGCCGAACCTGACGCGTGCAATCAAAAATCTGGAGGGGGAGCTGGGCTGCACGTTGTTTCTGCGGACGAATCGCGGTATGCGGCTCACGCCCGAGGGCGAGCGCCTGTTTGCGCATATCCGCGTTGCCTTCCAGCAGATCGAGCGCGGTGAGGCGGAATTGCAGGAGCTGCGCGAGCTGCGGCGCGGCTCGGTTACGATTTCGGCCAGCGAGATCGCCCTGCGCGGTATTTTGCAGCCGGTTTTGCGGAAATTCTGCCGCCTGCACCCGAATGTCGCCTTGAAAATCAGCAACCACACCACGCCGCAGGCGGTCGAGGCGCTGAAAAACGGTCTTGCCGACCTGGCCGTGGTGACTACGCCCCTGACGCCCGAGGACGGCCTGCGCTTCCGACGGCTGCGCAGCGTGCGCGAGCGCGCGGTCTGCGCGGGCTTCCCGGAGCTGTACGGACGGCCGGTCACGCCGGAGGAGCTGCTGCGCTATCCCATCGTCTCGCTCGGCGCACAGAGCACGTCCTATCAGCTCTATTCCGGCTATTTTGCCGCGCACGGTCTTGCTTTTTCTCCGGACATCGAGGCTGCGACGGCCGATCAGATCCTGCCGCTGGTCGAGGCCGGACTGGGCATCGGCTTTGTGACCGAGGATTTTCTGCACGGTGCGCCGGAGCTGCATGCGCTCGAGCTGACCTGTCCGCTGCCCGCACGCGAGATCTGCGCCGTCAAGCGCGAGGGGCAGCCACTCAGCCTCGCTGCGCAGGAGCTGGAGCGGCTTCTGGACGAATGCTCGGAGGGATAAACGGGCACAGCGCGTCTAATTTGTAATTTCGCGTTTCGGCGCTTGATTTTTTGCCAAGAGGCCACTATAATAATCAAGAATAAGATAACGATCAGAGGCAATGCGACCGCAACGGCCCTCCGGCCAGGCGCAAAGCTAAACAAGGGAATGGGGAAAAGCCCCGCGTTGACCAACACCGTGGGTACCGAGGAATCCGTCCGTCGGCGAAAGCCGGTCATTGGAAGGCAACTTCTGAGAAGGCAGGATGGATTTCCGCTTGAGGTACGAGTCGGGAGACCTACTGAGCGTTTGAATAATTGCCGGAAAAGGTTAAGGTATTATTCTGCCCGTTTGCAGGATAATACCTTATTTTTTGTTATATAAGGAGCTGTTTTGAATGGAATCAAAGAAGCAGGAGCCGGTGATCCGGCTGACCCCGCAGGAGGAAAAGCTGATCCGCCTGATCCGTTCCGTGGACTACGGTGAGATCCACATTATGGTGAAGGAAAACAAACCCATTCGCGTGGAGCAGATCAGCAGGAGCATCAAACTGGATTGACATATTTTTGAACTGACGGAAGAACCGAGGTTCGGCAGGCACAATGAAACGCATTGTGTCCGTCGGGCTTTTTCTTTTTCCATGAAAACGGAGCGTGAAACGTGAAAAAGATCAAGTCCCATCTATGGAAGGGCGCGCTGTGCCTGCTGGCGGCGGCGTTTATTGTGACGCTGCTGCTGTCGGGGCACGGGCTGCGCCTGCATGAGCCTGAGCCGCTTGCCTCACAGACGGCATCCATTCGGCCGGAGGGACAGGGAGCGGAGCCGATCGAGGACTCCTCTGAACCGGAGGAAACCGAACCGACAGAACCGACCGAGCCGTCGGAAACCGAGCCGCCTGCAGAGACGGAGCCGTCCGAGGCGACGGAGCCGACAGAGCCATCCTCTTCCTCCTATCCGGGCGAGACGGAGCCGGCCGAACCGAGCGGCAGCGGCGGAGCTTCCGGGGATGACGGCGGCGGGGAAAAGCCCACCGAAGGCCCCTCGGATGACAGCAAGCCCGCCATCCTCACCGATCTGGCAAACTGCGAGATCACTTACGACCAGCTCGAGCTGGATGTGCTGCATTTTTATGCCTATCTTCTCAATGCGCCCGGCCAGACGCTGAAGGTCAAGCTGCGCAACAGCGCCACGCCCTTCAACGGCCAATATCTTACGGGCGACGGCAGGGACTACCGGGCGGTGCTTTGCCGGAATGAAACGAATTATTTTACGCTCTACCGCAAGAGCGGAAATGTCACCCTGCAGGAGGTCACCTACACTGTGCGCTATGTCGCACGCAAGGCCGACAGCGAGCATCCGACGGTGGGGGAGCATCCGCCCGTTATCGTGACGAATCTGGAGGGCGTGACGGAGACGACGAACCGGAACTTCACCCTCACCGTCCGTGCCACGGCCTACACCGGGAAAGATCTCTATGCCAGCAGTCTGGAGGTGCGCATGGACGGCAAGCGCATCACGCAGCCGACCGGCGGGCCGATCTATGAGTATCAGCTCTACTTTCCCGATCCCGTTCGCGGAGATTTTGAGACGCACACCATTACCGTGCGTGCGTGGGACGGCGAGGGGAATTCCGCCTTCGTATCCTATCAGATCGTTTACCGCTTCGTGGATACCGGCGACGTGACCGGCACGGCCTACATCGTGCTTGACGCGACGACCGTTGGGCTGGACATTTTTGAAGAACCCTACGCCTACCAGATCCGCCAGAATGTTCCGGCGTCCTATGCCGTGATCGAGGCGCTGGAGGAATACGGCTACGAATACCTTGCCTCCGGAACACCGGACACGGGCTTTTACCTGCGCCGCATCAGCCGCGGCGGCATGATGGACTACCCGGCCATCCCCGAAAACCTCTGGGCGAAGGTGCTGGCCGACGGCCTGACGCTGACCGGATTGCAGGACAGCAACAGTCTGGGCGAGTTTGACTACACGCAAGGCTCGGGCTGGATGTATTCCGTCGGCGGCGAAACCTATGCGGGCAAGGGTCTGTCAACCTATTATCTTTCCAACGGCGATACGCTCTATCTGCGCTTTACGCTGGCCTACGGCAAGGACATCGGCGGCTATTCCGCGACGGCGGGCAGCTTCGGCCTGCTGGAAAGCTACTGCGGCCGCTGGATCAACGGCGCCTACCTCGACGAGCACCGCTGGGGTCAGCCGCAGCAGACGCTTGCGCCGGACTGCACGCACCCGGGTGAGGCCTGCGAGACCTGCACGGTCTGCGGAGATACGAGAAACGCGCAGGAGCTTCCCGCGCTGGGACATGACTATCAGGAAACCGACCGTCAGGAGCCTGCCGACGGGCAGGACGGCTGGATCCGCTACACCTGCACGCGCTGCGGAGAACAGAAGGAGGAACCGATTCCATGGAAAAAAGACCCCGACTTGCCGGACGGGTGATCGCCGGACTTCTGGCAGTCCTTCTGGCGCTGCCCGCGCGGGCGCAGGAAGGTCTTGCGGCCGTGGCGCAGAATCAGAACTGCACGGTTGAAGAACTTCTGGATTCCGGGCCGTTCACGCCGGGCGATTCCGTTTCCGACTGGTTTGCCGTTGCGGCGGGACGCTCGGGAGAGAATGTCTGCACGGAGGGCTACCGCAAGTCGCTCTCGGACTATGTGACGCAGAAATACCGGAAAGAGGGCGGCTTGGACTCCGTCCGCGCGACGGAGTGGCACCGCATTGCCCTGGCGCTTCTGGCGCTGGGCGGCGATCCGACCGACGTCGGCAAAAATCATATCGACCTGATCGCGGACGGCACTTACGCGTGGAAAACCACCGATTCCCTCGGGAAACAGGGACTGAACGGCTGGATTTTTGCACTCATCGCGCTGGACAGCGCACGCTTTGCCGTGGCGCAGGATGCAGCCTATCCGCGTGAGGCGATGCTGACCGCGTTGCTTTCCGGACAGGAGCAGAACGGCGGCTTTGGGCTGGCGGCAGGCTCGACGGATGTGGACATCACCGCCATGGCCTTGCAGGCGCTTGCACCCTACCGCAACGGTACGGTGATCTACGACCTGTCCGGCGGGCGGCGCACCACGGTGCAGCAGGCGCTTGACCGCGCATTGCAATGGCTCTCCGCGCAGCAGACGGAAAACGGCGATTTTATCAGTTGGGGCGCGCCGAATGCCGAGAGCACGGCTCAGGTGCTCATCGCCCTGTGCGCGTTGGGCATCGACCCCGCGACGGACGCACGCTTCTGCAAAAACGGTGTCAGTGCGGCGGACGGCTTGCGGCGCTATCGACTGGTAAGCGGCCTGTACGCCCATATCCTCTCCGATGGAGCGGATCTGATGGCGACGCAGCAGGCGATTCTGGCCGAGGAGGCCATGGAGCGCATGGAAACCGGCGCACGCAGTCTTTATGACTTTCGCCCGCCGATGCAGGACGCGCTCCGCGCGGAAATCGCCGCATTGAATGACGAGATTGACAGTGCCGGCGACGATGCGCTGCGCACGCAGGCCGAAGCGCTCTATGCGCGCTATCTGGCCGTTCCGGCGGAGGAACGCAGCTATGTGTCCGCCTTTGCGCGGCTTCGCGCGGCGCTGGAGGAAACCGGCCGAACGCTCGAACCGGAGGACCCGGCGGCAGCCTATGATCTGCGTCTGCCCACAGAGCCGAGCGCCTCCGGCAGCGGGATCGTCTGGGTCGCAGGCGGCGCGGCAGCGGTGCTGCTTTTGGGCAGCGGAGTAATTGTTTGGATGAGGAAACGAAAATGTACGAAATAACGCAAAATGTCCTTCGGGAAGTGAAAAAAGTCATCGTCGGCAAGAACGATGTGATCGAAAAAATATGGATTTCCATTCTGGCGCAGGGACATGTGCTGCTGGAGGATGTGCCCGGCGTCGGCAAGACGACGATGGCGCTGGCCTTTTCCAAAGCCCTGGGTTTAGACACCAAGCGCGTTCAGTTCACGCCGGACACCATGCCCTCGGACATCATCGGCTTTTCGCTGCCCAGCAAGGACGGCATGGTCTACCAGCCCGGCGCGATCATGACGAATCTTCTGCTGGCCGATGAGATCAACCGTACCTCCAGCAAGACCCAGTCGGCGCTGCTGGAGGCCATGGAGGAGCGGCAGGTCACGGTTGACCGCGTCACGCATCCGCTGCCGGAGCCGTTTGTTGTGCTGGCGACGCAGAACCCCATTGGCTCCGCCGGAACGCAGGAGCTGCCGAATTCCCAGCTCGACCGCTTTCTGATGAAGCTGAGCATGGGCTACCCGGATCTTGCCAGCCAGATTGCCATTCTAAAGGAGCGCAGCGAGGCGGAACCGCTGCAAACCGTCTGCGCCGTCGCGGGGCAGACGGAGCTGCGCGAGGCCGTGGCGCAGACACGCAAAACGCATCTGGCCGACGCGGTCTACGATTATATCGCACGTCTGAGCGAGGCCACGCGCGTGCATCCCATGGTGCGGCTGGGCATCAGCCCGCGCGGTGCGCTGGCGCTGTGCCGCTGCGCCAAAGCGGCGGCCTTTGCGGCAGGACGCGACTATGTGCTCCCGCAGGACGTACAGGAAATGGCGCCTTATGTATTTTCCCATCGCCTGATGCTCTCGGCTAAGGCGCGGCTGAACGAGCTTTCCGCCGAGAGCGTCGTGGCGGAAATTCTGTCCTGCACGCCCATGCCCGCCATGACGGTGCGGACGCTATGACGCTGCTTTGGCTTTTGGGCGGCGCGGGACTGGCGGCGGCCTGCCTGCTCAGACCCTCGCCCGCGCTGCTCTGTGCAGGCGGGCTGTGGCTGCTGGCTCCGCTTGCCGCGTGGCTTTTGCTGCTGCTCGGGCGAAAGCGCCTGCGGCAGGAGATCGTCTGCGCCGCGACGGCGGAAAAGCATAAGCCGGTCTCTCTGACGCTTTCTCTGCGCCGGCCCCGATGGCTGCCTGCCGGCGCGGTGCGCTTTCGGATCGAGACGGAAAATACCGTGACCGGTGAGCGGCAATGCTTCTCCCTTTCCGGAACTCCGGCGCGGGCGACGCTGGAGAGCCGCTACTGCGGCTGCATCCGGCTGCGCGTCACGCGTGTGACGGTGCGCGAGGCGTTCGGGCTGCTTCCGGTCGTGCTTCGCGGCGCGGTGCAGCGGCAGCTCTGCATTTTGCCGGAAACCTTTCCCGTGCAGCTTGAGCCGCTTCTCTCCCTCACGCAGCAGGATTGCAGCGAATACGACCCGAACCGGAAGGGGACAGACCGGACGGAGACGCTTCAAATTCGCGATTATGTGCCCGGCGACAGCCTGCGGCAGATCCATTGGAAGCTCTCCGGCAAGGCAGGCCGCCTGATCGTGCGCGACCCCGCGCGGCCGGTCGATCACAGCCTGCGTATTTTTGTGGCGCGGCAGACGGCGCAGCCTGCGCTTGCCGACGCGCTTCTGGAGGCGGCGGTTTCCGTGTGTCAGGCACTGGAAAACCAACCGTTCTGCCTAATGTGGAACGAAGACACGCTTTGCAGCCGTGAGGTGTCCGGCACGGAGTCGCTTTTCGAGGCGCTGACCGACCTGATGAAGGCTCCGGCGAGGGAAACGCTGCCGCCGTGGGATGCGCCGCAGTGCGGTACACTGCTGTATTTCGGCTTTCAAATGCCGGAAGCGCCGCCGGAAAACGCGCTGCTGTTTCTGTGCTGCGAGAATGCGCAGGACGCGGCTGGGGTAATCGCCTTTCCCCCGGATCACATGAAAGAGAAATTAGGAAACTTGACTGGGAGCTTGTCGCTTTTGTGAAAAAACAGGAATCGTTGACCATCAAAAAGCAGCCTGCGCCGCGCGCGGCGGGAGTCTCTGCGCTGCCCGCCGGAGTGCTGCTCCTGACGGGACTGTGGGGCGCGGCGTGGCGATGGCTTTCCCCGGCGCAGAGCGCATGGCGGCTGCTGTGGCCGCTGCTTGCGGCGTGGGCGGCTTTGACGCTGTGCCTGCTGTTCCGGCCGGAACGGCGCCGGAATCGCATTGCCGCGCTTGCGGCGCTGCTGGCTTTTCTGGCGGGGGCGCTGCTGCTGCGCGGCAGGCTTGCCGAGGCGGCGGCGGGCGTAGGGAATCTCGCAAAGCAGCGGCTGTTTTTGCAGACCGGGCGCTATGCGCTGCCCTATGAGGATACCGGAGAAATCCTCTGGCTGCTCGTCCCGTCGGCGGCGCTCACGGGCCTGCTCTGCGGACTGTGCCTGCGAGGCCGGTATGGCGGCGCGGCGCTTGCACTGCTCACGCTTGCACTCCTCGGACTGCAAATCGCGGGACTCGCGGAGCCGGACTGGTTTTTCGTCGTGCTTTTGCTCGGCGTTCTGTTGAGCTTCCTGCGCGAGCGCCCGAAAAAGCGTGCGCTGGTCTCTGCGGCGGCGTTGCTGCTGGCGCTGGCGCTTGCCGGAACGGCAATGCTGCCCGGCCTTGTGCCGCAGACGACTGACGGCGGGCTTGCCCGCGCGCTGCACCGCCTGACCTATGAAAAGAATCACAATCCTCTGCCGGAGGGCGACCTGACCGCCGCCTGCCCCACGGCGGCGAACGAGGCCGCGCTGGAGGTCCGCATGGCGCACTGGACGCCCCTGTATCTGCGTGGTTATGTTGCAAGCGAATACACCGGTACGGGCTGGCAGCGCCTTCCGACCTCGGCGCTGTGCGCGGATGCCGAGACGCTTTACACGCTGCAAAGGGACTACTTTTCTCCTGCAACACAGCTTGCTGCCGCTTGGCGCACGCAGAATGCCGAGGCGGGAAATCATGTTACCATCGTGCCGCTTGGCGCCTGCACGGAGCATCTCTATCTGCCCTACGGCGCGGCCTCGGATCTGCCCGATGCCGCCGATCTTGCGGGCGAGGGCAGCCGCGCGGCCATGCCGCAGCGCTACGCCGCGGCGCTCTATCCCGTGGAGGACAGCTATCTGCTGCAAAAGGCGCTCTCGCAGGAGACGGGGAGCGATTATCTGACAGGCGAGGCGGCCTATCGCCAGTGGGTCTATGCGCACGATCTCACCGTCCCGCAGAGCACCTATGAGGCGCTGACGCAGCGTTTCTCTCCCGCGCAAAGCTGGACGACCACGCAGGCCAAGACGGAAATTCTGCGGTTTCTTGCAGAAAATCTCACCTACCGCGAGAGCGCGGCCGTCTCGGGCGCGGATGTTGCCGCAGCGGTGCTGACGGGAAGCCGTCAGGGCAGCAGCGTGCACTATGCCACGCTGGCCGTGCTGCTGCTGCGCTGCTGCGGTATCCCGGCACGCTATGTCGAGGGCTACATGGTCACGGTGCAGCAGGCGCAGGCGCTTTCGGACGGCGCGGCGCTGACCCTCACGGAACGCAGCGCACATGCGTGGGCGGAGTATTACCTCGACGGCGTCGGCTGGCTTCCCTTCGACGCGTCGCCGGGCTACACCGACCTGATCGACTATGTCCTGCCCGACGACGGCACGCAGACGGAAAACGGCAGCGCGCAAGCCCCGCAGGACGACACGCAGACGGAGCAGACGCGTGAGCCGAATATTTCCGAGAAACCGCAGGAGCAAACGGGCGGCACGGTCAGCTTGCGCAATGTGCTGCGCGGCCTGCTGGCGGCTTTGCTGCTCGTGCTGGCCGGACTGGCGCTGCGGACTTATCTGCTGCGGCGAAGGCTTCGCAGGCGCCGCGCAGAGTATTCCTGCAAAGACCACAGATTGGCCTGCGCAAGCATGCTCACCACCGTTCACGACCTCCTGCGGCTGATGCAGCCGGGGGATTGGGAGTTCTACGGGGCGGCGCATGAGCAGGCACTGACGGCGGCGCTGGATCCTCCGGAGACTGCGCAGAAGCTCGCCGCACTGGAGCGTGAGGTCTGGTACAGCGGCCATGCAATGGAAGCCGCGCAGCGTGCGCAGACGTTGGAGCTGCTCACCGCAGTCGAGGCCCTGTGGAGGAAGCGCACGCCGCGCTGGAAACGCTTTGTTCAGAGATTTATTGCCTGTAAGGCATTTTAATAAATCTGTAATTCAAACAAGGAGGAACCCATTATGCAACATTTTGGAAAACGCCTGTTGGCACTTGTGCTGACCTGCATCCTTCTGCTGTCGCTGCTTCCGACGACGGTTTTTGCCGTGAATAACGGCAGGATCGCGCTGATGGCGGTGACGGCTGACGGCCTGCTGATTGCGCCGGAGTACATCGACTGTCCTACCGGCAGCACTGTGAAGGACGTGCTCAAAGCGAGCGGCCACACCTTCAGCGGCATCGACAGCGGATTTATTTCCGGCGTTGACGGCCGCACCGACAACTTCTCTCTGCACTATGACGGCGACGGTTATGCCCTCGACGCCGCAGCAGAGGACGTGACGGCGATCTGGTTTACCACGAACGCGAACCAGAGCTACGGCGACGGCCTGCGCGACCTCGTTCTCTGCATGGCCGATTACAGGGCCGCGACGAACGGCGTGCAGGACTATGCCGCCGCGAAGGAAGCATACGACGCTGCCGTCGAGGGCTTCTATGCAGCGGATAACGCTGCGGGCGTGAAGCTGCACGCCGCGCTGGCTGACGCGATGAAAAGATATGCCGATTTCGTCGCGGGCGACAAGTTTACGGTGACGCTGGACGTCACCATGGGCGATGCGAAGGTCACGCCCGCCGAGGCGGTCTTTACCAGCGAGTTCGGCACCGTCGTCACGGCGAAGAATGCCGAAACGGTGGCGCTCGTTCCCGCGACCTACACCTTTGATCTGTCCGACGGCGAGTTCCGCCATGTGCGCGGCACACTGAAGGTCGCGGCGGATACCGCCCTGACCGCTACACTGCCCGCAGGCAAGTGGATTAAGACCATCGGCATCGGCATTGACAACTTCTGGAAAACCTACGGCGAAATGCCCAAGTCCAACGAAAACGACTACGAGGCTACCTACCTGATCCCGGATCATGCCGATAATTCCCTGTATCCCTACTTTGAGCCGGGAGACGGCGTGAACACTTCCAATATCCGCGTCTATAAGGCGGGCGACCCCAACGGCAATCTGGCGCGCAGTTGGGAGAGCAAGGCAACCGTCCTGACCAAATGCATTGAGGCCAACAGTCTGAAAAACGCGGACGTGGTCTGTGAGGCACGCCTCAAGGGCGACGGCTATGAACAGTACCAGACCTTTACCCTGCATTTCATCCGCACTGCCAGCCTCACGGACCTGAAAGCGGCGGACGCCATCTCCGGATTGCAGATCTCTCCGGCGTACGCCAACACCACCACCACCTACACCGTGGCGACCGCACAGGATCAGGTGAAGATCACGCCCGTTACGCTGTGCAGCGGCGCTGCGATCACCGTAGCCGGAAAGTCCACCCAGAGCGGTACGGCGGTTGCGGTGGATCTGGCCGACTGCGAGAAGGATTCGAGCAATAACTATCTGATCCCCGTGGTGCTGACCGCCAACGGTCAGGACGTCACCTACACGGTGAAGGTGCAGAAGCGCGCCAGCATTCCGATCATTCTGAACCACGAGGAGGGTCTGGACGTCAAGGTTTACAGCCAGACGGGCGACTACATTGCGCCCACCACCTCCACCGGTACGGCGGATACCTACATGCTGACGCTGGGCTGCGGCTATACCTATCTGGCCACCAAGGACGTGTACTACCACGCCGAGCATACCTTCCCGGCGCAGCCCGGCATGAAGCTGACGGTGCCCACGCCCGTCACCGAGGACTGGCTGACGAATCTCAGCTCCCGCGCCGGCAATAAAGCGCCGCTGAACGAGATGTCTCCGGCATTTGCGGCGGGCGTTCACGAATATACCTTTACGGTGGAATCCAATACCACCAATTTCCAGCTCCTGCGTGCCCGCGCGGACAGCTCTTATAAGACTACGTTCTACTCGAATTACCACTGCAACAGTTCCTGGCCCGAACGGACGATTGAGAAGTCACTGACGAGCTCTGACACGGTCTATGCTCCGATTACCGGCTTCTTGGCCGTGGGCGGCTACGGCAACAAGGGACGCCTGAAGGTCGCCCAGGCCAAGACGGTCAACGGCGCGACGCTGTATCAGGACTACTTCATCAATGTCGTGCGTTCCATGACCCTCACAAGCCTGACGGTCAAGGATAAAAACGACGTCAGCGTGACTCTGACGCAGAAGGAAGCCGACAAGAAGGGCTTTAACAAGCTGGTGTATGACTACACCGCCGACGTTGGCCAGAGCACCCCAGAGCTGCGCCTGACGCTGAAGCCGCTGAGCTCCTACCGTATCGATGCGGATGTGACCGTGAAGGTCGCCTGCGGTGACTGGAGCCAGACGCTGGAATACGACTCCGAAAACAAGCCAAATGTGGACAGAACCGTTGTTGTTCCGCTGAACACGGCCTCCGGCGCGACGGAAAAAATCACAATTACCGTTTCCCACACGGAGATCGGCAGCATCGCCGGAACCTATACCATCGAGGTCAACAAACAGCCGCCTGTGGAAGCGAGTGTCATCACAGAGCCGAGCGATGCCACGGTGTTCCTCGTGGCCGACGCAAACGGGACCCGCATCCTGCCGGATAAGCAGGGAATTTATCTGCTGGATACCGGCAGCAGCTACACGCTCATCGTGACGCGCACCGGCTACGTGGGCCAGAAGTTCCCCGTTGTTGCCAGTGAGGAGAACAAGACCATTCGCGTGACACTGGCCAAAGCGCCCGCAGGCACGCTCAATGACATTCTTCAGGAGGGCGACTGGCCTCTGTTCCGCGCGGATGAAAACAACAACGGCGTGGTGAACCTGCGCACGCCCATCACTGCCGAGAATGCCGTGCTGGCATGGGCAAACAAGCTGGGCGAGGGTTACAGCGGCAGCGCCGTGGGCAGCCCCATCATTGCCGGCGGCTATCTCTACACCTACTCCGGCAAGACCATCATGAAGGTCGATAAGGACACCGGTCTGGTTTTGAAAACGGGCAAGATGGTTGGCGGCTCCGCCTTTGCCATCAACTCTCCCACCTATGCAGACGGCATGATCTTTGTTGGTCTGTCCAACGGCTGCGTGCAGGCCTTCAATGCCGAGACGCTGGATTCCCTCTGGGTCTATAAGGATAAGCTCGGCGGCCAGCCCAACTGCCCGATCGCCTACTGCGACGGCTACATCTACACCGGCTTCTGGGTGCAGGAGGTGAAACAGGCTAACTTCGTCTGCATCTCCGTCACGGATGAGGATCCGACGCAGTCTAACGAGGAAAAGCTCGCTACCTGGACCTATACCCACAACGGCTTTTACTGGGCGGGCGCCTACGCCTGCGAGGATTATGTCCTTGTCACGACCGACGACGGCGCTGCGGATTACCATACCGGCTACGGCTCCATCCTGTCGTTCAATCCCAAGACCGGCGCGCTTCTGGACGAGGTTCGCATGTCGAACGTCGGCGACCTGCGCAGTAGCGTCTGCTATGACACGGAGACGGACGCCTATTACTTCACCTCCAAGGGCGGCGACTTCTATCAGATCAGAACCAACGAGGACGGCACCTTTGTCGAAAACTCCCTGAAGCGCCTGCATTTGAAAAACGGCGTGGATGACTATGAGGCAATGAGCACCTCCACACCGGTAGTTTACAAGGGCCGTGCCTATATCGGCGTAGCCGGCATGGGTCAGTTTAAGGCTTACTCCGGCCACAATATCACCGTGATCGATCTTAAGAGTTTTACCGTCGCCTATTATGTCCCCACGCAGGGCTATCCTCAGACCAGCGGCCTGTTGACCACGGCCTATGAGAACGAGGACGGCTATGTGTACGTCTATTTCTTCGACAACTTCACGCCCGGCAAGCTGCGCGTGCTGCGCGACAAAGCCGGCATGACCGAGGTCGATCACACCTACACCACCATGGAGACCTACAGCGAAAACGGCGAGGAGCACACCGTCGAAACGCCTTATGTGCTCTTTACGCCCAGTGGGGCGCAGGCGCAGTACGCCATTTGCAGCCCCATTGCAGACAGCGAGGGCAATATCTACTTCAAGAACGACTCCGCGCAGCTCATGCGCCTGAGCAGCCGGGTCACAAAGCTGGAGATCACGCAGCAGCCCGACCGCACGACCTACGAGGTGAACGATTATTTCGACGCCAAGGGCATGAAGGTCACGGCCTACTATGCCAACGGCATGACTAAGGATGTCACGGACTATGTCAAGTACACCACGGAAAAGCTGACCGCAGACGACACCGAGATCACGATCGCCATTGATCTCGACAAGCCGGTCAAGGAAACGCTGGAAAAGTCCGAGGATAAGGAACAAACCGCCAAGTGGCAGCTCTATCAGGATAGGGACGGCGAGGACGGAAAAAAATGGGACATCCCCACCGCGACCGTGACCATCTCGATTGCCGACGGCCATTCCTACGGCGAACCGGTCTGGGCATGGAGTGAAGATTTCACCGCGACTGCGACCTTCACCTGCGGCAACGAGGGCTATACGGAAACGGTTCCCGCAACGGTCACGGACGAGGTGACCACGCCTGCGACCTGCGAAAAGACCGGCGTCCGCACCTACACCGCGAGGGTCACCTTCGAGGGTAAGGACTACACGACGACCAAGACCGAGGTTATCCCCGCCGACGGGCATAAGCTGGACGCTGTGGCCGAGGTTCCCGCGACCTGCGAGACCACCGGTACCGCCGCGCATTGGAAGTGCAGCGTCTGCAAAAAGCTCTTTGCCGACGACAAGGCGGAACAGGAAACCACGCTTTCCGAGCTGACGCTCGCTGCCACCAGCCACGCTTACGGCGAACCGGTCTGGGCATGGAGCGACGGCTACACCGCGACTGCGACCTTCACCTGCGGCAACGACAATATGCATGTCAAGACGCTTGATGCGATTGTCACGGACGAGGTGACCACGCCTGCGACCTGCGAAAAGACCGGCGTCCGCACCTACACCGCGAAGGTCACCTTCGAGGGCAAGGACTACACCGAAACCAAGACTGAGGAGCTTGCGGCGCTTGGACATCAGCCGGAGCTGAGAAACGCCAAGGAGGCGACCTGCACGGAGCCGGGCTACACCGGCGACACCGTCTGCAAGGTTTGTGAAAAGGTTTTGGAGACTGGCAAGCAGACCGACGCGCTCGGTCACGAATTCAAGAACGGCAAGTGCACTCGCTGCGGAAGGACCGCACCCGCTGAACCGACCACAGGCGATTCTGTGAATCTCATCGTGCTGTGGAGCGTGCTGGCAGGCGCAGCCATCGCAGCCGCCGCCCTGATCCTGATTCTGAAAAAGAAACAGCGCAGCGGCGAAGAATAAAATATAAGCAGCCCTCCGGTTAATGCCGGAGGGCTGCTCTTGTCTTGGCTTATAAGCTTTCAAGGAAGCTGCGGAGCTTTTCTGCGAGGATGACGTGCCCTGCGTCGTTGGGATGCAGGCCGTCGGGTACATAGCGCGCCTGCGTGTCCGGGTCATTCGGGTCGAGCACGCCTTCCGCGTAGAGGTCGAGCACGGGAAGCTGATATTCCTGCGCAATCTGCCGCAGAGCGCCCACATAGTCCGCCAGCGGGCGCGCGGGCGTCGTTCTGGAGCCGTCGCCGCGCGGGTCGGACTCGTTGACGCGGTGAAGCGGTGTGACGACGACGATCTTTGCCACCGGATAGCGCCGCAGCAGCGTCTGAAAGAGCACATGGCACGCGCCGCAGAAGGTATCCGGCGTGCGGTCGTGCAGCGTGCCGAAGGGCGCGTCGCCGTGGCCGAAGTCGTTTGTGCCGCCGAAAACGACGACCACATCCGCGTTTTCATCCATTTCCGATGCCCGCAGACAGAAGTCGCGGTCGATTTTCGGGTCGGCAGAGGGCGTTTGCTGCCTTGCGATCCGCGTACCGCCGATACCGTAATTGCGCGATGCGGAAAGCTGACAGGCTTCTTCGAGAAGGTGGGCAAAGGCCTTGTCCGGACCGCTCGTGCCGCAGCCCTCCGTGATGCTGTCGCCCAGAAAATTGATTGCCAGACCGTTTAGTTTCATATGAATCTCCTTAATATACAAATGACATGATAATGACGGGAATTTGCAGCTTTTGTCCAATTTCGGCGACATTGAAGCGGTTGCGGCAGAGAATATCTGCCAAGTGGACACCTCTAACCTGATTTTCCCATGTTTATCATAGCACTGAGAATCGGATTTGTCAGCAGGGAAAAAGAAAATTTGTGTTTGAATCAAAACGTAAATTACATGCGGCACGCGGACAAGGAAACGGAACGGGAAACCGCCAGTCCTGTACAGAACAGAACTGGCGGCTTAAGAAATTTCGTGTCTGCTAACTATTGACTACTTCAGGTTCCGCTTTGGAACCCTCGGGCGCTTT
Source organism: uncultured Oscillospiraceae bacterium (assembly GCA_934667815.1). GTDB lineage: Bacteria > Bacillota > Clostridia > Oscillospirales > Oscillospiraceae > JAZOXB01. The sequence goes on from CAKUMO010000037.1 coordinate 16,967, forward strand.
GTATATGAAACGCGGCATTACACGTTTTCCTCCTTCAGCGTCTCGACGGGGTTGTCCCGGCGGAGCTTGCTGACGGCGTAGAGCATGGACGCGAACACCACGAGGAACACCGATACGACCGCGATGACGATCGCCTGCCACGGCATCCAGAAGCCGCCTGTCGAAAGGTTGCCTGCAGCCTGCGAGATGAGATAGGCCACGCCCGCAGACAGGGGCAGCCCCAGCAGCAGCGCACGCACGCCGTAGAGCAGGCATTCGTAGACCATCATGCGGTAGATGCCGCCCTGCGTCATGCCCACCGAGCGCAGCATCGCAAAATCGCGGCGGCGCAGCGCGACATTGGTCGAAATGGTGTTGAACACGTTCGCAACACAGATAAGCGAAATCAGCGTGATGAAGCCGTAGGAGAACACGCGGATGACCGTGAGAATATCGCGTGTGCTGCGCTCGTCGGCGTGAACGTCAAAAATGGAATCTTCGCGCACGCCGGGGTCAATGCTGCGCAGAACGGTCTGCATCGTTTCCGGCGCCTGCTCCATGTCGCTTGCGGCAACGTAAATTTGAATCTCCGCCGTGTCGCTCCCCAGCGCACGGAGCGGCAGGAAAATCTGCGGCCAGTAGGGGTCGCCGTAGTCCGACTGTGTTACCTCGCCCACGACGGCGTAGGTCTGCGGCGCGGCCGGACGCGTGATAACATCGGGCATGCCTGCAATGGAGTGCGTGTCCCAGTAAATGTCATACTCTGCCAGACCGTATTCGCCCTGCCAGATGCCCTCGTCGTCCTGATAGAAATTCATCAGCGGGACATAGCCGTTCTGCCGCTCCGTGGAGATCAGAGAAAGCTCGGTCAGCCCCTGACGCAGAATCGGCCCTTCGTAGGTCACGCGCTTGTTTCCGACGTAGGAGATACGCAGCGTGTGATTGCAGAACACCGCGCCGCCCGCGTCCGGGGAGACGCCCGCCTCGGCACACACGGCAGCGTAGGCCGCGTCGTCCAGATAGCACACATTCGGGCTGAAAGGGAGCTCCTGCACCTTGGCGGATTCCTCGTCCATTCCGGCCTGCACCGCGTCCTCGGTCATGAATTTGCGGTACGCGTCGTCAAAATCCGACTGCGCGGCCAGACCATAAACGCTGTCAGTCACCGTGCACCACGCGCGCGCGATGCCCGCGCCCTCGGAAAGATGCTGCACCGTGGTCTGCGCGTCGGAGACGGAGATGCCGCTCGCGGCGTAGAGATAGTCGTAGGATTTTACGCCCGAGGCTTCCGTTACAGAGCTTGTCAGGTACGCGCCGTAGGTGCTGGCCGAGACGAACAGCAGCACGCTCATGGCGAGGGAAATAATGGTTGCGCGGTATTTTTTCCGGCTGCGGGTGAAATATTTTTTCGACAGCATGCCCGGCAGACCGAACAGCTTGTAGGCAAGCTTGCCTGAGCCGCCGTGCGGCGTATCCTTGACATCGCGGCTTTGGCGAATGGCTTCGATGGCCGAGATGCGCATGGCGCGGCGCGCCGGGATCATTGCGGAGATGCGCACGGTCAGAAGCCCGACCAGCGCGGCCACGGCCAGCGCCGGAAGCGACACCGAGAAGCGCACGGGCAGCTTGGCGCGGCCGAACATCGTGCTCAGGCGGTCGCCGAGCAGCGTGAAGGTCACCCACATGCCGCCGCAGCCTGCGAGCAGGCCGAGCGGAATGCCGATCAGGCTGACGGCGTAGGCCTCGTAGATCACGGTCTTGCGCAGCTGCTTTTTCGTTGCGCCTATGGAGGACAGCAGACCGAATTGCTTCGTCCGTTCGCTGACAGAGATGGAAAATGCGCTGTAAATCAGGCTGATCGAGCCGATCATGATGAGACCGAACAAAATCGCCGCAAACTGGATTACGGCTGTGTCATAGTTGTCGTAGCGCATATTGCCCATCGCGCGCAGATAGCTCCAGTTGTAGTCCACGCCGTGCGTGCGGTCTTTATAGCGCTGGGCGTAGGCATCGAGCGTCTCGGTCTTGGAGGATTTCAACTGCACATAGACGTCATAACAGCCGCTGTCCGTGCCTTCGCCCACGGTCAGCGCGGTGTAGCCGGGACCGTCGCTCGGCTCAAAGTCCGGACGCTCGTAGGTGCCGACGATGGTATAGTCCCGCGTCTCGCGCGTCTGAAATGCTTCGTCCGCCGTATACGGATTGCGCTGGAACAGCAGCATTCCATCACTTACGCGGTCGCCCAGCGAGAGGGTCAGCGTCTGTCCCACCTGCAGGGTGCGGGGAAAATGGTCGGGCAGCAGCAGCTCGTGCTCGTTCTCGGGCATACGGCCGGAGGTCAGATGCACGGGCAGCATTTCGGGAAAATTCCCGCTCACGGACAGCACATAGACGAACCGATCCTCGCGCAGCTCCTGATTTTTGGGCCGCCCATAGCCGAGGTACTCGCCCGAGGCCAGCGCCTTGGTGTCGGAGTCGGTCTGCATTTCGGTCAGCGCGTCATGCGAGGTGCCGAGAAATTCCAGATAATACGAGCCGCGTTCATAGCTCTCCACGCGGGCAAAGTGCGTGTAAAGTGTGGAAATGGCGGACGTGACCGCCGTGAACATCGCCACGGACAGGATCACGCCGATGATGGTCACGATCGTGCGCGTGCGGTTTTTCAGCAGCGACTTGACGGCGACGCGGCGAAAGATGTTCATCTGCGGATCACCTCGTCCCTCGTGATGCGGCCGTCTTCGATGGCGATGACGCGGTCGGCCTGCAATGCGATGGATTCGTCATGCGTGATGACGATGAGGGTCTGGTTGTACTGCCGGTTGGAGTATTTCAGCAGCTCGACGATCTCCTGCGAGTTCTTGCTGTCGAGGTTGCCGGTCGGCTCGTCGGCCAGCATCACGGCGGGCGCGTTCATAAGGGCGCGGCCGATGGATACGCGCTGCTGCTGGCCGCCGGAGAGCTGGTTGGGCAGGTGCTTTTCGCGGCCCTCCAGACCAAGTGTGTGCAGCAGTTCGCGCAGGCGCGTCTCGTTGACCTTGCGGCCGTCCATCAGGACGGGCAGCGTAATATTCTCCACCACGTTCAGAACGGGAATCAGATTGTAAAACTGATAGATCAGTCCGACCTCGCGGCGGCGAAAGACCGCAAGTTGCGTGTCGGTGCGGGAATAGACGTCCTCGCCGTTCAGAAAAACATGACCGGAGGTCGGCTTGTCCACGCCGCCGAGAATATGCAGCAACGTGGATTTTCCGGAGCCGGACGGCCCGATGATGGCAAGAAACTGCCCCTTTTCCACCGAAAAGCTGACATCGTCCAGCGCGTGGACGGCGTTTTCTCCGCTGCCGTAGACCTTTGATAGATGCTCCACTCTGAGAATTTCCATAGAATCCATTTCCTTTCAAGGTTTCTATGGCTATCATACACCCGCAAGGTGACGCCGGAGTGACTTTCCGGTGACGGTTTTGTCACAATCAGGACAAATGCAGGCTCGGATGCGGATTTTCGGAGGTTACCTCGACCTGCGCACGCTGTGCGCCGTTTTCGGACAGCACATAGCTGCCGTAGGGCACGCCGAAGAAGACGCAGCTCGACTCGGTTTGCACCACCGACTGCGCACGCAGCACCGCGCGGTCATAGAACCCGCCGCCCATGAGCGTATAGTCCACCCAGCCGCCCGTAAGCGCGGGCTCGTCCGCTGAAAACGTCCTGTAAACCGTTACGGAACCGACCGGTGTGCGCGTCAGGTGGAGCTGCTCGCCGTCCGTCCAGCCGCAGCCCTCACCCGTTGTGACCGAGGCGTTCTCGTGCAGCGTGAATTCTATGCGTCCGCCGTCGAACACGGCTGCGTATTCGCCCGGCTGCAAGGGCTGCGTGACGGCCTCACCCTCGGCATCGGGCTTCAGGCTCTCCAGAACCGCGCCGTTTGCCGCCTGCAGCGTTACGGAGGATATGCCTGCGTCCGCCTTCACGAGCAGGCGTACGAGCACCAGGTCGGGCTTTGCCGCCGTGCTTTCGACCGCGGGCGCGGCGGGCCGGGCAAACACCGCGCTGATAAGCCCCACGCTCGAGGCCAGCGCGATGGTCAGGAGCAAACATGCGCATGTCACGCGCAACACCGATCGTTTCATAAGTATCGTCCCCTTCCTTTTTGCATTATAGAGAAAAGAAAGGGCGAAAAACGTCGAGGAAAAAAGAGTATAAAGAAAAATTTTCCTGTCGATACTGATGCTTGGAGGTGCTAATATGCAAGATGATAAGAAAACCAACGGCATTGTCCGCTTTTTGCGCGACAAGGGGTACTATCTGGTGCTGCTTTTGTGCGCGGCTGCGGTGGGCGTGTCGGGCTATCTGCTGCTGAGCGGACGGGATAAAACGCCCGCGCAGGAGGTCAAGGCTTCCGAAAGCGGCGTACACGAGCAGGTGGACGCGTCCCAGCCGCGCACGGCGGACGTTATGGCCACGCAGCCGAGCGGCAAGACCGAGCCGACCGAGCCGAGCCAGGCAAGCAAGAGTGATCTCAAGGTGGTCGCACCCGTGGACGGCGAGCCGGTCAACAGCTTCGCGGCGGACTTTTTGGCCTACAATACCACCACGCGCGACTGGCGCACGCATGAGGGCGTAGACCTCGCGGCCGCGGCGGGTGCGCCGGTCAAGGCGGCGGCGGACGGCACGGTCTACACGATCTACGACGACGACAGCCTCGGCACGACCGTCGTCCTGCGCCATGAAAACGGCTACACCACGCATTATTCCAATCTGGCCGAGGAGGTCAGCGTGAAGGTGGGCGACAAGGTCAAGGCCGGCGACGAGCTGGGAAAGGTCGGCACGACAGCCAACATCGAGACGGCGTCCGAGCCGCATCTGCACTTCGAGGTGTATCGGAACAATTCCCCGATCGACCCCACGGAGTTCCTGAAAACGTCCTGAATCCTGAAAAACAAGGCTGCCCCGATGCGCACCGGGGCAGCCTTGTTGTATTTCGTTTTATCGCAGCGGGGTCTCCCAAAGCGTCGTCTGCGGCCAGCCGGTCGTGTCGAACGTATCGCGGATGCAGCGGCTGTAATAATCCAGCTTTGTCAGCAGTCCCGACCAGTACGTCCGGTCGGTGAGATAGCCCGTCATTGCTGCGGCCATAAGCGTTGCACGATCCTCGGTCGGGAAGGTCATGGCGTACTCCGTGTAAAAATACCCCTCGCCCGATGCTTCACGCTGCGCCGTCAGGTCGGACTCGTAGCTGTAAGCGTAGTCGAAGCCCGCCGGGTTCAGCGCCGCCCAGTCCGTTTCGCTGAACAGAGCGTCCGTGCGCCGCTGAGCATGATCCTGCAAATACGCGTCGATCACATGCGACAGCTCGTGGAAAACCGTGTCCTGACTCGTAAAATAGACGTCGAATACGATGCGGGTGAAGGCCGCGTAGCTCTGTGTAAAGGCTGCGGCGGTCGCGCCCACGCCCGCGCCCGCCTTGGGCGTAATGCCTGCGACGATCTCAAGGCGAAGCTGCTTCCGGCTGCTTAGCTGCACAAAAAAATTCTTCGGGTAGCTGCCGAGCGCGGCGTTCAGCGTGTCGAGCGCGGCGGTGAGCCATGCGCGGTCGTTCGCCTCATAGAAATCATAATAATCATTCTCAAATTCACACTGGTCGGCAATGCGGATCGCTACGCCATAGGTCTCGCTGAGCGCGGCGGCACGCTCGTAGAGGCCGGCATCTGCGCTGACGCCGCCGTGCTCCTCGGGCAGACCGTCGTCAAAGACGAAATCCTCGCCGGAGACGGCCGCCTGTGTGTCCCAGAAATACAGTTTTCCCACGGAACCGTCCGTAAAGCAGAGAAAGAAATACCCGTCGTAGAGATCGCTCCGCAGCACATCCCGCCCGCAAAAGGAATTTTCGCCCGCAAACGCGCGGGAGAGGAAGCCGCCCGCGAGGTCATAGAGGCAGAGCGTGTCGCCCGCGAGATTGACCGTCATCAGCCGGTCTCCCGGCAGCAGGTCGATGCGGCTTTCTTTCCAGAAGAAATCCTTCGTCTCGCCGCCGCTCATCAGGCGGTAGCGGCTCCAATCCGCCGCATCACCGAGCAGCCATGCTTCACCCATATGCTGCACGGACATCGCGTCGCCGCCGTCAGGGAGCGCGCGCAGCTCACCCGTGGCCAGATCGAGCACACGGCACGTTGCCGTGCCGTCTGAATAGGAAAAGGCAAGCTCGCCGCCCGAATAGCCGCGCACGAAAACGTCCGTCACGCCTGTGAGCAGCGCGGTCGTTTCGCCCGTGGCCAGCGTTACGCGGTTCAGGCCGCTCTGCCAATCAATTACATAAAGCGTCGAAAGATCGCGGCTCAGATACCAGCTCTCGCCGCTTTGCACAAGAGAATAATCCGCAAGCTGCCGAAGCTCGCCGTCGAGGAGCAGGACACGCCGCTTTGCGCTGTCGCACAGGCCGATGCGCCCTTCCACGAGCTGTATCGTGACCGCGCCGCCGCAGGGGAAATCGGCCTCGGCCAGCAGCGTACCGTCGAGCAGACTGACCCGCCGCAGACGCAGCGTGCAACCGCCGTCATAGTCGATGGTATACAGCAGAAGCGAATCCTCAAACAGGCGCATCTCCGGGCTTTGCATGCCCTCGACTGCGTCGTTCGGAAGGTACCATAGCGTTCCATCCGCTCCGACGGCCCGGCGGCTGTTCATCAGCGTCGGTTCGAGCGGTGCAGGCGCGGCGCTTTCCTTGCTTACGGGCGGTGTGCTCGGCGGCTCCGGTTTGGGCAGCGCTGCGCAGGCCGAGAGCAGCAGCGCAAGGGCGAGCAGAATGGTCAAAAGTTTTTTCATGGAAAATCCTCCGTGCGCATTGCTGTAGGTTTGTCAAACATATTGGACAACAAAGTCAGAGAGGGAGCGCCAGCGGAGGGGTCTCAAGGGTAAGCTGTTG
>CAKUMO010000038.1 GCA_934667815.1 uncultured Oscillospiraceae bacterium
AGATGTTCACCATCGCCGGGCCGGTGCTGGTATTCGGCACGGCCGCCAGCGCGATCTACGGCCTGATCTACTGGCTGTGGACGCAGGTGCTGTAAGCCCTGCCGGGGCGCCGGGAAATTCCCGCCCGGCGTCCCGTTTTTTGGGCTTTTCTATTGAAAACCGGAATCCTTCGTGCTATAATCCGGTTGAATAAAGTATAAGGATCGGCCGCCGGGCGGCTATTTTCGTAAACGCAGGTTAGCGCAAGCTAACCGCGGGCGTGATCTTGCTTTGGGAGGAAGGAAATCATGAAAATTCTGGTATTCGGCGTGGGTGTTCTGGGCTGCAATCTTGCAAACAATCTGTTCCACGCAAAGAAAGACACCACGCTGCTGGCACGCGGCGCGTGGGTCGAGGAAATTCGGAAAACGGTCTGCGAATCAAGCGCAAGCTCTCGCTGCGGCAATCGGTCAGCCGGATTCCGGTCGTGACCGCGCTGGAGCGGGAGGACTGCTGCGACGTGATCTTCGTCGCCGTGCGCTATACGCAGATTGAAACGATCCTCGATGCGCTGATCGGGCAAATTTTTGCGAGTACCAAATATAAAGTTACTTACGAGCCGAACATGGGCGACTATCTTCTGTGCCACGCGGCCTTTGTGCTCCCCGCGGCCTTCGCGTGCTACAAAACGGACGGCAACCTGAAACGGCTCAGGTGCGACACGGCCTGTCTGAACCGGCTGATCGACGCCAACATTGAGGGCTACCGCGCCCTCCGCGACGCGGGACACGAGATTCTGCCGGAAAGCGACAAGGAGTTCGAGGGTGCGGCCTACCGCAAGACCTGCCTGCGCTTTTTCAAGCTCCTGTGCGCGACAAGCCTCGGGAAGATCTGCGTCTGCGACCACGCGATGAACGCCATCGGGGAAATGGACGCGCTGAACCGCGATCTGAAGCGGCTTTTCGATGCACAGGGCGCGGCGTATCCGGTCTGGCAAGAACTGGAAAAGGAAGCAGGAAAGTACCTGACGAAATAGCGCGGACGCTGCGGCGGGGTTTTTGGCGGGTACGCGCCGCACCCAATGTGACAATTTTGACACCGTCGATTCTATTGCATTGCCGGAAAAAACATGCTATACTAGACTCATCTTTTGATTTGAAAAGTGAGCATGATCTATGCTGCAATGGATGACAACCTCACAGGCGGGACGGCTGCTGCTGACCCTCCTGATCTCCGCCGTCCCCGTTATCGAGCTGCGCGGCGGCATTCCCTACGGCATCGCCAAGGGTCTTGACCCGTGGATGGTCTTTGCCGCCAGCGTCATCGGCAATATGCTGCCCGTGCCGTTCATCCTGCTGTTCATCCGCAAGATTCTGCGCTGGATGAAAAAGCATCCGCGCCTCGGCAAGATCGCCTGCCGTCTGGAGCAGCGCGCCGCGCGCAAGAGCGAGACCGTGCGCAAGAGCGAGGTCGTCGGGCTGTGCATTCTGGTCGCCATTCCTCTGCCCGGCACGGGCGCGTGGACGGGCGCACTGGTCGCGGCGCTGATGGAAATGCGGCTCAAGCGCGCGATACCCACGATCTTCGCCGGTGTGCTGATCGCAGGTCTGCTCGTCACGCTGGCCTCCACGGGCGTGCAGGCGCTGAAATTTCTGATGTAAGGAGAAAACTATGAAGCGACAGGGCTACATCTCTTGGGACGAGTACTTCATGGGCATCGCGCTGCTGGCCGCAGAGCGCAGCAAAGACCCGAATACGCAGGTCGGCGCGTGCATCGTCTCGCCGGAGAACATCATCATTTCCACGGGCTACAACGGCCTGCCCAATGGGTGCAGCGACGACGAGTTTCCGTGGGAGCGCGAGGGCAAGGACACGAAGTATCCCTTCGTCGTTCACGCGGAGCTGAACGCGATTCTGAACGCGGGCGGGCGCGTGCTGCGCGGCGCACGGCTTTACGTCGCGCTGTTTCCCTGCAACGAATGCGCCAAGGCCATCATCCAGTGCGGCATTTCCGAGATCGTCTATCTCTCGGACAAGTACAACGGCACGGAGATGAACCTCGCCTCCAAGCGTATGCTCGACGCGGCGGGTGTGAAATATCATCAGCTTCCGACAAGGCTCGACCGCATCACGCTGGACTTCACCCGCGAGGCGTGAGGAATTTCCGCAAAGCGCCGGTTTTTCTCAAAATAATTCTTTACTTTTTGCCGCTTTTGTGCTATGATTTGATAGCTGACGGCTGTCAGCAAGTTCCCCGTGCCCAGTTTCGGGAGCAGCCTTCGTAAGCGAAGGATTCCGCCGTCCCTGACTTAGCCGCGGGAAAGAATTTTTGAAAGGTGGAAAACATCATGATCCAGAAAGAAAAAAAGACTGCCATTATCGCTGAGTACGCGACCCACGAGGGCGACACCGGTTCCCCCGAGGTTCAGATTGCCATCCTCACCGCCCGCATCAATGAGCTGAACGAGCATCTGCGCGAGCACAAGCACGACAACCATTCCCGCCGCGGCCTTCTGATGATGGTCGGCAAGCGCCGCAGCCTGCTGGACTATCTGGCAAAGAAGGACATCAACCGCTATCGTTCCATCATTGCCAAGCTGGGTATCCGCAAGTAATATCGGCACACATGGGCGGCCCCTCGGTCGCCCATTTTCGCAATTCCCCGTCCCCGCCGCGGGAGTGCCGTTTAGCAGTTGAAAGCGCCGCTGAGCTTCGGCCGCGGTTTCAAGTGCTAAAACCTCCCGCGTACACCTATTAAATATTAAAACGGAGGTTTCTCATGATTACCAGAAAGCAGTATCCCAATCATCATGTCTTTGAGACGACCATCGGCGGCCGTCCCTTCACCGTCGAGACCGGCAAGGTTGCAGAGCTGGCCGATGCCGAGTGCATCTGCCGCTACGGCGATACCGTCGTGCTGACCACCGTCACCTGCTCGCCCGACCCCAAGCCCGGCATCGACTACTTCCCCCTGACCATCGAGTTTGAAGAAAGAATGTACGCCGTCGGCCGCATTCCCGGCAGCTTCAACCGCCGCGAGGGCAAGCCCTCCGAGCGCGGCATCCTCAACAGCCGCATCATCGACCGCCCGATGCGCCCGCTGTTCGACGACGAGCTGCGCAACGACGTGGTCGTGACCTGCACCGTGCTGGCCAACGACTATGACAACCCCGTCGAGGTCGTCGCCTCTCTGGGCGCGTCCATCTCCGTCGCCTGCTCCGATGTCCCCTGGAACGGCCCCATCGCCACCACGAACGTCGCTTATGTCGGCGGCGAATACGTCGTCAACCCCTCCACCGATCAGCGCAACGCCGCTGACTGCTTCGTGTGCATCGCCTCCACCTTCGAGAAGGTCGTCATGATCGAGACCGAGGCCAAGGAAGCGCCCGAGAACATCGTCTACGAGTGCATCCGCGTCGCCCACGAGACCAACATGGAAGTCGTCAAGTTCATCAACACCATCGTCGAGACCATCGGCAAGCCGAAGTTCACCTTTGAGAAGGCCGCCGTCAACCACGACCTGCTGGACGACCTGTGCGCCTACGGCATGGATCAGATCGAGTACGCCCTCGACACCGACGACAAGAACATCCGCGAGGAGCGCCTGACTGCCGCCCGCCGCGATTTTGCCGAGAAGTTTGCCGAGAAGTACGAGGATTTCGACATCAACATCGACGTCTGCCTGTATAAGATGCAGAAGAAGGTCGTCAAGAAGTGGCTTCTCGCGGGCAAGCGCGTGGACGGCCGCCAGATGGACGAGATTCGCCCGCTCGACGCCGAGGTCGGCGTTCTGCCGCGTGTCCACGGCTCCGGCCTGTTCGCAAGAGGCCAGACGCAGGTTCTGTCCATCTGCACGCTCAACACCCTCTCCGCCGCGCAGAAGCTCGACACCATCTATCAGGAGGACACCAAGCGTTATATCCACCATTATAACTTCCCGTCCTTCTCCACCGGCGAGGCCAGAGCCGCCCGCTCCACCTCCCGCCGCGAGATCGGCCACGGCTCTCTGGCCGAAAAGGCGCTCGTGCCCGTGCTGCCCAGCGTCGAGGAATTCCCCTATGCCATCCGCGTCGTGTCCGAGGTTCTGTCCTCCAACGGCTCCACGTCCCAAGGCTCCATCTGCGGCTCCACGCTGGCACTGATGGACGCGGGCGTGCCCATCAAGCGCCCGGTCGCGGGCATCTCCTGCGGCCTGATCTCCGATCAGGAGACCGGCGAATGGCGCACCTTCACCGACATTCAGGGCGTCGAGGACTTCCACGGCGAGATGGACTTCAAGGTCGCCGGCACCACCGAGGGCGTCACCGCCATCCAGATGGATCTGAAGAACAAGGGTCTGACCATGGAAATCATCGCCGATGCGCTGGAGCGCTGCCGCAAGGCCCGCCTCGAGATTCTCGAGAAGGTCATGCTGCCGTGCATCTCCGAGCCGCGTCCCGACGTTTCCGAGTTCGCGCCCAAGATGATCTCCATGAAGATTCCCGTCGATAAGATCCGCGAGGTCATCGGCTCCGGCGGCAAGACCATCCAGAAGATCTGCACGGACACCGGCGCCAAGGTCGATATCGACGATGACGGCAACGTGTTCATCGCCGCGGTCGATCCCGCTGCGGGCTACGCCGCCAAGAAGATGATAGACGACATCTGCTTCGTGCCCGAGGTCGGCGCACTGTACTACGGCAAGGTCGTGCGCATCCTGCCCATCGGCGCATTCGTCGAGATCGCTCCGGGTCACGACGGCATGGTGCACATCTCCAAGCTCGAGAACCGCCGCGTCGAGAAGGTCGAGGACGTGCTGAACGTCGGCGACATGACGTGGGTCAAGTTCATGGGCTTCGACGAGAAGGGCCGCGCAAACTTCAGCCGCAAGGACGCGCTGAAGGAGCTTGCAGAGTCCGAGAAGAAGTAAGTAAAAATTTACCGGCGTCAGTCAAAGACTGACGCCGGTTTGCTTTCGCAAATATAAATAATAAGGCGCTACATTTTCTCGAGCAAGGCAAGGATGACCGTCTGCTGCTCCTCGTTCAGCCGCGCCCAGCGTGCAAGCAGCGCCCGCTGATGCTCCGTCAGCGTGACCGCCTCGCCGCCCTCGGCAAAAAGCTGCGACAGCGTGATCCCGAAAGCCACGCAAATCTTTTCCAACGACGGCACGGAGGGCACCATATTCTTGCGGTACCACGAGGAAATCGTGGACTGCGGCAGGCCGGCGCGTTCGGCAAGCTGGTATTCCGACCATCCGCGCATTGTCCGATATTCCAGAATCGTCGTCAAAATGTCCTTCACGGCAGCCAAGCTCCTTGTGTTTTTCGTTAATTATACTGCGACAGAATGTTGCAATTTAATCATTTTTATCGTATAATAATTACGAGGAACACAATTTCAGGAGGCCAATCATGGAAGAAACGCTTACCCCAAGTCCCCACGGTATGCAGTGCCGCTGCAACGGCGCGAACGATCCCTGCGAGCTTGCCTGTGACGAATGCGACTTTTATTTGCTCTGCTTTCCGGACTGGCGCAGCAGCTTCGACCAAACCGAAAGTACCGCATAACCACGCCGGTATTTCGCATTTTCTCCCTTTTGCCCATTTGCATCCGGGCGGCGGTTCGTGGTATACTAAGAAAAACAGGAAAGGGGCGCTTGCCATGAACGAATACGAAGTCCTCATTGAGACCGTCAATCCCTGCGGCGGCGAGGCGCACGCCAACAAGGAATTTCTGGAAATCGAGACCGAAAGCCCGGAGGCCTACGTCGCGCAGAACGCGCGGTATCCGGTGCTCGATGCCGGAAAGAACAGCGCGGGCGACACCGTCATCACCACCGGCGACGGCCACGGCTCCATCGTGCGCTATACGTTTACAGAGTGAGCAAATCTGACAAGCGTCCCGCGATGCGGGGCGCTTTTGATTTTTGTCAGCATAAAACGTCAAGGCAAAGCAATCTCACAAGCGCGGGGGCAGACAGGAGAATTTCGGCCCGAATCCGCGCAAAATTATGCTTTTGTGCAAATTATCCAAAAATCGGCAGCAAATTTTGGCAGCCGAAGTATCCTTTGGGGGAATCCGAGTATCCTTTTCATACTATTTTCCGGGGCAATTTTCGGATAAAATATATATGGTGAGAATATCCCGTGCAGGCGGCGCGTTCGGGTCAGCTAATTCTACGACACGTTATATTTTATTTTGATCTTTTTCTTTTCTTCTCCTTCCATTCCATCCTCGCGCCGGGCCGGCTGCGGCCGGTCTCGGCCGAAGGGGGAAATTTTCGTTGAACGGCGCCGAGAAATTCGTTATAATATAAGGAGAACCCGCGCATCCGAAAATAACGCCGCCGGTTCCGGCGGGCTGGAGTGGCAATATGAAGAAGTTTCAGCTATTCAACTTTCTGTCCCTGCGCACCTATCGGCGCACCTTTGTCACCTATATTATCATCACGCTGGTGCTCATCACGGGCGTGACATCGGTGCTGCTGTTCAGCACGCTGCGCACCGGTCTGGACAGCTTCTCCGCCACGGCGGACAGCACCTTTACCAACATCGAGATGAAATACGAGAACGTCATCAACAGCATCGACCGCCTGTTCTACCGTATCTATTCCAACCCGTCGCTGGAGGAGGACTTTTATCGGTTCTTCGGCTCCACGCCCGCCGACTATGTCCAGTCGCTGCTCGGGCGCATCGGCACGGGGTATGAGAACTACCCCAACGCCGCGCACACCACCGTCACAGAGAGCGACCGCTGCATCCGCAACATTCTCTACGACGCCAACGGCGTGATCTATAACATGGAATATAACGGCTACGGCTATTCCCGCTATGCGCCCATCGGCCGCGAGGAGGCCGAGCTGCTGCACGTCGGCAGGCTCGTGAACAAAAAGAGCATTCTCAGCTCCACGGGCGTGGAGGTCGGCGACATCACCTTTTTGATCGACCTTTCGGACTATCTCTCGAAAACCTTCGGCCGCAACGACAGCGAAGCCGTCGCCCTCGTCGTCGGGGACACCGTGTACAGCACGGGCGCGCCGTCGCTGTCGGAACAGGAATGGCTTGCGCTCTCGCAGCGTGCGCAGCAGCGCGGCACGGTACGCCTGACCGGGCGCGGCGCGCTGTTCTATTCCGTCCGCACGTCCGCCGACGGTTACAGCGTCGTGAGCGTCTCGCCGCGCCAGCCGTATTTGCAGGCGCCGCTTTACACCATGCTGGCGATCGTCCTGTGCGTTATCGCGGCGTTTGTGTTCATCACTGTGCTTTACAGCCGGCAGTTCTCGCAGGATGCAGGCTTCATCCGCGAGCTGCTCGACAGCATGACGCAGGCGCAGTCGAGCAACTTCGTGCAGGTCGAGCAGACCGGCCGCTCGGACGAATACGGCCAGATTGCAGAGCACTTGAACGACCTTTACACGCAGCTTCAGCTCCTGATCCAGCAGAAATACGTCCTGACCATCAACCAGCAGCGCACGGAAATGCAGATGCTCAGCTCGCAGCTCAATCCGCATTTTCTTTACAACACGCTCGAGCGCATCCGCCTGCGCGCCCTGCGCGAGGGCGCACCCACCGCGGCGGAGGCCGCCGCGAGCCTCGGCCAGCTCTACCGCAACATCGTCAAGACCGAGCCGATCATCTCGCTCGAGCGCGAGCTGGACATCACCGCGCAGTATCTCGACCTCATGGCGTTCCTCTACGGCGACAAGCTGATCTATCACATTGACACCGACGACGAGGTCAAGCCGCTGCAAACGCCGAAGATCTGGATGCAGCCCATTTTAGAGAACTTCTTCAAGCACAATTTCCAGAGCGACGACCGCTTCAAGGTGGTCGTCATCACGGCGCGGAAGCTCCGCGAGGGCTATCTGATGGAATTTTTCGACAATCTCGGCAGCGTGGCCGAGGACAAGCTCGCACAGATCAACGCCGAGCTGACGCCCGAGGCCATCCGCAGCTACACGCAGCTTCCCGGCAAGGGCATCGGCCTGCAAAATGTCTACCAGCGGCTGAGCCTGTACTACGGCGGCCGCGTGCAGATGGGGCTGCAAAACAATTCGCCCTCCGGTGTGCGCATCCGGATCCTGATTGAAAACGAGGGGGAAAACGGCAATGTATCGACTTCTGATCGTCGATGATGAACGCGATATTTGCGAAAATCTGAAGCTATTGGTCGATTGGAAAAAATTCAAAATCTCTGCGGTCTACACGGCCAGCTCCTTTGAGGCGGCGGCGGACATTGCGCTGGACGTCAAGCCGCACATCGCGCTGGTGGACGTCAATCTCGGCGGGCATTACGGCTATGAGCTTATCACCCGCCTGCACGAGCAGGGGCTGACGACCGTGTTCTGCATGATCTCCGGCTACGACGACTTCATCCACGTCCAGCGCTCGATGAAGGCCGGCGCGAAGGACTATCTGCTCAAGCCCATCAGCGTCCAGGATCTGGAGACGTTTCTGACCAAGGCCATCGTCAAGGATCTCGGCGGGACGCTGCCCAAGCGGCAGCAGGCGCAGGAGCTGATCGACCCGGTGGCAAACCGGCCGTACCACGATTTTTCCAACATCACGAACAAGATCATTTTAATTATCCGCAGCGACTGCGGCGTGAATTTGTCGCTCGTGACCGTGGCGGAGATGTTCAACATGAACAGCAAATACATCGGCCGCGTGTTTCTCAAGGATACCGGCCTGAAATTCACGGAATACCTGATGGTCTACCGCATGCAGACGGCCAAGCACCTGATTGAATCGACCAAGGAGCAAATTTCCGACATCGTCGAGAAGGTTGGCTATTCGCAGACGAATAATTTCTATGTGCATTTCAGCAAGATGTTCGGCGTCTCCCCGAACGCCCTTCGCGCCAACCTGACGGGCGAAGCAGAACCGGAGGACCGCCCATGAAGCGTATTCTTGCCCTCTCGCTGCTGCTTGCACTGCTGCTGACGGGCTGCTCGGGCGCACACGGCTCCGAGCCGGAGGCCGTCACGCTGACCTATTACACCATCGGTGAGCCGGATCGTGACCTCAAGCGCGTCAATGACGCATTGAACGAGCTGCTGTTCCCGCGCTACGGCTTCCGCGTGGAGTACCGAAAAATCGGCTGGAACGAGTATGAATCCCGCCTTTCCACGCTGGTCAACACGAACCAGAGCTTCGACATTGCCTTCACCTGGGCGGGCAACTATCAGTCCATCGCCGCGCAGGGCAAATGGCTCGACCTCACGCCCTATCTGGAAACGAGCGGCAGCGCAATGTATCGCGCGATCGACGAAAAATTCTGGAAGGGCGTCGTGGTGGACGGAAAAATCTGCGGCGTTCCGACTAACAAGGAGCTGGGTACGCCCATGCAGTTCCTGTTTGACCGGAGATTGGTGGAAAAATACGACATCGACATCTCGGACTACACGACGCTTGCCTCGCTCGAGCCGCTGCTGCGGATGATCTCCGAGCGCGAGCCGGACTATATCCCGTTCTTTCTGGACTCCACGCAGTATAATTTCATGCTGCCGGCGGGCTATGAGTATATCACCTATGACACCATCCCGCTCGTCATCCGCTCGGACGACCCGGAATGCCGCGTGGTCAATCCCTTCGAGACCAAGGGGATCATGGACGAGCTGTATCTGATGCACCGCTACTACACGCTCGGCTATATCAATCAGGACGCCTGCATCCGCACCTCGCTCTCGCGCTTTGAGGGCGAAAAGGTCTTTCTGCGCATTGCCCGCGGCGGGCCGGATGCCGACGCCAGCTACACCGGCACCTTCGGCTATCCCATCGTCGTGCAGCAGGCCTCGGCCAGCGTGGCCACGACGGATTCCACGCGCGGCGGCATTATGGCCGTCAACGCCGCGACGAAGCATCCGGAGCAGTGCGTTGCCTTTTTGAACGCGGTCAACACCGACACGGACGTGCGGAATCTGCTGAATTACGGCATCGAGGGCGTGCATTACACGCTGACGGACGCCGGTCAGGTGCACGTCACGTCGGACGCCTATGCGGGCGTGACCTATACGCAGGGCAACTGGTTCCTCCTGCGCACGCGCGAGGATGAAAATCCCGATCGGTGGGAGATCTTCAAGGAGTTCAACGAGGCGACGCAGGAATCGGCGCTGCTGGGCTTCGTGCCGGATTATTCCGGGCACGCGCTGCAATTCGACAAGATCGCGCGCATCTACGAGCGCTACAATTCCGCGCTTATCACGGGCACGGTCTCGCCGCGCGGCAACGTCGAGCAGATGAACAGGGAGCTGGCCGACGCCGGGCTTGCCGAGCTGCAGGCGCTTTTACAGAGCCAGATCGACCGCTGGCTCTATGAGCAGCAGCAAAACCCGGGCGTGCTGCCGTGATACAAAACCAACGCCGCAGACCAAATGGCCTGCGGCGTTGGTAATTGTTAAAATTCCAGCTTCTTGCCCATCTCGAGGCGCACCTCGCGGCGCTCGGGATCGTCGTTTGTGTAAGCGTACAGGTCAAAGCCGATGAAGGAAAAGCCGTTCTTCCGGTAAAATGCGATGGCGTTTTCGTTGCAGGTCTGCGTCTCCAGCACGAGCATCCGCGCACCGCACGCCCGCGCAGCGGCCTCTATCGTCTGCATCAGCCGCGTGCCCACGCCCTTGCCGCGTGCGGCGCGGTCAAATATGCAGATGTTGCTGATGCGGTAGCGGTTATTCCATGCTTCCGGCGAGCCTTCGACATACCCGAGGAGCGTCTCGCCCTCGAACGCGCCGAAGGCCGCGGCGTCCTCCAGCCATTCGCCGAAAAACACGTCGTCAAAGGACTTTTCGACCGGCGCATCGAAGGGCACATAGCCCATGCGGAAGCCGTGCTCCGCCGGACGGAGGTCGTAATACCCGTTCGTCGTGTAACGAGCCGTGAATTTTCTGCCCGCATAAACCGCTCTGTCCAATTTTCGGATTTCCATAGGCACCCTCGTGCCTCCTTCCTGCAAAAGCCAAGTCTATTCTAGCTGCCGCGCGGCAGCTTGTCAAGCGGTTTCCGTTCCTACGATCTCCACCGTGCGGCCGCCGAGATTTTCATAAAGGCGGTGCGAGATGGAAAGCACCGTGCGCCCCTCAGAGGCGCGGCGCAGCGCCAGCAGCACGGGCTTTTCGCCGTAGCCGAAGGTCACATGGGAAAGGACGATGTCGCCGCGCACAGCCGTCTCCCGCTCCGGCGGGACGGCGCGCTCCGGCTGGGCGAGAAACGCGTCGATGCGCTTCACGCATGCCACGGCCGACCGCTGCGGCAATCTCCCGCGCGGAGAGTGCGGAAAGCTCGCGTCCACCGAAGCGAACCGAGCCGCCGTAGGGCGCCTCGCAGAGGAACACGCGCCCGAAGGTGGACTTGCCGCAGGCCACGGGGCCGGTCACGCCGATGATGTCGCCGGGCTGCGCCGTCAGGGAAAGACCAGAAAAAACCGGCACGCCGCCGTAGGCAAAGGACAGATTTTCGATCGTCACCGGCGCGGGCTGCGGAACGCTGAGCGCCGCCAGCGGCTCCGGCGATTTCATCAGGGGGCGGATGCGCTTCCACGAGACCTCGGCCTTCTGCACGGAGTTGAACAGCTTGGCGACCTTGGAGGACTTGACGGTCAGCTTCGTAAAGCAGGACAGGAAGGTCGTGAACGCCGCGATGTCCCAGGCGTTCCAGCCGGTGCCGAGCACGTTTTTCGCGCCGAACCACAGAATAAACACCGCACCCGCGCCCGAGGCGGCCAGATATAGCGGCGGCAGCGCGGACTGCCAGACGTTGCTGCGCACGGCCGCCCTTTCATAATCCCGCAGCGCATCCTCGTAGCGCTCGGCCCGCGCGTCCTCGCAGCCGTAGACGCGGTAGGTCACGGCGTTTTTCGCACGGTCGAGCGTGGCGCCGCTCAGGGTGCCAGCCGCCTTTTTATAGGCCGCGCCCGCCCGCTGCACGGGCTTTTTCATCCGCGCGGCACAAAAATAAGAGACCGGCGTAAAAAGCAGGCTCAGCAGCGCCAGCCGCCAGTCGTACACAAAGAGCATCGCCGCGTAGCCCACCAGCGCCACACCGGTGTCGAAAATCTCGGTGGTGAACTTGCGCATGCCCTCCACGCAGTCGTCCACGTCCGAGATGGCCTTGGTCATCAGCTCCCCCGCGCCCTCCTGCTCCAGCGCCGCGCGGCTCTGCCGCACGAGGTTGGCATAGAGCACGCCCTTCATCCGGCGGTTGATGTTGTTGGCAAAGCGCCGGACGTAAAAGCGCTTGACGAACCGCGCCGCCTGCACCGCCAGCGTCACGGCCAGATAGGCCAGCACCAGCACGGCCATGTGCGCGGCGGTCTCGCTACCGCCGAGAATGCCGGCAAGGCACTGCGCAAGCCGCCCCTCGAACCACGGCGCGGCCAGCAGCCCTACATTATAAAGCAGGCCGGACAGCGTCACAAGGGCCAGCGCCGCCCACTCCGCACGGAAAAACGAGCGGATTTGATCCGGCGAACCCATCCGTTTCTCTTTCATGCGCTTCACTTCCTCTGAAGAAAATGCGGAAAGCCCGCGCGGCTTTCGGTTTTTGAGGCCGCGTACAGCCGGTCGAGCAGCGCCGCGAAGGTCTGCGCCTCGTCGGCGGTCAGGGCGGCGGTCAGGTATTCGTAAAAGGCCGTCTCGATCTCCGATTTGGACGAGCGCAGCGTTTCGGCTTTCTCCGTGGGGTACAGGAGGCGGCTTCGCCGGTCATTCGGGTCGTTCTCCCGCACAAGGAAGCCCTTCGCCTCGAGATTTTTCGTCCTGCGGGCGATGGCAGCCTTGTCCGCATGCAGCAGCGCCGCAAGCCGCGCCTGCGTACAGCCGGGATGGTGCCGCAGGGCGTGGATGAGGTCAAGCTCCGCCGCGCCGACGCCCTCGTCCCGCAGGGAGAGCAGCACCAGCCTTTCCGCCTCGCGGGCAATTTTCGTGATCTTCCGTTCCGTGATGTCCATAGAAATCCCTCCGCGGCAGTTTGTTGCAGATACATCGTTGTAGCTACAACTATTATAGCGCGAGGCGCGGAATTGTCAAAGGGAAGCTTCCTTTGCGCGGGGCAAATTTTCGGCAATGGTGAACGGTTTTCCTCTAGTGCGGAACCGGGCTGGACTGCAACCAGCGAGGCTCGGTGCAGGCGGTCGATATTGAGCTGGCCGGCGGTGTGAACGTGCTCATGTCCGACACGATGTCCAACAAGAGCGGCGGCTGCTCCATCGATCCCGAGGCGCTGATGGCGCTCGATCCGGACGTGATTCTGCTGACCGCCGACGGCTTTTATGATCGCGTCGAACGCGACGGCATCTGGAAAAGGCTGCGCGCGGTGCAGAACGGCGCGGTCTATGAGATTCCCTCGCTGCCCTACGGCTGGATGTCCAACCCGCCGTCCGTGAATCAGGTGCTGGGCATCTACTGGCTGGGAAATCTGCTGTATCCGGAGCTTTATGACTATGATATGACGGAAAGGGCGCAGGAATTTTACCGCCTGTTCTGGTATTACGAGCTTTCTGCCGACGAGGCGCGGGCGCTGCTTGCGCACTCGACCTTGAAGGAGGGCTGAACTTGAAACGTGCAGCATGTCTGCTCTTGGCGGTCTTGTTTCTTCTGCTTGCGGGCTGCAAGGCCGATCTTTCCGCCTACGCCGACACGCCCATCACCGTGACGGGGCTGACGGACGAGCCGTTCACCGTCACGCCCGCGGAGCTTGCGCAGCTCAAATGCGTCGATGCCAAGGCACGCGGGAACTCCGACAAGGCCGGGACGGTGCGCGCGCACGGCCCGCTGCTTTCGGCGCTGGCCGAGGCGCACGGGCGCTCGCTGGACGAATTTTACTACGTCCGCTTCGCCGCCTCCGACGGCTATGACGTGACGATCAGCGCCCTGATCTGGGATTCCTACGACGTGATCCTCTCGATCTCCAACGGCTCGGAGCCGCTTGCCGAGCGGCAGCGGCCGCTGCGCATCGTGATCCCCGCTATGACTCCGGCAAATGGGTGCGGCTCGTGACGGAAATCCGCTTCTATGCGGCGGAAACGGAGGGCGAAGGATGAAAAAAGCGCTTCTTCGCGGCGTTCTGCTGCTTTTATGTGCGCTCCTGCTGTACTCGGCCGTTTTTGCCGGCGAGCCGGACGAATGCGACCATGACTACACCCTTGCAGCCTATCAGCCGGCGCGTTACCGCGCGCCGGGCTTCGAGCGCTACCGCTGCACCAAATGCGGCGACGAATACGAAATCGAGCTGCCGCAGCTCGTCGAGCGCGCGCCAAACTGGAGCTACGATGCTCTTGGGCAATGCGACCTCCGACAAGCTGACGATCTTCGTCGGCTACTACGGCATGTCCTACACGCAGAAGCTCGTCCTGCCCGTGCGCGACATCATCAAGAACTGCGCCATGGTGCAGCAGACGTTTTCCTACATCAACCGCCGCCCGCGCGTGTGATATGCTCCCTCCATGTTCGACAGTTTGTTTTTTCACTGTCTCTCGTGGAGGGAGCATATCATTCGCCGGTGCGGGCGGGTTGTTTCGGAAACACGCTTGCAGAACGGGAAACCACTGCCCCACAGCCGTTGTTCAAAAGTGCTTTTAAAAACGCTTTCGGAATCATGCGGGCATACAAAATCCGGCCGGTGGGCTTGCCCACCGGCCGGATCGCAGTGCTTAGGTCAGATTTTTACGGGAACGTGCGGGATTATTCCTGCTCCTTCTTCTTGCGAACCATGACGCAGGTGCCGAGGCCGACAAGAGCCACAACGCCGGTAATCATGTAGAAGGTGAGGTCGGTCTCGTCCGCAGTCTTGGGGCCGGGCTTCGGCTCACCGCTGCCGGTGAGAACCGTGATGCGGCCCTGCGGCTGGCCGTACTGCTTCGCGGTGACGGTCGCATTGAGCCCCTCGGTGATGTACTCCATCAGGACCTCGTCGAGCGGCAGGCCGGTGTCAAACTGGGAAGAAGCACTTGCAAACGCATAGTAGGTGTCGCCGCCGGCGGCAAGGAAGTTGTTGGTCACAACCGCGTAGGTCGCCTTCGGGTCGAACGGCTTGCCGTTGATTTCCTGAATGCTGACGCGCTTGATGGACTTCGGCTGATGATAGGTGGAGCCGGGATACAGATCGCCCTTGTCAAATTCCTTGGTGGTGTCGATGGTGAACTTCATGCCTGCAACCTGCGGGAAGCCGCCGATCGCGCCGGGCGTGCTGTAAGTGGAGGCCTCAAGCGCCTCGAGCAGCTCAGCGCCGGTGACATAAACGACCGCGACGGTGTTGCCGAAGGGCAGAACGGTGTTGACGTCCTTCTTGGTGATGTTGCCCTTCTTGATGGTGGCGCGGATGCCGCCGCCGTTGGTGATGGCAACGATGTTCTCCTCCGCGATGTTAAGATCGGCAGCGCTCTGCTTGATCTTCCACAGCATGGAGTCGGTAATGAGGTCGCCGAGGTTGGTCTCCTGCGTGCGGTTGCCGGGATCCTTGGCGCCGTTCAGCTCGACCTCGGTCTTTGCAAAGACTTCGCCGTAGGCAGCGTCGATACCGGCCTTGATCTTCTTGGCCAGAGCAGCGACCTCTCCGTCCTTCGGGGTCGTGTTGTCAACCTTGATAAGGGAGTTGGCGGTGATCTTCTTGGTGGCGTTGTCGATCTCGATCAGGCCGACATTCGCAAACGCAGTACCGGTGGACTGGATGGGCTGGCCGTCCTTGCCCGCGGTCATTACAGTGTGGGAGTGGCCGTCGATGACGAAGTCGATGCCCTTCACATTCTGATACAGATCGTAGGAACGGTTCGGCTCGGACTCGTTGTCAACGCCGAGGTGGGCGAGGCAGACGATGATGTCAGCGCCTTCGGCCTTCAGAGCAGCGACTTCGTTCTTCGCGATCTCATAGAGCTTTTCTGCTGCGGGGAATTCCAGACCCTTGATGAGGGCGGGGTTGGCCTTGGTGCTGGCCTCGGGCGTCTCCAGACCGAAGAAGCCGATCTTCACGCCGCCCTTCTCGACGATGGTGTGGCCGTCGTAGATGGACTTGCCGTCCTTGAGGACGTTTGCGCAGAGAACCTTGCCGTTGAAGGCCTTCATGTTGCTGACGATCTGCTCGTAGCCGTAGTCAAACTCGTGGTTGCCGAGGGTGACGACGTCGTAACCGGCAGCATTCATCATGGTGATGGCGTCGGCGCCCTTGGAGACGCTGACATAAACGGTGCCCTGGCTGTAGTCGCCTGCATCGACAACGATGACGTTCGCACCGGCGGCTTCGTATTCCTCCTTGAGACCGGCCATGTAGGCATAGCCGTCGATGGCGCCGTGGACGTCGTTGGAGTGGAGGATGACGGTCTTACCGGCAAACTTGTCGGAGGAGGCAATGATCTTCCAGGTGGAGGTGATCTCCGGCTTGATGCCTTCGTTTTTCCCTGCGGTTTCCTTCTCGATGTAGCGGATAAGCAGGGTGCGTGCCTGACCTTCGTCCTCGCCGTTGAGCATGTCGAACTGCGTGGAGTAGATGATGCGGGCAGGATCGTTCGGGGTGAAGGAGCAGCCGTTGCTGTTGAGGTAGTCAACATAGCCGCCGCCGCCGTTGTAACGATAGTTGTTGACAACGACTGTGAATTCCTGATCGTCGGTGACTGCCTTGCCGTTGTAGGTCATCTTGACCACACGGGAGCCTTCGGGCTTCGCATAGTCGAGGGTGTAGGAGAAGCCTTCGCCGTAGATGACGTCATAGTAGGTCAGGTCGGTCACGGTGCCGTCCGCCTTGATCTTCGTGCCGGAGCACTCCAGCCAGGTGCGGACTTCCTTACCGGTCATCTTGATCTGGTAGAACCAGTTCTCGAAGCGGTAGAGGCTGAACATATCGCCGAGGTAAATATTGCCCTTGGGGATGAGGTTTTCTCTGCTGCCCGCGGTCAGCGGTGCGGAGATGGAGAGCATTGCGGGGGTGTCGTCGGTGGGATCGTCCGGCGTGTTCTTGCCGGTGTTGTCATAAGCGCCGAGAATCTGAACCTTGTTGACCAGATCCATGAATGCGGAGGGCGCTTCGCCGAGCTTCGCTGCGGGGTAGTCGTCGGTCGCCTTGCCGATGACCTTAAGCATATAGTCGTTCCAAGTGGTTTCCTCATAGGGCTTCAGGATCTCTGCCAGCTCGGTATCGACCGGCTGGTTCTTCATGTCGATATCCTGCGCATCGACCTTGACGACCTTCTTGTCGGTCTTGTCATAGGTCACAATGACCTGACCGATGGCCTTTGCCTTGGTGTTGGGCTGCACGATGGGGATGGTCTTGCCGTCGAGGTTCTGGGCGGTCAGGACGGTCTTGCCGTGCTCATGGCCGGAGAACACGAAGTCGATGGAGTTGGTGTGCTCGACGAGGTACTTCACGGAGTCCTCAGAGGAATCGCCGGAGACGGCCTCGGAGCCGACGCCGCTGTGAGAGATGACAACGATCATGTCGGCCTTTTCGAGCATTTCGGTCTCATAGTGCTTGTAGGTCTCATAGATGCCGGCAAAATAGATGCCCGCACGGTTTTCGGGGATGTCCCACTTTGCGATGTTGGGGTTGCCGAAGCCGATGACGGCGACCTTCACACCGTTGAAGTCCTTGATCTCGTAGGGAGCATAGCCCTTCCAGGTCTTCCAGCTCGTGCTGTCGGCCTCTCTGGCCGCCGCATCGAGGTAGTTGGCCATATGGACGTTGACCTGAGATTCCTTGCCGCTGCTCTCGGAGGTCAGGTAGTCGAGCTGGCGGTTGAGGATGGTCAGGCCGTAGTTGAACTCGTGGTTGCCCACGACCCACATGTCATAGCCGATGGTGCGGAACGCCTTCATGGCGGGATCATCCACATCGGGCTTGTTGAATGCGTAGTAATAGGTCAGGGGAGCGCCCTGAATGGTGTCGCCGATGTCGGAGACAAACAGGTTGTCGCCGTACTTCTCGCGCATCTGCTTGATGTAGGTTGCAATGCGGGTCAGGCCGGTGCTGCCGGTGCCGCTCTTTTCGTAGCCTGCGGAGTAGTCGGTCGCGTAGATCTGGCCGTGGAGGTCAGAGGTGGTGAGGAATGCGAAGTCGAAGGTCTCGTGCTCGGTGGGCTTGTCCTCGCCCTTCACCGTGCCGGTGAGTGCAATTTCATAAACGTACAGGTTGCCGGCATTGCTGTCCTTCGTGTGCGTATTTCTAGCTGCCTGCGCAATGCGAACGATCACGCTCTCCTGATTTGCCGCCGCTGCCGGGAGCTTCACGGAGGAAGTCGTCGCCTTGTCAAGCGTGTTGACCTTGCCGGAGGGAGCGGTCAGAGTGCCCTCGGCCTTTGTCCAAGTCTTGCCGCCGTCAACGGAGACGCTGACTGCATAGGACAGAGGAGCCTTACCGTTGTTGCCGAGGATGGTCTTGATCTCAAGATTCTCGTAGCCGGTGGTCTTGGCGGTAAATTCCAGGTAGCCATAAGTCGTATCGGCATTGAAGTCGCCGCCGTACCACGGCTGTGCGCTATAACTGCCAAAGGTGCTGGTTGTAAAACCAAGGCTGCCGTAGGCGTTCAGCGCGTCGCCGCTGTCCTTCATGGTCATCGTGATGTCCTTGAGGACGTCAGACGTGCCGTTGTTGGTGACACTCGTGCCACCGGTCCAGGTTGCCAATGCTTTGGTTTCTGCCTCGCCTGTCTCTGCGCTGACTGCCGGTACCAACAGACCGACAACCAACACGATCGCCAGGATCAGGGATAGAAATTTCTTCATGGTCTTCCTCCTTTTATACTAATGTGGGGTGCTTGTCCACATTGTGGTACTGATTATTATACACGATGCGGCGGCAAAAAGGAAGATGTTTCCCGTCGTAATAACTGTCAAAAAACATGGCATATTTTTGTTAATTTCCAACAAAGCCCTGTGGAGTCCCTGTCGAAAAAGGCAGCATTCCGTACAGCATAGACACCTGTCCGCCGCACGGGTGCTGCACATCCTGCGGCAATTTCGGTTGATTTTTCGCCGGTTTTTGAAGGGAGGGATACGCATGGACACGGAAAATCGCATCGTCGAGGTCGAGCAGCGGAGCAAATCCAACACGCACCGCATCGACCGCCTCGAGGCCCGCATGGACGAGCAGGACAGGCTCCTGCAAGCGATCTACGGCCTGCAAAAGGACGTCGAGCACACGAAATCCGACGTTTCCGAGATCAAGGTCAGTCTGCGCCGGGTCATCGAGAAGCCGGGCAAGCGCTGGGACGGTGTGGTGACGGCAATCATCACGGCGCTGGTCTCGGTGCTGGTGGGCGCGGTGCTGGGAAAGCTGCTTTGACAGCAGGGAAAAAACGGAAAAAGCCGCGAAAGCGGAGATTTGAAAGGAGTATGAAACATGAAGTTGAGCAACAAGGTCTATGACGTACTGAAGTGGATCGCGCTGTATCTGCTGCCCGCGCTGGGCACGCTGTACTTCGCGCTTTCCGGTATCTGGGGGCTTCCCTACGGGGAGCAGGTCGTCGGCACGATCACGGCTGCGGATACCTTCCTCGGCGTGCTGCTGGGGATCAGCAACGCCAGCTACAAAAGGGGGGCGTGAGCCATGACAGAGGCACAAATCAGAGAAAAAGTCGTAGCCGCCGCGAAGGCGTGGATCGGCTGCAAAGAATCCGACGGCAGTCACCGTCAGATCGTGGACGTGTACAACTCGCACCGGCCGCTGGCACGCGGCTATGCGCTGAAGTACACCGACGCATGGTGCGCGGGATTTGTCTCGGCGGTGGCGATCAAGCTCGGCCTGACGGACATTATGCCGACGGAGGTCGGCGTGTGGAACATGATCGAGCTGTATCGCAAGCTGGGGCGCTGGCAGGAGAGCGACAGCTACGTCCCGAAGCCCGGCGACGTCATCATGTACGCGTGGGGCGACAGCGGCGTGGGCGACTGCACCGGCGGCGCAAGCCACGTCGGCATCGTGGTGGCCTGCGACGGCAAGACCATCACCGTCATTGAGGGCAACAAAAATGACGCGGTCGGATACCGCGAGATTGCGGTCAACGGCCGGTACATCCGTGGCTTCGGCCTGCCGGACTATGCCAGCAAGGCCACCGAGGACGAGCCGGTCACACCGGCACCTGAAGAACCGAAAAAGGAGGACACGATCACCATGGAGCTGAGAATGCTCAAGCGCGGCATGAGCGGCAACGACGTGCGTGCGGCCATGCTGCTGATGAAGGACAAGGGCTATTATCCCCACGCCATTCCCGCGACGGACAAGCTGTTCGGGCCGAAGATGGAGGCGGGCGTGCGCAGGATGCAGGCCGAGCACAACCTCGGCGTGGACGGTCTGCTCGGCAATCCAAGCTGGACATACCTATTAAAATAAAAGCACTCACCGGTAAAAAACGGCGAGTCAGCGTGTCGAAAAATTCTTTTCGGCACGCTGAGCCAACAGTCCACCGGACTGTTGGCTGCACTCTGCGGAGCGCCGCCCTGTTCGAGTCCCACGGGGCAAAGCAAAAACTGCCCGCACCAAACGGTGCGGGCATTACG
>CAKUMO010000039.1 GCA_934667815.1 uncultured Oscillospiraceae bacterium
GGTTCCGTTCATGCACTCCTCACCGGAGCATTTTACGACCCAATCCGTTAATTGATAGGTCAGCTTTTTGGTTTTGCCGTCCAGCGTGTATTTCAGATAACCGAGGGCTGATAGCTTATCCATTATCTCTAAAGCCTGTGTACGGCTTCTGGTGCCGAGAATACTCTTCAGCCCAACAATACCTCCGGACCACATTCCGGGGCTCACAGCGTTCTTATGGCCACAGTAGGAGGCGTGTCCTTTGCGAAATGCAGCTCGGGCGGCAAGCTTTGCCCAGGCACCCATAATACCTTTGCCGACCGGCAGGGTATCTCTTCGCAGCTTTACCCATTCATACTTCATCAAGCATTTCAACATCAGCGCCTCCTTCCTTGGAATAATAAAAAAGACGGCCTTTCCGTCGTCACATAGTATCAGTCTTCGATTCTTACAATCAGTCCATTCAGCTTGATCAGCTTAACGCCCTTGAGATACCAGAACTCACCGAGTTCGATTCTCGTCGGGATCCACTCTCCGTCAAGCAGCACCTCCAGCCGTTCTCCGCAGTGAAGGCCGCCGTAGTAATCCAACGGCCCGAAGCGAATGTCCATCCGGTCGATCACATCATCATAAATCAGTACGCCTTGTTTTTTCATTCTTATCCTCCTCATGAAATAGGAAAAGCCGAATGGGTTTCAACGCTCATTCGGCTTTTCTGTGTGGCAGGTTATGATTGAATATGTTGCTCGAATACAAACTCCTTTCTAAATGTAATTGTTTGGACTAAATCATCATACTCGCGTCTAAATGCTTAAAGGCTTTCTGACTGAGTCCTATTATATCACTCTCATCGGTCTTGAATTCCACCGCCGGTGCGACGATGGAGTTGGCAAAGCCCGTGATGGGCACCAGCGTGCCCGCGCCCGCGAGCTTTGCAATGTCGTCATACACGGCAAATCCCGTCAGAACCGCCGACAAAAACACCAGACAGACGCTCACCGCCGTGCCTGCGCTCTGCTTGTCCAGCCCGGCGGCCGAAAAGCCGTTGAGCAGAAGCTGGCCGAGCACGCAGATTAGCCCGCCTGTCCAGAACGCATTGAACAGATCTCTGGCCAGATGCGATTTCGGCGCGAGGCGGTCGGCCAGACGCGCATATTCGGTGTTGTTCAGATTCATAAAAAATCAGCTCCTTTTTGCTAGTATGCCTTTTTTCCTGCGGAAAACACGCCGCCGCTTCGTGCAAAACTCCGAATGCAAATTTTTTCATGCTTTTTTCTTGACAAATCCGCGGCAATGCGCTATCATACCCCCAGAATCTATTGCACGAAAGGAGAACCGCGGTATGGCAAAGGCTTTTGAGACCGCTCGAATGATGCAGATGCGCATGTGCAGCATGTGCATGCTTTGCAATGCCCATTTTCCGGCGCGTTCTCCGAGAAAAGCGACGCGGTAACGTCCGCACAAAGCCGTTTTTATCCGGGAGGCTCCGTCGGAGCCGTCCCGGTTTTATTTTTGCCCACGGAGGTTTTCTTTATGAAGCATTCCAGAAACGCCCTCGTCCGCGCAAACCTTCTGCGGGAACGAATGTGAATTTATACAGCTTCTAACGAATAAAAATTTATTTCAATCATTTCAGAAAGGTGTTATAAAACTATGAAAAAGATTTTTGCTCTCGTCCTCGCGCTGATCCTCGCGCTTGGCATTCTGTCCGCCTGCGGCAAGTCCGATTCCATCACCATCGCTGTTCCCAATGACACGACCAACGAAGCCCGTGCGCTGCTGCTTTTGCAGGATCAGGGCTACATCAAGCTCAAGGACGGCGCCGGCATCACTGCCACCGTCAACGACATCGCGGAAAATCCCCTCGGCATCAAGTTCCAGGAGCTGGACGCCGCGCAGATCCCCAATGTGCTGAAGGACGTGGACTACGCCGTCATTAACTCCAACTTCGCCATCTCCGCCGGCCTGAACCCGGTGAAGGATTCCCTTGCGATCGAAGGCTCCTCCTCCGCCTATGCCAACATCCTGGCCGTGAAGGAGGGCACCGAGTCCACCGATTCCGTCAAGGCCCTCAAGGCCGCGCTGGAGAGCAAGCAGGTCGCGGATTTCATCGCGGAGAAGTACGCGGGCGCGGTCATCAGCACCGTTGACAACCCCACCGACGGCTTCGACGCCACCGTCAATTACGACGCGCTGGCCGGAACGACCATCTCCATCGCCGCTTCTCCCACGCCGCACGCCGAGATTCTGGCTGTTGTCAAGGACATTCTGGCCGAGAAGAACATCACCCTCAACATTCTGGAATTCAGCGATTACGTCCAGCCGAACAACGTCGTCGAGAGCGGCGAGGTTGATGCCAACTACTTCCAGCATCTGCCCTATCTGGAGGACTTCAACGCCGAGAACGGCACGCACATCGTGTCCGTCGCGTCCATCCACGTTGAGCCGATGGGTCTCTACGGCGGCAAGCAGACTTCTCTCGACGCACTGAACAAATAAAATCTGAACGAGACAACGCCGCCTGATCCCAGACGGCGCTGTTTCCCTGTGGAGGGGACGAAATGATCGAGATCCAAAACCTGTCAAAGACCTTTACCACCTCGGACGGGACGGTCGAAGCGCTGAAAAACATCAACCTGACCATTCCGGACGGCGAAATTTACGGCATCATCGGCATGAGCGGCGCAGGCAAAAGCACGCTCGTGCGCAGCATCAATCTGCTTGAGCGGCCGACCGAGGGCCGCATCCTGATCGACGGCGTCGATCTTGCTGCGCTGCCGGACGGCAAGCTGCGCGAGAAGCGCCGCGACATTACCATGATCTTTCAGGGCTTCAACCTGCTCATGCAGCGCAACTGCCAGAAAAACGTGTGTTTCCCGATGGAGCTTGCGGGCGTGAAGCACTCGGAGGCGATGAGGCGCGCGGCGGAGCTTCTGGAGCTGGTCGGACTGGGCGACAAGCGCAAGGCCTACCCGGCACAGCTCTCCGGCGGCCAGCAGCAGCGCGTGGCCATTGCGCGCGCGCTGGCGACGCATCCGAAAATTCTTCTCTGCGACGAGGCCACGAGCGCCCTCGACCCGCAGACCACGCAGTCTATCCTCGCGCTCATCCGCGACATTCACGACAAGCTGGGCATCACCGTGATCGTCATCACGCACCAGATGAGCGTGGTCGAGCAGATCTGCACGCGCGTGGCGATTCTGGACAACGGCGAGGTCGCCGAGGAGGGCGAGGTCAACAAAGTCTTTACCTCTCCGCAGTCCAAGGCGGCCAAGCGTCTGGTCTATCCAGACGGCTACGAGCAGAGCGTTGCGCACTTTGACGAGGGCGGCGTGCTGCGCGTGGTGTTCAACGGGGCCAAGGCGACCATGGCGCCCATGATTGCACAGATGGCCATCGACTGCGGCATTGCCGCGAGCATTCTGGCCGCCTCGACCAAGAGCATCGGCGACAAGGCCTATGGCAACATGATCCTCGGCATCCCCGGCGGCGCGGACGCGCTGGCGCGGGCGATGCAATATCTCAAAGCGATTCCCGACATTCTCGTTGAGGAGGTGGAAAACCGTGAGTAATCTTCCCGAATCCGTCCAAACCGCGCTGGAGGTTCTGAAAACGCAGTTCCCGCTTGCCATTTGGGAGACGGTCTATGTGACGCTCCTGTCCACGTTTTTCGCCATCCTGATCGGGCTGCCGCTGGGGGTGCTGCTCGTCGCGGGTGAGGACGGAAAAATCCTGCGCGTGCCGCGCTGGCTGCTGCATGTGCTGAACGTCGTCATCAACCTGCTGCGCTCGGTGCCGTTTTTGATCCTGATGATTCTGGTGTTCCCGCTGACGCGCCTGATTGTTGGCACGGTCGTCGGCACGCCCGCGACCATCGTGCCGCTGGTCATTGCCGCCTTTCCCTTCATCGCCCGTCTGGTGGAGGGCAGCCTGCGTGAGATCAACCCCAATATCATTGAAACCGCGCAGAGCATGGGCGCTTCTCCTCTGCAAATTATTGTCAAGGTGATGCTGCCGGAGGCCGTGCCCTCCCTGATCTCCAACGCGACCATCGCGGTCACGACCGTTCTGGGCTATTCGGCCATGAGCGGCGCGATCGGCGGCGGCGGCCTCGGCAAGATCGCCATCAATTACGGCTACAATCGCTATCAGTACGTCGTCATGGCCTTCGCCGTGGTGTTCCTCATCCTGCTGGTGCAGATCTTCCAGAGCCTCGGCTCCAAGCTCGCCGTCAAGTGCGACAAGCGTCTGAAATAAGCGGCAGCAAGCACACCCGCGGGTTCCGGCCGGAACCCGCGGGTGTATTTTATACTATATATAAAATATAAATATAATCAAAAATTCTCACTTTGCCGAGGCGATGCTGCGCTGCACATATTCCTCCGACATGCCGTGGAACAGCTCGCACAGGCGTTGGAAAGGCACGCGAATGTCCTCCTTCATGCCGCCGTCCATCCACTCGACGATCTGCCCGAAGCAGGTGCACTTGAAGAAGCGGATCAAAAGCGCCTTGTCATAGTCCGGCATTTTGCGGTCGCCCAGCGTTGTGTTCACATACACCGTGACCACATGGCTGCACACGCTCATCAGGTACTGCTCGTACAGGTCGCGGTTGGCCGAGTTGTAAAGATGCAGCACGGCGCGGCGGTTCTCCAGCGCAAACTCCACCGCCACGCTCAGGCACTGCTCGATGGACTCGATCTTCGGATACTTATGGATGATCTGGTCGGCCTCCTGTGTGATGACCTCCTGCGCCAGCGTGGGAATGTCCGGGAAATGGTAGTAAAACGTGTTGCGGTTGATGCCGCAGTCAACGACAATGTCTTTCACGGTGATCTGATTCAGCGGCCGCTCATTGAGCAGCTTGATAAACGATGCTCTGATCGCCATTTTCGTAAAGTTCGGCATAGCTACCTCCTTGCGCACATTGACTGCCTTATTTATACTACATTTTTGGAAAATTTGCAAGCTGCGAACGCACGCTTTTCCCCTTTACGAACCGCGAAAAACGTGATAAAATGGGGGAAAGCGAAGGGGGAATCCGAATGAGACTGATTGTGCTTGCGCTGTGCTCCTATCTGATCGGCGGCATCAACCCGGCCTATCTGCTCACGCGCCGCAAGAAGGGCGTGGACATCCGTAGCTGCGGCACGGGCAACGCCGGCGCGACGAACGCCATGTTTGCGCTCGGCTTCAAGCTCGCGCTCGTGGTGATGCTGCTTGACGTGTGCAAGGCGGCGCTGTGCGTGCTGGCAGGGCGCTATCTCGTGCCGGGCAATGTCTACGCTGCACCGCTGGCGGGTCTGGTCTGCACGCTCGGGCATATTTTTCCGGTCTGGTTGCGTTTTCGCGGCGGTAAGGGCGTCGCGTGCATGTGCGGGACGATCCTCGCGCTCACGCCTGCGCTGGTGCTGCCGCTGCTGGCGGCAGCCTTTGTGTTCGGTGTGATCTGTAACCGCGCAAGCCTTGTGCCGGCCTTCACGGCCACGGCCTATGTCCCGATGTACTATTTTTGGACGGGGAATACCGACGTTACGGTGCTTCTGCTCGTCCTGCCGCTGCTGATGCTGTTCACGCACCGGAAAAATATCTTCCGCTGGACGCCGGAAACACCCTTCCGCACGATGGTCTTTCGCCACAATCTGGACGAGTGCGTCGAGCGGCGCGGCACGGGGAGCGATAAATGAGCGCGCAGCAGTCCCTGTTTGACGCGCATTATCCGGACCGGCGCTATCTGACGGAGCTTTGCGACCACTATTACTGCGATTTTCTGTCGGTCGCGGTGCTGCGCCGTTCGCCGGATCAGACCGTCCGGCCGTTTGCGCACAGCCACGCGGCCTATGAATTTCTGCTGCCGCTCACGCCCGCGCCGCAGATCATGCAGGGCGACGACGTGTACTTCGGCCGCGTAGGCTATGCCTATCCCATCCAGAGCGGCGCGCGGCACGCGCAGGCCGTGGAGCTTTGCGACGTGTCGAATTGCAGCATTGTGGTCGAGCCGGCGTATTTCGAGCGCCGTTTAGCCGAAAAAGGGCTGGCCGGACGCAGGCTCGAGAGTATTTTTGCCGTGAGCGAGACGCTCGGAACCTATCTGCGCCTGTTTGAGCAGGAATTTTCCAAGGGCGCACAGACCGATGCGGCAGACCTTGCCGCGCTGGGCGGTCTGGTGGTCTCGGCACTGATCGAGGATCATTTCCGCCCGGCGGCGCGTCTGCCGCAGAACGATCCGGCGGACGTGATGGAGCGCATCGAGAGCTACATTGACCTGCATTTTTGCGAAAAAATCACGCTCGACGAGCTGGTCGAGCGCAGCGGCTTCACGCGCGGCTATTTTATCTCACTTTTCAAGAAGCGTTACGGAGAAGCGCCCTATGCGCGCATCACGCGCCTGCGGCTGGCAAAGGCGAAGGTGCTGCTGCGCAGCACGGAGTATTCCGTGGCAAAGATCGCGGCGCTGTGCGGGTTTACCTCGTCGAACGCCTTTGCCAACGTGTTCCGCCGCGACACCGGCAAAACGCCGGGCGAGTTCCGCCGGGTGTGACCCTGCTGCCAGCCTTATTTTGAGATTCCGAGTGCCTGCACGGCGGGCCGATGTGGGCATCGGCCCCTACGAAGCGGCGCCGGGCTTTACCGGCGGGCCGATGTGGGCATCGGCCCCTACGAAGTGGCACCGGGCTTACCGGCGGGCCGATGTGGGCATCGGCCCCTACGAAGCGGCGCCGGGCTTTACCGGCGGGCCGATGTGGGCATCGGCCCCTACGGAGTGTGCCGGTTTCGGGAGACGTTAACGTTTTTATGCATAACAAACCCGGCGGGAGAAGCCTCTCCCGCCGGGTTGTGGTTTTATTCTGCCTCCTTGACGACGGCTGTGCCATCGACGAGATTCGCCGTGACAAGCGTGCCGTGGATGGCCATCTGGCGTTCGAATAGGTCGGTCAGGATGACCATATCGCCGTCAACGTCAATTTTCATGACATTCGGCATGGCGACCGTCTCGGGCGAGATCTGATTTTTGTACACCGTGGAAAGACACATGGCGCTTCCTCCTTATTTCAGCGACGCCAGCACCGCAGACAGGCGGACATTGCCCTTCTCAAACTCGGAAACGGCGGCCAGAACCTGCTGCGCGGCAGCTTCGTTGCCCAGCTCGCCCAGCTTTTTGGCAAGTCCCTCCAGCTCGTGCGCGTGCGCGGCGTTGTGGTTTATCATATACTGCATAAGCGCAAGCGTCTCGGTCATGGGATCGCAGCCGCCGCATTCGTGGCAGTCATGCTCGTGCTCATGGCAATGCTCGTGGTCATGGTCGTGATCGTGATGAAAACGGAAAGCATTCGGATTGGTCATAGGGAATCGCTCCTTCGCTGATATTTTCTATATTATACCCCCAAAACCTGCGGTTGTCAAAAACTATCTTGCAATAGCGAAAAAGAAATGATAAAATAAGATACTAAAAAGAACGATGGGGGCAGCTCCTTTGGAAACAAAAACGACCGTCATTCCGCCCGAGGCGCTCGAGCGTCAGGCCGCGATCTGCGGCGAAATTCAGGAATACTGGCAGGCGCAGGGCGTGACGCCGCTGGCCTATGTGGACACCTATGGCTGTCAGCAGAATGAGGCCGATTCCGAGCAGATCCGCGGCATGCTCCAGTGCGCGGGCTACGGCTTCTCCGAGTCCGAGGAGGGCGCGGACGTTGTCGTGTTAAACACCTGCGCCGTGCGTGAGCACGCCGAGCAGCGCGTCTTTGGCAACGTCGGTGCGCTGGTGCACACCAAGCGCCGCCATCCGAGGCAGAAAATTTTCGTCTGCGGGTGCATGATGGGTCAGCCGCAGGTGGCCGAGCGCATCAAAAAGTCCTATCCGCATGTGGACGGCGTGTTTTCCACGCATCATTTGTGGCAGTTTCCGGAGCTTCTGCTGCGCGTTCTGACCACCGGCAAGCGCGTGTTCGCCACGGAGGACTCCGCCGGCGCGATTGCGGAGCATCTGCCCGTTGTGCGCACGAACACGCTCAAGGCGTGGGTCTCCGTCATGTACGGCTGCAATAATTTCTGCTCCTACTGCATCGTGCCCTATGTGCGCGGCCGCGAGCGCAGCCGCCTGCCCGAGGACATCCTCGAAGAATGCCGCGGCCTGCTGGCGCAGGGCTACAAGGAGATCACGCTGCTCGGCCAGAACGTCAATTCCTACGGCAAGGATCTCGGCCTCGGCGTCGATTTTTCCGATCTTCTGGCGCAGGTCGCGCAGCTTCCGAGCGAGTTCCGCCTGCGCTTCATGACCTCACATCCCAAGGACGCAAGCCGGAAGCTCTTTGAGACCATGGCGAAGTATCCGAAGATCTGCAAGCAGCTCCATCTGCCCTTCCAGTCCGGCAGCGACCGCATCCTGAAGCTGATGAACCGCCGCTACACCGCCGAGCAGTATCTCTCGCTCGTGGACTACGGCCGCAGCCTGATGCCGGAGCTGGTGCTGACCAGCGACGTGATCGTCGGCTTCCCCGGCGAGACCGAGGAGGACTTTGAGGCCACCATTGATCTGATCGAGCGCGTGCGCTACGACGCGCTGTTCACTTTTATTTTCTCGCCGCGCGAGGGCACGCCCGCCGCAAAGATGGACGATCCCACGCCCAAGGCCGACAAGAACCGCCGCTTCGACCGGCTGCTAGCGGTGCAGAACCGAATTTCCGAGGAAAAGCACCGCGCCTACATCGGCACGACCGTGCATGTGCTCGTGGACGGCCGCGACGGCGAGGCCCTCACCGCACGCACCGACGGCGGCCGCCTCGTGCGCTTCGCGGGAGACGACGCGCTGATCGGGCAATTTGCCGACGTGGAGATCACGGGCTGCACGACGTGGAGCTTGACCGGCGATCTGCGGTAATCAAATAGATTTAGCGTCGCTTGACAAGAGCACACATGGTTTTCCCAGGTCTAAACGACATCTGGTTTCGTTATCCTCGTTGATGGGCGTCAGCCCATCTGCCTCGTCTGCCTTGCCAACTGCCGTTTATCCTCTGGGAAAACTTGAAGACCCGCCGGGCGTGCCGGTGTGTCCTGCGGGCATATGTGCCCTTGTCAAGCGACGCTAACAACAAGACAGAAAAGAGGAGATCAGGCATGGCGGAGCTGACGCCCATGATGCGCCAATATGTGGAAATGAAGGAGCGACACCCGGACTGTCTGCTCTTTTTCCGGCTGGGCGATTTTTACGAAATGTTCTCCGAGGACGCGCGCCTGGCCTCCAAGGAGCTGGATCTCACCCTGACCACGCGCGACCGCGGCAAGGAGAAGGAGGATCAGACGCCCATGTGCGGCGTGCCCTTCCACTCCGCCGAGAGCTACATTGCCCGTCTGGTCGCGCGCGGCTACAAGGTCGCCATCTGTGAGCAGATGGAGGACCCTGCGCTGGCCAAGGGGCTGGTCAAGCGCGATATTATCCGCGTCGTCACGCCCGGCACCGTCACGGAAAGCTCCATGCTCGACGAGAGCCGCAACAACTACTTCGCCTGCGTCTACGGCGCGGGCGGGCGCTTCGGCCTGAGCTTCTGCGACGTGTCCACGGGCGCGTTTTACGCCACCGTGGCCGAGGGCGAACAGGCTGTTGACCGCATGCTTTCCGAACTGGGGCGCTTCATGCCTGCGGAAATTCTGCGCGGCGGCGAGGCGCTGACCTGCAAGGAGCTGACCGAGGCCATTTCCGAGCGGCTCGGCTGCTGCGCCGACGCCGGTCAGGACGAATTATTCGATGAAACCACCACCGCCGCGACGGTCGAAAAGCAGTTCGGCCAGAATCTTGCGGCGCTCGGGCTGGACAAGCTGCCCGTCGTCTGGCAGAGCGCGGGCGCGCTGCTTTATACCTTGAAGGAATTGCAGAAGGCGAGCATCGCGCACGTCCGCACGCTGGAATTTTACGTCAGCGGGCGCTTTCTGGAGCTGGATCTCACCGCCCGCCGCAATCTGGAGCTGACGGAGACCATGCGCTCCGGGGAAAAGCGCGGAAGCCTGCTGTGGGTGCTGGACAAGACCAAAACGGCCATGGGCAGCCGCATGCTGCGAAGCTGGCTGGAAAGGCCGCTGCTCAGCCCGAAGCGCATCGAGCGCCGTCTCGGTGCGGTGGAGGAGCTGACGCAGGATACCGTCGTGCGCGAGGAGCTGGGCGAGCTGCTGCGCGAGGTGTCCGACCTCGAGCGTGTGATGGCGCGTGTCGTGACGGGCACGGCCAATGCCCGCGACCTTGTGTCCTTTGCCTCCGGCTGCCGGACGCTTCCCGCGCTGCACGACATGGCTGCGGCACGCAAGGCGGCGCTGTTCGGCGTGCTGGCCGGCGAGCTGGACGGCCTTGCCGACCTGCGCGAGCTGGTTGAGCGTGCGATCGCCGACGAGCCGCCCTTCACCCTGCGCGAGGGCGGTATCATCCGCGCGGGCTATAACGCCGAGCTGGATCGCCTGCGCGACATCGTCTCCGGCGGCACGGGCACGCTGACCCGTATCGAAGCCGAGGAAAAGGAAAAAACCGGCATCCGCAATCTGCGCGTGGGCTACAACCGCGTGTTCGGCTATTACATCGAGGTCGCCAAGGGGCAGGTGTCCATGGTGCCCGAGCATTACATCCGCAAGCAGACGCTGGCCAACGGCGAGCGCTACATCACGCCGGAGCTGAAGGAGCTGGAAAGCGAAATTCTGACGGCGAAGGACCGCATCTCCGCGCTGGAATATGAGCTGTTCACCGAGGTGCGCATGAAGCTGGCCGAGCAGGCCGAGCGCGTGCAGCGCACGGCGCATGCGGCGGCGTGTCTGGACGTTTTGACAAACTTTGCGTCCGTCGCCGTGAAAAATAACTACTGCCGCCCGGAGATCGACCTCTCCGGCGAGATCAACATCAAGGACGGCCGCCACCCGGTCGTCGAGCGCGTGCTCAAGGATGCGCTGTTCGTCCCGAACGACACGCATCTCAATGGCGAGGCCGACCGCGTGGCCATCCTCACCGGCCCGAACATGGCCGGTAAATCGACCTATATGCGTCAGGTCGCGCTCATCGTCCTGATGGCGCAGATGGGCAGCTTCGTGCCCGCCAAATCCGCGCGCATCGGCGTGGTAGACCGCATTTTCACGCGCATCGGCGCGTCGGACGACCTCGCCTCCGGCAAATCGACCTTTATGGTGGAGATGGCCGAGGTCGCGGAAATTCTCAAGAACGCCACGCCGCGCAGCCTTTTGATTCTCGACGAGATCGGGCGCGGCACCTCGACCTTTGATGGCATGGCCATTGCCCGCGCGGTGCTGGAATACGCCGCCGATCCCAAGCGCCTCGGCGCAAAGACGCTCTTTGCCACGCACTACCACGAGCTGACGGACATTGAGCAGGAGCTGCCCGGCGTGCGCAACTATAATATCGCGGTGAAAAAGCGCGGCGGAGACATCGTGTTCCTGCGCAAGATCGTGCCCGGCGCGGCCGACGATTCCTACGGCGTCGAGGTCGCAAAGCTCGCGGGGCTGCCCGACCGGGTCGTCTCCCGCGCGCGGGAGCTTCTGAAGGATCTGGAAAGCGGCGCGCCCGTGCGCACCGTGACCGTGGCCGCGCCCGACCAATTCTCTATCACCTCGATGGAAAACGACGCCCTGCGCCGCAAGCTGGAATCCATCGCGGTCGAAACGCTCACGCCCATCGAGGCCATGAACGCGTTGTATGAATTAAAACAAATGCTGTAAAGGGGAATCTTATGAAGCCGTTGTTCCCGCGCGACGTCGTCACGCCCAAAAAGGGCGCGCTTCTGGCGGGCGCCGCCTACCTGCTGTTCTATCTGTTCGGCTTTCAGCCGCTGCTGCCCTATCTTGCCGATTGGCTGAAGATCGACCCGGCCAGCCAGAACGGCAATTATCTGGTCAACGTCATTTTCTTCTCCGTGAATTTCATCGCCGTCGCGCTGATTTTCCGGCCGTTCCTGTTCGATTCTCTCGCGCCCGTGAAGGAGCGCAGGCTGGGCTGGTTCTTCCTGCCCGTCGGCATCGCCTACGGCCTGTGCGCCGTCACGTCAAACCTGATCACGGTGATCTATGAAATCTTGCAGGTCACGCCGGAAAACCTCAACAACGAGGCCGTCGGCTCCATGCTCACGGCGCACCCGGCGGCAATGCTGCTGTTCACGGTCGTCCTTGCACCCATTTATGAAGAATGCCTGTTCCGCGGCGTGCTGTTCACGCCGTTCTGCAAAAAATGCCCGTGGGTGGGTTATGTGCTGTCCGTGCTGCTGTTTTCGGGCATCCACGTCGTCAACGCCATCGGGATGCAGTCGCCGGTCGAGCTGATTTTGTGCTTCGTGCAGTACGTCCCGCTGAGCCTGTTTCTCTGCTGGGCGTGCCAGAAAACCAGAAGCATCTGGGGCTCGATCACGCTGCACGCGCTGATCAACGGCATTTCCTGCCTGTTTATGCTGCTCGATTCCGCCGCCGGACAGGCGGGCGGCCTGTTCTGATTAGGAGAAATTTATGCCCAAGATTCAACAGCTTTCGCCGCATGTTGCCGACCTCATCGCCGCGGGCGAGGTGGTCGAGCGCCCGGCCAGCGCCGCCAAGGAGCTGGTCGAGAACGCCATTGACGCCGGCGCGAGGAACGTCACCGTCGAGCTGCAAAACGGCGGCATGACCTTCCTGCGCGTCACGGACGACGGCTGCGGCATTCCCGCCGACGAAGCCGAGACGGCCTTCCTGCGCCATGCGACGAGCAAGCTGCGGCAGGCCGCCGACCTCGAGGCCATCCACACGCTCGGCTTCCGCGGCGAAGCGCTGGCGGCGATCTCGTCCGTCTCGCGCATCGACCTGCTGACCAAGACCGCAGACGCGCCCTTCGGCCTGAGCCTGCATCTGGAGGCTGGCAAGGTCACGCAGCGCGAGGAGGCCGGCTGTCCCGACGGGACGACCATCATCGTGCGCGACCTGTTTTTCAACACGCCCGCGCGTATGAAATTCATGAAACGCGACACCGTCGAAGGCTCGGCGCTGCTCGACACGGTGCGGCGGCTGGCCGTGGCGCATCCGGAGGTTTCCTTCCGCGTGCTGCGCGAGGGCGAGGAGCTGCTGCACACCTCGGGCGACGGCCAGCTCCTCGGCGCGGTGTATGCCGTTCTCGGCAGACAGACAGCCAAGGATATGATCGCGGTGGACAGCCATTGGGAAAAGACCGCCCTGACGGGCTTTGTGACCAAACCGACCGCCACGCGCGGCAATCGCAGCGGCCAGCTTTTCTTCGTAAACGGCCGTTTCGTGCGCTCCAAGACGCTCATGGCGGCGCTGGAGGAGGCGTATCGCAACCGCATGATGGTCGGGCGCTTCCCGGCCTGCGTGCTGCATCTGCACATTCCGGAGCATCTGGTGGACGTGAATGTCCACCCTGCAAAGACGGAGGTGAAGTTCCTCAACGAGCGCGAGGTCTTTGACTGCGTGCGCTACGGCGTGCAGGGTGCGCTCGACGGCGACGCCGGGCGCGTGGAGCTGAAGCTGAATTCCGGCCATACCGCCGCCCCGAAGCAGGATTTT
Source organism: uncultured Oscillospiraceae bacterium (assembly GCA_934667815.1). Taxonomy (GTDB): domain Bacteria; phylum Bacillota; class Clostridia; order Oscillospirales; family Oscillospiraceae; genus JAZOXB01. Next base: position 13,510 of record CAKUMO010000039.1, read on the forward strand.
TACCGCACCATGACCGCCGAGGAATACCGCGAATTTACCAGGGCCGCGCAGAATGCGCCGCGCGTGCAGCCCAGCGCCGCCGTGCTGAACAGCCTGAAAAGTCCGTCGCGCTTCGAGCCGACGAAGCCCGCGCCTGAGCTTACGAACCGTTCCGTAGGGGACGATGCCCACATCGTCCCGCCCGCAGGCATTCCCCATTCTCCCGCCCCGTCGGTCACGGACGCGCCTGTTGAACTTACAAATCATTCCGTGGTGGACGATGCCCACATCGTCCCGCCCGCCGGGATTTCCCATTCTCCCGTCCCGTCGGTCACGGACACGCCCGCTGAGCTTACAAATCATTCCGTAGGGGACGATGCCCACATCGTCCCGCCTGCCGACGCTCCCCATTCCCCCGCCTCCGACCAAGCCGAGCCGCTCGACCAGACCGCCCTTCCGCTGCCCGAGCAGACGTGGCGGCTCGTGGGCGAGGCCTTCGACACCTATCTGATCGTCGAGCAGGGTGCGGAGCTGCTGCTTATCGACAAGCATGCCGCGCACGAGCGCATTCTCTTTGAAAAACTCCGCGCACGCACCGAGCCGGTGCTGCCGCAGCTCCTTTTGCAGCCCATCGTCTGCACGCCCGAGCGCGAGGAAACCGCCGTTCTGCTGGAAAATTCCGCGCTGCTGGCCGAATTCGGCTACGATTACACCGACCTCGGCGGTGCGCTGGCGATCCGTCAGATCCCGGCGGAGCTGGATCCGGCGGAGGCCGCGTCCAGCCTGACCGCGCTGGCGGGAGAGCTTCTGGCGGGCAGGCAGCTTGCGCCCGAGGCGCTGCGCGACAATCTGCTGCACACCGTGGCCTGCAAGGCCGCAATCAAAGGCTCGCGCCACACGGACGAGGCCGAAAAACGCGCCCTCGTGGCCGAGGTTCTCAGCCGCAGCGACATTCAATACTGCCCGCACGGCCGCCCGGTGTGCATCCGCCTGACGCGCGGCCAGCTCGAGCGGCAGTTCAAGAGGGGCTGAGATGGACAACATTGTATGTATCGTCGGCCCGACCGCCGCGGGAAAGACGAAGCTCTCCGTGGAGCTGGCGCTGGCCACGGGCGGGGAGATCGTATCCTTTGATTCCATGCAGCTCTATCAGCGCATGGACATCGGCACGGCCAAGCCCACGCCCGCCGAGCAAAAGGGCGTGCGGCACCATATGCTGGACGTGCTCGAGCCGTGGGAAAGCTGCTCCGTGAGCCGCTATGTGACCATGGCGGACGCGTGCGTGCAGGATATTCTTGCACGCGGCAAGCCCGTGATCTTAGTCGGCGGAACGGGGCTGTACCTCGATGCGCTGATCTCCGGCCGCAGCTTTGCGCCGAGCCCGCAGACCGGCCGCCGAGAGGAGCTGACGCGCCTTGCAGACGAGCAGGGAATCGAGCCGCTGCTGGAAAGGCTGCGCGAGATCGACCCCGAGAGCGCGGCGCGGCTGCATCCCTCCAACCGCCGCCGCATCATCCGTGCACTGGAAATTTATTATGAGACCGGGCAGACCATGACCGAGCACGACCGGCAGACGCAGGCCGTCCCGCCGAAGTACGTCCCTCTGCGCCTCGGTCTGAATTTTGCAGACCGGCAGACGCTCTACGACCGCATCGACCTGCGTGCAAAGAGAATGTTCGAGCAGGGGCTTGCGGACGAGGTGCGGGCGCTGCTTGACGCGGGCGTGCCGGAGACGGCCACGGCCATGCAGGCCATCGGCTACAAGGAGGTCGTCCGTGCGCTCGAGGGCGAGATCTCCATGGACGAGGCCCTTGCGCAGGTGCAGCAGTCCTCGCGCCGCTATGCAAAGCGTCAGCTTACATGGTTCCGGCGAAATCCGGACGTGCGCTGGCTGGACGCGGGACTTCCGGATTCCGAACTTTTTTCCGCTGCTCGACGGGAGCTGTCCTTTTTCGACACGGAAAGTTAGTAAAATATAGGTATTACAGAGGAAACACGGCGGGACCGCCGGAGCTTCCCATAGAAAAGAGGTAATACCTATGGCAAACGCAGAAAATTTGCAGGATCTGATTCTGAACGAGGTGCGCAGGGAGCACACGCCCGTCACATTGTTCCTCATGAACGGCTTTCAGCTCAAGGGGATCGTGACCGGGTTCGACAGCTTCACCGTCGTGCTCAGCTCGGAGGGACGGCAGCAGATGATCTATAAGCATGCGATCTCTACGCTGGTGCCCCTGCAGCCCGTGCGCATCGACGCGTAGGGCGCCGGCCCTGCAAGCATGAGGATGAAACATGAAAAAGCAGGGCGAACTTTACCTAAAGATCATATCGATCGTACTGGTGGCGGTGGTGCTGGCCTATGTGCTGTTCTCCGTGATTTTCAAGGCGGGCAGCGGCTATGCGCTCACCGCGGCGGTGCGCTGCGAAGTCGGGGATGGGATGACCGTTTCCGGCTTTGTGGTGCGTGACGAGAAGGTTTTGACGGCGGACGGCTCCGTCGTGGTGTGCGAGCTGTCCGACGGTGCGCGCATAGCCGCAGGACAGACGGTCGCCACGGTCTACCGCACTGCCGAGGAGCGCACGCGCCGTCAGGAGCTGACCCGCCTGAACGCCCGGCTTGCGCAGCTGGAGTACGCGGCGGACAACCTCGGTACACGCGACGACGCCGCGCTCGATCTTCAGATCAAGGAGCTGCTGGTGCAGAGCGCACAGCAGGCGCAGGCGGGCGAGCTTTCCGCCGCGCGGCAGACGGCCGAGCGTGCGCAGCCCATGGTGCTGCGCCGCAGCGTCACGGACGACGACGGCACGCGCATCAATCTGCGCATCAGTGAGCTGAAGAGCCGCATCGAGGAGCTATCTGCCGCGACGAGTCTGGGGCAGGGCATCACCGTCACAAGCTCCGGCTATTTCTCCGAGACCGCCGACGGTCTGGAAAACACCCTCACGCCGGAGGCCGCGCAGGAGATGACCGTCGCGCAGCTCCGGGTGCTGGAAAATCAGGCTTCCGCCGCGCCCGCGCATGCCATCGGCCGTCTGGCGCTGGGGCAGAAGTGGTATTTTCTGGCCGAGGTGCCGTCCGAGCGTCTTGCGGGGCATTACGAGGGCGACCGCCTGAAGTCGAGCTTCGCAGGCGAGAATTTGCAGGACGTTTCCATGACCATCGAGCGCATCGGCGACGACGAAAACGGCAACCGGGTGCTGCTTCTGTCCTGCGAACGGCTGATGCAGGAGGTTGTCTCGCTGCGCCGCATGACGGCGGACATCGTGTTCAAGACCTATTCCGGGCTGAGCATTGAGCCGCAGGCGCTGTATTATGTGGACGGCAGCGCGGGCGTTTATGTCCGCGAGGGCGTGCGCGCACGCTTCAAAAAGGTCAACATTCTATATGAATACGACGGCGGTTACGTCGTCGAGCTGGATACCTCGAGCACGTCCAACCTCTGGCCGGAGGACGAGATCATCCTGACTTCGGACGATATTTATGCAGGGAAGGTGTTTGAATGATTGCCGAAAATATCGCAAAAATTCGTGAAAATATGGTGCGTGCCGCGCTGGCAGCGGGCCGCAGACCGGAGGAGATCCTGCTGTGCGCCGCGACCAAGATGAACGACGCCGCGCGTGTGCGCGAGGCCGTGGCCGCAGGTGTGGATTGCTGCGGCGAAAACCGTGTGCAGGAGCTGACGCAGAAGCTCGCCGAGCACGCCTATGACGGTGCGCCCGTGCACTTCATCGGGCATTTGCAGACGAACAAGGTCAAACAGGTCGTGGGCAAGGTATCGCTCATCCAGTCGGTCGATCGGCTCGAGCTTCTGCGCTGCATTGAGCATGAGGCCGAAAAGCAGGGTATTTTGCAGGATATTCTGCTCGAGGTCAACGTTGCGGCCGAGGAGAGCAAGTCCGGCTTTACGCCCGAGCTTGCACCCGAAATTGCCGCACAAATGGTCGAATATCCGCATTGCAGACTGCGCGGACTCATGGCCATCCCGCCGATTTCAGAAAAAAACGGCGATAATTGCAGATATTTTGAGAAAATTCACACAATAGCTGTTGACATAACAGCGAAAAAATACGATAATGTCTGTATGGACTGTCTGTCCATGGGGATGTCGGAGGATTATGCCGATGCCATTGCCTGCGGCAGCACCATGATCCGCGTCGGGACCGCGATCTTCGGCGCAAGAATTTACAAATAACGAAAATTTAGATCGAAACGATACGGAGGATTTGACCCATGGGATTTATGGACGAAATTAAAAAGCTCACTCACCCTTATTCCGATGCGGATGAGGATGATTATGATGATTACGATGACGACCCCGTAGACGAGCAGCCCGCTCCCGCGCCGCGTGAGACGCGCCGCGACCGCAGCAGCTATTCTTCGAGCAGCTACTCCTCCTCGAGCAGCTATGCACCCCGCAACACCACCGCCGATGCGCCCCGCAGCGGCGCAGGCAAGGTCGTCAATCTGAATTCCTCGACCCAGCTTCAGGTGATTCTGGTCAAGCCCGACCGCTTCGACATGGTCTCCGAGATTGCCGACCATCTGCGCGACAAGCAGGCGCTTGTGCTGAACCTCGAATCGACCAACAAGGACGTCGCGCGCCGTCTGGTGGACTTCCTGTCCGGCTGCGCCTACGCCCTCGACGGCAAGATCAAAAAGGTCGCCATCTCCACCTATCTCATCACGCCCTACAACGTGGACGTCGTGGGCGATCTTGTGGACGAGCTGGAGAATAGCGGAATGTACTTCTGACAGACACAAAAAGGAGCTGACCCCTTATGCTGACACCGCAGCAAATTCAGGAGACCAGCTTTGAGAAGGCGCTGTTCGGCGGCTATGATATGGATTCCGTCGATGACTTTCTCGAACCGCTGACCGCCGATTATGTAACGCTTTACAAAGAAAATTCCGTTCTCAAGAGCAAGATGCGCATCCTCGTAGAAAAGCTCGAGGAATACCGCAAGAACGAGGCTTCTTCGCAGGCCGCGCTTCTGGCCGCGCAGAAAACCTGCGAACAGATGGTAGCCGATGCCGAGCGCAAAAGCGCGCAGATCCTCCGCGATGCCGAGCAGGCCGCCGGGGAAAAGGCGAAGGAAGCCCTTGTGCAGGCCGAGGAGGACAAGCTCAAGTCTGCGCAGGAGGCGACGTCGGACTATCTCGACACCGCCGAGGAGCTGCTGAAAAAGCAGCTTGAGCTTCTGAAAACGCTGCGCGAAAAAACGCCGCAGCCCGAGCAGGAGCGCCCGCGCGTGCACCAGTTCACGCGTCCGCCGGTCGATCCGCTTGCGCCGCAGCAGGCTTCCGCGCCCGTGCGTGAGCACAAGGCGTTTGATTTCGATGCCGACAAGTCGCATCCGTCCGTCGAGGACAAGGCCGATGCCTTCATCGAGGAGATCGACCAGTCGATTGAGCAGAGCATGCGTGCCTCCGCGCCCGCGTCCAGGCAGAATGCCGACGCCACGCGCCGCTTCGAGTCCCTCCCGCCCGAGAAGCAGAAAAAGTTTGAGGATCTGCAATTCGGCCGGAATTACGACCCGAAAAACGGCAAATAATTCAATATTCACCGCTGAGATGGGGACAAACAGCGCCCACCGCGGATCCAGAGAGCTGCCGGACGATGCAAGGCAGTGCCGCGGCGCGTGAATATCACCCCGGAGCAGCCGCCCGAAGTCTGCCGTGTGCAGATGCGTAGGCACGGCCGGTTTACGCCCGTTATCGCGTTTCGAGTGGTTCCGCGCAGGCGGAGCAACAAGAGTGGTACCGCAGAGCAAGGCTCTGTCTCTTGGTCAAGAGACAGAGCCTTTTTTATTACGCGCGGG
>CAKUMO010000040.1 GCA_934667815.1 uncultured Oscillospiraceae bacterium
AAAGGCAGACAGTACAATTGCACTGCCTGCCTAATCCGAGGACACGCTTCAAGGTACCCCTATCAGGAGTAGCGGAAAGCTGCCTCGGTGTTTTATTCTCATGCGCGGAAATCTTCGGGCTTTTCCTCCCGCAGGCCGAAGTGCCACTCAATCGCGTCAGCGATGCGTGCGCAGGCGTTTCCGTCGCCATAGGGGTTGACCGCATGCGCCATGGCTGCGTAGACCTCCGGCTTCTCCAGAAGCTCCCCGGCCAGACGGACGATCTCGTCGTGCTCCACGCCCGCGAGCTTCACCGTTCCGGCCTCCACAGCCTCAGGGCGCTCGGTCTCCCGGCGCAGGACAAGCACGGGCTTGCCGAGCGCAGGCGCTTCTTCCTGCAAGCCGCCGGAATCGGTCATGACAAAGCAGCAGCGTGCCATAAGATTGTGCATTTCCTCGACATCCACGGGGTCGATCAGATGCACGCGCTCCACGCCGCCCAGCTCCTCCTGCGCACACTGGCGCACGGCCGGGCTGAGGTGCACGGGATAGACGACCTCAACATCCGCATGGCTGCGCACGACCTCGCGCACGGCGCTGAGAATGTCGTGCATGGGCTTGCCGTAATTCTCGCGGCGGTGGCAGGTCAGGACGATCACGCGGCGATGCGCGAAGTCCAGCTCGTTCAGCTCCTGCGTGGAAAAACGGTAATCATCACGGACGGTGGTTTTCATCGCGTCGATGACCGTATTGCCGGTGATGAAGATCTCGCCCTGCACGGCCTCACGGCGCAGATTGGCTGCATTGGCCTGCGTGGGAGAAAAATGCAGCGTGGCAAGGTCGCCCACGAGCGTGCGGTTCATTTCCTCCGGAAAGGGCGAGTATCTGTCATAGGTGCGCAGGCCGGCCTCGACGTGGCCGACGGGCACCTTGTGATAAAACGCAGCCAGCGCACCTGCAAAGGTCGTGGACGTGTCGCCGTGGACGAGCACCAGATCGGGCTGCGCGGTCTCGAGCACCTCGTCCATACCGAGCAGCGTGCGCGTAGTGATGGACGAGAGCGTCTGCTGCTTCTGCATGATGTTCAGGTCGTAATCGCCCCTGAGGCGGAAAATGTTCATCACGGAATCGAGCATTTCGCGGTGCTGCCCGGTCAGGCAGCAGATGCTCTCGAGATTCTCGCGGGCAGCCAGCTCCAGAACGAGCGGCGCCATCTTGATTGCCTCCGGCCGCGTGCCAAAGACGGACATGACCTTAATCTTTTTCATAGTGATCCGCCGAATCCTCCTTGTGTTTCTGTGCATCCTTGTGCCGGTGGCCGAAAATGACCCAGAAGCCGATTCCGCCCACGACGACCACCGCCGCAAGGAAAATGAGCGCCTGTGTCTCGCCGTCGTTGGTCAGCACGACCGCCGCCATGCCCAGAATCGCCGAGAGCATATAGGCAATCGCGACCGCCTGCTTCTGGCTGAAGCCCATGTCGATCAGCCGGTGATGCACATGCCCGCGGTCGGCGTGCATGGGACTTTGCCCCTTGCTGACACGGCGCACGACGGCAAAGCAGATGTCAAAGATCGGCAGACCCAGCACCAGAAACGGCACGGCAAAGGAGATGATCGCATACATCTTGAACAGGCCGTAGATCGAAATCGTCGAGAGCATGAAGCCCAGGAAGGTCGAGCCGGTATCGCCCATAAAGATCTTTGCAGGATTGAAATTATAGGGAATGAAGCCCACGCAGGCGCCGACGATGGCCGCCAGCATCACGGCCGACATGAAATCCGCAACCAGCAGCGCCACGACCAGCATCGCGCCCGCCGAGATCGCGCACACGCCTGCGGCCAGCCCGTCGAGACCGTCGATGAAATTCACCGCATTCGTTATGGCGACGATCCAGATCACGCTCACGGGGTACGACAGCCACGTTGCAAGCTGTAAGCCCATAAAATGCTCGATGCGGCAGCCGTGCAGCACCGTCACCACCGCCGCAACGATCTGTACGACGAATTTCAGCCCGGCGTGCAGCGTAAAAATGTCGTCCAGCACGCCCAGAATGACGATGATGACCGCACCAAGCAGAATGCCGCGCACCTCACGGTCGATCTCCGGGAAGGCAAACAGCAGCGTGCTGACCAGAAATGCGGTGAAGATTGCAAGGCCGCCCATGCGCGGGATCGGCCTGTGGTGCATCCGGCGGCCGTCCGTCGGGACGTCCATCGCGCCGACCTTTTGGGCCAGACGTTTGACCAGCGGCGTGACGGCAAAGGCCAGCACCGCCGCGACCAGCAGCGCCAGACCGACCTTTGTGATAAAACTCGGGTCAAGAATCATTGCTCTTTCCTCTTTGCTTCGTCAACGCGCGACGAAGCCTACCTTTTTATATACCTTGCGCAGCGTCTTTTCGGCCACAAAGGCGGCCTTCTGCGCACCGGCCTCGTAGATCGACTGCAGATACGCCTTGTCGTTGAGCAGGCGCGTGGCCTCCTCGCGGATGGGGCGCAGCAGCTCGACGACGGACTCGCCGACCGCCATCTTGAAGTCCCCGTAACCGCGTCCGGCAAATTCGGCCTCGATGGTCTCAAAGCTCTTGCCCGTGGCGGCGGAATAGATGGTCATGAGATTGGAAATGCCCTTTTTGTTCTCCGGGTCATAGCGCACGCAGGCGTCGCAGTCGGTGATGGCACGCTTGAACAGGCGCATGATGTCCTCGGGCTTGTCCATCAGGCACACGCGGCCGGGATCCTCGTTCTCGGACTTGGACATCTTGGCCTCGGGGTTGGCAAGACTCATGATGCGCGCACCGACCTTGGGAATGTAAGGCTCGGGCAGCTTGAACACATCGCCGTAGACACCATTAAAGCGTTTTGCAATGTTGCGCGTCAATTCGACATGCTGCTGCTGATCCTCGCCCACGGGCACGAGGTCCGCCTGGTACAGCAGAATGTCCGCGGCCATCAAAGCCGGATAGGTAAAGAGGCCGCCGTTGATATTGTCGGCATTTTTTGCGCTCTTATCCTTAAATTGCGTCATGCGGCTGAGTTCGCCGAACATCGCGTAGCAATTGAGCACCCAGCCCAGCTCCGCGTGCTGGTGCACATGGCTCTGAAAGAACAGCACGTTCTTCTCCGGGTCGAGGCCGCAAGCGATATACTGCGCGAGCTGCTCCAGCGAACGGCGGCGCAGATCGGCCGGATTCTGGCGCACGGTAATGGCGTGCAGATCGGCCATGAAATAGTAGCAGTCAAATTCCTCCGCTCTGTCCTTCCAGTTGCGGATGGCGCCCAGATAAGAGCCGAGGGTCAGGTCGCCCGAGGGCTTGATGCCGGAGAGCATTCTTTTCTTGGGAGCAGCGGTTTCGTTCATAAAATAACGCCTCTTTCGCGGTAAAATTCCAATTCTTTGCATGGTTCTGCTTATCTTAGCACATTTTTATATAAGAATCAACAGATTTTCAAAAGTTCCAATAGACTTTTGAAAATCTGTTGAAAAAAGCGCTTTCGCTTATTCCTCTTTTTCTTCCTCCGCCGGAACTTCTGCTGCTTTTTCGGGCGTTGCATCAGACTCAGAGGTCTCCTCCGGCGCCGGTTCTTCGGGCATCGGCTCCGGTTCCTCGATCTTGAAGGGCGGTGTGCCGTCCGCATTCAAATGCAGCAGCCACACGCGTTCCCCGTCCAGCTCCGTCTCCTGCATATGCGGCAGCCACAGGGGAAGCTGCTCGGCCTCGTGCAGAGGCAGTGACAGCATCAGGCCATCCTCCGTCCTGCGCAGGCGGCATGCGCCTACCGGCACACCGTCCAGCAGCCCGCGCCACGGAAGCCACGCCCCGCGCGGCCGCCTGTCCGCGACCACGCATACCGGCTCCTCTGCAAAATGGCTGACCGGCAGCCGGACGCGCAGGAACAGTCCGCTCGCCTGCGGCTCGGGAATGCCCAGATATTCCGAATCCCAGCCCGCGACGGCGTACAGCCGCACGATGCCGTCCTCGGCTCGAATCGTACCGGAAAACTCATAAAACAGGCCGTCGTGCGTAAGCTCCAGCGTGCCGGCCTTCTCTCCCTGCGCAAAAACTTCCAGTTCGCTCATCAAAATCCCTCCCACAGAGCGTATGCGCACTCTGCGGGAAATAGTACCGTTTATTTGCGCCGTCCGAGGTAGCGGAACACCCGCTTTTTGTAGCTCAGATACTCTGCGCCGAACGTCGCGGTCAGGTATGGCTCCTCCTGCAAAATCTGGAAATGCAGCATAACGACGGCAAAGAGCGTCAGCGGAATCGTCAGCCAGTTGCAGTACATCAAAAGCACGCCGATGTACATGAAATCGAAGCCCAGAAAGGCCGGGTTGCGGCTGAAGGCATAAATTCCCGTTGTGACAATGGCGGTTTTATCCTTCTCCGGAATGCCCGCGCGCCAGCTATCCTTCATGCAAAGCACGGCGGCAAGGAAAATTCCATCTCCGAGCAGCGCAATCCAGAACCCCGTAAAGCGTGCGCCGGCGGGCATCCAGCTCCAGCCAAAGACGATTGAGGCAAGCTGCGCCGGGACAATGACAAACGTGGCGACGGACATCAGCGTTTCGACCAGATGCAGCTTCTTTTCCCGCCGCAGACCGATCTGATGCGTGCGGATGCCGCGCCGCTTCTGTGCAAGCATTTTTCCAAAGTAAATTCCGTAAAATAACGCGAGAACTACCAGTGCAAGCAGCCAATATGGCAGTTTTTTCTCTAAAAAAGTATGGATCATGTTTTCTTTCTCCCCATGATTTTTTCCAGTGCGGCACCGTCGATCTGGTTGACGGTCTGAAATTCACCGTTCCAGAACACCGCCCAGTTGTTGAATGCACAAGGCAGCGCCTTGGCCTGCTTCAGTTCCGTCACATGGTAAAATTGCGCTTCGATCTGCCGCTCCGCGCAAAACTCACGCAGCTTTTCCACCCGCTGCAGGCTGTACGGGCACTGGTCGGTGTAAAACACCGTCAGGCCGCGCTGCGGCACGGTCTGCTTCCTCGCGCCTTCGGCAAAGTGTGGGACGCTTCCGTCAAAGCTGAGCACTAAAAGCTCATATTCGCCCGCAGTATCGACTGTCTGAAAGCCGAATTTTCGCGCGAAGCTCTGGTCGGAGAGCCATGCCTTCTGCTTCTGCGCTCCCAGCATGCACACGCCGGACCTTCCCTGTGCCCGCGCGTCTGCAAGGCAGGATTCCATGAGCCGGCGGCCGCAGCCCTGCCCTCTCGGCGCTCCCTGCACCCACAGGCAGTAGATATAAAAATAATTTTCGCCCTCGACCGGCACCCACGCCGTTTCCAGAGGCGCATACTCGATGAACACGCACTGCTTCGCGTCGAGCTTGCGGAACACATGCCCCTCCTGCAAGCGTTCAGCCAGCCACGCACGCTTGGCCTCGACCCCGGGATGCGCCGATTTTGTCCGGATAATGCAGCACAAGTGCTCGTTTGGAAGATTCTCCGGTGTCAAATCGATCCATTTAGCCTCCACATGGCCGCCCCCCTCCGATTGTAAAATAGCTGATATGTATCATGCGTTATTATACGAATTTCGCACTCGGTTGTCAAGCGCGGGGGAGCGACTTTTCTCTTGACTATGCGCGGACCGCATGGTATGATTTTTAAGAACAAGTTATTCTCGACTAACTTCGAGGTATTTTTTATGACATTAAAAGAACTCGGTGTCGGTAAAAGCGGCATCATCACCGCCGTCGGTGGAGAGGGCGTGCTGCGCTGCCGCCTGCTCGACATGGGGCTGATCCCCAAAACCAAAGTCACCGTGCAGAAGATCGCACCCATGGGCGACCCCATGGAGATCCGTCTGCGCGGGTACGAGCTGACGCTGCGCCTGGACGACGCGGCAAAAATCGAAATTCTGCCGGAGGTGGGTGCATAATGGTCTTTGCACTGGCCGGCAACCAGAACTGCGGCAAAACGACGCTGTTCAATCAGCTCACCGGCTCGAATCAGCACGTCGGCAACTTTCCCGGCGTCACCGTGGACAGCAAGTCCGGCGCACTGCGCGGCGTGAAGGACTGTTCTGTGGTCGATCTGCCGGGCATTTATTCCATGCGGCCGTACACCGGCGAGGAGATCGTCACGCGCGATTTCATTCTCAATGCCAAGCCCGACGGCATCATCAACATCGTCGATGCAACAAACATCGAGCGCAACCTCTATCTAACGCTCCAGCTTCTGGAGCTGAAGCTGCCGATGGTGCTGGCGCTGAACATGATGGACGAGGTGCGCGGCAACGGCGGCACCATCGACGTTGCCGCAATGAGCGAGGAGCTGGGCATCCCGGTCGTTCCCATCTCGGCGGCCAAGAACGAGGGCATTGACGAGCTGATCCGCACCGCCGTGCAGACCGTTCGCGAGCACCGTGAGCCGAAGCGTGTGGACTTCTGCGACGAAGGTCCGGTGCACCGCTGCATCCACGCCGTGTCCCACCTGATTGAGGATCATGCGCAGGCTGCGGGCGTAGCCCGCCGCTTTGCCGCGACCAAGCTCATTGAAGGCGACGAGGACATCATCAAGCGTCTGGCTCTGAACCGGAACGAGTTGGAAATGATCGAGCACAGCGTCGTGGAAATGGAGGACGAGGGCGGCCTCGACCGCAACGCCGCGATTGCCTCCATGCGTTATGATTACATCGAAAAGCTCTGCGCGAAAACCGTCGTCAAGTGTCAGGAAAGCCGTGAGCATCTGCGCAGCGTGCGCATCGACCGCGTGCTGACGCACAAGTATCTGGCGATTCCCATTTTCATCGGCGTGATGCTGCTGATTTTCTGGCTGACCTTCGACGTCGTCGGTGCGGCGCTTCAGGACCTGCTGGCGCTGGGTATCGGCAAGCTGAGTGTCCTTGTGGATGCCGGTCTGACGGCCTACGGCATCAATCCTGTGGTACATAGTCTCATCATTGACGGCATTTTCGCCGGGGTCGGCAGCGTGGTGAGCTTTTTGCCCATCATCGTGGTCATGTTCTTCTTCCTGTCAATTCTGGAGGATACCGGCTATATGGCGCGCGTTGCCTTTGTGATGGACAAGCTGCTGCGCAAGCTCGGCCTGTCCGGCCGCAGCTTTGTGCCCATGCTCATTGGCTTCGGCTGCACGGTTCCGGCTGTCATGGCCACGCGCACGCTGCCCTCCGCCCGCGACCGCCGCATGACCATCCTGCTCACGCCCTATATGAGCTGCTCGGCTAAGATTCCGATCTACGCCGTCTTTTCGGCCGCGTTTTTCCCGCAATATGCCGCGCTGACCATGGTGCTTTTGTACTTCGGCGGCATCGTCGTGGGCATTTGCGCTGCGCTGATCTTCAACAAGACCGCCTTCCGCGGCAATCCCGTACCCTTTGTCATGGAGCTGCCCAACTATCGGCTGCCCTCGGGCAAAAGCGTCGTGATGCTGCTGTGGGACAAGGCCAAGGACTTTTTGCAGCGCGCTTTCACGGTGATTTTCGTGGCGACGCTCGTGATCTGGTTCTTAGAATCCTTCGACGCGCGGCTGAACTTCGTCACGAACAGCGCCGACAGCCTGCTGGCCGCCATCGGGCGCTTCCTCTCACCGCTGTTCCGCCCGCTGGGCTTTGAGGACTGGCGCATTTCCACCGCGCTCATCACAGGCTTTACCGCAAAAGAAGCCGTGGTCAGCACGCTGGGCATTCTGACCGGCACGGGTGTAGAGACGCTGAAAACTGCGCTGCCGGCCATGTTCACCACGGCCTCTGCCGTGAGCTTTCTTGCCTTTACACTGCTCTACACGCCCTGCGTCGCGGCCATCGCGGCCATCGGGCGCGAACTGGGCGGACGTTTCCGCGGCGCACTGGTCGCGGTGTTCCAGTGCCTTGTCGCGTGGTGCGTCGCTGCGGCGCTGTACCGGCTGCTGCTGCTTTTCTGAGGTAGGGCATGAACTGGCTGGACATCACGCTGCTGGCGCTCGTCGCCGCATGGTTGATCTTCGCGCTCCTGCGCCGTAAAAAGCACGGCTGCTGCGGCGGTTGCAGCGGCTGCTGCGAAACCTGCGCGGCACAGTGCAAGAAAGCACAGAAGTAACACAAGCCGGCAGACTGCCTATGGCAGTCCGCCGGCTTGTGTGATACACGGGCTTTTCTTACTTCAGCACGCCGCTGCTATTGAGGACGGTTGTACTGTAAAGAAACAGCACATCCTGATCGGTAAATTCCACAAAGCGGCCGAGCAGCTCCGGCGAGAGATAGCGGATGTCCACGAGCGTAACGGCGGCATAGCCCTCGACGAGCAGCGGTGCGAGACTGCTGCCGTAGGAATCGCGGAAGATCACCAGCTCACGCGTGGTCGAAGCGTTGGGATTCTCGATGCGCAGCAGTGAGCGCGAGCCGTCGAGAAATACCTCGTAGCCGTCGTCGCCCGCGGCCTTGTCCGGATCGTAGACGCTGCCCCAGCGGTCGGTCTCGTAGTCGTAGACGCGGCAGGCCTCCAGCGTGTCGCTCGTCAGGAAGCGCAGCTCGTCCGGCTGCACCGGCAGAGCATATTGGCCGTAGTATGCGCCGTAAAACGGCGTGTCCAGCCGCAGCGTCCGGTAGCTGTCGCGCTGCTCCGCGCCCATCGCCTGCAAAATCGTGCGTGCGGCGGGCAGCAGCTCGGCCTGGTCCCAGTGGGGGTCGGTGTGATAGTAGCTCTCGAGCCGCAGCGAACCGGTCAGGTCAATATAAGTCGCGTAGTCCATCCGCTGCGTAATACGGGAGATCAGCGCATCGTAGTCGAGCTTCGGATATTCGTCCGACGTGTAATAGTTCTTATCCGGCACGACGGCGAGATAGATCTTCCCGCCTCCGAGATAGCGCTCATACACGCGTCGGAAGCGCTCGGCAGCGTTGTCCACCGAGGCTTCGTCCAGCGCAGCATCCAGCTTGGACAGATACCCGCGGTCGCAGTAAAGGCCGTCGTTGTCCAGCCGCCGGAACACGTCCAGCGCCGTAAAAGCCTTGAGCGCACGAAAATCCTCACGAAGTGGGAACTGGTCGAGAGTGTAGCTTTCAAAATCGGTCATGAACTTGCCGGACAACACGCTGCCTGCCGTCAACTCTGGCCGCTGCGCCAGTGCGCGGCGTTCGGTCACGGAGCGCTGTGCATCCGGCTTGAAGATGCTCCAGAACAGGAACACCAACACGAATCCGCCGGCCAGAAGGACAGTCAGAAGATTTTTTCGTTTTTCGTTCATCTCGGCCTCCTAAAAGCGGAAATACAGGAAGGGGTTGAAGGAGCCGTCGATCAGATAGGCCGTACCGACGGCCAGCAGCACCGCAAGCGTAACCGGCTCCAGCACGCCGCACAGGCGCGGCAGGCGCGTTTGCAGCCACGAAAACAGCCGCTTGGGCAGCGGCGTCGCCGCAAAAATCGCAACGAGCAGCACCACCGCATAGCTGCGCAGGGCGTAAAGGCTTGCCGTGCTTGCCGCCTGCGGCGCGGATACCAGTCCCGCAATGCGCGTAAGCGCCGTCGCCGCATTGGGTGCGTCAAACAGGATAAAGCCGAGCAGGACGAACAGCAGCGTATATATATGCCCGATCACGGGATATTTTTTCAGCTTCGGCAGCAGGAAAAACTTCTCTGCGATCAGCAGCACCGCATAAAACAGTCCCCACAGCACGAAATTCCACGCCGCGCCGTGCCACAGGCCCGTCGCCGCCCAGACGATCAGAAGATTGCACAGCAGGCGCACGCGTCCGACCCTGCTACCGCCCAGCGGGATATATAAATAATCCCGGAACCACGACCCGAGGGAAATGTGCCAGCGCCGCCAGAACTCCGTGATGCTCGCGGAGCAGTAGGGATAGTCGAAATTCTCCGGAAAGGAAAAGCCGAGAATGCGCCCCAGGCCAATGGCCATATCGCTGTAAGCGGAAAAATCAAAATAGATTTGCAGCATAAACGCAAGCGCATACAGCCAGTGATACAGCACGTCCGGCGACTGCGCCGCCTGAAATTCCTGCACGAGCTGCCCAAGCACGTTGGCAAGCAGGATCTTCTTCGCCAGCCCCAGAATGAAGCGCCGAACCCCGGCGGCCGCGCCGGAGAGCGTATGCGTCCGGTTCTTGAGCTGCGCGGCGACGTCGGTATAGCGCACGATCGGCCCGGCGATGAGCTGCGGAAACATGGAAATATACGCCGCAAGGTCGATGAAATTCCGCTGCGCGGGCGTATCACGCCGGTAGACATCCACAACATAGCTCAAAATCTGGAAGGTATAAAAGCTGATGCCGATGGGCAGCGCGATTTGCAGCGCTGGAACGGAGATCCCTGTGACGGCATGGAAGGACGAGAGGAAAAAGTCCGCATATTTGAAATACCCGAGTAGCAGCAGGCTGACCGCAACACTGAGCGACAGAAACAGCTTCGCATGCTTCCGGCATTTCTCGATCAGCAGGCCGAAGCCGTAGCCCTGCGCGACGGAAACGAGCATCAAAATCAGATACTTCGGCTCGCCCCAGCCATAAAAAAATAAGCTGCACAAAAGCAGCACGCCGTTTTTCATCCGCCGCGGCGCCAAGAAATAAAGTCCCAGCGCCGCAGGCAGGAAGTAAAACAGGAAAGGAATACTGGAAAACAGCATTACGCGTCGATCGGCTCGTCGGCAAGGACGACCGCGTCGGCATAAGCCGCCGTCAGCTTATCGCGGAACAGGTTGATGCTCTCCTCAATGCCGAACATGGCGATCAGGCAGCCGCCGGCAGAGGCCACGACCAGCTTGTCCGGGAAACCGCACATCCACTGGCGGCTCTGGATGTTTTGCGCGACCTTCTCACCCAGTGCAGCGGCGTCCACGCCGGACGCAAGCTGGTATGCACCGCAGGTGAAGGTGTTGGCATTCATCATGTGCGTGAGCGAAGCGGCAGCCTTGACGCTGGCGACTTCGGTTTGCGGGAAGCCCATCACGCGGTCAAGCTCGGCCGCATCGGTGATGTCATACTTGCCGGGCGCACCGTCCTTCAGATTCGCCTCGGAGAGGTCGCCGCCGACGGCCGGGAACTTCTCGTCCTCGGAAAAGCTGTTCCAGACGGTTTCGAGCAGCGTCAGCGGATCGACGGTCTCGGCCGCGGGCGAATCGGACGCAGTATTGTTCGGCTCCTTCGCAGCGCACGCACCAAGCGTGACGAGCAGTGCAGCCACAAGCAGCAGGGCAAACAGTTTTTTCATGGGATATACCTCCGATAAAATTAGTGTGCATACCTTGGACGCAAAAAATGCCCAAAGGTTCCACATCGGACATTCTTTTGCAATTTTTTTCAGAAGGACACGGTCAGCAGCATTTTGAAGCGCTTGAGGCCGAACACCGCGTGCGGAATACCCTTGGGCATGATGAGCGTTTCGCCCGCCTCGAGAGCGTACTCCACGCCGCCGACGGTGAACTTTCCTGTACCGTCAAGCACCGTGACCATGGCATCGCCGCCCGCGGAATGCGAGGAGATTTCCTCTCCCTTGTCAAAGGAGAAGATCGTCATGCTGACCAGCTCGTTCTGCACGAGCGTCTTGCTTACGACCTGCCCCGGGCAGTACTCGACCAGATCCGCCAGATGCAGCTTGGTCTCCTTTTCGATGTATTTATACATAGCTTCAGCTTTTTTATATTATTATACCTTATTGATGTGCAAATATCAAGTCTTGCCTATTTCTTTCGGCGGATTTCCAAGAATCAGAAGCGTTCTTATTCCTGCCGCGCGTTTTACTCTCCGGGCAATTTTGCAAAGCAGCTCGCCGCCCGCAATCGCCGCTCCAACAGCTTACCCACAAGGTCTCTCCGCTGGCGCATTCTCTCCGAGTTCGTTGTCCAATCTGTTTGACAGGCCTACATTTCCCGCAGAATTATGAAAATCAATCATGGCTTTTCTCTGATTTCGTTATGTTAACCATTTTGTAACTTTTCTACAATATCTTGCGTTTTTCGACTAAAAATCACGATGATGTTGACTGCATAAAAATTATGTATACTGCGAAAAAGTTGGTATATTTCGTCGAATTCAGGAAAGTACTTGACAAATCAAGAAAAATAGTTATAATGTCCATAGGTTACAATATAGTAACAATAGATTCACAAACAAAATCAGGAAGGAGGTTACTCTGATGCACAGAAAGAAAGAAACCGCGAAGCCGCGTATTTTGCGCCGTGTTCTTGTGATCGTGACCATCGTCGCAGTCCTTGCCGGTGCGCTCTCCTTCGTCGTCTTTGCGCAGAACAGCTTCGTCATCACTGATGGCGAAAACGTGACGTTCTACCGATCCTTCAGCAGCAATCCGGACGCCATTTTGGACGAAGCCGGGATCGCACTGGGCGCGGAGGATACCTACACCACGACCTATACCGGCGGCGTCAATCGCATTACCATCAGCCGGCTGCAAACCGTGACCATCACTTATCGCGGAATGAAGGCCGTGGCTACCTCGCACGGCGAGCCGGTCTGCGAGCTGCTTGAGCGTATGGGCATCATCCTCTCCGACGGCGACACTCTCTCCTGCGACCGCGACGCGCTTACCCGCGACGGTATGCAGATTGAGATCGTCCACCGCGGCACGGAGGTGCTGACGCAGGACGAAGTCGTCCCGTTTGACACCGTTTACTACGAGGATCCCACGCTTGAGCCGGACGAGGAGGTCGTTCTGGTCGAAGGGCAGGACGGGCTGGTTCACCGCGAGACCGAAATTTCCTATGAAAACGGCAGCGAGATCGCGCGCAAAACGCTCTCCGAATCGACCAAGACTGCCATGGTCAAGCGCGTCGTTCTGTGCGGCATCAACCGCATCATCATGCGCCAGCCCGAGGAAAAGCAGCCCGTGCTCTCCACATCCTCCGGGTTAAGCTCCAACAAGACTTCGAGCAGTGCGGGAAGCTCCGGTTCGAGCAGCTCCGGCAGCTCCAATTCCGGCAGTTCTAACTCCGGCAGTACGAACAGCTCCGATTCCGGCAGCTCCGGTTCCGGCAGTACGAGCGCCTCGGGCGGCGTTTTGACCACGGCCGGCGGCGAGACCTACTATTACAGCAAGGTGCTCACCTGCACCGCCACGGCCTACTCCTGCGAGGGCTACGTCGGGCATACTTACAGCGGCACTGTCGCCCGCGTCGGTGCGATCGCCGTCGATCCCAGTGTTATCCCGCTTGGCACGCGCCTGTACATCGTCACGAACGACGGCCGCTATATCTACGGCTACTGCGTCGCGGAGGACACCGGCGGCAGCATCAAGGGCAACAAGGTCGATCTGTACTTCGACACGATTGCCGAGTGCTGGCAGTTCGGCGTGCGCACCTGCACGGTCTATGTTCTGGACTGAATAAAAGAATTGCAATTTGGCTCCTTCTTTGTTACAATGAGCAAAGAAGGAGCTCGTTGTTTATGATCGATGTTTGTAACCCCGGCGTGATCCGGGAGCTGCTTGCCAGATACGGCTTTCATTTTTCCAAATCCAAGGGGCAGAATTTTCTCACCCAACGTTGGGTACCACAGCGCATCGTCGAAGCCTCCGGAATTGACCGGAGCTGCGGTGTCGTCGAAATCGGGCCGGGCTTTGGCCCCCTGACGCAGGAGCTTTGCCTGCGTGCCGGGCGTGTCGTCGCCATCGAGGTCGATCAGACGCTGCGCCCGGTTCTGGCCGAAACGGTCGGTGAGTTTTCCAATCTGGAAATCTTATTTGCCGATGCCCTGAAAGCCGATCTTCCCGCGCTCGTTGCGGAAAAGCTGGACGGCCTGCGTCCGGCGGCATGCGCAAATTTGCCGTATTACATAACTTCTCCTGTGCTGACCAAGCTCCTGGAGAGCCGCTGCTTTTCCTCTGTTACCGTCATGGTGCAGAAGGAGGTCGCACAGCGCATCTGTGCCGCACCCGCCAGCCGGGATTATTCCGCCTTTACCGTCCTGTGCAACTATCATGCGCAGCCGGAGCTGTTATTCGACGTTCCGGCGAGCTGCTTTATTCCGCAGCCGAAGGTCACGAGCGCGGTCGTCTGCCTGAAAACGCGGACGGAACCGCCTGCGTCCATCGAAAGCGAAGCGCTCTTTTTCCGCACGGTGCGCGCGTCCTTCGCCCAGCGGCGCAAGACGCTTCTCAACGCGCTGTCCTCGGGCTTTTCCGAGCTGAGCAAGAGTGATCTGTCCGAGGCTCTGACCGCCTGCGGCATTGCGCCGTCCGTCCGCGGTGAGACGCTGGACATTCCCGCCTTTGCCGCGCTTTCCAACGAACTTTTCCGGAGGCTTTCTCATGTTTAAGACCATTTTCCTCGATCTCGACGATACGATTCTGGACTTTGGCGCCGCCGAGCGCGTCGCCGTCTCCAAAACCTTCCGTGAGATCGGCCTCGAGCCGACGGATGCCCTCGTCAGGCGGTACAGCGAGATCAACCAGCAGCAGTGGGAGTGCTTCGAACGCGGTGAGATCACGCGCGATACCGTCCTTGTGCGCCGCTTCGAGGTGCTGTTTCGCGAGCTGGGACTCAATGAGGATGCGGTGGCGGCCTCGGCCGCCGTTGAGGACAGCTATCGTGGGCATTTGGCCGAGGGGCACTACTTTGTCGAGGGGGCGGAGGACATTCTTGCCTATCTCGCACCGAAGTACGACCTGTATCTTGCTTCCAACGGCGTCGCGGAAACACAGTACGCCCGTCTCGCCAGCGCAGGGATCGCGCCGTATTTCCGCGAAATTTTCATCTCCGAGACGACCGGTCACCACAAGCCCGAACGCGCGTATTTTGACTACTGCTTCGCACGCATCCCGAATTTTGACCCCTCTGCGGCGCTGATGATTGGCGACAGCCTCACAAGCGATATTCGCGGCGGCAAAAATGCGGGCATCGCCACCTGTTGGTTCAATCGCCGTCATAAGGAAAACCGCACGGGCATCCGGCCGGACTTCGAAATTCATGCCCTGTCCGAGCTGAAAACGCTGCTGTGAAAAAAAGTAAAAAAACAGCTTGACATTTCCGGAAAACCGGATATAATAATATATGCGTTTTGGCGCAGCGGCATGATAGGGGATTTGTGTAACGGTAGCACACCGGACTCTGACTCCGTTTGCGGGGGTTCGAATCCCTCATCCCCTGCCAAGAGGTTTTCAAGATTCAGGTCTTGAAAACCTCTTTTTTACTGCTAAACCCTTGGAAGCACTGCGTTTGCGGGCACAAAACGGCAAAAATCAATTTTCGGAATTTCGCACGATTTTACACTAAAAAACAGCTTAGTGGGGAATTTGAGAAAATTTTCCCCACCAAATTCCCCACCAAATCAGCCTCGTAAAACGTCAATATTTTTTTGAAAAATTTTTATTCCTGCCTTTTCTTTTCTACTTGGCTACCAAAGTAGAAGCTGATAATAACAGTAAAGATAGTCAGGAATTGTTGGGCTGATACCTTGCCCGCGACCGATAGATAAGCAAATACACCGCAAAGCACGATGGTTATAATACTCTTGACGTTTATGAGTTTCGCTAATTTCTCTTTCATATCTTTCTCCCCTTTGAAGGTCGCCCGCCGTATAAACAGCGGGCGTTATTTTTATTTCTGTTCTAAGACTGTAATTCTTGTTTCGTGGTTTTGGACAGTCTTATCAATCTCCGCTAGGTCTTTTCCTTGTGCCGTTAGTGTAGCATCAAGGCGGGTTATGCTATCTTCCAGCTTCGTCAGGGCTTTGGTATTGGCTGATACGATTTTACAAATTGAAATAACAAAGCCAGATAGCGTGATAATGCCAACCACAATTTGCCAAGTCATTTCTTTCACCTCAAGATAAGCCAACCTAACCTTTCAGGAACCATGCCAGTTTCAGGAGCATAAATTCTTGTCAAACAGCTTTTCCTGTTTGCATTTTCATTGTAGGGCATCTTCGTTCTGAAAAAAAGTACGCACAAATCTATTACTGAGTTACAAAAAAGTAACCGCTTGCAAGCAAGAGATTCCTGCACTATAATTAAGATATAACAGTCTAAATAAAACCATTGGAGATACTGCTATGCTGACCAAAGAAGAACTTCCGGCTTGCCCGGTAGCCACCACAGTCCAGATGATCGGCAGCAAGTGGAAGTTGCTGATCATGCGCAACCTGTTGGCCCGCCCGTGGCGGTTCAATGAACTGAAAAAGGACTTGGAGGGGATCAGCCAGAAGGTATTGACGGACAGCCTGCGCTCCATGGAAGCCGATGGGATCATTACCCGTACCGTCTATCCCGAAGTACCGCCGAGGGTGGAATACGCTCTGTCCGACTTGGGCGAATCCATGCGCCCGATCATGGATGCAATGGAAATTTGGGGTACGGAATATAAAAAATCGAAGGAATAAAAAACATCAAGCCTGTCGAATTGCTCCGACAGGCTTGCTGTTTTTTGTATAAAGAAAACCACCGGCACTGCCGGTGGTTCCAAAAAGCTTTCGCTATGCCCGGAAAAAATATCCGAGCGAAGCGAAGAACAAGCACGGAAAGCAGGCGATAAGATGTGATTCAAAAAGACGGATAACCGGGGAGAAACGAAAAGCAAACTGTGCCAAGCCGCCATTTCAATAGCGATAGCTTTATTGTAAAGATCTCGGCGAAAAACATCCATTGACACTGTTTTTTCCTATATATTGACATAAATGCCGATGTGTAAAATGACATTACACTTCGGCATTTATATCGATCATATTTCATTTTTTTATTGGCGGCTGACTGAAAACCAGCAGGTAAAGTTTATGCACGATCTCGTCCAAATACAGGCAAAGTCGTTTTGAATGGTCATAGGTCTGTTCCTGCTCATGCGTATGCGGGTGGTCATGGGTACCGCAAACAGAGAAAAAACTCGTCAGCCTGTGCTTCACAGGCTGGCGAGCGGAGCGGAGCGACCTATGCCGCCCCACTGCTTTTTATCGCTTATTTAGTCACGCTTAACGCCCTTTTCCTATGCTTGCCAGCACTTTTTCTCTGTCTCTCATGTAAAAGTGCGCTGACTTTACGATTAAGATCAGCTTTCCGCACGGAATGCCGACCTTCTCCGCAATTTCCTTTTGAATGAGGTGGAGCATCACAAGGTTGACATACGCCTTGCAGCCAAAGTCCAGCGCACGGCAATAGGCGGTCATATCCAGCTTTCCATCGGTTTTCTGAAAGTCCAGAAGACTGACACAGGGGATATAGCCCTCGTCCGTCAGCGGCTCAAACATGGTAATGGTCGCAGAGCGTGCGGCAGGATTGCTTTTCAGCCGCTCGACCAGCCATTCCACCTGATTCTTCTGCCCCATATAGGCGTACAGCCGGGAAGCATAGGAGTTCTCGTGATGCAGCTCCGGCACTTCCTCCTGCACGGTGAAATTGCGGACCATCCAATCATA
>CAKUMO010000041.1 GCA_934667815.1 uncultured Oscillospiraceae bacterium
CCCGTTTCATGAACGGTCTGAAGAAGGCCGGCATCGAAATGAACCGCAAGAGCCTGTCCGAGCTGGCCATCAACGACACCGCCGCATTCGCAGCGCTCGTCGAGACCGCCAAGAAGGCCCTGTAATTTCGAATTTTTTATGCTGAGCTGCTCGCTTCCAAAAGAAGCGAGCAGCTTCTTTTGCGACGGGAAACCGGTTCCTCCCGCGGCGCGAGATTTTTTGTAAATTGCTGTTGATAAAAACAAACATTTGTGCTATAATAATCGGTACGAATCATTCTGGAGGCAAACTATGCGTGACACCATCTTAGTCAAAGGCGCGCGGGAAAACAACCTCAAAAATGTTGACATTGAGATTCCGCGCGATGCGCTTTGTGTTTTTACCGGTCTTTCCGGCTCCGGCAAGTCCTCCCTGGCCTTCGACACGATCTATGCCGAAGGCCG
The DNA here is from genome assembly GCA_934667815.1 of uncultured Oscillospiraceae bacterium. Taxonomy (GTDB): domain Bacteria; phylum Bacillota; class Clostridia; order Oscillospirales; family Oscillospiraceae; genus JAZOXB01. The sequence continues at coordinate 444 of CAKUMO010000041.1, forward strand.
CCGCCGCTATGTCGAGTCGCTTTCGGCCTATGTCCGGCAGTTTTTGGGGCAGATGGACAAGCCGGATGTCGATCTGATTGAGGGGCTTTCCCCTGCCATTTCCATCGACCAGAAAACCACCTCTAAAAATCCGCGCTCCACGGTGGGAACGGTCACGGAGATCTATGACTATCTGCGTCTGCTTTGGGCGCGCGTCGGCACGCCGCACTGCCCGAAGTGCGGCCGTGAAATTCGCCGTCAAACCATCGACCAGATCGTCGATAAGGTTCTGACCATGCCGGAGGGCACACGTTTTCAGGTGCTTGCCCCCATCATCCGCGGCAAAAAGGGCGAACACGTCAAGGTGCTTGAGGACGCACGGCGCAGCGGCTTTGCACGCGTGCGCGTAGACGGCATTTTATATGATCTCAGCGAAGAAATTTCGCTGGAAAAGAACAAAAAGCACTCCATCGAGCTGGTCGTGGACCGTCTCGTCCTGCGCGGCGATATTACACGCCGCCTCACCGACTCCGTGGAAACCGCTCTTGCGCACGCAGGCGGCCTTGTCATTATCCAGTGCCCGGACACGGGCGCGGAGACGCTCTTTTCCCGCAACTACGCCTGCGAGGACTGCGGTATTTCCATGCCCGAGCTGTCGCCGCGTATGTTCTCCTTCAACAACCCCATGGGCGCCTGCCCCGAATGCACCGGTCTCGGCTACCGGCTGAAGGTCGATCCCGCGCTGGTCATCCCCGACCCGTCGCTGTCCATCTACGACGGCGGCATTCAGGCCAGCGGCTGGGGAAATATCCGAAACGATTCTATTTCGCGGATGTATTTTGAAGCGCTGGCGGAAAAATATCATTTTGACCTCCATGCGCCGATCAGGGATCTCCCCGAGTCCGTGATGCAGATTATTTTATACGGCACAAAGGGTGAAAAGCTCCAGCTCCGCTACGAGCGCGGCAACGGCCGCGGCACGCTTGAGCAGGCGTTTGAGGGTATTATCCCCAACATCGAGCGCCGCGTGCGCGAGACGCAGTCCGATGCCATGCGCAAGGAGCTGGAGGAGTACATGACCACCTCACCCTGCCCGCACTGCCATGGCGACCGTCTGTCCGACATTTCCCGCGCCGTCACGGTCGGCGGCCTGTCCATCACGCAGTTCTGCGATCTTTCGGTCACGCGTGAGCTGTCTTTTCTCGACGAATTAAAGCTCGAGGGGGCACAGGCGGTCATCGCCGAGCAAATTCTCAAAGAGATCCGCGCGCGTCTCGGCTTCTTGCAGAGCGTCGGTCTGCAATATCTGACGCTTTCCCGCTCAGCAGGAACGCTCTCCGGCGGCGAGGCGCAGCGCATCCGTCTGGCCACACAGATCGGCTCGTCCCTGATGGGCGTTCTGTATATCCTCGACGAGCCGAGCATCGGTCTGCATCAGCGCGACAACGACAAGCTGCTGGAAACGCTGCGCCGCCTGCGCGACCTCGGCAACACGCTCATTGTCGTCGAGCACGACGAGGACACCATCCGCTCGGCGGACTTCATCGTGGACGTCGGCCCCGGTGCAGGCATCCACGGCGGCAAGATCGTCGCCAGCGGCTCGCTTGAGGACATCATGGCCGCACCCGAGAGCCTTACGGGGCAGTATCTCTCCGGTAAACGCAGGATCCCCGTGCCCGCGCAGCGCCGGCCCGGCAACGGCAAATTCCTGAAGGTCTTTGACTGCTGCGAGAACAACCTCGACCACGTCGACGTTTCCATTCCGCTGGGCACCTTTACCTGCGTGACCGGTGTGTCCGGCTCGGGCAAATCCTCGCTGGTCAATGAGATCATCAGCAAGAAGCTCTCCGCCACCCTCAATCGGGCGCGCATCCGTCCGGGCAAGCACGGTCATTTTGAGGGCATCGAGCATCTGGACAAGGTCATTGTGATCGACCAGAGTCCCATCGGCCGCACGCCGCGTTCCAACCCTGCAACCTATACCGGCCTGTTCGCAGACATCCGCGACCTCTTTGCCTCCACCGCCGACGCCAAGGCGCGTGGTTACAGTTCAGGCCGTTTCTCCTTCAATGTCAAAGGCGGCCGCTGCGAAGCCTGCTGCGGTGACGGCCTTGTGAAGATCGAAATGCACTTCCTGCCGGATGTCTACGTTCCCTGTGATGTCTGCCATGGCAAGCGCTATAACCGCGAAACGCTGGAGGTTCTCTATCGCGGCAAGTCCATCTCCGACGTTCTGGACATGACGGCCGACGAAGCACTGGACTTCTTTGAAAATCTTCCGCGCATCCGCGAGAAGGTCGCAACGCTCGTGGAGGTCGGCCTCGGCTATATCAAGCTCGGGCAAAGCTCCACCACGCTCTCCGGCGGCGAGGCGCAGCGCGTCAAGCTGGCCACGGAGCTGGCACGCCGCTCAACCGGCCGCACCATGTATATTCTCGACGAGCCGACAACGGGTCTGCACATGTACGACGTTCACAAGCTGCTCGACGTTTTGCAGAAGCTCGTGGACGCGGGCAATACCGTCCTCGTCATCGAGCACAACCTCGACGTCATCAAGACGGCAGACCACATTATTGACCTCGGCCCCGAAGGCGGCGACGGCGGCGGCAAGATTCTCGTCTGCGGCACGCCAGAGCAGGTCGCGGCCTGCCCCGAGTCCTACACCGGCCAATATCTGAAACGGATGCTCTGAGGAGGAATCGCCATGGATCGCCTTGCACGCCATCTTTTGCAGCGCAACCCGGACACGCTCAAGGACGCAGAGCTTTTGGAGCTGCTGCTTCGCTTCGCCGTGGGCGAAAATGACGCGCCCGCGCTGGCGCAGCGCCTTTTGGAGCGCTGGCCGTGCCTTGCGTCCGTGCTTGAAGCAGACGCGCAGGAGCTTTCCGCCGTCGAGGGCATGACGGACGAGTGCGCAGTGCTGCTGCGCCTCGTGCCCGAGCTGCAAAGGCGCTATCTCATCGCACGTTCCGCGCCGGAAACGCGTCTGGTAGACAGCGTCGCCTTCGGCGGGTATCTTCTGCCCTATTTTTACGGTGCCAAGGACGAAATGGTCTATCTGCTCTCGCTCGACGCAACAGGCAAGCCGCTCTCCTGCCGGCTGATCGGCCGCGGGAGCGTTAACTCCGCCAATGTACCCGTCCGCCGTCTCGTGCAGGAGGCGCTGACGGCCAACGCCACGGCCGTCGTGCTGGCACACAATCATCCCTCCGGCATCGCCATTCCCTCGCGCGAGGACATCGACCTGACGCTTCGACTGCGCGATGCGCTGGACGTGATGGACATTCTCCTGCTCGACCATCTGGTTATCGCGGACGACGATTTCGTCTCCATGAGCGACAGCGGCTATCTGCGCCGCGCATATTGAGGTGATCTCTATGGATTTCAAGCTGCACGCACCCTATTCTCCCACCGGCGACCAGCCGGAGGCCATCCGCGCACTGACCAAGGGAATTCAGGACGGCATGCCCGAGCAGGTGCTGCTCGGCGTCACCGGCTCCGGCAAGACCTTTACCATGGCCTCGGTCATCGAGAAGCTGAACCGTCCGACGCTCGTGCTGGCACACAACAAGACGCTGGCAGCGCAGCTCTGTTCGGAATTCCGGGAGTTTTTCCCGGAAAACGCCGTGGAATACTTCATTTCCTATTACGATTACTACCAGCCCGAGGCCTACATCGCGCACACGGACACCTATATCGAAAAGGACTCCGCCATCAACGACGAGATCGAGCGTCTGCGCCACAGCGCGACGTCCTCGCTCTTTGAGCGGCGGGACGTGATCGTCGTATCCTCGGTCTCCTGCATCTACGGTCTGGGCGACCCGATCGACTATCAGAACATGGTCATCTCCCTGCGCACCGGCATGGAAAAGTCGCGCGAGGAGCTGATGACCAAGCTCGTGGATATCCGCTACGAGCGCAACGACATTGACTTTTCCCGAAACCACTTCCGCGTCCGCGGCGATACCGTCGAGATTTATCCCGCGTACTGGTCGGGACGCGCCATTCGCGTGGAATTTTTCGGAGACGAAATCGACCGCATTTCCGAGATCAACGCCGTGACGGGTCTGCCCGAGCGCGTAATTAGCCATGTTGCAATTTACCCCGCCTCACATTATGTCGCCACGCGCGAAAAGCTCAACCGCGCCATCTTCGAGATTGAAAAAGAGATGGAGGAGCGCGAGGCGTGGTTCAAGGCGCACGACAAGCTCCTTGAAGCGCAGCGCATCCGCCAGCGCACGATGTACGACATCGAAATGCTGCAGGAAATCGGTTTTTGCAGCGGAATTGAGAACTATTCCCGCGTGATCTCCGGGCGTGCGCCCGGCACGCCGCCCATGACGCTGCTGGACTATTTCCCGAAGGATTTTTTGCTGTTCGTGGATGAGAGCCATGTCACGCTGCCGCAGGTGCGCGCAATGTATGCCGGCGACCGCAGCCGCAAGGAAAGTCTTGTGGACTACGGCTTCCGTCTGCCCAGCGCGTTTGACAATCGTCCTCTGACCTTTGAGGAATTTCAGACGAAAATTCATCAGGCGGTCTACGTTTCCGCAACGCCCGCCGAATTTGAACGCAGCCGTGCGGGGCAGATCGTCCAGCAGGTCATCCGCCCGACTGGTCTGCTCGATCCTCTGGTCGAGGTACGTCCCGTCGAGGATCAGATTGACGACCTGATCGGTGAATGCAACGCCGTCATTGCACGCAACGAGCGTGTGCTCGTTACCACGCTGACCAAGAAAATGGCCGAGGATCTGACCAGCTATCTGCAAAAGGCCGGCATTCGCGTGCGCTATATGCACTCCGACGTCGCCGCGCTTGAGCGCATGGAGATTCTGCGCGACCTGCGCATGGCGAAATTCGACGTTCTCGTCGGCATCAACCTGCTGCGCGAGGGTCTCGACCTGCCGGAGGTCTCGCTTGTCGCCATTCTCGACGCGGACAAGGAGGGCTTCCTGCGCAGCGAGACGAGCTTGATCCAGACCATCGGACGCGCTGCGCGAAATGCCGAAGGCCGCGTAATCATGTATGCCGATAAAATCACGCCCGCCATGCGCGCCGCCATTGACGAGACCGAGCGCCGCCGCGCCATTCAGGATGCCTACAACAAGGCGCACGGCATCGTGCCGAAAACCATCGTCAAGGATGTCCGCGAGCTGATTGAGATCACGCAGGCCGAGGGCGAAGCCGCGAAGAAAAACGGCGTGAAGATGACCAAAGCCGAGCGCGAACGCGAGATCGCCAAGCTGGAAAAGGAAATGCGCGCCGCTGCCCGCATGATGGAATACGAGTACGCCGCCGTCCTGCGCGACCGCATCATCGAACTCCGTGGAGAGAAGAAATAAGGAAAACCCGTCGGATGGAAGCCCATCCGGCGGGTTTTCTGTTATTGTGCGACCGTATAAAGTGCGTAGAAATAACCTTTGCGCGCAAGGAGGTCGTCGAACGTGCCGCGTTCGCTCACGCAGCCGTCCTTCAGAACAAGAATTTCGTCGTATTGCCGCAGGAGGCTGCCATCGAGTGTATGTGTCACTACGATCCGCGTCACGTCGCACAGCGACAGGATGTCCTGCGAGACCTGATGTGCCGTCTGCGCGTCCAGCGCGGCGGTCGCTTCATCCACAACCAGCAGCGACGCCTGCTTCAAAAGGCTGCGGGCGATGGAAATGCGCTGTTTCTCGCCGCCCGAGAGGTTTTTGCCATTCTCGCCGCAGCGAAAGTCTGCGCCGCAGCGCTCGACCATCTCCGTCAAATGCGCCCGCCGCATGGCCTCGTCCACCTCACTCTGCGGAAAATCGCGGAACATCGTGATGTTGTCGCGGATGGACGCGTCAAAGGTGAACACATTCTGCTGGATGACCGAGGTCAGCGCCACGAGCGATTCACCGCGCAGCGCGTGCAGCTCCGTGCCGTCGTAGGAAATTGTTCCTGTATAGTCCGAAAAGCTGCCCATGACAAGATTCAGAAGCGTAGACTTCCCGCTGCCGCTGCCGCCAACGATGGCGTAGCTTTTGCCGTGTTCAAACACGGTGCTGACGCCGTGCAGAATCTCGTGCTCCGCTTCATAGCCAAAGGAGACGTCGCGCAGCTCGATTCTGTCGCAGAGCGTGGCCGTTTCCCCGCCGTCGGCAAGATCATCGCCCTTTTGCAGCGTTTCGGCCAGCTTCTCCGTCAGCGCGTGTGCGGATTTCTGCCCAGCCAGAAGCGTCGGCAGCTCCGCGACGGGTTGAATGAGGAAATTCATCAGATTCGTGAATGCAAGCACGATACCGGGTGTGATGGCACGCCCGCCCGCGGCAAGGTAGCCGCCGACGAGAACTACGCCGATCTGTGCGAGATAGCCCGCAAGCGTGCCCAGAAGATTGATGAGGTTTCCGATGCGGCGGCGCGTGTATTTTGCATCCTCAAGCGCCCGGTTGTCCGCATCGTAAAGCGACTGAATCTCCCGCTCGGCATGAAAGCTCTTGACCACGGCGAAGCCGCTGAGGCAGTCCTTGAGTGAGGCGGTGTACTTCGCGTTGCAGTCGGAAACGCGCCGCTCGATCGTTTTCATGCGGCTGCCCGTCAGGAGCGACACCGCAAGCGGCAGGAGCATCAATCCGGCTGCCACCGCAGTGAACAGCGGCGAATACCAGAGCATCATCGCCAAGGCGCCGAAAAAGTTGACCGCCATGACGATCATGCTGATACGCTTGACAAGATAATCCGTTTCCAACGTGGATACATCGTTGGTCAGCGCAGAGAGATAAGCCGCGGAGTTCTCCGATTGAAACGCCACCACGCGCTTTTTCAGGAGCCTGCAAAACGCATAGTTCTTATACTGCACAAGCGCACGCCGCATGAAGCGCGGGATCGCGCAGTAATTAATCATATAACAAATGACGATGACCGCGCCGAGTCCGGCGCAGCACAGCGTAATGGTTTTTAAGGAAAGCGCCCCCGCCTCACCGGAAATCAAATCGATGAGCTGCTGCATGATCCATGAGATCATCAGATTCAGCGTGCCGGAAAGCAAGGCGGAAAACACGGCAACCGACAGCGCAAAACGGTTTTTCCGGTAAAATTGCGACAGCAGCGTGCGCCGCAGCGTTTCAGTTTTCTCCATCTTCGCACACCTCCTGCCAGAGTGCTTGCAGCTCCGGCGCATCGGTCAGCTCCTCGTGCAGAAGCCGCTGCACGGACTCCATCGCCGTCGCACCGAGGTCGTCAAAGGTAGTGGCCGGCTTTTGCAGGCTGACGTAGCGCAGGCGGTCGCCGGAATAGGTCGGCGCGGCGTCAAAGCGCAGCGCTTCGTCACGCGTCGTCTCCAGCCACGCACGCGCCTGCGCGGCATTCCCCTGCCGCAGCGCCAAATATGCAAGCATTGTATGAAGCATTACGCCAACCTTCGTGAGGAAGCTGGTTTTCCCCTCCCTCGTCAGGAGCGTGAACAGCTCCAGACCCCAATGCAGCAGTTTCTCTGCATCGCCGAGCTTCTCCTGCTTCAGATACACATTCAGCCAGCCCATAATCACCATCACGGCGCTGCGCGCCAAGTCGAGCATCGCCTCAGAGAGATACGGCGCCGCCTCATCCGGCAGTTCACAGCTCGAGGCCAGCACATAGCCAAGGTCGGCGTTAAACATCCCGCCCTCATTGTGCGCCTGCATGATCTCGACCGCGTGCTTCGGGGCTTCCAGCAGCTCGATCTGCGCAAGCGCTCCCCAGATCGACGCCTCGCCGATCTTCGGATCGTGATTCTGTCCAAGCAGCAGCAGCAAGCGCTCAAACAGCGCACGCGCGCGTCCGAGGCGCTTGCGGTCGCGCTCCGCGATTCCGAAAGAGAAATAGAGCTGCGCTGCCGCGTGAACGACCGCGAAGGAATTGGGATATTTTAGCAGCGCCCTCTCAGCTTCGGCCAAGCCTGCCGGATCCTTCTGCCTGCGATACTCCTGCAAACGCTCTGCCGTGACCGACTCCCGATTGTCCCGCAGCTCGTAGCCGAGCAAGACATCCACCGATGTGTCAAAGAAATCCGCCAGCGCGACGAGCAGACTGAGGTCCGGCGCGGACAGCTCCGCCTCCCATTTATAAACCGCGCCCGCCGTCACGCCGAGCGCCTGCGCAAGCTGCTCCTGAGTCAGGCCGCGCACCTTGCGAAACGCGCGAATCTTCTTTCCGATTTGTAGCTGTGCCACGAGAATCCCCTCCATTTTGCTTTCTGCGCTTAGTATAGCAGAGTTTCCTGCAAAACGGAACACAGAACTCGTATGATTTAGAGAGTATTTTCCATACCAACAGTATGAATTATATAAGTTTAACCGCATGGAGAGGCTCCATGCGGTTAAGCAGCTTGTCAAAAAAGTCCCTTTGGGCTTTTTTGACAAGCTGCCTACAAAATTGCAAAATCTAAATTTGTGTTTTAATTTTGCAATTTTGGTCGCTGCGGCGGGTTATTAAACGCGAAAGGGAACCCTGACGGTTCCCTTTCACACTATTCCTCCCTCCGAAACTTTCGGTTGGATCGTTTTTTTGACACTCAGCTTAACCGCATGGAGAGGCTCCATGCGGTTAAAATCAAATTTCAAAAATCAAATCGTCGCCGTCGGTTTCCGCAAGCTGCGAAAATCCCAGCGTGCGGTAGAGGCGCTGTGCGGCGATGTTGTCCGGTTCCACAGCCAATCTGATGGGCATCCGTGGGCAGGCCGCTTTCAGAAGCGCAACCGCAAGCGACACCGCCGCCGTACCATAGCCCTTCCGCTGCTGACGGCGATCGACAAAGAAGCTCCACGATACCGCTTCGCTCTCTCCGCGCCAACGATAACACTGCAAATAGCCGACGCGTTCGCCAGTTCTTGAACAGATTATGCACGGAAAATTCTCCTCCGGCGATAAATACGCGCGTCCAAGCAAAAACCACATTGGGCTTACGAAGCCTTTCTGCGCCTCGGGAAGCTCGCAGTCGTAGGCGGCGAAGATCAGGTCGTCCTCTGTTTGCATGGGACGCAGGCTGACCGTTTCGTTCGCCCATGCGTCCTCCGGCAGCGCTTGCAGGCAGCGTTTCAAGCTCATATGCTCACCCCTTCAGAAGCGCCACCCAGACGCCGAAGATCTCACGCACCTGATAATTCACGCGCAAGGCCAGACGCGAGGTGTGCGCCGGTACGCCCAGCGCGGTCACGCCGAGCTGCTTGGCGTACAGTCCTGCGCGGCAGAGGTGATATTCGCTGGACACGACGGCGATCGTCTGCGGCTTTGTCCCGCTCTGCTGCTCAATCAGGTCGAGGGAAAAGCGCAGATTTTCCTGCGTGCTTGTTGCCTGTTCTTCTTTCAGCAGGCGCTCAGGTGCTATACCGCGTGCAGTCAGCCAGTCGAACATGCACTGCGCCTCGGTCAGATTCTCGCCGCTCCCCTGCCCGCCGGACAGGACCGCCACGGCATTGGGATAACGCTCAAGATAATTCAGCGCAGCTTCCAGACGCTCGCGCAGCGACAGGCTCGGGATATTCCCGTTCACACCCGCGCCGAGGACGATCAGATAGTCCGCCTCCGGCTCCTGTGCGCCGCCCGCGTTCACACCGATCCAGACGGAGGTGACCAGCATCGCGCCGAGCACGATGCAAAGTCCTGCCAGCAGCACCCGGCGCAGCCATTTCATTCCCCGCGGAAAACGCTTGCGCAGCGCGTCCACAAATCCGAACACAAGAACCACGGCCGCCGCAAGCACCAGCAGGAAGGCAGTGAACTGATACCCGAACGCACAGAAATAGACGATCACGCCCAGTACCGCGCACAGCGCCGCCGGGATCCAGTAGCGCGCTCTCATGGGAACAGGTACCCCTTGAGTACCTTCAGCGTGTTCAGAACGCCGTCCTTATGGCTGCGCTCGTAGCCATGCGAGGCATAGACGCCCGCGCCGATCAAGCCGTGACGCAGGTCATGCCCGGCCGAGAGCGTAGCTTCGACATCCGAACCGTAGTGTGGGTAAATATCAACGGCATAGTCGGCGTTTTCTTTTTTGGCCGCCGCGACGAGCTTTTTGACGACCTCATAGGAGTATGGCCCGCCGGAGTCCTTTGCGCAAATGGAGACCTGCCGCTCGGTGCATTGCAAGCCGTCGCCCACGCAGCCCATATCCACAGAAATCGCCTCGGTCACGCCCTCCGGCACAGAGGCCGCACCACCGTGGCCGACTTCTTCGTATACCGTTACATGGACATACGTCCGGCGTACAGGTGTGAGCCGGTTGTCGGCCAGATATTTGGCAAAGCCCAGCAAAATACCGACGGAAAGCTTGTCGTCAAGGAAGCGGCTTTTGATATAGCCGGACTTCGTTACGCGCGTGCGAGGCTCAAAGCAGACATAATCGCCCACGCTGATGCCCAGCTTCTTCACATCGTCCGCCGTTTCGACCGGTTCGTCGAGCACAACCTCGACCGTGTCGAAGCCGCGCTTCGTGTTGTTGTATTCCCCGTTGACGTGGATGGAGGCGTTGACGAGCTGGAGCGTGCCCTCATAAACGCCGTCAAATTTCGTCACAACGCGGCAATTCTCCGCCTCGGCGTTATTTGCGTTCATGCCGCCGACGTTCACAATGCGCAGGCGGCCGCTGCCCTTGATCTCCGCGACCATGCCGCCCAGGGTATCTGTGTGCGCCTCGAGCAGCAGCGCATCGTTTTTGTCCTCACCGCCGAGGTCGATAAGCACACCGCCCTTGTTTGTGCGCACAGCAGAAAAGCCAAGTGCTTCAAATTCCTTGCGGACAAAGGACTCGGCCGCATCTGTATAGCCTGTCGGGCTGTCGATTGCCAGCAGCTCGACTGTTTTTTCCACAGCATAGTTTACATAATTATCCATTTGAGTAACCTCCTTCTTTTATAGTATAGAATATCCGCAATGGCAGAAAAAGTCAATGAAAAAACGCCTATGTTCTCATCTGCCGATAGAATACCATACAAAAGTGACGTCCCTGTGACTTTCGCGTGACAATTTCGTCACAATATAGATTGAGGTTTTTCCCTATTACCCCGAGGTCTTTTCGATGACAAAAGATAATCTCCGCTGTGTATGAATGTCAAAACGCGCAATAACGCGTTACAAGATTGCTCACTGAAAAGCGGGACGGCGTTGCCAACCAGCGTTATTCACGATAACTGCGCCGGTACTTTTGATGTTCCAAATCACAGGAATCCTTCGAGGACCGACATCATCATGGAAACAAAGAGGCGTAGCACTCAGCTACGCCCGGGAACAGGTTGCGGTGTGAACTTTGTAAGAAATAAAAAAGCGGCTGCCGTTTCCGATAGCCGCTGTGTGGGGCAACGTGTTTTGTATGAGCGTGCTTTATTCAGTTTTGTCCGTATTCGCAGGTGTAGTTGTGTCCTCCGGCGCAGGAGTTGGTTCTGTGTCGGTTGTTTCGGGTTGTGTTGCAGCCGGAGCGGTTGCCGAGGGTTCGGGTGCGGTGGTTTTGCTTTCTGCCGGAGCGCTGCCCGGCGTTGTAGGAGCGGTCGGTGTAGTCGGAGCAGTCGGCTCGGTTGACGGTTCGGTAGTTACGCCGTTGTTCGGCTCTTGGGTGCTGTTTTGCTGTGAGCCGGTAGCGGTGATAACATCGCCGTTATGAAGCGTGGCGTCGTGGGAGTAAGTTCCCCATTTCGGGGTGAGGGTGATAGTTGTGCCTGCGGCTGCGTTTACGGTAAAGGTGAATTCAGAGATGTCATTCACAAATATCTGCTCGGTGTAGTAGGTTTCATTACCAACCTTTATGCTGCAATAGCCCGTTGCGCCTGCCGTTCCGGTGGCTTTCAGCGTTATCGCAGTTGTATCACTTGTCAGCGTGTAGGTGTTATCCGCTTCGGCAAGCTCGGTTGGGGCGGTATCCTCATTGACCTGATACAGCAGCTTATAAGACGAGCTTTGAATTGCCATTGTTCCCGTTGAGGTGCTTGCGGTAAACCAAGCCCAGCTTGCACCGCAAAGACAGATGGCGCAGATGAAAATACCGATAACGGACGGGGCGAGTATGCGGTAAATACTGCAGTCGCTCGTCGTTTTTTTACTATGCTTCGGCTTGTAGAACAGTCGTCGGGACAGACGCATAACTGTGCGGCTCCTTTCTTTTATTGTTTTCTGAGCAATCAAAAGGCACAACACCCGAATTTTTCTGTTTGTACCCTTTGATTGCCCCTCCCCCGAGGGGGAGGGGGTGGAAATAGGGTTTTACTTAATAATCACGGATGTTCCGCTTTGCTGTGCGGTGTGTCCCGTACCGACATAGCTAGAGAGGTCGTCAACGCTCATGTTTGTAAAGGTTCCGCCGTTGAGAACTGTGGATGTGGCATAGCTCTGAACGAAAAACCCTACTGTTCCGTCAAAGGTTCCGCCATTCACCGTCATTGCAGCACCGTTGGAAACTGCTTTGAAAGAAGTTGAAGTAAAGGTTCCACCGTTGATTACGGCTGTTCCAAGATAGTCGTTGGAAAGGGCCCAATATCCGGTGGAGGCCACGTTCACATCATTTACGGTTAGATCGCCATATCTGCAATTCTTAATTCCACTGGAATCGGTATCAAGTTCCAAAGCGTTGATTTCCATCACTGCATGCGTAGTAGAAGCACCGGGATCAAAATAATTCCAGCCATTGGTGATAGCAAAGCCATTTCCGTTCTTTAGGACGACCTTACCACCATTGAAGGTCATCTTGCCAAAGTTTTCAACTACATGCCATGTATTTCCATTGGCCCCGTCACGAGAAATTGTTCCGCCCTTGACTACACAGACTGCATTATCTCCGTTGCGAAGTGCTGCAGTGTTGCCCTTGAGGGAGATGATTTGACCGCTTTTATCTGCGCTTGAATCTGTCAGAGTAAGATGGCCTCTATTCAGAATGGTGTGCGCTTCAGCATTCGTTACAGTGCAACCATTCAAATCCAGGGTTACATCCTTATCCTCAGGGATGACGAAGTTGTTGGTCGTAATGCTGTTCGTCAGCACGATATTGACAGGAGCTGTTGCATTGCTCACAATGGCCTGCAGTTCGTCTCCCGTTGTAACTAAAATAGGATATTCAGCATCCTTATCGTACTGATTGCCGAAGCTGTCGCTCTCCGTTGTATACTGCGTAGCCAGAATATTCAGACCGAAGTGGATGGAAGCTGCTTTTTCGGGGGAAATTGCGTTGGCTTCGTTGCCCACGGATTCCGGCATGTAGACCTTAATGCCGAGAACTTGCGCATCGCCGGGCTGCAGATCGAGGACATGATTACGCTCATTCTTGTCCAGCTCAAAGTTGGCAAAATCGCGATGCTCCCAAGCAAGGACATTTCCTTTTGCAAAAATCAGCTGTTCCATCGCATAACTAATACTACCCGGACCGGCATTAGGATCATACTGCTGGATGCCGGTCGTGGCAACCTTCAGGTAGTCGGAGAGCTTATAGGGATTACCAGCCTTGTTTGTGCCGGCGGTCTCCGAAACAACGTTCATGCCGATCTTGTACTTGAGTGCCAGATTGCCGGCGTTCGTAATCTTCAGCTCCACCACTCTTGTGTGGCCCGGCTCAAACAGAGTGCCTTCCGCGCCGAACAGGTCGGTGGCATTGTCGAGGGTTTTCCACTCGCCGTCTGCGGTGGTTCTGTACTGTACTTCAATGTCCAGATTGCCGGACACGATCTTGTTGACACCGGTGGATGCGGTGTCGGTGAACCACGCAAAGGTGGTGCTGATGAGCATTGCCACGCACATAAGGATAGCCAGTGCGCTGGAAATCAATGCCCGCTTGGTGGATTTGCTGCTTGTCATCATGTTTTTCCTCCCAATTATACTACTTTAATAACTCTATGTAAACACGGATTTCCCGTGATTACACCAAGGCAATCAAAAGACACAAGCATAACTTATGCCCTTTGATTGCCCCTCCGCCCTCAGGCGGAGGGGAGTTGAAAATCAGGATTTACTGGGGAACGACGGTGTACCACACTTCGCCATTGGTTTGGCTTGCGGAAACAACCTTGTAGCCGTCCGCAACAAAGTTAGTTCCTGCACCCTCAGCAGTATTGTTTGACGGGTCGAAGTTGACAAATGTGCCGCCCTTAACAATTATTTTTGCGGTGCCGTTCTTGTAGGCAGAGTCAATGCAGTTCAGCAGGAAGTTGTAGCCGTAAGGCTCGCCGAACGCTTCGACAGCAAAATGACCTCCGGTGATGGTGAGGGTACCCTCTTGAACCTGTACCGCAGTACCGCCGCCGTAATAGCTGCCGCCTGTGATGGTCAGATTTGCACCTTTACGCACATTGAGTGCATATCCGCCGTTCCTACCGGTATCAATTCCGCCATTTTCGCCTGCATTGATGGTGGTATCAGCATCGACAATCAGCGCGCAGAAGTTGGTACTATTGTTACCCATATCATCGGGAGAGATAATCTTAGCATCCAAATTCAGTGTAGTGGGTTGGCTGATAATAATGCGGTCTGCTTCATTGTCGCCGATATTATCGGTTTTGATATCCTTATTGACAGAAACGATACCGCCATTAGCCAAAGCCTCTTTCATCTCTGCAGCAGAAGCAACAGGATAGGTTGCATCCTTATCGTACTGATCGTCAAAGCTGTCCTTTTCGTATGTATGCTGCTTGGCAACAACGGTTATGGAAATACCCTCGACGGAAAGACCCTGATATTCGTTGCCCGCCTCTTCCTTCATGTGGGCTTCGAGATCAAACTTTAAGCTTTGGCCGGGATTTACGATAACGGATATGTCCTTATTGGGGTGGGTGAGCATGCCGTCGAAGGTGCTCATCTTCCAGTCTATCACGTCGCGGAGATCGACATCGCTTTCGCCGCTTGCCTTAAATCCGGAAACATAAACATAAGCCTGAAGCGACAGATTGCCGTTGTTGCGGATGCGCAGCTCGGGAACGCGGTAAGTGCAGCCCGGCTCCCAAAGGATCTCGGTGCCTTCGGCCGGAATTTCGCCCGCCACAAGGAAGGGAAGCGTTTTTCCGTTTGCATCGACCCATTCGCCGCCGATATTCATTTCGAGCACGACATCCAGATTGCCGGACACAATCTTATTGACACCGGTGCTTGCGGTGTCGGTGAACCACGCAAAGGTGGTGCCAATGAGCATTGCCACGCACATAAG
>CAKUMO010000042.1 GCA_934667815.1 uncultured Oscillospiraceae bacterium
CGCCCTGCCCGCCCGGATGAGGCGGGCTTATTTTATGCCCAGCCTCCCGGTGAGGATGAACGTTTGGGAACCGTTGGACATCTTCAGATGGACTTTGGGCGCGGCGGCAAGGAATTCTGGCGCATTTGGTGGCCGAGCGACGTGAAGGAAGGAAACTACCCTGCCTTCCAAACGGAGCTGAAGGAGGTCGTAGAAACACTCCGCAAAAATGTCCTGAAAGACCGTTTTGCGATGGAGCGCTTCCACCGCAGGCACGACGGGAAGATCAGCGGCGGCGGGACGCAGAGTTATGGCTATATCGTGGAAACGGAGCATTACCGCTACTGTCTGCGATGCTGTCCCTCTTCCGGCAGTTCCAGTGCAGATCTGATCTGCTATGCCCTGGATGTCCAGCGGCAGAACATGGCAGAGGAAAAGCCGCCGGTTGGCCGAGTTACTTGTAAAGCCGTAGACGATATTGCTTATGATTTTTCTGGCAAAGAAAATTCACAAGCGTTGGAGGATTACGAACCGCAGCAGGATATGACTTTAGGAGGAATGTAATATGAACATTGAAAACATTACCGCCGATAGTCTTCGCCGTATGAATGGCAAGGAGGGCCTTGTTTTGCAGGGCTGCGGCGGCGACCCGCAGGAGTGGCTGGACGCCGTCAACGATCTGTTCACCGACGAAGACATTCTGAGAAACGGCAGCAAATTTGAAAATATCGCTGTATTCCAAAATGACGGCCTCACGAATATCCTCTTCCCATTTGAAGATGGTGTGGAGATTGACATAGGCAGGCTCGCCATGTGGAGATTGTGTTCCCACGAACAGTTCGGCGGCACCTGGCTTTCGGATTATGTCCCGAATCGGCTCGGCGGCTTCATCTCAGAGCAGAAGCCGGATAAAATCAAACCGGATTGTAAGCTCATCGGCGAGGACGGAAACATCTTTAACCTTATGGGGCTTGCTGCCCGTACACTCCGATGCAACGGGCTTGCAGAGCAGGCAGCGGAAATGACCGCTCGCATTCATGCGTGCGGCAGCTATGACGAAGCCCTCTGTATGATCGGAGAATATGTCAATATCACAGGGAATGAGGAAACCGAGGATATGGAGGAAGGAATGCAGATGAATTTATGAGAACGGTTACAGAAATAAATATGATACGGAGAGAATCACCATGATTAATGCACGAGTGATATACATGACATTTTTCGTTATAATCTGCGTAATTCGGCATGATCCAGGTATCAAGAATATTGAAATATTCATTAAAAATGTTATAATATTAATGACTCGTATAGAAACACAAGAAAAGCAATATGGATGTACTGGAGGTAACCAGATGAACACTGTTGCAGATAAAAACATGGTTTATGCAGAACCGTGCGCAATCAGGAAGGCCAGCACCCTGCTCCCGCTCGACATTTTGAACCGAGAGCCGGTTATTGACCAAATGTTGAATATTGTAGATCTGATATCTAAAAATCGTGCCTCATACACTTTTGCGCTGAATGGCGCATGGGGAACGGGGAAAACCTTTGTTCTGGATAGGATTCGCGCGCAGCTAACAGACGAATGCAACAGCGAGAAATACTGCGTTTTCCACTACAATTGTTGGCAGTATGATTATTATGAGGAGCCGCTGATTGCAATTGTTGCGGCCATGCTGGACAGCGTTGAGGACGAAGTATCTCTATTCCCCAAGGAAACGCGTGAGATAATGCAGGAGGTATTGAGCAAAGTCAAAAGTGTCCTGTTTCAACTTGGCAAATCCTATCTGAAATTCAAATTAGGGGAAGATGCATTAGGTATGCTTAGTGCGCTTTTTGCGCAATCCTCAGACGATCAGCGAAGCAAGAGCTTTGACCAGTATAGTTCGCTAAAAAAAGCAATCAAGGTTGCACAGGAGCAGCTAAACCAGTTGTCGCAGGAGCGAACGATGGTTGTGATAGTTGATGAGATTGATCGGTGCTTGCCAAGCTACGCAATCACAGTTTTGGAACGCCTGCATCACCTGTTTTCCGATGTAAATAACTGTGCAGTGATTCTTGCGGTTGATAAAGCGCAGATGGAGAACACTGTTCAGCAAATCTTCGGCGAGAAAGTATCGACCGTTGACTATTTAAGAAAGTTTATTGCCTTTGAAGTGCCACTTGATTGCGGAAAAATCGAGAATGGCTTTGAGGAAAAGTACCCGGACTATGTTTCCATGTTTGAGAAGCCGTCGCCAGAAACAGATTTCTCGTTCGATGATTTCTTTTCGGCTGTTTTTTCAAATATTGAGATGCGAACGCAGGAACGAATTGTAGAACGGGTCAAAATAGCACACCGGCTTCTTTTTTCGGGCGAAAGAAAAGACTATACTTTCATGTGTGTAGAGCTGATGTGGGCGGTGCTTAAAGAGAAGTACACATTTAGAGAAAAATCGCCATTCCAAATTCGGGATGATGGTGAAATGACGCTATTTGATTTTCTGCCGGAGGGCGAGACTGAGAAATCACGTGGAGAACTATCGAAGTACATTTATAATGAATGGTCGGTCCTTCTTTATGCTAGGTACAACAACAATCTCAAAAAGTATACGCTTCACGGCAAGAGTAACATCGCTAGCTGTATTGTTTGGTATATCGAAGAACTGTGCTCCCCGAAGGGAAGCATGTATCAACCTGATGCGTGCCGTGAGATTATTGAAAACTGCAAGAATGAACTAAAGAGCCTGAGGAAATTTACGGCGCTTTTGGAATCTATTCAATAGCAACGTGAATATCCTGTTTTTACATAGCCGCGACTTGCAAAAAGTCGCGGCTTTTTCTATTTCTACGACAAGGAGGAAATGATGTACTTCACCACCACACCGGAGGGCAACCGCATGGAGGCTCTTATGAAAAAGCCGCCGGGATTCGTCCAGCGCGGCGGCGGTCGACGCAGGCCGTACCGCTTCACAAAGCAGGACTGCGACTGCCATTGCTGCCTGCATTATCATCGGAAAAGCTGCACCGTTTCGGAATGTCCGTTCTTGGAGATTCGTCTGGAATGCGGTGCAGCTTCTTTTTATGAGGCCGTCCGCGCGGCGTTCGCGGATGTCTGTAATGCGAACCTCCGTCTGCGTCTTTCCCGAATTTACGGCAAGGAGAAGAAAAACGCAATGTTCCAAAACGACCGCCACAAAAACCGCTTTGAAATGCATTTGAAGTTCTTGCGTAGGCCGGACAACCGCGCACTCGCCGTGCTCTATCTTCTGACGGCGGACAGCGCGCTTTGGAATTGCTGCAAGCGCCGTCTGGACGAGCGCGGAAAGCTCAACTTTGCGGCGATTCGCCTCGTCGCGCTTTCTGCGGACGGGTACGCCCTGTGGAAAGCCGTCAAGGAGTTGCAGACCAGCCAGCGGCAGATCTCGCTCTGTGAGCTGGCCGACAGAGAGGTCATTTCCGACCGGGCATTTTACCTTATTACGCAGTCAGCCGCTATCTCCCGCTTCGGAACTGCGACGTTGAGAGCTTTTTCATTGGATGCGGATGAAAAATCGAAAATTTGAATTATGGGGAGGGATTTCAAATGACACCACAAGCACTCGCACGGCTGCGCAGCCAATACCCACCCGGTACGCGCTTGCAACTCCTGCACATGAACGATCCATATTGTCCGGTGCCGGACGGCACGCGCGGTACCGTCCAATGTGTGGACGATCTCGGACAGCTCCAGATGCGCTGGGATAATGGCCGCGGCCTTGCCCTGATTCTCGGTGAGGACGATTTCCGAAAGCTCACCGCGGCAGAGCTGGCCGTGGAACAGCATTCGACGCTGGATGAGCCGAGGCTCTAGGAGGTGGTTCCATCAAGACACCCGTGACGTGGATGGGAAACAAAACGTCCATCCTCTCTATTTTGTATGCGCTGTTTCCGCTGAACTACGAGCGGTACATTGAGCCGTTCGGCGGGTCGGG
Source organism: uncultured Oscillospiraceae bacterium (assembly GCA_934667815.1). Classification (GTDB taxonomy): domain Bacteria; phylum Bacillota; class Clostridia; order Oscillospirales; family Oscillospiraceae; genus JAZOXB01. The sequence continues at coordinate 3,933 of CAKUMO010000042.1, forward strand.
CGCGGTGCTGCTGGGCAAGCCCGTGCCGGATAAGTTCGAGGTGCTCAACGATTACAATCGCAATCTGGTGAACCTCTACCGCTGTATGCGCGACCGGCCGGTCGAGTTCATCCGCGCATTAGGTTTCCTGAATCTCAACGCCCGTGACGATTTCAACGTACTGAAAAAGTTCTTTCGCAAGGAGGAATTTGACGACGCCTACTTTCAGACGCAGTTGGAGCTGACGGAGGTTTTGCTCCCGCCCATCGAAGCGCGCGAGATTCGGGAGCTGTACGCCGCAGCGCAAGAGGACTACGACCTGCGTCGCGCGGTCATGTTCTTAAAGCTGCTGCGTTACAGCTACTCCAGCGGCGGAAAATCGTTTGCCAGCCAGCCGTTCAGCATCCGCAGCCTGTTCGGGCTGGTGCAGGCGTTTTCCAAGCGCTGCGAGAATGTGGTGATCGAGAATCAGGATTTCGAAGTCCTGATTCGCCACTACGACCGCGAGGGCAGCTTTTTCTACTGCGACCCACCGTATTTTACGAGCGAATACGTCTACGACTGCGGCTTCGGTTGGGACGACCATCTGCGCCTGCACCGCGCGCTGACCGGCGCGAAGGGCAAATTTCTGCTGTCCTACAACGACTGTCCGGAGATTCGCGGCCTGTACGCGGGCTGCGAATTCTTCGACTTCACGCGTGTCCACAGCATGGTGCAGCGGTACAAGGTCGGGCGGGAGTTTCCGGAGCTGCTCGTTGCCAACTACGACCTTTATGATCGCGAAAAGGCCAAACTGGATCAACTGACGCTGTTTGAAGAAAAATCATGGAAGGAGAGAATTTTGACATGACACAAACCGCACTGACCGTCCCGCCCGAAGTATTGGAGGAGTCGGGCATCGACCTCGAAGCCATCCTGCAATTCACGGCGGTGGACGGGAAAATCACCATCGAGCAGCTTGGCACGCGCCGCTGTGTAGGCTGTCCGTACCGGGAAGACTGCGAGGTGTTCGCATGATGCGGATGCTTCGCATCCTCGGCAAGCGCGGCAGGATCACGATTCCTTATGAAATCCGCCAGAAGTTAGGCTTCCGGCCAAACGACGTGCTGTCGTTTCAGATTATGGACGACCGGACGGTGCTTGTCCGGCGAGAACGACTCTGCAATGCAACGAGAGGAGGACAACAAATGAAAGAAAATTTACGCATCTTAATGGTCGAGCCGCACAAAGCACCGTATGAGGCGAGCATTCCGCACGAGCTGACCGCGATGCAGCAGACCGTCGGCGGCCTGATCGAGGTGGTCAGGAACGGCGACGGCACGCTCATCATCTGCAATGAAGAGGGCAAGCTGCTCGGCATGGAGGGCAACCGGCGCATTCCGGGCGACGTGCTCACCGGGCCGTTTTTCGTCGTGGGCGACGCGGGCGAAACCTTCCGTTCGCTCACGGAGGAGGAACTGGAGCGCTACAGGGAACGCTTTGCGGAGATCAAGGACATCTCGCCGCAGGAGGTGCAGGCGGCTACGGAGTTCTTTTTCTGTGCTATGTAAAATATCTCTGGACTTTTCGTGTTTCTACGGTATGATGGAAGAAAGGAGGGCTGCCCAATGAAACGAAAAATTGCAGTTTTTCTGCTCTGCCTGCTGCTATGCGGCTGCACGGCAGCGCCTGACGCAGCGCAGGTTGAAACACGAACACCGGAAACACAGACAGAAAGTCAGACAGAACGAATAACAACACAGCCGGTAAAAGCACCATCAGAGGCGGCACAAGTGCAAGCGTCACAGCAAGCAATCATGACCCAAGCGCCTACCGAAGCACAGACGTCCACTTCGCCGCCAGTGCCAACCCAACCATCGTCCACATTACCATCTACGGCGGAGCCAACCGAACCGGCTCCAACCGAACTTACACCGTCCGCCGAGCCGACTGAGCCGCCGACCGAACCACCCACCGAGCCACCCTTTGACATTGACGCATGGGTGGACTTTGCTAGGGAGTATGCCGTCGGCCTTGGGCTGGTGCTTGACAGCGCGGCCACGTCCTGTTGGGACAATCCCATCCTTGCCAGCGCCCAGAGCCGGTATCTGGAACGCGACCTGAAAGGCGTGCTTGAGGATTACGCCAGCGTGCCGGATATCACGCAGGTGTGGATCTGGTCGGAGCTTCGCCCGGACGGCCGCTACGACATTTATATCGGATATGCGTAACAAAACAACAAAATCAATCCAAGGGACACACCGAGTGGTGTGTCCCTTTTTTATGAACAGGAGGTATAGATGAAAACAAATTTCTGGAAAAGAGCGGCGGCGCTGCTGCTCGCGCTCGTGCTCTGCTTCGCCTGCGTCGGGACGGCCTCTGCTGCCGAGGACGTGAGCGGCAAGGTCTACCTCATTTCCTACCCGCGCGACGGGGATGAAAACTACCACACGGGAAGCTGGGGCCACGATGCGCTGTACTTCCGCCACGGCTGGAAGCTCTCCGCGTCGGACTATCTCGACGTGCGCGCCATTGGGGCATACGATGCCAACATCTGCTACTGCATCGAACCCGGCGTGATTCAAAACACCGGCGACACCTTCTCCCGCATGGGCGAGGACTTCTGGGAAAACATGCCGGACTTCAACGACCTTATGACGCCCCAGCAGATGAAGCGCTACATCGGGCGCATCATGACCTACGGCTACACCGGCGGCATCAGCACGCAGTGGCGCAGCCAGAACGCAGGCGGCGACAAGCTCGCGCAGGCTTACGCGACGCAGTTTCTCATCTGGGAGACCGTCGCCGGAGAGCGGGATGCGGATTTCCGGTATGTCGCGCCGACGGACGCGGACGCGGTGCGCGAGGTTATCCGCGACACGCATCCGCTGCGGGAGAAGATTTTTTCGTATTATGATTCCATCGTATCGAATGTGCAGAAGCACACGAAGGTGCCGTCCTTCTGTACGAAAAACCTCCGCGAGGCGCGGACGGTCACACTGGAATGGAACGGCAGGGATTATTCTGCCGAGCTGCTCGACACCAATGAGGTTTTGGAAAATTACACGTTCACAGCAGACGATCCCGACGTGCAGTGTACGATTGCAGGAAACCGTCTGATTCTCACGACGGAAAATGCGCCAACCGCGCTGGTCACGCTGACGGCAGAAAAGAAAAATTCTGCCAGATACGGCGTTATCACATGGACGGACGGCCAGTTCGGCATCGGAAACGGGCTCCAGGATCTCGTGACGTATGCCGAAACGGTGAATGACCCGGTGGTCGGCTACCTCAAGGTCGAGACAGGGCAAGGCTCTGTCAAAATCGTCAAGGCCTCCGAGGACGGCAAGATCGCCGGAATTTCCTTTACAGTCGCGGGTGACAATTTCAATGAAACCGCAACGACCGACGCAAACGGTGAGCTGCAACTGAATGACCTTGCGCCCGGTGTGTACACCGTGACGGAGAATGCCGCAGCGTTCTACGAGCCGCAGACACCGCAGACCGTCACGGTAAAGGCGGGTCAGACGGCCGAGGTGTCCTTTTCCAACCAGCTCAAGCGCGGCGCGCTGGAGGTGACCAAAACGGCGGAGGACGGCTTTGTGCAGGGCGTGACCTTCCGGCTGTCCGGCACGGCGGACTGCGGGCAGCCCGTGGACGTGTATGATGAAACGGATGAAACCGGCCTTGCGGTGTTCGAGGATATTCCCATTGGGTCGGATTACACCTTGGAGGAAGTTGGTACGCCGGAACGGTATATCGTGCCTGTACCTGTGTGTATAAAAATCGCTTGGAATGAGGTCACCCGGCAGACGGTAGAAAACCGCCTCGTCCGCGGCAGTATTCGAGGAATCAAGGTAAGCGAAGCGGAAAAGCCGCTCTCGGGCGCGGTGTTCGGGCTGTTTGCAGAGGGGATGACGGAGTTTACAAAAGAAAACGCAATCTCAACAGCCGTTTCGGACGCATCCGGCGCATTTGATTTTGCGGATGTTGTGTTCGGGAACTATCTTGTGTGCGAGCTTGAAGCCCCAGAGGGATACGTGTTGTCGGACGGGATTTTCGAGGTGCAGATCACTGAGAACGGCTCTGTAATTGAACTCGGAAATCTGGAAAACAAGCCCATCACCGGCGAACTGGAACTTACAAAGCTGGACGTTTCTACCGGCAAGCCTCTGCCAAACGCGGGCTTCCGCATCAGGGACGCGGAGGGCAACACCGTCGTCGAGGGCTACACGGACGAGCACGGCATTGCCCGGTTCACGCTCGGCTATGGCGAATACACCTATGAGGAATTTGCCGCACCGGAGGGCTATCTGCTCGACACCACGCCGCACGCCTTTTCTATTTCTGAGGACGGACAGAGCGTCAAGGCTGAGATGACGAATGAAAGAGTCCCCACACCGGAGATTCCGCAGACGGGCGACAGCTCCGGCCTCACGCTCTGGCTTGGTCTGGGCGGCATCGCCCTCGGCGGCCTCGCCGCCTGCGGAATCCTGTACTTCAAGCGAAAAAAGGATGAGAAATGAGAGGAAAGAACTATGAAAACAAAACTTTTCCGAACCGCAATCTGCCTCTGCATTCTGGTGTTCAGCCTCGCCGCTTTCGCCCTGCCCGCCCTCGCCGCAGGAGATGTGTCCGGCGCCATCGAAAGCACCTGGAACGAAGCAAAAACGCAGATTCAGAACGTCGTCAACCATGTCGTTTTTCCCGTCATTGATATGATTCTGGCGATTCTGTTTTTTGTCAAGGTCGCAACATGTTATTTTGAATATCGTAAGCACGGGCAGTTGGAGCTGGCCGCGCCCTGCATCCTGTTCGCCTGCCTCATTTTCACCTTGACCGCGCCGCTGTACCTCTGGTCCATCCTGTGAGGTGCGCGGCATGTTCAGTTGGCTGGGTGACATTCTTGGAACGCTGGGTGAGAGCATTTCCAGCGTCATTTTTGACACCATGCTTCGCTGGTTCTACGACACAATTTACGGTGCGGCAGCTGCGTTTCTGGCGCAGGTCGGCAGCCTTGGCACCGAGATTTTTGATCTGGATTGGGTGCAGGCCTTCGTGCGGCTGTTCGGCCTGCTCGCGTGGGCGCTGTACGCCACCGGCGTGGTCGTGGCGGTGTTTGATGTGGCCATCGAGTACCAGACTGGCCGGGCAAACCTCAAAACGACCGCGCTGAATGTTCTGAAGGGCTTCTTCGCCTGCTCCCTCATTGGGGAGCTGCCCATCGCGCTGTACAAATTCTGCATCACGCTGCAAGGCTCGTTCCTGAACGGCATCGTGACGCTTTTCTCCGGCAGCGCAAGGGAAACACTGGCCGAAACCGGCACGGGCGTGCTCGTCGGCAGCTTTTTCGCGGGGAACATTAGCTCACAGATCGGGCTGGTGCATCTGCTGTGCCTGACCGCATTCCTCTATTGTTTTGTCAAATTGTTCTTTGCAAACATCAAGCGCGGCGGCATTTTATTAACGCAGATTGCGGTCGGCAGCCTGTATCTTTTCAGCGTGCCGCGCGGCTACACGGACGGCTTCAATCAGTGGATGCGGCAGGTCGTGGCGCTGTGTCTGACGGCGTTTTTGCAGACGACGCTGTTGTACGTCGGCCTGTTGACCTTCCGGGTGAACATGTTCCTGGGCCTCGGCATCATGCTGGCGGCAAGTGAGGTGCCGCGCATCGCGCAGCAGTTCGGGCTTGACACCTCGGTCAAGGTCAACATGATGTCCGTCGTCCACGCGACGACAACCGCCGTCAACCTGACCCGCAGCGTCGCCAAAGCGACGGGAAAGTGAGGAAAAGAGGAAGAAATGACCCAATATTTATACCCGCAGAATCTCAAGGCCACGGCGAATCTGTGGCTTTGGGGGCTGCGGGATTTTGTGATTCTGGGCGTGGCGGCGCTGTTGTCCATCGTCCTTCTGGTGCGGCTGCGGATGGCCGTGCCGCTGGCGCTGACGCTGTGTTTCGGATTTCTGACAATTCGCTTGGAGGATAGCACGGTGCTGGATTTTCTGATTCACGCGGTGCGGTTTTTTATTTCGACGCAGCAATTTTATAAATGGATGTGATGAAAATGAAGTTCAAAAACCGGCGCTCCGTACAGGAGCTGCTCGGCCTGCGCGGCTTCACGCGCTACGGCCTTTCCACGGCGCAGGGAGAACTCCTGTTCTTTCAGGTCGCGCCGACGAATATCTCGGTGCTGTCGCAGGCGAACATTGCAATCAAGATTCGCCACCTCATGATAGTACTTTCCGCCCTGCCGGACTTGGAAATCACCTGCACGGATGCCTCCGAGTGCTTCGACGGAAACAAGGCGTATCTGTCCGCACGGTTGGAAAATGAGCCGAACGTCAAGGTTCGCCGCCTGATTCAAAAGGACATTACCGCGCTGGACGAGCTGCAATCGGAGATGTCTACGGCGCGGCAGTTCCTGTTCACCGCGCGCTGCAAGAACCTCAAGCCGGAGCAGGTATTTCAAAAGGCCAACGCGGTGGAAAAGCGGATTTCTGAGCAGGGCTTTGAGGTACACCGGATGAAAAAGCCGGAGATCAAGCGGTTTCTGGCACTGTATTTCGAGGCGAGCCAATACGGAGAAGCTCTGCCGGACGTTGACGGCGCGCAGTATTTCAACGGAATTTACGACAATGACAAGCCTGATGATGAAATTCTCTTTTGAACCCCCAAAATTGATTGACAAAAGGGGTTAAAACGGGGTATAATATTCTTGTAAAAGGTACTCGAAAGGCGGCGCGGCTTATGGAAATCAAAGAGCTTACCGGAAAAATTGCATCTCTCACAAGGCAGATTGACGCCTTGCCAAAGGGCTACATCTCCAAGAAAACCATCGGAGGTAAGGTGTACTATTATCATCAGTGGTCTGAGAACGGCGTGAAGCAGAGCCACTACCTCAAAGATAGCGAAATAGAGTTGCTGGCAAATCAGATTGAAAGCCGCAAAAAATTGCAGGAGCAGCTTCGGGCGCTCAAGGCGGGAACGCGCGAGAAAAAGGAAAGGGGCATGGAAATCTTGAAATGCATGCTCATGCACAAGCGAACACCGGTTGCACTCATTGTACTGGACAGTGTGACAGGCTTCATTCAACGAGTCGATGCGGTCTATGCGCCGGAGCATCTTCCTGTCGGCATTCCAGTCAAGAGTGGAGTTGCAGATCGTGCTGCGTTTAACGATTGGTGGACGGAACGCTCCATTCCTGCAAGCCGTTCCGGAATCCGCGAAGCATTGGAAACGCTCCAAATTTCCAACACAAAAATGCTGTTAATTCGCTGCTATGGCCTGAGTCTTTCCGATCAATACTGGATTTGTCCGGAAGGGTCAGAGCTGAAGTGGGATGATATCAACTTTTTCCGCAACGATTTTTCCGATGACATTGGTGACATTTTGTTCGGAGAAAAGAAAAAGAACGGCATTTTGAACTTCAGCACACCGGATAGCACCTCGGATGGCAACCTGAAAAAGCGTTGGAAGATCCTTGACGGGAAACGCTGCCTGATCAAGGGCGGCAGCAATCCGTTCCGTCAGCAGCCCTTTAATGAGGTGATTGCATCGAAGATTATGGAGCGCCTTGGAATCCCGCATGTTCCGTATGAAGTGGTTTGGGATAAAGGTGCGCCGTACTCGGTGTGTGAGGATTTTGTGAGTGACAGTACGGAGCTTATTCCCGCATGGAGACTCCTGCAAACCCAAAAGAAAAGCAACAGCGTTTCCATTTACAGACACCTCGTGGATTGCTGCGAGAGCCTGGGAATTGAGGGCGTTGTGCCGTTCCTTGACCGAATGATCGTCCTTGATTATATCATCGCCAACGAAGACCGACATCTGAACAACTTCGGTGCGCTGCGCAATGCCGAAACATTGCAATGGCTTGGAATGGCGCCTATCTACGACAGCGGATCGTCTCTCGGTTATGATAAAATGCCGGCGCAGATGCGCTCCGAGCGCGAGGTGGTCTGCAAGCCTTTCAAAAATCTTCATGCAGAGCAGCTCAAACTGGTTACTGACTTTAGCTGGATTGATTTCTCAGCCCTTGCGGATGTCAGAAGCATAATTGAAAAGGTGCTATCCGACGAGAAGACAGTGGAATATATCGACGAAAACCGGAGAAGGGCCATTATCAGCGGAGTGGAGCGCCGAATTGAGAAGCTTCGGCAGTTCGCAAGTGTGGAAAGTTTGCAGCAGGCAGATTCTACGGAAGATGATGTCATAAAAAATGTTGCAGAGAACTATGTACAGAAGAATCAATAGAACATTACAGGTTGACTTGAATCAGTCGTTTTGCGAAAGCAGAACGGCTGATTTTCTTGCCACAGGAAAGCCATCAAAGGAGGAATGAATGCTGAAAAGAAAACGAATGCTTACGCCCGCGCAGACGGAGGAAGTTCGCGTTAAAAATTTCTTCGACCAGATTCTGCCGGGGACGATCAAATTTTTGAGCGACCATTATGTTTTGGGCGACAGTTACCGCTGCGTGTGGGCAATTCGGGAGTACCCGCCGTCTACGGAGGAACAGGCAATCCTTGCCCAGCTTGCTGACCGCAGTGGGGTGACCCTGCGGATCTACCACCGACTGGTGGAGCCGAACGAGCAGCGGAAGATCATCCAGAACGCCACCCGCCGCAACAAGCTCAAGCGCGGCGGCAACGACGTGAACGAAAGTATCGAGGCCGAGGGAAATTTGCAGGATGTGATTGAGCTGCTGGCGAACCTGCGGAAGAACCGGGAGCCGCTGCTCCATGTGTCGGTATTTCTCGAGCTGAAAGCCCGCAGCATTGAAGCGCTGAAGGAGCTTCAGAGCGACATCGCCATGGAGCTGACGCGCTCTAAAATCTCCGTTGACCGGCTGACCTTACGGCAAAAAGAGGGCTTTCTCTCTGTTCTGCCCGTGGGCGCAAATCAGTTCGGCGCGCAATATGAGCGTGTGCTGCCCGCGTCCAGCGCGGCCAATCTGTACCCCTTTAACTTCTCCGGCAAGACCGACCCGCAGGGGCTATATATTGGGCGGGACAAGTTTGGGAGCAATGTGCTGGTAGACTTCGACCGCCGCGCCGAGGACAAGACGACCTCCAACATTCTCATTCTCGGCAACTCCGGTCAGGGCAAGAGCTACCTCTTGAAGCTGCTGCTCACCAATCTCCGCGAGTCCGGAAAGCAGATTATCTGCCTCGATCCCGAATCCGAGTACGAGGATTTGTGCAATGCCCTCGGCGGCTGCTATATCGATTTTCTTTCGGGAGAGTACACCATTAACCCCTTGGAGCCGAAAGCGTGGAACGATTCTGTGGAGGATATCTGGCAAGCACAGAGTACCGAGCCTACCTGCCCAGCGTGATCGTTTCTACCATGCAGGGCAGCCTCGACTCTTTAGAAGATCGGATGGCGTCGCTGCTGTTCAAGATCACTGTGGAGCTGTGCATGGTGCTCCATGTCACTGCCGCCGCCAATCAGATCGATGAGAACACGCTCTCTCGACTGCGCGGGTTGTGCGTGGAAGAAGTGAAACGGCTGCGGGGTGCGGTGCACTTAGAAGATGCGGTACGATTCCAAAACGGAGATGACTGATGGCGCGGATCATTTTGAAAAGCCGGTATCTCCGTGCGGGCAGCAGGCAGCACTCCGAGCATCTTATTCAGTATATCGCAAAACGTGAGGGCGTGCAGAAGATCGATGACACTTGGAAGCATCAGTCTGCCACCGAGGAACAGAAGAAATTGATCGCCGATCTCCTGCGGGACTTCCCAGAAGTGAAAGACAGCTTTGAATATGCCGACTACCTTGCCAAGCCCAATAAGGGAACGGCTTCCGAGCTGATCTCCCGCGCCATGGATGACAATGTGGATCTCATCGGCAAGCGGGAAAACTATGTTTCGTATATTGCCAAGCGCCCTCGTGTCGAGCGGCACGGCGCACACGGTTTATTTACCGATGCGGATGTGCCAATCAACCTGTCTCAAGTGGCGGCAGAGGTGGCAAATCATGACGGCAATGTGTGGACGCATATCATCTCTCTACGCCGGGAGGATGCTGTCCGTCTTGGTTACGACAATGCCTATGCTTGGAGAAACCTCCTGCGCGCTCAAGCAGAAACCATTGCGGAGAACATGAAGATCCCGCTGACGGATCTGAAATGGTATGCCGCCTATCACGACGAAAGCCATCATCCCCATGTGCATATGGTGGTCTACTCCACCGGCAAAGAACCCTATCTCACCAAATAGGGGATCCGAAATCTCAAGGCGGCCTTTGCAAAACAGATCTTTCGCCACGATCTCTTGCAGGTCTATGTAGAGCAGACCAATCAGCGCAATGCGCTGACCGGACGGAGCCGGGACGTTCTCTCGGATATCATTGCCCGCATCAACTCCGGCAGCTATGACGATTGTAGGTTTGTCAAACATATTGGACAACAAAGTCAGAGGGGGAGCGCCAGCGGAGGGGTCTCATGGGTAAGCTGTT
>CAKUMO010000043.1 GCA_934667815.1 uncultured Oscillospiraceae bacterium
TAATTCACAAATTCGCCGTTGATTTTCAGCCTGGTGTCGGGACCGAATACATAGCGGTCACCATAAATAGTCGTTACATACACACCATAATGATAAGTCTTTCCGGCTTCAAATGCAGTGAATTTGTTTTCATAGAAATTGCCGAAGTCCGTAGACATCGCGCCGGTCTTGCTGTCCAGCTCCCACCATTCACACCGATATGCGTAGTTTGCACCCTCAGGCACCTTGCCGGTGAACACGGGCTTGTCGCCGTCCTTGAAGCTGACGGTGACACCGTTGATCTCCACCACATCAATGACGGTGACGGTAGGCATCGTAATCGTCTTAACGGAGGGAATATACATAGAACCGCCGACGAAAGGTGCCGATACTTTTTGTCCGTTCACGGTAATGACGGTTTCACTGGTGAAGGAGTATCCGGCTTTCGGCGTCAGCATAAGGGAATACACATAGCTCTTGCCGCTTTCAAATTCCGTGATGGCCGGCAGAGAACCGTGCGAGCCATTGTCTGAATACCATGCGGCGACGGGTTGATTGTTTTCAAACTGCTGCCAGCATTCATATTCAATCTCGTATTTGTCCTGATCGGCAGCCGCCATCTGCGCTGTTGCCTGCGGCGCATTACCCGGCTGATAGTTGAATTTCGCGTTTTCGATCGTTGCCGTGGCGATAGCGGTCGGGGTTGCAGTGGGCGTCCAATGTGCTTTCAGGGTAATATTAGCAGCGACATTTGAATCAAAGGTATACTGCATATCTCCAAGATACCACCCTACGAAATCATAGCCGTTCTTCTTCGGGTCGGCGGGCTTTATTGCCGGAGCATTCCGCAGCTTCTGTTCGGGCACGGCGCTGCCGCCGTCAGAATCAAAGGTCACTGTGAATTCGTCAAAGGAATAAGGGAATGCACCGCAGTCTTCAAAGGTACCGCCGGTCATGGTGACCACGGCCTTATCGTTGCTGCCGTACACCGCATTGCCGATTCCTCCCAGGTCTACCTTGCAGCTTTTTATCGTACCGCCGGTCATGGTAAAGCGGCCGTCTTGATAAATATTCACCGCGCCGCCGTTGGTACCGGCAGAGCAATTCTGAATGACACCGCCGTTCAGCTCAAAGGTGCCGCGCTGCTTAATAAATACCGCGCCGCCGTCATCGTCGGCTCTGCAATTACCGATGGTGCCGCCATTCATAATGAAAGTGCAGCCGCTGCCAATGTCCACCGCGCCGGCATCATCGCTGGCTTTGCAATCCATGATGGCGCCGCCGTTCATAATGAACTTGCCATACTTGACCGGCGTTTCCGTTACACCGGTGTTGGAAACATCTACTGCGCCGCCGTCACCGTCGGTCTTGCAGTTCACGATACTGCCGCTCTCCAGGATCAGCGTGCCTCCATTGACATCAAATCCGCAGTTTTTATTCTGCCCATCAATTTTTCCGCCGATGCCGCTGTCCTTTATTGTCAGGCTTCCGCTGCTGCGTACTCGGACGATATCCCCATTCGTCGAACTACGGCTCAGGGTGTATCCGTTCAGGTCCAGCGTCACGGTGCGCTCAACATTGAGTTTCTTGACGGTCTCAATGTTGCCTCCTAACTTGATTTCCGAGCAGTTCGCATTTTCCAGTGCCGCCGTCAGTTCCGCTTCATTGCTGACTGTCGAATCCGCCGCAAATGCCGACATCGGCGCCAGCGACAGCAGCATGCACAGCGTAAGCAGTGCTGTCAGCAGCTTGGTTTTTATGGTTGCTTTTTGCATATTGATTTGCTCCTTTCTGCGGAACCAACCGCAACAAAAACTCTGTCGGAGTTTGATTTCCTTCTCCGGTATCCCGTAGCTTCTCCTCACGTCATGTTTAAAATTATATCATATACAGAATCGATGTTCAATACAATTTCCGAAGTGGCAATGGACACTTTTTGAAAGCGATTTTACTTCTTGCCTTACTATAAATGTATAAAGCGTAAAACACATCAGCAAGTGTCAGGCTCGATCAATCGCCCCACCGCTTTGCCGTTATATGTTTCTTACTTTGCTGAGCTTTATTTCTTTTTTCCAACTGCCGTTATACCGATGACAGCAACGCCGCTGATGAACAGCAGTGCGATCCGCAGTATAAGTCTGCTGTTTCGCCGGCCCGAAGTGTATTCGGCAGCTTCTTGATTACGGTTTCCGCCTCGGTGATCTCCTTGGACGCCGCAGTTTCGCTGTAATACTTGCCGCGGCCGTCGCAGTACCAATACTCGATATTGCCCTCAGCGGTCTTGTTTGCCGCCTTTGCGGGGACATGCACAAGGTTTGCGTGATTCTTTGCATCAAGCTCCCCATAGGCTTCTCCGCAGAGCTCGCACACTGCCTTGTCCTTACAGGTGGCCGTGCCGCCGGTATGTGCATCGTAAGGCGCTTTCGCATCGCAGTTGCTGCACAAATATCAATGATGTGTCGCAACGCGCTGCCACGCCTCACCGTAGTGATGGCCCTTTGCATCAATCGTCTCGTTTTTTTCAAAGCCGCATTCGGTACAGGTATATTTCTTTTCACCCGATGTCGTGCAGGTCGCCGGTATCGTTGTCTTTCCCGCGTCCCAATCATGCTCGCTCATACCGTCCGCCGGGTCAAAGGTGACTGTGCAGTAGTTGTGACCGTTTGCACCAATCGGTTTTCTGAAGCTCCGTATGTCTGTACTCTTTCGTAAACTTCCTGAGGAGATTCCGCATAACTCTCAAAAATGCCTTTTTTGTATTTTGCCGCAGATAGTTTTTTATAATTTCCGTCAGCACCTTTATAAACCAAGCACGATATTCTTTCCAGATAATTGGCAGTCAGGAGCACCTGGATCATATAATCATCGCTGTCAATATCATATGTAAAACATCTCAGCAGCGAAAAAATGCGGCAGTGCCGCTTTTCGATAATTCATTTTTAAGTGCCTGGTATAGGGTCGGTACCTGCCCATAAGGGTTCATCACCGGCAAGCTTCTCAAGGGAATAGCCCTGACGGACCTCGCTGCGCTCGTAGCGCGCCGCCTGCGTCAGGGACTCCGCCTCCTTTTCCAGCAGCTCGTTCAATGCCTCCTCCACGCTGCCGCGGACCAGTTTCTTGATCTGCCCCTTGATTACTTTCTCGTTTAGCTGTACAATTTTCTCGGACATAGTTTGCTGTCTTCTTTCAAAATGGTGTGTCGTGACTTTATTCTACCAGAGCCTGCAAACCATGTCTCCTTTTTCCTTTTTGCGCAACTTATTGTATCTTATCCCCCCAGTAATCCAATGATTACTCGGCTGTTTAACGATTACGGCAGCGCCGTAAGCCGCAATTTCCATAAAATGCACGAAACCCCGCTGCAGAATTGCTCTGCAGCGGGATTCGTTATGTGCTGAAACAGCCGGAAAGCCTTATTTCAAGTGGCTTTCCGGCATAGAAAACTTTAAAGCAATTGAAGCAGCTCCTCAAATAATGACCCACAGGATATTAGTCTCCCTGCGGTGCAAGAAAGTAGAAAACGGTCGCGAAGCGGTCGCTCTGTGTAACAATGATGTCGCTGGGGATTTCGCCGTTTTCCATTAGTAAATGAATCAATGCACCGGCGGGCGCGCTGCCGCGGACATAGACATCCTGCGTGCCCCGCGGCTGGTAGAGAGTCAGGAGGGTGCCGGAACGAATTTCATTCTTGACAGGCTCCGTTTCCGGCCAGTCCGGAAGCCGATATTTTTCGCCGTCTTTCAGGGCAAAGCATACGCTGCCGGTGCTCCCGTTCCGATAGAACACTGCGGCAGATTCGCGCCCCTCGAGGACACATTCGACCTTGCCGTGCGCCGTGTAGCGGAAAACACCCTCTGCCGTATTGAAGCGTATCAGACTTCCGACCAGAGTCCCCAGCAGTGCAAGCAGCAGAAACAGCAGTGCGCAGGAGCCGAGAAACAGTGCCCTTTTTCTGCGGCGTCTGCTGCGGCGCACAAGAAAGAACAGTGCGGCTGCGCCGAGCAGGAAGATCAGAAGAAAAATGTACTTGGCCACGGTGAACCCTCCCGGAGTGTTTTACAATTCTATTTAACACGATTTTTTCAAAGATTGCAATACAGAACCTTCGAAAATCGAAAAAAACTTATGCAAAATGGCGATTGACAAACATTTTCACCGGCGGTACAATGTAGAAAAATAAGATAAGCACCTGATAGAGGTTGCGGATGCGATCAGTACCTCCCGATTTACGCCGGCAAGCGGTCGGGAGAGAAAGGCAAGTCCGCCGAAGCTGCGTTTCGGTTGCCGCCGCTGCGCTGCTGGGACTGCGTCGAACAGACGCAGGACTGTCACATGATGCCATGTGGAGCGCTATCAACGGCAATTCTGGAATTTCTCCGAGAGCCTGCGATACCGTTCGGGTCGCAGGCTTATTTTTTGGAAACTCCGACAAATCAACGAGAACGAAGCAAAGCTCCGGCCTCCGTTGCGTTTTTCAGAGCTTCCTAAAATTCTAAGGAGGAATTGCAAATGAGAAAGAGATGCTTGGCCGTGCTGCTGGCGCTGCTGATGTGTGCGGCGCTGTTGGCCGGCTGCGGCGAGAGCCGCGTGTCCGACGTGCGTGAGGCGCAGTCGCTTGCCGACCTCAAGGGCGCGAAGATCGCCGCGCAGGCCGGAACCTTCCACGCCGACGCCCTGACGCAGATTGTGGACGTACAGGGCTCGACCTACCCGGAGTTTGCCGACCTGCTCACCGCGCTCAAGAGCGGCGCGATCGACGGCTATGTTGCAGAAGAACCGACGGCGCTGTCCGTCTGCGCCTCGGATGAGACGCTGACCTATCTGCCGCTGGTCAACAACGACACCGGCTTTACCGCGACGGCGGCGGACGTGGGCGTGGCGATTGGCCTTGTCAAAGGCTCGCCGCTGCTCGCGCAGATGAATGAAATTCTCGACGGCGTCAGCGAGGAGCAGAAAAAGAATCTCATGGCAGACATTGTCTCCGTCTGCTCCGGGCAGGAGCTGGAGCGCGTCGGGCTGGATTTTGAAGAACCGACCGCACCCGACGGCGTGCTGCGCGTGGGTATGGAGTGTGCCTACGAGCCGTATAACTGGACGGATCTTGACGGCACGACGCCGGACAGTGTTCCCATTTCCGGCGAGGGCAAGGAGGGGCTGTTTGCCAACGGCTACGATGTGCAGATCGCCCGTTACGTCGCCGCGAAGATGAACCGCACGCTGGAAGTTTACTCCCTCGAATGGGATTCGCTTTTGCCTGCACTGGAATCCGGCGCGATCGACGCGGTCATCGCAGGCATGAGCCCGACCGCCGAGCGCAAGGCCGAGATCGACTTCACACAGACCTATTATGAATCCAACCTCGTTGTGATCGTCCGCAACACGCAGACGAACGATTTTGTCGGCTTCCTCGGCGACGTCGGCAGAATCTTCACGAAGTACCGCACGCAGCTCCTGCGCGGTGTCGGCAACACCATGCTTATCGCACTTACGGGCACGCTTGCGGGCCTGCTGATCGGCCTTCTGACCGGCATTGTCCGTACCGCACCCATGCCGAGAAATGCGGTATTGAAAATTTTAAGAAAACTATTAAATGCACTGATTTCTATTTACGTTGAAATTTTCCGCAGCACGCCGATGATGGTGCAGGCCATGGTCATCTATTGGGGCTATGCCTTTGCCAGCGGCGGAAATACGCTGCCGCTGCTGCCGTCCGGTATTCTGATCGTCTCGATCAACACCGGCGCGTACATGGCGGAGATCGTTCGCGGTGGCATTCTGTCCATCGACCGCGGACAGTTTGAGGGCGCAATGTCCATCGGCATGACGCACGGTCAGACGATGCGGCGCGTCATTCTGCCGCAGGTGCTGCGCAACATCCTGCCCTCGGTCAGTAACGAGTTCGTCATCAATATCAAGGATACTTCTGTGCTGAACGTCATTGGCGTGACCGAGCTTTATTACTTTGCGGGCATCATCAAGCGCCAGAATTTCCAGACCTTCCAGACCTATCTGGTCGTGTGCATCCTGTATTTCATTATGACATTTACCATCACGCGTCTGCTGCGCTTGGCCGAAAAGAAGCTCGCCGGAAGCGACAGCTACACCATCTTCGGTTCGCAGAGCGACAGCAGCGCTGAAATTCACATCCGCAAGGAGGGCGAGAACCGTGGCTGAAAAGATCATTGAGCTGCAGCATCTGCAAAAGCAGTTCGGAACGCATGACGTTCTTCGTGACATCAATCTCAGCGTGGAAAAGGGCGAGGTGCTCAGCATCATCGGCGCGTCCGGCTCCGGCAAGAGCACCATGCTGCGCTGCATCAATCTGCTGGAAACGCCCACGGGCGGCCGCGTGCTTTACCGCGGGCAGGACGTGACCACCCTCGACCTGTCGCGGTATCGCGCGAAGGTCGGTATGGTGTTCCAGAGCTTCAACTTATTTAATAACATGACGGCGCTCCAAAACTGCGTGACCGGCCAGACGGCGGTGCTCAAGCGCTCACGTGCCGAGGCGGAGGAGGTCGCAATGCGCTACCTGACCAAGGTCGGAATGGCGCCTTACATTCACGCAAAGCCTGCACAGCTTTCCGGCGGGCAAAAGCAGCGCATTGCCATTGCGCGTGCGCTGGCCATGGAGCCGGAGGCGCTGCTCTTTGACGAACCGACCAGTGCGCTCGACCCGCAGATGGTCGGAGAAGTCCTCAACGTCATGCGAGATCTGGCAAACGAGGGTCTGACGATGCTTGTCGTCACACACGAGATGGCCTTTGCCCGCGACGTTTCAACGAATGTTATCTTCATGGACGACGGCCTTGTCTGCGAATCCGGGGCGCCCGAGCAGATTTTCGGCGCACCGCAGGATGCGCGCACCCGCGAGTTCTTAACGAGATTTTTGCAAAAATAGCACCAAAAAACCGCCGCAGTACAGCAGAAATTTGTTGTACTGCGGCGATTTCGTCGTTATAATAATAATTAGGGAAACTCTGATTAAATCGTCTGCGGCTGAGCGGCGAATCTTTTGCCCCCAGCCATCGGTTCGAAAAATGGGAAATACATACAGTATTCCCTCATTTTTCGAACCTTGTCCGGAAGCAAAATCTTTCACCGTCGGCTCTTGCCGATTTAATCAGAGCTTCCCCAGAACCTCGAAAAGGAGCGACGACCATGCGATTTTCGCCCGAAACGCTCAGAAACGGCATGCCTGCGGAGCTTGCAGCCTGCCTTGAATATACGGAATTTGACCGCGACCGCCTGTTCACGCAGGCGGCGGAGCTGCTTGCGCCCGCGTTGGCGCACTACGGTGCTACGCCCGAGGGCGGCTGGCTCGCCGCCACGTACCGGGCGTTGACGCACGGGCTGTTTCCGGATCCTTCTTACGCAGCGCCCGAGCCGTGTACGCAGCAAGGGATAGATGCGCTCATTTCTGCGCTGGACACGCTGCTTCGCAGTGAGGCCGCACCCTTTGACCCACTGACCGACCTGCTGCCCTATGACCGCACGCTGCCAACACGCATCGCTGCGGAATCGACGCAATTTGACAAGGCAATTTCGGACGCACATTTCCTCCTGACGCTGCGCATCGGCCGCGAGCTGATGTCATTTGATGCGGCCTCACATACCATTGGCGTGCGCAACGTCGCCGTGCGGACGGCTTTGGCCGCGCAGAAGGCCGGGCTGCCCGTGGATGTGCCCCTGACCGCCGCCGCGTCGCTTTCACACGACATCGGCAAATTTGCCTGCCGTGGTGCGGATGCCGCGCGCATCCCGTATTTGCATTATTACTACACATGGCAATGGCTTGCCGAGCGCAATTTGGAGACCATCGCGCACATTGCGGCGAACCATTCCACATGGGATCTGGAATTTGAAAATCTGACCATCGAGTCGCTTCTGCTGATCTATGCGGACTTCCGCGTGCGCGGCCGGCGGGAAAACGGGCGGGAGATCATGCGTATCTGCACGCTTGACGAGGCGTATGACATCATCCTGTCGAAGCTCGCGGACGTCACTCCGGAAAAGCGCCTGCGCTACCAGCTCGTTTACGCCAAGCTGCATGATTTTGAGTGCTTCCTGCGCAGCCGTGGCGTGCGTGACGACGGCAGTGTGCAGCCGGTACAGCATCGTGACATTGCACTTCTTTCGCAGGACGCTGCACAGGACGCGCTGCGTGACCTGACCTTTGAGAATAACATCCGTCTGATGAACGCCATCAGCACGGACGCGTCGTTTGACCTACTGCTCGAGCAGGCGCGCGGCGAAAAGAACACCCAGCGCATCCGCACCTACCTGCGCCTGTTCGACGAGTACAATACTTATATGTCACGCGGCAACAAGCAGAAGCTGCTTGCCTTTTTGTATGAGCTTCTGATGTACCCGGAGGGCGATGTCCGCCGCGTTGCGGGGCATATTATGGGTCAAATATTGGCCAACAGCGGCCCGCGTTACCGCAAGATGCTGCCCTCGGCCGCGCCCAAGTCTGCCATGGCGCCGACGATGATGGCACTGCTGGACGAATCCGTCGCGCTGTGGGACAGCTATGTGCTGCAGTGTCTGCATCCCGACCATAAGATCGCGCATAAACATGCGCTGCGTATTTCCAATTCGCTCAAGGCAATCTGCGAGACGCTGTTCCGCTGCTGCGAACCACAGCTTGCACCGGAGCTTGCGCAGCCGCTGTTTGCACATTTTGACGGTCTGCCGGAGACGGAGTGCTTCGTGCTTCTTGACGCGCTGTGCCATGTGCCGGCTGCGGCTGTGAGTCCGGAGCTGATGCGCCGCGCCTATGCGCCGCTGGAGACCATGCTGCAAAGCGGCGTGGATCGCTGGCAGCTTGTTGCGATTCGCTGCCTTGCGCATCTGTATGCGTGCGCAGACGCGGAGTTTATCCGCAAGGCGGCGCAGCCCTGCCAGAACGACTGCGCGGCGGTGGCTTACCTGCGTGAAAAGCTGCTGGCGGGAGTGCAAATGCCCTCAATGCAGCCGGATGTGTCCATGCTCTACCTGAGCAACCTGAAAAACGCCGTCCACTGGATGGTCAAGATCGTCCAGATCGACATGCTGTGCGACGATGTGGGTCGTATCCGCGAGAACGCTTTCCACACGGCCATGCATCTTTCCAATCTTCTGTCCGTCAGCGAGCATCTGCCGGTGCGCGAGCACGCGGGCGAGGCGCTGCTGGCCGTGGCGGATTTTCTGACGGTCGATCAGCGCAATGAGATTGCGGTCGATCTTCTGCGCGAGCTGGAAAACGGACAGGAGCAGATTGCGCGGTTCATCCCTCCTTACCTTGGCCAGCTTGTGTGTACGCTCCCGGAAAAGGAGATTACCGAGGCAATCGATCATCTGGAGGGGCTGGTACGTTCGGGCACCGTCCGTCCCGTCGGCCCGGCGCTGCGCACACTGGGCAGCCTCATTGCCGCTCTGCCAGAGCGTGCGCACGGGCTGATCGACCGCTGCCTCGGTCTGCTGCTCGTGGGCGTTGCGCACTACCATGCCCCCATCCATCAGGATGCACTTTGCGTCCTGTGTCATGATGTCATTGCAAATGACGCGCTGCCGCTTTCTCTGCGCCGCGACTGCTTCACGCGCGTGAATAAAAAGCTCCTGACGCTGTTGGCAGAGCCGATGCCGGGACAACTGACATTCTTCAACCGCGCGGCGATGCTGAACCATCTGTATCGCTTTATGGTGCATTACACCGTTGAGCAGGGCGAGCTGCACTTTGACGCGCCCAAGCCTGCGGCGTTCTTCCCGGGGACATTTGACCCGTTCTCGGCCGGGCACAAGGCGATCGTCGAGGAAATCCGCGCACGCGGCTACGAGATCTATCTCGCCGTGGACGAATTTTCGTGGAGCAAGCGGACGCTTGCCAAGCTGCTGCGCCGCAAGATCGTGCGGATGTCCATTGCGGATCAATGGGACACCTACCTGTTTCCGGACGATCTGCCGATCAACATTGCCATGCCGGAGGATCTGGCCGCACTGCGTGCTTGCTTCCCGGGGCGCACGGTCTGTCTGGTCGCGGGCAGTGATGTTATTCGCCATGCTTCTGCCTACCGAAGCACAGAGCCGGGCGGCGCGGCCTCCTTCGACCATATCATTATCCGTCGTCCCGAAGCGGAGGAGGCGGCGCTGCCGCCGGTTTCGACGGTGCTGCGCGGACGGGTGACGGAGTTTTCCCTGCCGGAGCAGCTCGAGGATATCAGCTCCACGCGCATCCGCGATGCCATCGACAAGAATCTCGACATTTCCGCCCTTGTCGATCCCGTCGTCCAGACGTATATCTATGAATTTGGCCTGTATCTGCGCTTCCCTATCCTCAAGCATGTTCTTACGCCGCAGGATCTCTATTTTGCGTCGGATGAGGGACGCGTGGAGCTACGATCACGCAGTCTGGAGCGCTGCGTCGGTACGGCTTTCTGCCACAGCGTGACGGTCGCCGGGCTTTACGACGAGCTGCACGACGTGGAAAGCTGCTCTGCCGTGCGCAGACGGACCTCGGGCAAGCTCCTGATGATCGACGGTGTGCAGGCGGGTGGTTCGCCGGAGCATATGCGGATGCTGCTCAATGAGTTGCTTGTGCGCAGCCTCTCGAGTGACCACACCTACGCGCTCTGCCGCTGCGAGGACGAAGGCCTTGCCGCCGTGGTGGTGCAGCTCGGCTTTGTGCAGGTGCCGGATGTGGCAAGGCTCTATTATGTGGATATGCGCATGCCCATGGTTCTCATTCAGGATTTGCTGCTCGGCATCAAAGCCCCCCACCGCGATGCGCCGGAGGTGCTCTCGGCCATCGAGCAGTCTCGCCCGCGCCTGCGTGCTGCGCTCACGGCGCTCTATCCCGGCAAGCTGCTGCTGTGCTTCGATGCGGAGCTTCTGAATCAGGCTCTTATGTACCGCGTGCAGCAGCACGACCGCGCGGGCGGCGGGCAGAAGCACTTTTTGTGCGTGCCTTATGGAAAGATTCTCTCCGGCGAGGTCGTCCCCGGCACTGTGACCAAAACGCTGCACGCCGACAAGTGCTTTGCGCCCGACGGCAGCAGCTTCTCCGTGGTGGAATATCCGGGTTACAGCACGCTTTCCAATCAGGTGCGCACTCTGCGCTCATTCCGTCGGCCGGTTATTCTGGTGGATGATCTGCTGCACAAGGGCTACCGCATCGGAAAGCTCAACCCCATTTTCGAACATGAGAATTTGCAGATCAGCCGCATCATCGTCGGCATTCTCTCCGGACGCGGGCGCGACCTGATGCGCGAGCAGCACCGCGAGGTGGACTGCGAATATTTTATTCCGAATCTGCACTATTGGGTCACAGAGAGCCTTCTCTATCCTTTCATCGGCGGGGATTCCGTGAGCGGGCGCAAGGCGCAGGGCAGAATGCTGCCGTCAATCAATCTGATTCTGCCCTATTTTTATCCGCGCCACTTTAACGACGCTTCGCAGGAGGCCGTGCGTGGCCTGAGCCGCACGGCGCTGGAAAATACGCTGTGTGTGCTGCGTGCGCTTGAGCACACGCAGCAGCGGCTGTTCAACACCGTTCTGACACTTCGCCGCTTGGGCGAGGCCATTGAGCACCCGCGCCTGCCCGACCGGGGCAATGCGCTGGATTACGACTTTTCTATTCCCGCGTCGGCTTATCTCGAGGACGATCTGCTGACACTTGACAGAATACGAACGACCGGAGGAATCCTGCATGGAGTTTAGAAGCTGGAAGGGCTTTTGCCTGTGTGACCTCGGCGGCGGCTTCCCGCCCGAGGCCGTGCCCGCGCAGCCCTTTGCGCCGCTGGTGCTGACGGTCAGGCGCGACGCGATGCGCAGCCGCGGCTGCTTTGCCGTGCAGACGGCTGGAGAAGCGCTCGAGCCGGAGGGCGTTTGCGCACTTTTGCCGAGCCAAACGGCAGCACCGCCCGAATTGGACGCGCTCGTGCGCCGTTTTGGCGGTGCAACCGTGCTGAACACGGCCTTTGTCCACGCATTCGACTTTCTTGTGCGCGAGAGAAAAACAAACGGTCTGCGCGCGGTTTTGGTCGGCCTCGGAGACGTGGGCGGTACGCTCCTGACGGCGCTGAAGCTGCTCGGACGTGAGTTTTCTGAAATTGCGGTTTTCGACCCGAACGAGGCGCTCTGCCGCCGCTACGAGATCGAACTGAATCAGGTTCTTTCACCGGACGGCGCGCCGCTTCCCAAAGTTACGATTTGTTCGCCGGAGCGGTTGTTTGACTGCGACGTGTTCCTGTTCACAGCCTCGCGCGGCGTGCCGCCGGTCGGTTCGGCCGTGCAGGATGTGCGCATGGCGCAGTTTGAGCGTAACCGCGAGATGCTCGACGGCTATGCCGCGCGTGCGCGTGCCGAGGGCTTCGGCGGCCTGTTCTGCCAGATTTCCGATCCGGTCGATCAGCTCAGCCGTGCGGTGTTTTTGCGCAGCAACCACGACGATGCGGGTGCTTTCGACGCCGCCGGTCTGCTTCCGGAGCAGGTGCGCGGCTTTGGGCTTGGCGTGATGGCCGCACGCGCGGCATATTATGCAGGAAAGGAAGAAATCGATTTTACCAACGGACGAGTCTACGGCCCGCATGGAACCGATCTCGTCGTGGCAAACGATCCTGTGCGGTATGACGAGATGATTTCAAAGCATCTGACCGACTTGACCGTGACGGCCAATCTGCGCGTGCGTGAGCTGGGATTCAAGCCTTACATTGCGCCGGCACTGTCCTCCGCTGCTGTGAGCATTCTGCGCCTGCTGCGCGGAGAGACATGCTTCAGCGCTGTCCCCATGGGCGCGGCCTATTTTGGCTGCCGCAGCCGTACGACGCCTGCCGGTATCTTGACCGAGCGTGAGCCGCTGCACCCTGCGCTTGTCCGTAAACTCGAGGAAACGCACCGCCGTTTGGAGGATTTTTTCGATGATTGACGTTCTGATGCCCACGCCTGCGCCGCGCCTGTGCCGCGTTCTGGACTTTGCGCTAAGCGGCACTGCACACCGGTTTGTGTCTGTACAGGAGGAATTGCGCGGGCGCAGGCTGCTCTTTGCTCTGCACACCGACGAGGGCGGCATGGACGCCGAGACGCTTGCGCTTCTGCGCCGTTTACGCCGGGAACCTGACGCGCTGCGCGGAAGCGTTGGCGCTGTGCTGCTGGACGGAACGTGCGAGTTGTACACCAAGCAGCTTGCGCAGGACATCGTCCTCGCGGCGAACCTGGCGGGCTGCCTTTTTCCCGGGAAACCGCTTGTCGAGGGTACCGGCTCACTCTATAACCAGCACATCCTTGCCAAACAATATGGAATGTCTCTTATAGAGACTTATCAGACGCGTGCGCGGGAGCTTGTCCGGCGTTTGGAATGCTTTTCCGCGCCGCATTTTCGCCGTCCGCGCCTATTGCTGCTACATGCCTCGGAGAGCGGACGCTCCAGCGCGCTCTGGCTTGGACGCGAGGTCTGCAAGCGCCTTCAGGAGGTCTGCGAGATCACCGAAATTTCGCTGCAAAACGGTACGATCCACGACTGCCGCGGCTGTTCTTACAGCGCGTGCCTGCACTTTGCGGAAAACGGCGGCTGCTTCTACGGCGGCGCGATCTCAGAAACCGTTCTGCCGGCGATCTGCGACTGCGACGCGATGCTCTTTCTCTGCCCGAATTACAACGATGCCGTCGGCGCGAACATTTCTGCGCTCTTTAACCGCCTAACCAGCCTGCTGCTGCACACGGAGCTGTACGACAAGTATCTTTTCGGAATCATCGTGTCCGGTTATTCCGGTGGCGACCTCGTGGCGCGGCAGCTTTTGGGCGCGATGTGCCTGAACAAGACTGCCATGCTTCCGCCGCAGTTTTGCATGCTGCGCACAGCCAACGATCTGCCAACGGCGCAGAGTGCACCGGATGCCGCAGACTGCATCGAGGCATTTGCGGCGCACCTTCGCAGCGCGCTGACAGGGGAGAAAGCGCATCCGGGTAAAAATATTGCAGAAAAGTGAAATTATGTAGGTTTGTCAAACATATTGGACAACAAAGTCAGAGGGGGAGCGCCAGCGGAGGGGTCTCATGGGTAAGCTGTTG
>CAKUMO010000044.1 GCA_934667815.1 uncultured Oscillospiraceae bacterium
ACTCCAGGAGCTTGTCGCCGTACACATAGTTTTTCGTTCCAACCTCAAAATACGGGGTGCGAATGACTGGTTTCATATTGACGCCCTCCTAAAACTCAGGTATGTATTTTGGACTTGTTTCGGTATAGGACAGCTGTTTTACGCTGAATTTGCGGATCTGAATCTGGCTGCAATATGCCTCAAAGCCGACCTTGCCGAATTGATCCTGGTCGATCGGGTCAGGATCTGTGACCTCCAGCGCAAGTACACCGTCCACCATGACAAAAATGTGCCCGCCGATCGAGCCGCACTGGATGTGGTAATACCGTCCGGGTTCAAAATTCAGCATCTGCGTCCCGCAGTTCAGCCGGTATTCCGGTGATTTTTCAAATCCGACCTTACCGTCCCACCAACCCTCCAGACCAGCGACGTAGGCAAGTGCGCAGGTGTTCGTTTCATAATCCCAGCTCCCGCTCCACATACAATTGATGTCGTGCGTACAGGGCAGAATGGTACGTGCTTCAAAATCCAGCATGACAGGCCCGAAAAAATCCTGACGGGAGATGATCATACCAGGGTTATTTTCTCGATTTGCGCCGATCAGCGTACCATCCTGCAGCGTCCAGCAGCCGCCGCGCACATCAAAGTCACGTTCAAGCGCAGCTTGCTCAAACGGCATCTCGTATAGAACCTCCAGCCGGTCGAGATCGACGTGCTTTTTCATCAGTTCCATCTGTTCTCACCCCTTTGCGTCGTCAAAATGGAATTTCAGGCGATAGGTCACGCTCTGTCCAGGTTCTAAGAACTGCATCAGTCCGCGTGCAAGTGCGTCGCTGCGGCCGTCGATGGTGCAGTTGGCAGGCTCCAAGCCCATCACATACTCGCCCTTGACGAAATTCTTCCACTGCACAAAATGCGGCAGCGTAGCGGTGTCAAACGAGAGCGTCAGCCCGATATGCTCACGTCGGTTTTCCAAGCGGACCTGCTCCCAGCCGCTTTCATCGGGTGCAGGCGTATAATAATAGCACATTTCCTCCAGCTCATCCTGCGGCGGGAGGATCGTGTTCAGTTCCGACAGATGTGTCTCGGCGAACGGCGTGCGTGCACGGACACCACGGTTCGGGATTAAAAAGGCGGAATCCGGCTGCAAAAGGGGGTAGCCCAAGTTGCAGTGATACAGGATCATATGCGGCGCGGTACGAAAGCCCTCGTTGCTGACCGTATCTGCCACTTCAATTTCATCGCGCAGGTAGCTCACGCGGATCGTCCGCACCATCTTGAGACGAATGCCCGCCAGCATCCCCTCGCGCATAACGCCGGAGAGTTCCGCAGCAGGTCCGTCGCCAGATTCCGTGATGCGCACGGCAAACTGCTCCGCCGGTGTGTTGGCAATGCACCCGTGCTCCTTCTGCGTCAGCCAGTCTGTGTCTTCCCGCAACCCAGTGTTGCTCAGCCCGCAAGTGTACAGCAGACCGCCCGCGAACGCCTCGCTCCAGCCCTCGCCAAAGCAGTTATAATAGGACGGGTGCACGATCCCATTCGGAGTAATATAGTTGAGCACGCGCCCGCGATAGCGGATCTCCGGAATGTCCATGCAGCGGTCCACCGCCACGCACACCTCCAAATTGCCGCCGTTGTGAATGTCGGCAACGCGCACACCATCCATCTTTCCGCCGAGCAGGCGGGACTCCCGAACTGAAAACAACTGGCGCGGATTGCCGGTGTACAGCTTTTGTTCCTGATACTGCATGATAGCCTCCTGACATATACAGTTATATGTATATGTTGCATTATGCCATGGATCACAGCTTTTGTCAATGCCGGGTTTTTCTTTTCTGCGTCGCGGATAATAAAATCAGATATATCCTATCAAAACTGGGTATATTGGCATAATTATTATAGTGAAAAGGCTTGCACGTGAATATAGGCGATTTCACCAAATCGCACTCCTGATTTCTAGTTACATATACAAACATATAGATAAGTTATTGACTTTTCGCGGAATCGCTCTTAGAATGAGGCTTACATACAGGAAATGGAGAGCCAACATGAATCACTATCTGACCTTTGATTACGGCACGACCTCCATCAAAGCCTGCCTGATCGACGCGGAGCTCAAAATGCTCGCACAGTGCATTGAAGAGTACGATCTGATTACGGACGGCGGTCGGATCGAGATGAACAGCGAGGATTACTGGGACGCGATGTGCCGCGCGGTGGCGCATCTGAAAACGGAAGTCTCGCTGGAACAGGTCGCCGCTATCTGCATTACTACACAGGGTGAAACGATGATCCCTGTCGATGCGCAGGGCAACGCGCTGAGTAACGCTGTGGTCTGGCTTGACAGCCGCGCAGGCGAGCAGGCAGAAGAGATCGCCGCTGTCATTTCCCCTGAAGCTCTTTATGAACAGACCGGCGTAACGGACCTCGGCGGCGCACTGCCGCTAAGTAAGCTGCTCTGGTTTCGTGAGCAGCAGCCGGAGATCTACCAGCGCGCACATCGGTTTTTACTGCTGGAGGATTATCTGGTCATGCGCCTGACGGGGCAGTTTGTGACCGAGCCCTCCCTGCAAACCTCTACAGGCTGGTATAGTCTGCAGACTGGCGGGTATATGACGGAGCTTTTGCGTGCGCTCTCCCTGGACGAGGCGAAGCTGCCGCAGATTCTTGCCTGCGGTGAGTGCGCAGGGGCGTTGCGTCAGGAGGCGGCACAGGCTCTGGGGCTGCGCGAAAACGTCCGCGTTGTGATGGGTGCGATGGACCAGATCGCTGCGGCAATTGGCGGCGGCGGTTTACAGCCGGGGATCCTGACCGCGACGATCGGCACTGCCATGGTCATGACCTGCGGCTATGATGCGCCCGCGCTTCCGCAGCCGCCGATGATCGTTTATCGCGGCTATACGCCGCAGCAGCGCGTGCTGCTGCCGTTCTGCCCAGCGGCAGGCATCGTTTTTAAGTGGCTCAAAGATACGGTTTTTGCCGCAGAGGTACGCAAATGCGCGGAAGAAAACCAGAATATTTACGATACCCTATGCGCGCTTGCTGCGACTGCACCTGCCGGTGCGGGCGGGCTGACGCTTTTACCGTACTTTTCCGGCAGCCTTCAGCCCAAGCTCCTGCCGGAGGCGTCAGGCGTTTTCTTCGGACTGACGCTGAGCACCGGTAAGGCTGAACTTGTGCGCGCCGTATTAGAGAGCATCGGTTTCATGCTCCGGGAAAATCTCGAACTGCTGCGTTCGCTCGGCGTAGACGCCAAGCGGGTGCATTTCTTCGGCGGCGGCTCTAAAAACGCGTTCTGGAATCAGATGATCGCTGACATCACCGGCACGGAGCTGGTGCTGATGGAGCAGAATGAATGCGGCAGCATGGGCGCGGCGATGCTCGCTGCCGTGCAGATGGGCGATTGGGAGACGATCACCGAAGCGCAGCGCTGCAACAGGATCGCACAGATCGTTCGCCCGAACGCGCAGGTCCATGCGGCATATGAACCGTTCTACCGGCGCTATCAGCAGGTATTCCAGTGTAATGAAATTTTATTTCAGAAAGGAACGAAATCAATATGAGAGAACGCAGATTGCCGCGTCTAGGGCTGCTCGGTCTGATGACGGACGGCTATGAACCGATTTTCCCTGGCATCACCGCCCGTCAGGAGGCGTATGCACGGGAGATTGTCCATGACCTTGCAGACGTCGCGGAGATCTATTTCCCCGGTGCAGCCATGAATCGCGCGGATATTGAGTCCAAGGTGCGCGACATGAACAGCCGCGATCTCGACGGTATGCTCATCATCCTTCTGACCTATTCACAGGGTTCGTGGCTTGTGCGCGCACTGCAGGAAAACCATCTGCCGCTCGGCTTTGCTGTGGTGCAGCCGGACCAGACCGTCGGCGATGACTGGGATGAGCTGATGCTGACCGTCAATCAGGGCGTACACGGCGCGCAGGATAACGCCTGTGCCATTACGCGCATGGGACTCAAGTGCCAGTTCTTTGCCGGCAACCGGCACGAGCCGGAGTTTAAGGCGTTTGTACAGGACTTCGCTAAGGCAGCACAGACCTGGACATTCCTGCGGCGGATGAAGGTCGGTGTGATCGGTAAGATGCCCGGCATGAACGACATTCTGGCGGACGATATGTCGATCCTCAAAAAGATCGGTCCTGAATACCGCTATGACTGCATCGGCAGCGTCGTGCAGTATATGAACGAGACGACGAAGGAAGAGATCGACGCGCGGATCGCATGGGATCGTGAGCACTTTGTAATTGACCCGAAGCTCTCCTACGAAAGCCACTATGAAGCCATCAAAATGTACTTCGGCTTCAAAAAGTATCTGGACGCCCATGGCCTGGACGCATTCACCGCGCAGTTTGATATTTTTGCCGAGGATGGGCGCTTCAAGCAGCTCCCGCTGCTGGCGGCATCACACCTGATGGCGGATGGCTACGGCTATGCAGCGGAAGGCGACAGCCTCTGCGCGGCGATGGTTGCCACGGCGCATTGCATCGGCGATGATGACGGCAACTTTACCGAGATGTACTCCATGGACTTTGGGCGCAACGCCATTATCTTCTGCCACGCAGGCGAAGGAAACTGGTCAACACACCGTACGGACGTTCCGCCGCAGATCATCGACCGCTATCTCGGCGAGGGTGGGCTTGCCAATCCGCCGACGCCGCGCTTTACACCGCGTGTTGGGCGCGCAACGCTGACCAGCCTCGCACCTGTTTGCGGCGACCGCTTCCGGCTTCTGGTCTGCAACGGCGATATGTTGCCTGATAACCAGATGAAAAACAACGAAATGCCCTATTTCTTCTGGCGTCCGGACTGCGGTCCGGCAAAATGCGTGGAGAATTGGATCCGCAATGGCGGAACGCATCACGAGGTCATCAACCTCGGTGACATCTCCCGCCGCTGGAGAATGCTGGCTGATATGCTGAATATCGAATGCATTCAGCTTTGATGTAACTGCTTTACAAAACGCGGTCGAATCTGGTATGATAGTATAAACTTTTTGATTTCTGTTGACAGAATGGAGTGATACCATGATCGATCGCAAGAGCTTTGAGCCCATGTACCAGCAGATCAAGCGGGATATTGAACAGCAGATTTTATCCGGGCAGATCAAGATCGGCGATAAGCTGATGTCGGAAACGGAGATGCTGGAGCATTATCACGTTGCCAGAATGACGGTTCGTGCCGCACTGACGGAACTTGTCAATAATGGCTGCCTTGCAAAGGAACGTGGGCGGGGAACCTTTTGCGTCGCTCTGCCGCGGCAGGCAAAAAAGAGTATTGACGTGCTGCTGGATACAGGTGATAACTACTTTGCACCGTATTTTCTCAGCGGCATTGGTCGTGTGCTCGATCGGGAAGGGTATCAGCTCGTGCTGAACGATACGCGCGATAATGTGGAAATGTTCGAGAAGCTGCTGCAGCAGATCATCAGCCGCGGCACGTCCGGCATCATTATCCAGCCGTATCGCCGCGTGCAGGACATTTCCGAGGAGCTTCTGCAGGAGCTGGAGAGCTGCCAAGCGGCAGGCATCCCCGTTGTCACCATCGACGGAAAATTCCGCGATCAGGACCTTGTCGGGTATATGACGGACGACGTTTACGGCGGCAAGCTGGCAACGGAGCATCTGATCGCCATGGGGCATCGGAAGATTCTCGGCCTGTTCCGCAGCAACTACCGCGATTCTGTTTTTCGTACCCGCGGCTACTGCCGCGCCATGGAAGAGCATTCGCTCACACCGCAGATCCTCGACGCGGACGGCGAGTACCAGCCTGCGCTGCAGGCGCTGCTGCAAAGCCGGCAGATCACCGCGATCGTCTGCTATAACGATCTGCTTGCCGTGGATTGCTATCACTTTTTCGCACAGATCGGCGTGCGTGTGCCGGAGGATGTTTCGGTGATCGGCTACGACGATACGGCGCTTGCCGCCGCCTCGCTGCCGCAGATCACCTCCGTCACGCACCCCAAGGATATTATGGGCGAGGACGCTGCCGATTGTTTATTGCAGATGCTGCGGGGCGAGATTGTGCAGCCGCGCCAGCATCTATACCAGCCGAAGCTGATCGAACGCCAGTCTGTCGTGCGGCTATGATATGCCGCCCGGCAGACTGAACAGGTGCGGTTCTGTCTTGCCTTGCTTGTACACATATATAGATGGGTTGAGAATTTAAGATATCCGCACCGCAAAAATTTGTTGTCAAGGCGCTGGATGCCTTACAAAATTAACTGGAGGTAAGAAAAATGAAAAAAGTTCTTGCAATTCTGCTTGCTCTGGCGACCCTTCTGGTGTTTGCCGGCTGCGCCAAGCAGGCCGATGCCCCCGCCGCAGACGGGCAGACATCCGATGTGCTGATCGGCATTTCCATGCCGACACACTCTGACGAAAGCTGGCTGCGCCACTGTGAATTTACCAAAGACTTCCTCAGAGAGCTCGGCTACACCAAGTTTGATGAGCAGTGGGCAGAAGACGTTCCCGCAACACAGGTCAATCAGATCGAAAACATGATCACCAAGGGGGCAAAGGTCCTGATCGTTGCCTCCGTTGACGGCGGCGCTCTGACAGAGGTCTTGGCGAAGGCTGCAAAGCAGGGCGTCAAGGTCATCGCTTATGACCGCCTGCTGATGAACACGCCGGACGTAGACTGCTATGTGACCTTTGACAACACCAAGGTCGGCGAAGCCGAAGCAAAGTACATCATCGAAAAGCTCGGTCTGGATACCGGCGCGGAAGGTCCGTTCAACCTCGAGATTTTCTGCGGCTCTCCTGACGACAACAACTCCTATTATTTCTATGACGGCGCGATCGCGCTGCTCCAGCCCTACATCGACGAGGGCAAGATCGTTGTCAAGTCCGGTCAGTTTGGCATTGAACAGTGCGGCATTCAGAACTGGGACGGCGCAGTCGCCCAGACTCGTATGGATAACCTCATCACCGCCTACTATTCCGACGGCAGCACGCTCGACGCAGTCCTCGTTCCCTATGACGGTCTGTCCATCGGCGTCATTTCCTCTCTGAAGAACGCCGGTTACGGCACGGCTGACCGCCCGCTTCCCATTGTCACCGGTCAGGACGCTGAAGTCGCCTCCGTCAAGTCCATCATTGCCGGTGAGCAGGCACAGACGGTCTGGAAGGACTTCCGCAAGCCCGCAGAGATCTGCGCGCAGATGGTCGATGCGCTGGTCAAGGGCACGGAGATCCCCGTTAACGACACCACGACCTATGATAACGGCGTGAAGGTCGTTCCCGCTTACCTGTGCGAAGTCGATAACATCGACGCATCGAACTACATGAAGCTCTTCGAGAGCGGTTTCTACGATAAGGCAGACGACACCTGGGCAGGAATTGTCGAGTAAAGATTGCATACAGGCAGCCCGTGTACCGCACTAGCGGTACACGGGTCACTTGAACCGATATGAGGGAAAGACCGATACACGAAGAAAAGGGTGATAGATTGAGCAAGACAATTCTTGAAATGCAGCATATCACAAAGACGTTTCCAGGCGTCAAGGCGCTGGACGATGTGAATCTTGTTGTAGAAGAAACCGAAATTCATGCCCTGTGCGGAGAAAACGGCGCAGGAAAATCAACGCTGATGAATATTCTCAGCGGCGTTTATCCCTATGGCAGCTATACCGGCGAGATCATCTTCGACGGCGAGGTCTGCCGTTTCAAGGGGATCAAAGAAAGTGAAGCAAAAGGCATTGCGATCATTCATCAGGAACTGGCACTGATCCCGTACCTGTCAGTCGCAGAAAACGTATTTTTAAGCAATGAAATCGAACATAACGGTGTGATCAACTGGGGCGAGACCTATAAACGCGCAGGCGAACTGTTGAAAAAGGTCGGCTATACGGGCTCCATTTACACACTTGTAAAAGATATTAGCCCCGGTCAGCAGCAGCTGGTGGAAATTGCGAAGGCACTGAGCAAAAACGTCCGGCTTCTGATCCTGGATGAGCCGACATCCTCCCTGAACGAGACGGACGCGCAACGGCTTTTGGACCTACTGGTCAAGCTGAAAGCCGAGGGCATGACGAGCATTATTATTTCTCATAAGCTCAATGAGCTGGAGCAGATCTCCGATAAGATCACAATTCTCCGTGACGGGCGCACGATCGAAACGCTGGACCGGCGGACGGACGAGCTTTCCGAAGAG
Organism: uncultured Oscillospiraceae bacterium; assembly: GCA_934667815.1. Classification (GTDB taxonomy): domain Bacteria; phylum Bacillota; class Clostridia; order Oscillospirales; family Oscillospiraceae; genus JAZOXB01. Next base: position 8,149 of record CAKUMO010000044.1, read on the forward strand.
CGAATCATCCGCGGCATGGTCGGACGCGAAATTCTGGACGTCTATCCCACCCGGAATGTTACGCTCGGTCCGACGATGTTTGAGATCCGCAACTGGAGCGTGTGCAACGGCGACGCCGAGAAAAAGGTGCTCGACAACATCAGCCTGCATGTGCGCAAGGGTGAAGTCATCGGACTTGCCGGTCTTATGGGCGCGGGACGGACGGAGCTGGCGCTCAGTCTTTACGCCGGAAGCTATGGCACTTCTTTTTCAGGCGAAATTCTGAAAGAGGATAAGCCCGTCCGCTATAAGCGCGTCAGCGAGGCGATCGATGACGGTCTGGCGTATGCGACCGAAGACCGAAAGGCTGCCGGTCTGGTGCTCGGCGAATCCGTCTGTGACAATATCGTCCTCTCCAGCCTCAAAAAGCTCTCCAACCGCGGCGTGCGGAATCGGTCGCTGGAGATTCGGGAGGCACAGGCAAAGGCAAAGGAACTGAACGTCAAATGTCCGACGATCTATCAGAAAACCGTGAATCTTTCGGGCGGCAACCAGCAAAAGGTCGTTCTGGCGCGCTGGATTTTGACCGCGCCGGATGTTCTGATCCTGGATGAGCCGACCCGTGGTATCGACGTCGGTGCAAAGCGCGAAATATACAGCATCATCAATGAACTGGCTGCACAGGGCAAAGCTGTGATCTTTATCTCCTCCGAAATGGCTGAGCTTCTGGGCATGTGCGACCGCATTTATGTCATGAACGAGGGCAAAATCGTAGGCGAACTGGATCGGCCGCAGTTCTCGCAGGAGGCTGTCATGTCCTGTATTATGAAAAGCAGCAGCAAGGAAGGAGCTACAAAATGAAAACGAAAAGCGGCGCGTTAAAAAGCGCCTTGAAAAAGAACACCATGCTCATCGCCTTTGTGATCATTGTGCTGATGTTCGAGATCCTGACGCAGGGCGTTCTGCTCGTTCCGCAGAATGTCACGAACCTCATTCAGCAGAACAGCTATGTTCTGATCCTGGCGATCGGTATGCTGCTTTGCATCATCACCGGCGGCAACATTGACCTCGGCGTCGGCTCTTATGTCGCGTTCGTAGGCGCGGTCACGGCAAAGATGTGCATCATCGGCAGTATTAGCCCGTGGTTTGCCATGCTGGTCGGTCTGCTGGTTGGTATTGCGATCGGCGCAGTGAATGGCTTCTTCATTGCCTATAAAGAAGTTCCCGCGTTTATCGCTACGCTTGCCTCCATGCTGATCTTCCGCGGCTTGACACTCGTTCTGCTCGCAGGACGGACGCTTGCACCGTACCCGGAGACCTATCAGGCGATCTCGACCGGCTTCCTGCCGGACTTCCTGCCGCTGGGCGGTATGAAGTTCTCCGCCGTCATCATCGGCGCGCTTATCTGCCCGTTCCTTGTCTGGTCGCAGCTTCGCTCACGGCGGCAGATGATCCGCTTTGGCGCGGAAGTTCCCAGCGCAGCCTCCTTTACGGTCAAGCTCGTGCTCAGCTGCGTGGCGATCGTATTCTTTTGCTTCTGGCTCGGCCGCTATGAGGGCATCCCGTCTGTCCTGGTCCTGCTGGCCATTTTGTTCCTGATCTATTACTTCTTCACGACCAAAACCGTAATGGGCCGCCAGCTTTACGCACTGGGCGGCAACGAAAAAGCGGCAAAGCTCTCCGGCATTGATACAAAGCGTATCAAGTTCCTCGCCTTTACCAACATGGGGCTTCTGGCGGCTGTGGCTGGCATCGTTTTCTCCGGACGTCTGAACGCGGCAACGCCGAAGGCGGGCACCGGCTTTGAAATGGACGCCATCGCCTCGTGCTACATCGGCGGTGCTTCGGCCACCGGCGGCGTTGGCACGGTGGGCGGCGCGATCATCGGCGCACTGATCATGGGCGTTCTGAATAACGGTATGTCCATCCTCGGCATCAATGTTGACTGGCAGCAGGCGATCAAGGGCGTTGTCCTTCTCATCGCAGTCCTGTTCGACATTTCCTCCAAGAACAAGCAGAAATAAGCCTAACAGGGACGCCTGGCAGGGCGTCCCTGTCCATTCTATCCAAAACGCAGGAGAACCGTATGGAATTTGAATACCTGAATGACTATAAAGGTCTTGGACGCGCCGTATTTCTGCGCGGCTATGGAAAAGAGCTGATCGTAACGCTGGACGTCGGCCCGCGGATCTTGCACTTCAGCGCGGAAGGATACCAGAATGTATTCGCAGAGGATGTGCAGGAGGCGGATGTTTTGCCGGACGGCTCTGTCTGCCATGTGTACGGCGGCTTCCGCATCTGCCATTGCCCGGAGACGTTCCCCAGAAGCTATATCTCGGACAGCCGCCCCGTGGAGTCCTATTCGGTGCTCGGTGACAGCCTCATTGTGGACGCGCAGCCGGAGGCATGGACACAAATGCAGAAACGGCTGCGTGTGACCCTGCGTCCAGAGGATGTGGAGGTGCAGATCGGCATTAAAAACACCGGCGCATGGGCAGTTCAGTGTGCCGCGTGGGGCATCAGTGCCTGCGCACCCGGCAGTACGGTCGTGTTTGCGGGAAGCAGTGAGGATACGGGCTACCTTCCGAACCGCAGCCTCATTATTTGGCCGTACACGAAGATGCAGGACGCGCGGATGCAGTTTTTCGACGCGTATCATGTTGTACATTGCGATCCTGCGCGTGCCGAACCGCTAAAGCTTGGCTGCCGGAATACGCAGGGCTGGGCAGTGGCATTTGTCCATCAGCAATGCTATATCAAGCGCTTTGCATGGGAGGCAGCACGCGAATACCCGGACTTCGGCTGTAATTTTGAGACCTATGATGCAGACTGGGGCGTCGAGGTGGAGTCACTTTCCCCGCTGCAAATGATCGAGCCGAATCAGACGCTCTGGCATACCGAGTGTTGGGAAATACACCCCGGCATCTCGCTTCCCACAGCTATGCCGCAAGAAGCGGAGCTCCACCAGATCCTGCAACACTTGGGATTGGTTGAGACAGACCAATTCTGTAAGTAGTAGAACGATTATAAGCGATGCTGAGACTTTTAATTGTTTGTCTGTGTTAGATCTCAGCTAGAGTTGGCCCTTCAAGCCGCGCCGTGGTGTCGCGGCGCTGGTGACAGCAAAACCGCGGACGCTCCCCTTGGCGGGGAGCGTCCGCGTTGCTATTTGCCATCCATATTTATAATGTATGAAGAAGATCGTTGTTCCAGTCCTTCAGCTCTGGCACAAGCCGCTCTGTCACAACGCCGCGTTCGCGTAATTGTTCTGCCATCCGCTCACTTGCGGCGTGACCAGCTTTATCATTGTCCAAACACAGATAGACGATCTGCGTATCCGGTTTCAGCATTTGCATCACCGGAATTGGGGACGTGCCGCAGCAAGCGACATAGCTGTGCTCCTGCCACTGATGTGGATTCATAGAGATATACGACAGCATATCAATGGGCGCTTCAAACACATAAAGGCTTCCATCCGTGCCGGTATGATGAAAGCTGTAACGCGGGTCGCTGGACTCGACGTTCAGGCGAAATGCTTTGCCGAAGCTGTTCGTGCTGCGCAGATGTGCGTGGCGTGGGCAGTTTCCTTCGTCCGTGCCAATGAACACGGCATTATGATGCGCTGCGTCCTCATAGAGCAGTTTTCTGCGGGCAAAGTACAAAACAACATCCGCGTCCAGCCCGCGCGTTTTGAGAAGATACGCAAATACGCGGTGCATATTTGCGTTCGGAACAGGCGGTGCGAAGGGCTTTTGCTCAGTCGGCTCCTGTTTTTTTGCCTGCGGATAAAACGGCTCCATGCTCTCGCCCAACAGCATGGACATGGCTTCGACGTAGCTCTTGCCGTAATATTTTTGTATAAAGCTGACAGCGCGGCCGCCCTCATTCGAGGCATGGTCGAACCACTCGCAGCCGCGCACCGTAATGCTGTGGTCGCTGGCAAGCCGCTTTTTCCGCCCGGATTTGATGAACTTTTCCCCTTGCCGGAGAAGAAATTCTTCGAGATCAACGGTTGCGGCACGTTCTTTTTGTTCTGGGGTAAATTCAATAAATTTGCTGATTTTTCTCACCACTTTCTGCGGTTGCAAAGATTTTTATTTTAGGGTATACTGGTTACAGGAAGGGGGCGCACGGAATGCAGACGCAAGTATATTCGATCGATGAGATCCGCGAGATCGTCGCGCCGATTGCAAAGCAGCACGGCGTGGACAAGGTGTTTCTGTTCGGCTCCTACGCGCGGGGCGACGCAACACCTGCTAGTGACGTAGACCTCTGCGTGGATGCACCCAAGCTGCGTGGTCTGTTTGCGCTCGGCGGTCTGTATGCCGACCTGGAAGACGCGCTCAAAAAGAGCATTGACGTTGTGACGACCGGCTCTCTCAAGTACAACAAGGACAAAGCCTTCCTCGAAAATCTGCGAAAGGATCGGGTGCTGCTGTATGAGCTTTCCTAACCGCGATGCGCAGATTCTGGCGCATATTCTGGAATACTGCAATCGGATTGAAAAAACGCTTTCCCGCTTCGGTCGTGAGTTCGATGTCTTTCTGGACGATCAGGATTACATGGACTCTGTCAGCATGAACCTGCTTCAGATCGGTGAGCTTGCTGGAAAGTTTTCCGATGCGTATGTGCAAGAAACCAAGCCGCAGATGGATTGGCGCGCAATCAAAAATATGCGCAATATGTTCGCGCACGATTATGGCTCGATGGACAAAGATCGCATCTGGCAGACAGCGACAGAAGACGTTCCGGCGCTCAAAGCGTACTGTGAACGCGCATTGATCGAAGACTTTTAAGCGAATATTTAGGCAGGCGGCGCTGTATGACCAGCGCCGCCTGTTTTATCGTATGACCTGTCCATAGCCCTGCTCCTGCTCATGGTCATCCTGCTTATGACCCATTGCCAGCCGCTTCTGCATGAGCTTTTTGCGGCGCTTGGAGTCCACACGGATGCCCATTGGATTGCTGGGCGGCGCGGCGTTGTCTCGGAAGATCTGCCCCATCTGGTGAAACAGTCGGACGGTTGAATTCAGAAGATACTCAGATGGAAGTCGCGCATGGTGAGAAGCTGCGGATGAAGTATTTTCATCTGCAAGCGTCGGATTTGCAGAAGCGTCTGTAGAAGCTTTCTCCGCAGATGGTTCTTCATCTTGCAAAGATTCCTGCTCCATCTGCTGCCGCAGACGCTCCGCTTCCTGAATGATTGCATTCTTAATTGTACGGAATTCTTTTTGCTGGGAGAGCGGATTATGCTGCCGGGGTCGGTTTTTGTAGTAGCCCTCCAGCGTGTCGCGCAGACCATTCCAGACGGCATAATACGCCGCCACCTCCGGCAGCTTTTCGAGTTCGTCCACGATATCATCAACTTTGTCCTTGAGCGACTTTTTGAGATATCCATACTGCTTTTTGCCGCCGACTGTGCGCAGTTCCAAAGCAAGTTCCAGCAGCTTTTGCTGAATAGATGCAGGTACTTCGGAGGTGAATTCTATGCGGTCAACCAAATCGTGCATGACCGCCCGCGCTGCTTCGGTCACGTCCTTGTAAGCTGCATTCTTCCGAATATAGAGGTTTTCTAATTCTGCCTGAAAAATGCTGTTTGTCATCACAGAGCGCAATTTCACAACAGCATCTCGTTTCAAAACCGTCTCCTGATCTGTCCAGACCATCATGTGAATATGCGGGTGCGTATCCGCATCGTGGTAAGCTGCGTACCAGTGCAGTGCCGACGCTGGAATATG
>CAKUMO010000045.1 GCA_934667815.1 uncultured Oscillospiraceae bacterium
ATTTCGAGTGCTGCACCTTCGACCACTCGGACAACTCTCCGTGTCTATTTTCGTCCGGTTTTCTTTCCAGAAATTTGCTCAAAAATTCGTTGGAGAGAAAACAGGAGAGACGGCAAAAAATATTCGATTTTGAGATTTTCTGTGTTGAGGAACATCAAGGAGAAGCGGGGGGACGAAAATCACAGGCCCTGCCGAAATTTCGAGTCAGTTCCGTTATGACCACTTTGATACCGCTTCGGATATTGTGCCGAGAAGCATGCTCTTTGTGCGTACTTTTTAATCATACCCGAAAATGTCGGAAAAATCAAGAAGATTCTTTCAGAAAAATAAAAAAACTGCGCCGGGGCGGACTTGTCCGCGGCAGCGGGACGAAGGTGACGGTCATCGGCGCATTGAACAAATCCGTATCCGTGTACTGTGGAAACCTTGTTACATTGCCGAAAATGCAAAAATCGCCGCGAAGCGCGGAACAAAAGCGGCATTGCGCCGTCTTAACCAACAACTAAGACGTGCGGCGGTTTCCGGAGGAATCTGGAAGGAGAGGAGAGCGAAACCCTTCTTCGCCTGCTGCAGCGGCTTGATGCAAGTGCCCTTGGGAACTGTGACGGAATCCGTCGCATTGGCACAGAGAAATTTGGAGTATTTCCCTGTTTACAGGTCAGCGGTTTTGTGCTATCATGCGTAAGCTTGAAAGGGCTGTTTGGGAGGAGAGGCTTCTCATGTCGAACGAGAATTATACGGGCTACCGGCGCGGCACGCGCAAGCCCGACAAACGAAAGAAAAAATCCGGTCGCGGGCTGAAGGCCCTGCTGATCGTGCTCATCGCGCTGCTGGCGCTGGAAGGACTCTACTGCTTTGTGGTGTTTACAAACAATCCGACTATCCGTGCACTGCGGGAATCTTACATAGAGACCGCGATGTCCACAATGTCGCATCATTGGCTGGCGGAATGGTTCTTCCCGGATTACATGATTCAGGAAGTGGTTTCTAAGACCGAGCAGGCCAAGCAGGATCAAGTCGGAATCATCAGCAAGTGGGACACGCCCAATGCTTCCGCGCCCAGCCACGCCGAGGTCGAGCCTGAGAGCGGGCGCGACGCGTTCTTTGCGCTGTTCTGGGAGCTGGACAAGGCGAGCTTTGATGCCTACGCCGAGCAGCACCCCGAGGTGCTGGCCGACGGCTGGGAGAATATCAAGATCAACGAATCCGGCTTGGACGACGACGGCACGAGCATCCGCACGACCATGGACGAGCAGGTGCTTGCCATCGACGCAAAGAACAAAATCCTGATTGTTCGCGTCAAGGGTGATAACTTCATCGGTGCGCTGGCCATCGCCAAGGATCCCAGCCAGCTCAGCCTTGCACCCGCAGAGCATATCGGCTCGGTCGGCGAGCAGCTCCACGCCATTGCAGAGAGCAATAACGCATTGCTGGCCATGACGGGCAGCGGCTTCATGGATCCCGACGGCGGCGGCAGCGGCGGCGACATTGCGGGCTACGCGATGTGCCGCGGCAAGACCTACGGCGAGCATTTCCCCAGCGGCTACAAACGCATTGAACTGCACGAGGATAATCTTTTGTACGTCGCGGATTCCACCGACCCGGTGGGGGCGGGCACGACGGACGCGGTGGAGTTTTCTCCCGCGCTGATCGTGGACGGCAAGGCGCTTGTGGACGAATTTTCACCTTTTACGGGCATTTGCCCGCGCACCTGCATCGGTCAGTCGTCGAAAAGGGAAGTGCTGCTTCTCATTATCGAAGGACGCATGATCGGCCGTTCACTTGGCTGCAATTTGGCCTCCTGCGTGGAGATTTTGCAGCGGCACGACTGCTATCAGGCCATCAACCTGGATGGCGGCAGCAGCTCGGTTCTGTGGTATGACGGTCAGTATGTGACCAAATGCGCGAACACGTCCATCGTTTCGCGCCTGCTCCCGAACGCATGGGTGTACGGCACCAGAGAAAGCTGAATACGAAAACCGCCTGTCAAAAACGCCCGAGGGCGTTTCTGACAGGCGGATTTTTTTCGCTGCGCTCGTTGACAACCCGCGCGTGTTTTTGTATAATAACTTCAGAATTCGTCGTTTTGCGAATCTCCCGCCGGATGCGCGGGGAAAAGGTCATTTTTTTGCGTCCCCGGACGCAATGAAAAGAACGGAAAGGATTTTTGCAATGATTTACACAACAGAAGTTCAGCATATGTGCCCCGTCGCAAAGGGCGCATACCACGGCCCGGCTCCCATTCCCGAGGAGGGCAAATGGGTGCAGGCAAAGGAAATCAGCGACATTTCCGGCTTTACCCACGGCGTCGGCTGGTGCGCACCGCAGCAGGGCGCCTGCAAGCTGACTCTGAACGTCAAGAACGGCGTCATCGAAGAAGCTCTGGTCGAGACCATCGGCTGCTCCGGTATGACCCACTCCGCGGCAATGGCCTCCGAGATTCTCATCGGCAAGACCATTCTGGAAGCGCTGAACACCGACCTCGTCTGCGACGCGATCAACACCGCGATGCGCGAGCTGTTCCTCCAGATCGTCTACGGCCGCACCCAGTCCGCGTTCTCCGAGGGCGGCCTGTCCGTCGGCGCTTCCATGGAAGACCTCGGCAAGGGCCTGCGCTCCCAGGTCGGCACCATGTTCGCCACCCGTGAAAAAGGTCCGCGTTACATGGAGATGGCCGAGGGCTATGTCACCCGCATCGCCCTGAACAAGGACGACGAGATCGTCGGCTATGAGTTCATCAACCTCGGCAAGATGATGGACTTCGTCAAGAAGGGCATCGACGCCGCCGAAGCGATGGAAAAGGCGAAGGGCCACTATGGCCAGTTTGACAACGCCGCCAAGTACATCGACCCGCGTCAGGAATAAGGAGGATCGCAACATGGCTCTGTTTGAAAGCTACGAAAGAAGAATCGATAAGATCAACGGTGTCCTCGCGCAGTACGGCATCGGCTCCGTCGAGGAGTGCCGCGAAATCTGCAAGGCGAAGGGCTTCGATCCCTATGAGATCGTCAAGGGCATTCAGCCCATCTGCTTCGAAAACGCCTGCTGGGCTTACACCGTCGGCGCGGCCATCGCGCTGAAGTCCGGTGTTACCACCGCTGCCGAAGCCTCCAAGAAGATCGGCGAGGGCCTTCAGGCCTTCTGCATCGACGGCTCCGTCGCGGACGACCGCAAGGTCGGCCTCGGCCACGGCAACCTCGGCGCGATGCTGCTGAGCGAGGAGTCCAAGTGCTTCGCGTTCCTGGCCGGCCACGAGTCCTTCGCGGCTGCCGAAGGCGCGATCGGCATCGTCCGCAACGCTAATAAGGCCCGCAAGACGCCGCTGCGCGTCATCCTGAACGGCCTCGGCAAGGACGCCGCCCAGATCATCTCCCGCATCAACGGCTTCACCTATGTGCAGACCAAGTTTGACTACTACACGGGCGAATTGAACATCGTCCGCGAGATCCGCTACTCCGAGGGCGAGCGTGCCAACGTCCGCTGCTACGGCGCTGACGATGTCCGCGAGGGCGTGGCCATCATGCACCATGAGGGCGTCGATGTTTCCATCACTGGCAACTCCACCAACCCGACCCGCTTCCAGCATCCCGTTGCCGGCACTTATAAGAAAGAGTGCATCGAGCAGGGCAAGAAGTACTTCTCCGTCGCCTCCGGCGGCGGCACGGGTCGCACGCTGCATCCGGACAACATGGCCGCAGGTCCCGCTTCCTACGGCATGACCGATACCATGGGCCGCATGCACTCCGACGCGCAGTTCGCAGGTTCCTCCTCCGTCCCGGCGCACGTCGAGATGATGGGCTTCCTGGGCATGGGCAACAATCCCATGGTCGGCGCGACCGTCGCTGTGGCAGTTGCAGTCGAAGAAGCGCTCAAGAAGTAAAATTGTTAGATTTCCCATCCCATGGGTAAAGAGGCAGCCCGCCACCGGCGGGCTGCTTTTATTCCCATCCGAAATGCTTCGCATTTCTCTCCCATGGTCGGCGCGACCGTCGCTGTGGCAGTTGCAGTCGAAGAAGCACTGAAGAAGTAAGAAATTTTTCTAATTTCGTGCATTCTTCTGCGAGAATAAGATAAAATTGTTAGAAAAACCGCTCCTGATTGTTACGGTCAGGGGCGGTTCTTTTCACCGCCTGTACCCCGATTTCGACCGCCTATGGCAAATCGGTTGACATCGTCACCGCGGCAAGCTATACTCAAGGCACAAAGGGGGAATGACGATGAAAGTGGAGATTCAACTTGATCCCGGCTGCGTCGAGCCGGTTGTGCTGCTGCGCACGGCGGAGATGACGCCGGAGCTGGACGACCTTGTCCGGCGGCTGTCCCTGCCGCCGAAGCTGCTGACCGGAAGCCGCGACGGCAGCGTGGAGATTCTCGAGCCTGCGGAAATTTCCCGCATTTACGCCTCCGGGGGCAAGGTGCTTGCCGTGACGGACAGGGGAGAATATGTCCTGCGCCAGCGCCTTTATGAGCTGGAGGAACGTCTGGACAAGGGACGGTTTGTGCGCATTTCCAATGCCGAGATCATCAATCTGAAGCGGGCGGTGCGCTTCGACCTGCGCATCACAGGCACCGTGCAGATCCGGCTGGACGACGGAAGGTCGGCCTATGTGTCCCGCCGCTATGTCGGAAAAATCAAACAGCTTTTGGGGGTATGAGATCATGAAAAAGAAAGTGCTTCTGCGTGCGCTTCTGGGTGCGCCCATCGGCTTGACCATCGGGTTTCTCATTACGTTATTGGTATCGGCGGGCTTCGGGGACGGGAAATTCTATCCCGTGACACCCGAGCTGACGGCTCTGTGCGGTACGGAGCTGCGCGCGGTCGCGGTGCAGACGGCGGTGCTGCTGCTCTACGGCGCGGTTTGGGCGGCGGCGAGCGTGATCTGGGAGACGGAGTGGAGCCTCCTGCGACAGACGGTCACGCATCTGCTGGCCTGTTCGCTTTCGGCGCTCCCGACGGCGTACTTCATGCACTGGATGCCGCACACGGTGGGTGGAATTTTGGGCTACTTCGGCATTTTCCTCGGAATTTACGCCGGAATCTGGCTGGGGAATTATCTTTCCGTCCGCGCCCGCATCCGCGCGATGAACGAAAAGCTCCGTGGGAAAGAGTAAAAAGTCCGGTGCCTGAACGCAGGCACCGGATTCAGCTTGTCCAAAAGTCCAAAGGGACTTTTTTTGACAAGCTGCTTACAAAACTGCAAAATCAAATTTGTATTTCTATTTTGCAATTTTGGCCGCTGCGGCGGGTTATTGAACGCGAAAGGGAACCCTGACGGTTCCCTTTCACTCTTTCCTTCCCTCCGTAACTTTCAGTCGGATAGTTTTTTGACAGTCTGAGTCCGGTGCCTGAACGCAGGCTCCGGATTTCTTCTATATTTCTTCTATTTCTTTCGCAGCGATTCCGCAAGCGCGGGGTCGGGCGTGACGATGACCGTCTGATAATGCTCGTAGACGACCATGCCGGGCTTCGCACCGTTGGGCTTGCGCAGATTGCGCACCTGCGTGACGTCCACAGGGACGTTCTGACCGTTTTTGGCCTGAGAGAAGTAGGCCGCCAGCATCGCGGCTTCGGTGACGGTCTGATCGGGCGGGCGCACGCCTGCGCAGGCGATGACGACATGCGTGCCGTGGAACTTCTGGATGTGCAGCCAGAGGTCGTCCTTGCGGGCGGTCTTGAGGGACAGCAGATCGTTCTGGCGGTTGTTGCGCCCGGCGAAAATGCGGTAGCCGTCCGAGGAGACAAACTCCATGGGCTTGGACTGCGGCAGCTTGGGCTGCTTTTTGCGGTCTGTGGGACGGACGTAGCCGCCGGATTCCAGCTCCTGCCGGATCTCGGCCAGATCGGCTTCGTTTTCCGCGCGGGAAAGCTCGTCGAGTACGGCCGCGAGATAGTCCGCTTCCTGCTCACCCTGCGCGAGCTGCTGGGTCAGGATTTTTTCGGCGGTCTTGGCCTTGGCATAGTCCTTGTAGAACCGTGCCGCATTCTGCTGCGGGGAAAGCTCGGGCCTGAGCGGAATTTCAATCTCGGGTGCGTCGGCCTCATAGAAATTCTCCGCGCGCAGGAGCGTCTGACCGCGCGTGATGGCGTGCAGGTTGGCCGTGACGATGTCGCCCATGCGCCGGAGCTGTTCGCGGTCGAGCGTGGCCTCGCGCTCCTTGCGCTGGTGCTCGAGCTTGCGCAGCACGCGCTCGTGCAGCGTGGTGACGGTCTTGCGCAGCGTCTGCGACTTCTGCCGCATGCGGTCGGCGTGGTCGGTCTGGGTGTAAAAGCGGTCGAGCAGCGCGGAGAAGCTCTCACAGACGCAGGATTCCATATAGCTACCGTATTGGCGAATTTCACGGTAGGAAAAGTCCGCAGGTGCGCCGTCCCTGCGCAGAAGTACCGGCGTGAAGCGATCGCGGGCGAATTCCCGGGCGAGGTATGCGGCCAGCGCCTCCGGCGCAAGCCCCTCCAGCGGCGTGTCCGTCTCACCCGTGAAGCCGAAGCAAAGTTCCCGCGAGATCAGCGGCGAAATCCCCGCAAAGGTGTCCAGCAGCCACTTGTCCAGCCTGCGGGAAGGCTCGGCCTCACGTAGGAGCGCGAGAAGCTGCGGTTCGTCCGTCTCCTGCGGAAGGTGCTTGTCCTGCCGGGGCGGATCGCGGTAAAAAAGGCCGGGCAGAACCTGCCGCTGCTCGGACATTTCAAAGTCCACGCGTCGCAGACAGTCGAGGATGCGCCCGTCGGCGCCGGTCAGAATCAGGTTGGAATTGCGCCCCATCAGCTCAAGCACGAGCTTTTTCTGGCAGGGAACGCCCATCTCGTCTGTGCAGTCAAAAATCAGAGACACGCTGCGCTCGGCCTTGGGCTGCGTGACGGCGGCGAGCCGACCGCCCGTCAGGTGCTTGCGCAGCAGCATGCAGAACATCGGCGGCTGCGCGGGATTTTCAAATGTCGCCTGCGTCAGATGGATGCGCGGGCGGTTTACGTTGGCGGAGAGCAGCAGCTTGCCGCCCTCACGGCCGCGTAGCTGGAGCAGCACCGTGTCACGTGCAGGCTGCTGGAGCTTATTGACGCGGCTGCCGAGCAGCGGCTGAAGCTCCTGCACGACGGCGGAGAGAAATACGGCGTCAAAGGGCATGGGGTACCTCCGTTACGGTCACAAACAGTTCATTTGCGCGTTCCTGCCGGCCCAGCAGGAACAGCGCGCCGAACAGCGCCTCCACACCGGTCGCCTTGGCGTACTGCGCGGGCGTGGCGTTCTTCGGAATGCCGTGCGGGTGCGCGTTGCGCCCGCGGCGGTAATAGGCCGCTTCCTCCTCGGTCAGAAGCGGCAGAAGCCGGTCGGCAAGCTCGGCCTGTGCGCCTGCACAGACCTGTGAGACCGTATCGCGATGGAGACGGCTGTTCGTGCTGCCGCCGAGGACGCACAGCCGGCTGCGCACCAGCAGCTCAAACACGGCGTCGCCGATGTGCGCCAGCGCCAGCGCAGACATTGCATTGACCTGCTGCGGCGTTCTGTTCGGATCAAAATAGTTCTGCAAAACGATCATCCTTATCAATTTTCTGCGCATATCATACAACGATGCACGGGAAAATGCAAGCGGGGGAGCGGCGGAATGCACAATTCCGCAATCTGAGAACAAATGTCCTTGAGATAATGACAAATTTTGATTGACATTTTCACTATTCCGGAGTACTATGTAGAAAAGGAATCCCGAAAGGAAGAATCAGCAATGAAACCCTATGCACAGTATTCCAAAGCCGAGCGCGAGGCCGAGCTGGCCGCGCTGCACGAGCAGCTTCTCAAGGCAGAGTCGCTGCGTCTGAACCTGAATATGGCACGCGGTAAGCCCTCCAAGCAGCAGCTCGACATGGTCAGCGACATGCTAACCGTGCTGTCCGACCCTGCCGACTGTTTTGACGGCGGCATTGACGTGCGCAACTATGGTGAGCTGTCCGGCTTGCCCTCTGCGAAAAAGCTCTTTGCGGAGATCCTTGGCACGAAGCCGGAGGAAATTTTCGTCGGAGGCAATGCCAGCCTGAATCTGATGTTCGACCTGATCTCCAAGGCTTATACCCACGGACTGAAGCACTCGGCGCGACCGTGGAGTAAGGAGCCGGTCGTGCGCTTTCTCTGTCCCTCGCCCGGCTATGATCGGCATTTTAAGATCTCCGAGTCCTTCGGCATGGAGCTGATCTGCATTCCCATGACGGAGAGCGGCCCGGATATGGACATGGTCGAGCAGGCCGTGCAGGACCCGGCGGTCAAGGGCATGTGGTGCGTGCCGAAGTATTCCAACCCCGACGGCATTGTCTATTCCGATGAGACGATCGACCGTATTGCCGCGCTGCGCCCAGCCGCACCCGACTTCGCGCTGATGTGGGACAATGCCTATTGCATCCACGAGATCTATGGGGAGTTTATCCCGTTCCGGGATATTTTGAGCCTCTGCCGCGCACAGGGGAATGCCGACATGGTCTATGAATTTGCCTCGACCTCGAAGATCACCTTCCCGGGCGCGGGCGTGGCGTGCATGGCGGCCTCGGAGGACAACCTGAAATATCTGCTTTCCATCCTCGGCATGCAGACCATCAGCTATGACAAGGTCAACCAGCTCCGCCATGTGCGCTATCTCAAGGACAAGGCGCACACCCTCGCGCTTATGCAGAAGCACGCGGCAGTGCTTGCACCGAAGTTCACGGCGGTGCTGGACGCACTCGAGGCCGAGATCGCGCCGCTGGGCATTGCGCACTGGACAAAGCCGCAGGGCGGCTACTTCATCTCGTTCTATGCGATGCCCGGAACGGCCAAGCGTGCGCTGGCGCTGTGCAGGGAGGCGGGCGTGACGATGACGGGCGCGGGTGCAACGTACCCTTACGGGCGTGATCCGCAGGACAGCAACATCCGCATTGCGCCCTCGCTGCCGCCGGTGGAGGAGCTGAAGCAGGCTATGCAGATTTTCTGCCTGTGCGTAAAGATCGCTGCGCTGGAAAAGCTGAACGAGGCATAAATTTACCCATGAAACGTACTTTAAGACAGACCGTGCTCCCGCTCCTGACCGCCATGATCTGGGGCGCGGCCTTTACGGCGCAGAGCGTCTGCGGCGAGTATCTCGGTGCGTTTTCCATCAACGCGCTGCGCTTCTTCATCGCCTTTTTGTGTCTGCTGCCGGTGTGCCTATTCCGGAAGAACCGCGGCGCATGGAAGGATATTCTGCTGGGCAGCCTTGTCAGCGGCGCGGCACTCTTTGCGGCCTCGAATGCGCAGCAGTTTGGCCTCGCGCAGGGGGCACAGGCGGGGAAAGCGGGATTTATCACCGCGCTTTACATCGTGCTGGTGCCGCTTGCGGCCGTATTTTCCAAGAAAAAACCGCCGTTTCGCGTCTGGCTGGCGGTGGCGGTCGCGGTTGCGGGCATGTATTTTTTGTGCATTGCGGGCGGGTTCTCCGTTGCGGTGTCCGATCTGTGGCTGCTGGCCTGCGCGGCGCTCTTTGCCGTGCAGATCATAGCGGTGGATCATTTTGCCAAAAAGGTGGACGGCTTCGTCCTGTCCTGCGGGCAATTTCTGGTCGCGTCGCTGCTCTCGGCGTGCTTTCTTGGGCGCGAAACGCTCACTTGGACGGCGATTTCTGCGTGCCTCTGGCCGCTTTTGTACATCGCCGTGCTCTCGAGCTGCGTGGGCTACACGTTGCAGACCCTTGCCCAGCGCGACGGTGAGGCTGCGGTCGTGTCTCTGCTTTTGAGTCTGGAATCCTTCTTTGCCGCGGTATTCGGCGCGCTGCTGCTGCACGAGCGCCTGACGGGCAGGGAAGTGCTGGGCTGTGCTCTGATGCTGGCGGCGATCGCGCTTGCCGAATTGCCAATGAAAAAGCGCCAAAAAACGTCCGGTTCGTAAGAACCGGACGTTTTTTGAAAATCATTACAATACCTGATTCCGCGCAAGCTGCGTGTTGCGGTAGGCCGGGTCGTTCGTGACCTCGCGCAGGACGGTGATCTCCGGCGGGACGTTTACCTCGGTCTCGTTGGACGGAAGCGCGGCACGCATGATGGCACGCTCCTTCGAGAAGGGATAGACATCGATCTCGCAGCGCCGCCCGTCATAGACAAAGCGGTATTTGACCTTATGTACCGCGTGCAGCGCGACGTCGCCCTCCATCAGATACTGGATGTACTCCTTGGCGGAGATGGGCCTCTCCGTTTCCCACTGGCCGTCGCCGGTGTAGTGCTTTTCGGTGTAAAAATAGAGATATTCGTTGCCGTTTTTCTGCTGGCGAATGCGGCGGACGATGTTCGGGCTGGTCTGGGAAAGATAGGTCTGCATCATGTCAATGCCGGCGGCGCGGTAGTTCTCCACCAGTGCGTCCACGTCGGGCATGGCGATGAGATACTTGTGCCAGACCTCCTCGGGCATGGGCTGGCCGATGGCCTCGTAGACCGCGCGCAGACCGCGGGAGATCTTGTCCTCAAAGTCCACGGAGTTGTCGATCACCTTCAGATTCGGATGCTTTGACCATGCGCGCAGCGCCAGCTCGTCCTTCTCGCGTGCGACCTCCAGCGGCTCGTAACGGGCTTCGTTGCCGTAGTTATAGGCAAATTCCGCGCCCTTGGCGCAGGAAACCAGATGCAGCACGACGTCGTAGCCCGCCATGACCTCATCCTCGGTTTTGCCGAAGCTGGCGAGCACCTCGCGGAACTCGTCGTCGGAGATATAGGCCTTGTCGTCCAGCAGTGCGCGGTCATAGATCACGAGAACGTTCTCCTCCGGCACCATGTGCGCAGCCTTGAGAGCCAGACGCTCCTTGTGGAGCTGGTCTGCAATGACAAAATATTGGAAATCCAGCATGGAGACGCAGTTGCCGAAGGGCTTGATGCCGAAGCCGGAGATCAGCTCAGTCGCGGTTTCGGGGATGGTGATGACCTTCCAGCCGTCGTCCTGCTTGAATTCCTTGAGAATGCGGCTGATGAGGGTGGTTTTGCCGGCTGCGGGGCCGCCGGTCAGCACGATGCGCGTGATGTTTTTTGCCAAGAGGATCGCTCCCTTGCGTTCAAATTCAATATTAGTTTATCATTGATTTGCATAAAATGCAACAATGAGAGAAGTTTTTTCAAACGGGAATCTCTGAAAATGGAACATTTTTCGCCCGCAAACGTCAAAAAATATGTTTGTGCTTGCGAAGCGTGCAAAAGCATGATATGATATGCCAAAAGGAGGCGGGGCCATGGACGAACAGAACCTGCAACAATTTGAGACGGGATCGGGGGAGCCCGCAGCGGACAATTCTCCGACCGGCATCTATACGCCCGTGGCCATGCAGGAGCCGCAGCCGCAATCGGAGCCGCAGCAGGAGCCGCAGAGGGAGAAAAAGCCAAGGCGTGATCTGCGCAAGCTGTGGCTGGTGCTGAAGATCGTCAAGTGGGTGCTCGTCGTTCTGCTGACGATCGCGCTGCTCATCGGCGGCGTGTTGGGACATCTGACCATTGTGGAGTACCGCCCGGCCTATTCCGAGATGCCCGAGCGTGGAAACTACGAATCCGGCCGCTCCGTGCCGCGCGGAACCGTGCGCATCCTGACCATGAACACCGGCTATGCCGGCCTTGACCGCGACACCGATTTCTTTATGGACGGCGGCAAGTCGGTCAATCCGGATTCCGCCGAGCGCGTGAAGCATAATATGGCGGGCATCGAGGACGTGCTGCTGCTGAAAAAGCCGGACGTGATCCTGCTGCAGGAGGTGGACACCGGCTCGAAGCGTACCTTCGGGATCGACCAGTGGCGGCAGTATGAATACGACCTCGGAAATTATGAATCGCGCTATGCGCTGAACTATTCCTGCGAATATGTGCCCTATCCGCTGCCGACCATCGGCAAGGTGCACTCGGGCCTTGCGACCTATTCGCTCTATGACATTGACAGCGCCACGCGTTACAGCCTGCCAACGCCCTTTAAGTGGCCGCTGCGCATTGCGAACCTCAAGCGCTGCCTGCTCGTTACGCGCCTTCCCATCGAGGGCAAGACCGAGGACAGCGTCAAGCAGGAGCTGGTCATCGTCAACCTGCATCTGGAGGCCTATGACGACGGCGAGGGCAAGGCCGCGCAGACAGAGCTGCTCCTGAAGATCCTTCAGGAGGAATATGAAAAGGGCAACTATGTCATTGCGGGCGGCGATTTCAACCAGTGCTTCCCGGGAACGCAGTCGCGCTATCCTTTCAAGGAAACGTCCGAATGGACGCCCGGCCTGCTGGAATCCAATCTGCCCGCCGGCTGGAGCTATGCCTATGACGCGTCCACGCCGACCTGCCGGCTGCTCAATCAGCCGCTTGACCGCACGAGCAGCCTGACGCAGTATTATGTGATCGACGGCTTTATTGTATCCCCGAATGTGAAGATCAACAGCGTGGAAACACTGGATCAGGGCTTCCGCTACACCGACCACAACCCGGTGCTGCTGGAGATCGAACTGGATTGATTTTTTGAAAAAACCGCTTTCCTTTGTGGAAAGCGGTTTAAAATATCAAAGAACTTTCGGGCGGATGGGTTTTTGACAGTCTGTATGGAGCACGCTTCGGCGTGCTCCATCAGCGTGTCGAAAAACTCTTTTCGGCACGCTGACAGACTGCAAAAAAGTTCGGAAGACAAGCAACTCACGCTCGTCGGCGTACATAGGTACGGTAGGGCGTGAGTTGCGCAGTAAGTCA
>CAKUMO010000046.1 GCA_934667815.1 uncultured Oscillospiraceae bacterium
TTTACAATATAGTAGGCGTAGGCTTCTTCGTTTTCCTTGCCCAGCGTCACTCCGGTTTCTGTCTCGGCCGCGTTGATGAGCTTCCATGACGGCTCGACCGGCTGGAGGCTCGTCGCTCTGTCCGAAAGGCTGAAGCTGCTGATCTGCGCATCCGCGCTCCAGGTGCGCAGACCGAGGTAGGTCACGCTCTGCATGACGCTTTCTTCCATATCGCCCGTGGTAAAATTCAGAACATCCACGCCCTCTGCGGTCTGGATGCGCACATTCAGGCAGTTTTTGCCCTCCTCGCGCACGACCGTCAGCTTGAAGGTCTTGCTGGTGAGCGCTTTCTTATTGCTCTCATCGCCGCCGACGGGCTGAGAGCCGTTGCAGTCGACCCACTGGCCGTTGTAAATCTCCTGGAAGCCGTTGTACCAGATCTGATACATGCCAAGCTCGTCACTGTTCCAGATTGCGAAGTTCAGCAGGCCCGCGAGGCCCATGCTGTCCTTCTCCCCCGTGCCCAGCGCCAAAGAGACGATGCCAAGGCCGCCGTTGTAGGTGCTGGCTGTCACGTCGGCGGAAAGCGTCCACTGGCTGCCTGCCTTGTTTACAAGATAGTAGGCGTAGGCTTCTTCGTTTTCCTTGCCCAGCGTCACTCCGGTTTCTGTCTCGGCCGCGTTGATGAGCTTCCATGACGGCTCGACCGGCTGGAGGCTCGTCGCTCTGTCCGAAAGGCTGAAGCTGCTGATCTGCGCATCCGCGCTCCAGGTGCGCAGACCGAGGTAGGTCACGCTCTGCATGACGCTTTCTTCCATATCGCCCGTGGTAAAATTCAGAACATCCACGCCCTCTGCGGTCTGGATGCGCACATTCAGGCAGTTTTTGCCCTCCTCGCGCACGACCGTCAGCTTGAAGGTCTTGCTGGTGAGCGCTTTCTTGTTGCTCTCATCGCCGCCGACGGGCTGGGTGCCGTTGCAATCGACCCACTGGCCGTTGTAAATCTCCTGGAAGCCGTTGTACCAAATCTGGTACATGCCGAATTCGTCGCTGTTCCAGATTGCGAAGTTCAGCAGGCCCGCGAGACCCATGCTGTCCTTCTCCCCCGTGCCCAGCGCCAAAGAGACGATGCCAAGGCCGCCGTTGTAGATACTCGCCGTCACATCGGCAGAAATCGTCCACTGGCTGCCTGCCTTGCTTGTAACGTAGTAGGCGTAGCCTTCCTCGTTTTCCTTGCCCACACGCAGACCGCTTTCAGTCTGCTCCGCGTTGGACAGGCGCCATTCAGCCTCTCCTGCGGCTGCGGGCAGCACAAAGCATCCGAGGCAGAGCGCCGCCGCTAAGAGCAATGCGATCAATTTTTTCATCACTGGTTCCTCCTCATTCAATTTTATGAAATTAAGCGGACGGGGAATCAATCGTTTTCCGCTAAAAACGATCAGTGAATGTCGATGTTGTCCAGAATGGTAATTGTCGATGCGCTGTGGATTTCCAGATAGCGAATGTCGTTGATGCCGGGGAAATCGGACGCTTCCTCGTCCATCAGGACGCTTCCGTCGGTGTCAAGCAGTCGTACGCGGAGGGTCTGCGCCGTCTTGGTGATCTCGATGCGGAAGTCGTCGTCCAGCAGCGTGCCGGTCGCATCCGGGAAGATGTTGTCCGTCCATTCGCCGTTGAGCTGATACTGTGCGCCGAGAATCCAAGTACCGACCATGCTGCGCAGGTCAATGATAAACGGGAGCGTCTGGTTTTCGCCACGGAAGAACAGGCGGGTGTGGTTGGTGTTGTCGTAGTTCAAAAGATAGTTGACATCCATGCTGATGGAGAAGTCGCTGCCGAGCGCCTGCTTGGCCGTAATGGTCAGGTCGCCCTCGGAGTTCAGCAGGAGCGCGTCGCCGGTCTGGCTGCCGGGCTGATAGTAGGTCTCGGGCATGATGTCCCATGCGTCGGTCGTCTGCTTGCGGTCGAAGCTCATGTACTGCTCGTCGGTGATCCCCTCGATGAAGCTACGGTCGATGACCTCGATGTCCACGCTGTTTTCGGTATCGACTTCGATGTTGCTGTACTGCGTCTGGGTCTGCCAGACGCAGAAGCCGAAGTGCTTCGCAGCGTCGAGCACGCCTGCGGGATAGTCGGAGGTCTGCACGGAATGGAGTACCTCGCCGTTCACGTCGGAGATCTGGATATACAGGCAGTTTTCGCCAGCATGACGCGTGATGACAATGTCAAAGGCGGGCGTGGTCATGCTGTACCACTTGCTCGCGCCTGCGGTGGTCGCCCAGTTGTTGGTGCCGTCCTGCGCGTTTTCAAACATGAGAGACAGGCTGATCGGATCCACGCGGCAGGTCACAAGCGCCAGCATGGTATTGTTGTCCTCGCCGAGCAGGGCGAAGCGTGCGCCGCCGGTGCCCTCGCGGCAGTTGCCGACCTGTGCGCGCGCCTTGATCGTCCATGCACTGCCGAGCAGATAGTTCGTGTTCCACGCGGCGGCCTCGCCCTCCTGATTATCCACAATGATGAGGTCGTTCCCGTCGGCATCCTTGTTGCAGATTGCGCCGTAGGAGAAGATGTAGTTTTCGTTTTCCACATGCGGCTGCGGGTCAATGGGGCTGACCGTCTGCATGGCGATGGGGTCCTCCGTCTCGACGGTGTAGTTTTCAAATGCAGCTTCGCCCTTGGCATACACGCCGCCCCACTTGACCGAGCGCGCGACGAGGGAGGGAATTTCCTCGGCCTCGGCGGCAAACAGCTCACCGGAGACATTTGCCACGCTGAAGCTCAGCTTGCGGTTGCCCGCTTCCTTGCTGACCTTGAGCGTCAACGCGCCGTCTGCGGCAAAGGCATCGGAGGTGAGAATTTCCTTCTGCATGTCGTTGAGCGCGTAGCTGCCCTTCACGGTGGCCTTGCCGTCGGCATAGGTCAGGCGGAAATCGACAATCGTCTTCGCATTCTTGTCCGCGAGAACAATCCCGGCCTCCTCGAGGCTCGCGCCGGGCTGCACGTCTACGGAAAGCTCGAAGGCATCCTCAAGCTCCAGCGCGGTGTTGCAGGCGTAGCTGCCGGACTTGCTGTTTGCCGTCAGGCGTTCGCCCTCAGCCGTCCAGTCCGCTGTCGCAGACCAGTCGCCAAGCTGTACGCGCTCGACCGGCTCCTCGGCCTTTGATTCCCCCGTTGGCGTTTTCTGACACGCCGCAGCGGAGACAAGCAAAAGCACGGCCAGAAGCATCGCAATGACTTTTTTCATAATTGTCCGTCCTTTCAAACTTTTTTAGCCCGATTTCTCGGACAAATTTACGTTTTCGTTGAGCACACGGAAAACCGTGCTTGCGATCATACGATAGCCGGCATTGTTCGGATGCAGACCGTCGGCAAGAATCCAGTTCACACCGTACATATCGTCATAGGTCTCGCAGTAGATCAGGCCAAATTCCTCGACCAGCTCGCGCAGCGCCTTGTTCCATTCTCTGACGCGCGTGCTGTCCTGATCGTTGCCCTTGCAGCACAGGCCGCACACGATCACCACGGCGTCCGGACAGGAATCCGTAAGCTCCTCCAGATAGGCGCGGTAGTCGGTCAGGAAGGTATCGAGCGTCGTGCCCGCGTGGAAGTCGTTGATGCCGTAGGCCACGGTCACAAGGTCGGGCTTCAGCGGAACGATGTACTGCTGCACGGTGTCCTTGGCAGCAGGGAAATGCTGGTGCTCGGTGCACATCTTCGTTCCGCCGATGCCCCGGTTGGTGGTGTTCAGTTCGAAGCCCTGCGCCGCGGAGATCAGCTCCGACAGGTGCGCGACCCAGGAATCCGTGCGCGCATGGATGGCCATGCAGCCCTCTGTGATGCTGTCGCCGACGGCGACATAGGTCTGCAAGCCCGTTTCGGCGCGCTCCATGGGCGTGCGCTCCCCGAGCGTCTCGGACGCGGCGAGGTTCACGAGCAGATCGGCCAGCATGTAGTTTTCGGCAATGCTGCGGTCGGCAGCGAGCAGCGTCTCGACGGTCTGCGCACGCCCCTCGGTGTCCATGCTCTTATAAAGGCTGAGGGAAACGCCCAGATGCGCTTCCTGCAAAGCCTTCTCCAGCTCCTCGGCCGTTGCGGCCTCACGGAAGGCCTGCAGCGCAGCCTCCGTCGGCGCCGCCGCACTGATGGCGGAGGTGGTGAGCGGATTTGCGCCGTCCTGGCAGAGGCAGGTGCAGGCGCGCATCAGCGTTTGCAGCACCTCGCCGGTCGCAAGAAGGTTGCCGATCGTCCCGAGGGACATGCCGTCGGCGGCCTGTGACCAGACCGTCTGGCTCTGCGCACGGTAAAGGTCGGCATAGAGCACGTTCGCGCCCATGGCTACGGCGCGCAGCGCCGCGTTGTATTCCAGCACGCGCTCCGCAGGAACCGTGCCGAGCGCCCCCTGTGCAAGATAGGGCAGACTCGTAAGCACGATGACCGCATTCTCCTTCGCGGCATCCAGCAGCTCATAAAGCCTTGCCTCCACCGCACCGGCGTACTCCGACGCGGAGGTTCCGCTCAAAAGCGCAAGCAGGCCGTCGGAAAGGACGATCAGGTCGTGCTGCGCCAGCTCGGATGTCTCCTCCGGATCGGCATTTTTGACCGTGAGCGCGGTCTTTTGATAAAGCGTGATTTCATCGACGAGCTGCGTCGCCCATACATCGACCAGATCTCCCGCAAACACCGCACTTTCAAAGCGCTCGCTGCGGCGGTCGCGGGTATCGACCGTCCAGTCCACCGTCATGGTCAGAAGACCCTCGTCCATGACGTAGCCCGTCTGCTCCGGCTCGCTGGGCGCCGGCTCCTGCACCGTGCAGCCCGCTGCGCCCACAAGCAGCGCCGCAGCCAGCAGCAGTGCACAGATGCGTTTCCGTTTCATCATTTCGTTCTCCTCTCTTTATCTCGCGTAATCGTCCAGTCCGGCCTCGAGCACGGCAGCAGAAACGACCATCAGCACGCTCGTCGCCGTCGTCATGCTCTGCTGCGGAACGGAGCCGCCCGCGTACCACACGGATTTTCCGCCCTCGGCCGGACCGCTCCACGAGCCGCCGTAATAGCCGTTGGTCGTGCGCGCACGGTTCATGATGGATTCCGCCGTGCCGCGCACCAGCGCACGCTGCGTTTCCGTTCCCGGCAGGCTCAGCACATCTGCCGCGTAATAGGCCGCGAAAGCGCCATTTGTCCACGCGTCGCGGTCGTTAACCAGCACACCGTCATTGTCATAGAATTTCAGCAGGCCCTCGTTGGTCGCTTTGACGCGCTCAAGATAGACTTCATCGCCGGTCTGACGGTAGAACTTCGCAGCCAGTGCCGCCATTGCCATGTTGCCGGTCAGGAAGGACGAGCTGCGCGCCTCCATGATGGTGTTCTTCTCGCCCAACGGCCAGTAGACGTTTGCCTCGCAGTAGTACAGGCCGTCGTCGCGCAGGAGGCGGCGGTGCACTCCCTCATAGGATTCCATCGCCAGATCGTAAAAGCGCTGCTCGCCGGTCAACTCCCAGATGCGGTACCAGCTAATCGCGCAGCCGGTCTCATAGAGGGACATGTAGTCCGCATCGTCGCGGTAGTACATCCCGCCCAGCTCGGCATCGTACCAGCGGGTGCGGGTGTTATCCAGCAGCTCGATGGCGCACTGCAGGAACCACTCGTCCTGTGTAACCGTATAAAACGCCAGAAACTGCATTGCATTCCATGCGCAGTCGTCCGTCGCCCAGTTGAACTCGCCGCCGGCGTTGGTCAGCTCCTGCTTAGTAAAGTTATCGCGGTAAAAGGCCGCCTCGGCCTTGATATAGGGAAGATAGCTGTCGTCGCCGGTCGCGCGCCAGAGGTCGTACACCGCATAGAGAAGCTGCCCCGTCTCCCAGCCCGAGCCGCGCGGGTCGCGCGCCGGATCGTTGGCAAAGCCGTTCCATGTGCGGACAAAATGTCCGGTCTCTGCGTCGCCCGTCCAGAAATGCTGAAGCACGTCCTCGACCGCCAGCGCCGCGAGTCTGCGGAAATAATCCGGATCGTCACGGCCAGTGGTTTTCAGCAGCTTCTGCACGGCGTTGTCCGGCAGGGGCGAGGGCTGAAATCCGCCATCCGACGGTGCAGAGCCGCAGCCACAAAGCAGGCCGAACGTCATCGCCACGGCCAGCAGGCCGCATAAGAGCTTTTTATTCATCAAGGCAACCTCCTTACTCCAGACGCTCGACGGTAATTTCCGAAAATACCGCATCGGCGTCATACGCGCCCAGACCGACCGTGCGCAGCGTTTCCAGAAGCTCCATGTGTGCCTCGCCGGTAAAGGTCTGCACAAGCGTGCTGCCGTTCTGCGAAAGCATGAGCATCAGAAGGTTGTCCTCTGCGGCATGCGTAACGGACAGGCGCAGCGGCTGCTTTGGGTCGATGTGCGCCCATTGTTCATCTGTATAAAAATTGCTCCAGCCGTCTGTCTCCGACCTTGTGCCGCGATTGAGCAGCTCGTCTGCCGTGAGGCGGACATACTCCGTGCCGAAATACTCCACGGAGACGCTCACGCAGACATTCTGAAATTCGTCGCCGAACACCAATCTCGCACAGCCGCGCTCCCTGCCGGAATCGTAGAGCCGCACGTCCGCGCTGACCTGCCAGCTCGCTTCAAGGGACAGCGCAGTGTTCCACGAGGTCGTGACACCGTCGCTCTGTGCAACCAGCAGGCGCACGCCGTCTTCCTCGGCAGCCTTCCAGCCCTCGTCCAGCGCCCAGTCGGATGCGGCAAGCGCCTGCCCGAACTCCGGCAGCGTCTCGCCCTTCGGCCGCAGAACGATCACCGCAGCGGCCGCCGCAGCCAGCAGCAGCCCCGCAAGGATCAGAAGCATCGTCTTTCTTTTCACTCGGTTCTCTCCTTTGGTTTGCCAAAATTGTAAATTGATTTAACAAATTGCAGTCTAATTTTCCCCGAAGCACCGCTGCGGAAGCCGAAGCAGCGCTTCGGGAATCTTGCGCTCAACCCTTGACGGAACCGAGCATCACGCCCTTGACGAAATATTTCTGAATGAACGGATACACCACAACGATCGGCAGTGTTGAAACGACGATCAGCACATACTTGATGCGTTCGCTGTTGACGTAATTGGAGATATAGTCCGTCGCGTCGAGCATACCGCTCAGGGACGAGGAGGTCGCCTGCGCAGACAGGACATTTCTCAGATAGAGCTGCAAAGGCTGCATGGCCTCGTCCTTGAGATAAATCAGCGCCGAAAAATAGTCGTTCCAATAGCCGACCGCCGAATAGAGCGTCAGAATCGCAATGATCGTCGTAGACAGCGGCAGGACGATGCGCAAAAAAATCTGAAAATCGTTCGCGCCGTCCACGATGGCAGACTCCACGACCTCGTTCGGAATCGTCGAGGCGAAGAAGGTCTTTGCCAGAATCGCATTCCAGACGCTCACGGCGCCGGGCAGCACGATCGCCCAGATCGTATTGTACAGCCCGAGGGATTTGATGAGCATATACGACGGGATCAGGCCGCCGGAGAAGAACATCGGAATCAGGACAAAGACCATCAGTTGCTTTTTGAATACGAAATTCTTTCTGGAAAGCACATAGCCGAGCGTCAGATTGAAAAACAGGCTGAAGGCCGTGCCAACCACGGTATAGATCACGGAATTGACAAACGACGTGACAAAATCCGGATCGGCCAGCACCATGCGGTAGGATTCCAGATTCAGCCCGACGGGCAGCAGGGTGACGGCGTGCTTCACAATCGCGTCGTCTCCGCTGAAAGACATGCTGAAGCAGTAAATGATGGGATAAAGGCAGCAAATCGCCACCAGTGCGACGATCACAATCGCCGCAATATCCACTGCGCGATCCTCCGCGCTTTTGTATCTCATAGCCCACTCCCCTCTCAGAACATGGATTCATCCGCGACTTTTTTGCAGATCGCGTTCGATGCAATCAGCAAGATGATGTTCACCACGGAGTTGAACAGGCCGACTGCCGCGCCATAGCCGTACTCGGCTGCGCCCAGTCCCTGCCGGTAGACAAAGGTGGAGATGACATCCGCCGTTTTATAAATGCCGGGCGAATACATCAGAAGGATCTTGTCCGCGCCGACGCTCAGCATACTGCCGATATGCAGGATCAGGCAGGTGATGACGACCGCCTTGATGCCGGGAATGGTAATGTGCCAGATACGGCGCAGTCGTCCGCAGCCGTCGATGGCCGCAGCCTCGTAGAGTGTCTGGTCAATGCCGTTGATCGCACCGAGGTAGATGATTGCGCCCCAGCCCGCGCCCTGCCACATACCGGAAATGATATACAGCGGGCGGAAGAAGCTCGGCTGCACAAACAGATCGACCGGCTCCGCGCCAAACCACTTCTGCACCAGCAGGCTCAGCACGCCGGAGGTCGGATTGAGCATATTAATCATGATGCCCACGACGACCGTGACGGAAATAAAATGCGGGAAATAGCTGCAGCTCTGCGCAAAGCGCTTGAACTTGCCGTCCTTGACCTCGTTAAAAACCAGAGCGAGCAGAATTTCGACGCTCGTACCGGCCAGAATCGACCAGAAGTTCAGAATCAACGTATTTTTAATGACACGCCACGCAAACACGCTGCTGAAAAAGTCCTTGAACCACTTCAGCCCGACCCACTCATTCTTAAAAATGCTGCTGCGCAGGCCAACCTTCTGAAAGGCGTAGATAATGCCCGGCATCGGTCCGTAGGCAAAGATCAGCAGGCACAGCACGGCCGGCAGCGCGATCAGGATCATGCGCCAGTCGCGCCGGATTCCCTTGCGCAGCGGCGAGGCGGCTCGTTTGCCGCGCCCTACCGCGCGCTCTGCGGAAGAAGTTTTCTGCATAAATGTTTTCTCCTGTCAGCCGGAGGCATTACTTTGCGGCATTTTCCAGATAAATGTCGTAATACTTCTGCTGAATGTCCAGAACCTTTTGAAGCTGCAGGCGGTTGTACAGCGTCGAAACGAATTCGCTCTCAAAGGTATTCAGATCGGCCGTGCCGAGGATGTAACGCTCGAGCATTTCCTGCGTGTAGGTCTCGATGTCCGAATACAGGCGGGTATATTCGTCCTGATCCTCCGGCTGCATGTAGTACAGTGGATAGATAGACTGATAATAGCTGACGTTGATCTCATTGATCTCCAGCCAGTTGGCCTTCTGCTCGGCGTTCATCGGGTCGGCGTAGCCCAGTTCCTCGCGCACCTGAATGCGGGCGTCGCGGTAGGCCTTGCTGATCTCGTAGCTGAAGGTCGTCGGGCCGTTGAAGTGGATGTTCGCACCGGAGAACTCGCGGATCTTGTCGCCGGTCAGAAGCTCGGCGATGTAGTCCTTGTTCGGCGTAAACTTGCCGTTCTCGTCCAGACTCCAGCCCTCGCCCTCAACGCCGAGCACCTCGGAGCACATGCCGTAGTAGGAAAGGAAGGCATAGTCCAAAAACTGCGCGGCAGCAAGGCACTGCTCCTCGTCGCCGTTATCGACGATGGAGAAGGAATTGTAATAATCGCAGCGCGGCATCAGCGTCGGCGTGCTGTCGCCGGCCGTCGGGAAGGGCATATAGAGGAAATAAGCGTCCGGCTCGAGCTGCTTCAGCGCGCTTTCGCACATTTCTGTAACGCTGGCATAGAAGCCGGAGAAGGTCACGCCCTTAGCCGCCGCGCCGATCTTCTGCTCCTCGGAGTTGCCGACGACGATCAAGCCTTCGGTGTACCACTTGTTGATCTCCGTGAGCCACTGCTTTGTTGCTTCCAGCGCAGGCTCGAACTGCACGGTGCCGTTCTCGTCGGGATAGAAGAAGGTACCGCATTCTTCATTATTGAAATGCAGGCCGTAGGCAGAATTGAAGATCTTGGCGGATTCCCAGCCGCCCCAGTCGTACATGTGCATGGGCACCATGTCCGGATAAGCCTCGTGCACCTGCGTCAGCAGCTCGTGCAGCTCGTCCATGGTCTTGGGGTAGGTTTCCCAGCCCAGCTTCTTGGCGATATCGGCGCGATACCAGATGGCGTTATCGCCGGTCTCGGCGATGTTCTTGCGCTGATCCTCAGAGGTAACGCTGACGTTGCTCAGAAGATTGTAGATGCCGCCGTCCTCATAGGTGAAGGAGCCTTTCAGATCGGTGCGCTTTTCCTCATAGAAGGACTTGATGTTCGGGCAGTAATCATAGGCCTTCGTCAGGTCGAACAGCAGGCCCTCGGAGATGTACTTGGAAAGCGTCGTTGTATTCGTGGGAAGAAGGATGATGTCCGGACATTCAGACGGATCGCCGGTCAGGCGGGTCTGGAGCACGGTATTGAAGTCACCGCCGCTCGGCGCCGTCTCCCAGACGATCGTACAGCCCGTTCTTTCCTCGATCTGGCGGAACTTCGGCAGCACGTCGGAAATGCTCAGGCCGGACACCCATGTGTCCGTGGTCAGGATGGTGATCGTATAGCCCTGCAAATTCGGAACCGCATTCGGGTCGGACAGCGGGGTCAGTCCCTCCGTTTTCTCGGAAGAAGGCGCCGTCTCGCCGCCCGCGCAGCCGGAAAACAGGCAGAGGGTCGTCAGCAGCGCCAGCAGCAGGCAAAGCACTTTTTTCAATTTCGTTTCCTCCCTAAATATCATGATTTGGCATATCCGCAACCTTTGGCAGAGTGCACTCCGCCGTTTTGGAGTCAAACGAATGTCGCCCGCCGCCCGGCAGGGCTTCAACGCGACGGAGACGCCGTCGAATTGCCGATGCAAAGCTCCGTCGGAACCAGAAGGTACTTCGGTTCTCTGTCCCCGCGGATTACGTCCAGAAGCATCCGCACCGCGCGCTCGCCGATCTCAAGCTCGGCCTGTCGGATATGCGTATACTCATGGTAGGTCAGGCCGTCGTCCGGCGCGTCGAAGCACACCAGCGACA
The DNA here is from genome assembly GCA_934667815.1 of uncultured Oscillospiraceae bacterium. GTDB lineage: Bacteria > Bacillota > Clostridia > Oscillospirales > Oscillospiraceae > JAZOXB01. Next base: position 10,850 of record CAKUMO010000046.1, read on the forward strand.
GATCCTCCGGAATCCGCAGGCCCAGCTCGTTGGCCGCCGTCTCGCAGACCTTCATCGTGTCAAAGTCGATGCACAGCACCGCCGTCACATTGGGATTCTCCTGATAGTAGCGCTTCATGCACTCGACGTCGCGGCGAATGACCTCCGGCACGTGGCAGCCGGGCATGCTGCTCTTGATGTCAAAAAACAGATAATCCTGCGAGAGGCGGTATTTCGTCATCGCGTAGGCCTTCATGTAGCCGCGCTCGCGCTCGGTGATCGCAGAGGTCGTCGGCGCAGAGGAGATCAGCCCGATGCACTTGTGACCGAGGCTGAACAGATACTGCGTGGCCTGGAAGGCGGCGTC
>CAKUMO010000047.1 GCA_934667815.1 uncultured Oscillospiraceae bacterium
GTTTTTTCCCTTGTCAAGACCATCTTCTACAAGCTCAAGCATTCCAAGAAGATCCTGCTTGCCATGGCCTCGCTGGCAGGCCTTGCAAGCCTCGTCTACGGTCTGTGCTTCCAGTCCATGCCGACGCTCCGCAGAACGGCATTTTTCGTGCTGTGCGGCGTTGTTTTGCAGATCCCGCTGGTTTACAGCCTCGTCAAGACCCGTCTTGGGCTGGACAAAAAGCTCGCCGCGCAGACCGGCAACAAGAAAATTTTCCTCACCGGCGCGCTGCTGCTGGCGGTGCTCATCGGCCTTCTGATTCCCTCGGCCGTCATCCGCTCCTCGCCGCAGGAGTTCGTTGACCTGACGCTTTACAGAAACCCCGTCTTGTATCTTGTCAGCTCCTTCTGCCTCGCTTTTGGTGCGTTCGTGGTGTGGCTGGGCGTGTTCTACTGGCTGGCCAAGCCCTCGGCCCGCGCGATCTTCGACAAGGCCGTGTGGCTCCTTTGCGGCGTGTGCATCGTCAACTATATGTTCTTCGGCAAGGACCTCGGGACACTCTCCTCCGGACTTGCCTACGAAAGCGGTGCGCTGCTGCTCTCCGCACAGGAACAGCTTGTCAATCTGGCAGTGCTTTTGACCGTATGCGCGGTGCTGCTGGTGCTTTTCCGTTTCTTCAAAAAATATACTGCGCAGGCGCTGGCCATTGTACTGGTTGCTCTTGTCGGTATGTCCGTTTTCAACACGGTCAAAATTGAACGCGAGGTCCGCGAATTTCGTTCCCAGCCCATCGACCTTGCGGATACGCACCAGCTCTTTTCCCTGAGCAAGGAGGGCAAAAACGTCATCGTCTTTATGCTCGACCGCGGCATCAACGAGTTCATCCCCTATATTTTTAATGAAAAACCCGAGCTGAAGGAAAAATTCGCCGGCTTCACCTATTACCCCGACACACTTTCCTTCGGCGGCTCAACGAACTTCGGTTCGCCCGCGCTGTTTGGCGGCTACGAATACACACCCATCGAGATGAACCGGCGTAACACCGAGCGTCTTTACAAAAAGCAGAACGAGGCTCTGCGCGTGATGCCGGTGCTCTTTGACCGAAACGGTTACGACGTGACCGTCTGCGACCCGGTCTATGCGAACTATGCATGGAATTCCGATACCTCGATCTACAACGCCTATCCGGACATCAATGCCTACGTCACCAAGGGCCGCTTCTCGGACACCTCAGCCAAGGCGCTGCAAATCAAGGCCAATGACCGCAATTTCTTCTGTTACAGCCTGATGAAGGCGCTGCCGCTGTGCACGCAGAAGGTGCTCTACGACCGCGGCAATTACCTTGAGCAGGAAAGCTCCGAGGTTGTGCGCAAGGGCTATCTGCGCCAGACGGTTTACAGCAACTATACCGCCACGGGCGTTTACAGCACCTTCATCGACGCTTACAGTGTTCTTGTCAATCTTCCCGGCATGACGGGCATCTCCGACGGCGCGGAGGACACCTTCCTGATGATGGTCAACGACACCGCCCACGAGATCACGCTCTTGCAGGAGCCGGATTACGTCCCACAGTATAGCGTAAATAACCGCGACTATGAGGAGGATCATTCCGACCGCTTCACCCTCGACGGCAAAACGCTGCACATGGACACCCTCAAGCAGGTCGAGCACTATCAGGTAAATGTCGCCGCGCTCACGCAGCTTGGCGCGTGGCTGGACTATCTGCGTGAGAATGACGTTTATGACAACACCCGCATCATTCTGGCCGCCGACCACGGCAAAGACATTGCCTGCCTCGATGATATGCTGCTTGAGGACGGCACCGATCTGGAAAGCTATTGGCCGCTGCTGATGGTCAAGGACTTCGATAGCAAGGAATTCACCGTCTCGGACGAGTTCATGACGAACGGCGACGTGCCGTCGCTGGCCATGCAGGGTCTGATTGACAACCCGGTCAACCCCTTCACCGGCAAGGCCATCACCTCCGACGCAAAGCAGAACACGCTCTATGTGCTCGAGTCCGACGTCTGGAGCACCGCGAAGAATAACGGCACCACCTTCCTGCCCGGGCGCTGGTTTGCGGTCAAGGACAGCATGCTCGATCCAGATAATTGGACGCTCGTGGCCGAGGACGCCGTGTTGCCCGCAGAAAAATCATCATAAACGCAAAAGGACGGAAATTACGATGACCGCACCGAATTACAAACGCACAAAGTTAGCCTGTTACACGGCCTATTTCACCATGTCCTCCGTATTCAGTCTGCCGCCGCTGCTGTTTGTCACGCTGCACGAGCTGTATGACATTTCCTATACGCTGCTCGGCACGCTCGTCCTCACAAATTTTTGCACACAGCTCACGATTGACCTTGTGTTTACCTTCTTCTCCAAGCATTTTAACGTTGCGAAGATCGTCCGCATCATGCCGATTCTAACCTCCGCCGGGATGTTCTTTTACGCGCTCAGTCCGACCCTGCTGCCCAATCATACCTACCTCGGGCTGCTGATCGGCACGGTCGTTTTCTCCGTATCCGCCGGGCTTTCCGAGGTGCTGCTCAGCCCGACCATCGCCGCGATTCCCTCCGACGACCCGCAAAAAGCCATGAGCTTTCTGCATTCGCTCTACGCATTCGGCGTTGTCGCCGTCGTTGCGGTAAGCACGGTGTTTTTGAAGGTATTCGGGCACGAAAACTGGACGTATCTGATGATGCTTCTTGCACTGCTTCCGCTGATCGCCTCGGCGATGTTTATGCTCTCGCCCATGCCTGACATGGCTAGCGAAAGCGCTTCTGGCTGGACTGCAACGGCAAAACGTAAAACGCTTGGATTGGCGCTCTTTGTCGCCTGCATCTTCTTCGGAAGCTGCGCGGAAAACGTGATGTCCAACTGGATCTCCAGCTATACCGAGACTGCGCTGCACATCGACAAGGCCGTGGGCGACCTTCTGGGTATGGCAATGTTCGCCGTGCTGCTCGGAGCGGGAAGAATGGCTTATTCCAAGTTTGGAAAGGACATCCGTCCTGTGCTGCTCGGCGGGATGTTTGGCGCGGCGTGCTGCTATCTGGTCGCAGGGCTGGCCCACAGCGCCTTGGCCGCATTCCTCGCCTGCATCTTTACAGGCCTTTTCACTGCGATGCTCTGGCCCGGAACGCTCATCATGATGGAGGAAACTCTCCCCGGCGTCGGTGTCGCGGCCTACGCGCTCATGGCCGCAGGCGGGGATCTCGGTGCGTCCGTCGCGCCGCAGCTCATGGGCGCAGTGATCGACAAGGTCTCCGCAAGTCCCTATGTCGCCGAGCTTGCCGCAGGTCTGCACCTCTCCGCCGAGCAGGTCGGTCTGAAGGCAGGGATGCTCGTCAGCGCGTTCTTTCCGCTTGCCGGTACGGTACTGATCGTTTTGATGCTGCGGTACTTCAAAAACCAGCGCACCCGCGCCTGCTAAAGTCGTTGCACTATAAAAAGGGATTCACAGCAGCAACTGTGAATCCCTTTTTATGTTCTCTCTCAATCCAGTCGCAGGAGGAATTGCAGCACACGGCGGGCATTCCGAACCAAATCTTCTCTGGTGATAAGTCCCTCCTGCATGGCTCGCTGCAGCCGGCGTAGGCTGCCGTGCGGCATGCGCACGTTGTTGCCCGCCAGCGCCTCGGCGTAGTGCTCGGCACAGTTCTCCCAGTCCGTGACGACCAGCCCGTCAAAGCCCCATTCCTCGCGCAGAATACCGGAGATCAGCTCCTTATTTTCCGAGGTGTAGATGCCGTTCAGAAGATTGTAAGCCGTCATCACAGCCCAGACGCCGCTCTCCTTCACCACGATTTCAAAGCCCTTGAGGTAGATCTCCCGCAGTGCGCGTTCGCTTACGCAGGAATCGCTGGCTCTGCGGTTGGTTTCCTTATTGTTGACGCAGAAATGCTTGACACAGGCCGAAACGCCCTCGGACTGGATTCCGCGCACCATGGCGGCAGCCAGCTTGCCGGAAACCAGCGGGTCTTCGGAATAATATTCAAAATTCCGGCCGCAGAGCGGGCTTCTGTGGATGTTGATCGCGGGCGTGAGCCACATGCCGAGGTTATTTTCCCGCACCTCGCGGCTGCCCGCCTTGCCGACCTCGCAGACGATCTCCGCATCCCATGTGCAGGCCAGAAGCGTCGCCACCGGCCACGCCGTAGTGGTCACGCCGCGATCCTCGCAAATGCGCAGGCCCGCAGGACCATCGGCCGTCATGACCGCCGGGATTTTTAAATAATCCAGACCGCCAAGGCCGCGCGTGTCCGCCACGCCGCGGTTCGGAGTGCCGCCGAGCAGCGTAATCAGCTCATCATCCGTCAGTTGCCTGACAAAAGCATCGAGAGAAACGCTTCCGCCCGCAACGTCTGCAAAGGACAACCGGTCTGCGGGCACCTCGATGCCCGAGCAATCAGGCAGGATGTGCTCAGCCTCCCACTTGGGCTTTTCCGGCCAATCGGAGCGGTCTGGCGCGAGCGGGTAATCCTGCATGGGCAGCGCTTCATAGCTTCCGTCGGCGCGTAGTCTCTGCGGCAGCTTCTTCGGCACGCAGCGATTCTTCACTTTACGAGTCACGCAAGGTTCTCTGCAGACATAAGTACAGACGGTTTTCAAACTACGGACGCTGTTTCCCAGCAGTACAGGATACTCTCCGGCAGGAAGCACATAGGCCGCGCATTCTTCCTCGTAGCACGCAAGGTCTGCGATCGGCACCGTTAGCGACAGCTCCTGCGCCTCGCCGGGCGCAAGCAGCGCCGTCTTTTGAAACGCACGCAGCTCCAATTTGGGACGATTCGTTCCGGATGCGGAGGTATAGAGCTGCACCACTTCCCTGCCCGCAGCACCGCCCGTATTTTTCACCAGCGCGGTGACGCGGATCGTTTCGTCATCGGAATCCGCATTCGTACAGACAATTTCAAATGTCGTATAGCTCAGGCCGAAACCAAACGGATAAATCACCTTCTCCGCCGCGCCGGGAATGGTCTCAAAATAGCGATAGCCGACAAAAATGTCGTCCGTATAGCAGACGTATTCCTCCGATTCGTGGAAGTTCGCGGAGGACAGATAGTCGTCGAAGGACGCGGCAAACGTATCCGTCAGCTTGCCGCTCGGGCAGATGTCCCCGCAGAGGAGGTCAGCCTCGGCCATCGCTCCCTCCATGCCGCCCTGCCACGCCAGAAGCGCGGCCTGAATCGCGGGATTGGCGGCAAACCACGCGGTATCGACGACGCCGCCGACGTTCAGGATGACCGCAACCTTGGAAAACGCACCGCAGACCGTCTGCACCAGGCGCTTTTCGCCTGCGGAGAGATAAAAATCGCCCTCTGCTGCCGCGCGGTCGCCGCCCTCGCTGGAAAAGCGGCAGATGCTGATGATTGCCGTGTCGGCCTCGCGTGCGGCCTGTGCCAGCAGGTCCTGCGGAAGCTCCGGCTCGTCCAGCCGTCCCCAAAGTGCGCCTGCGGCAAATTGGGAAGAGACATATTCTCTGTAAAACTCATGCAGTGCGGGTACGCAGGTCAGCTTGCCCTGCGCTTGTTTTTCCTCTATTGCGTCGCAGAGATTGCGCGTATAGGCGACCGTCACGTCGCCGCTGCCGCCCCCGCCCTTGATATAATCGACGCTCGCCTTGCCGAACAGCGCAACACGCGCTCCCCGGTGCAGCGGCAGCAAGCTGTTTTCATTCTTCAAAAGCACCATTCCATCGGCAGCGGCGCGGCGCGAGAGCGCGATGTGCTCCGGACTTCCGGTCACGCGCCTTCCGTCCTTCCCCAACGGCAGCACGGGAAAATAGTTGAATCTCTGCCATTTACCCATAGTCGTCTCCTCCCGGAACGCAAAAATCTATGATGATTATATCATCTTCTTTCGCGCATTTCCAAGCGTTTTCCACAATGATCTGATACAATATCACTAAATTCAGGCGCTGCCGCTCACGGAAGGTGCGCAAAAAGAATGCGCCGTAGGGAACTCACCGGGTGGGGCCACATAAAGTTTCACCCGGTCGGACTCTTTCGAGTCGCCCCTACGACGCACCATTTCCCGATAGCCCGGGAAAACCGCCGAAAAATCAAAAAGGACTACATTGCACCGCGCACGGTTCTGCTGCAAAGTTCTGAGGCGATCCAGTCCTCGTTAACGCGGTAGATACGCGCAGCGCCGCGGATTTGCGCACACAGTGCGCGGTAGTCCGAAATCCCGTCCCAGTCGACAATTTCTAGCTCTGCAATTCTGCTGCGCACGATGTGCAGATATGTACTGACAGTGCAATTCGGGTTGTCCTGATATGCGCAGAAGCTCGGGAGGCAGCATGCCGGTTCCCTGACCCAGCAGGCGTCCGGATCCTGCCCGAGGCCGCGCACACCTTGCGGCAGAGGGGCATTCGTGGGGCAGAGGTCGATGAAAAGCGGCACGCGCTGCGCGGCCTGCACGAACGGAACATTTCTGGAACGGTACGCAAATTCAAAGCGGTAGCTGCGGTAGCAGTCCCTGAACGTAGCCTGCGCGGCCTGCATCTGCACGTCCAGCGTCCGGTTCCACGACAGCTCCAGATCGGTAAACAATCCCCAAATTGTGAAGAATAATTGCCTGACAGATGGTTCGTCCCAATCACTCTCTGAGGTTATGAATTCCAACGTTGATTCGCCTTTCTTTCTTCATTATGTGATCTATGCTTATAAATTTTTAAGTTCCTTCAGCCGTTTGCCGGCGGAGGAAGATCACTCACACCCTTCACGCAGAAGCACCGCAGAACAATGGCATGATTCGGCAGAATTTTTTTCAGCATATTGTCCTCCTATCACGCCGGACGGGTACGGCGCAGCGAGACGGCCGCAGCCAGCACGGCAAGCAGCACGCACAGTGGGTAAACCCACTGCATGCTCTGCACCTCGACGCCGCCGAGCGGCAGCAGCAGGCTGACCGTTGCCGCAGCGTTCGATCCGATCGCGGCCAGCGCCGCCGGGACAAGAAGCACCCCCGTGCACAGCAGCAACGCGTCGCGCGTCCTGCGGCAAAGATCGGACAGCAGCAGGCAGAGCATCGCGCCCGTGCAAAGCACCACGAGCTTGAGCACATAGTAAAGCATCATCGCCAGCCAGATCGGCATGGTGGATTCCACGCCGTAACCAAGACTGTATAGCGGGGCACCAAGGCTCATAAATGCGCCGTGCAGCGTCGCAGCGTGCCAGACCTCCGCACCATAGATTGCAAACCAGACCGCAAAAGCCATGAGCAGGCTCAAAAGCATTTTTCTGCGCCAGAGCCGCTTGCGCCCGGCAGGCGTAGAATGAAGCTGCGGAATCAGGCCCGCCTGCCGCTCCTGCGCAGAGATCGGCGAGAGCAGCAGCACCAGAAACAGCAGCGCCTTGAGCGCGGTTGCGCGGTGATAATTCGCATAATTGTCGCTCCAAATTGCCTCATAAGGCTGCATCGGAACGATCCAGCTTCCCGCCGGAAGCGACTGCGCACGGCTGATAAGCTCGGAAATCGCCTGCGATCGGTCACCGCCCTCGGACTGCGCGAGATCGTCCTCAAGGCCGCGCAGTGTATCATCCGTTATGGGCGCGGCATGCTTTTGCTCGTAAAATTGCGTATACATATCCAGCGGCTTCGGCTCACGGTAGGGCGGCGCAGCCTTGACCGCAACAATGACAAGCAGCACCAGAATCAGGATTCCGCGCCGCCGCCACAGGAGCTTGTAGGCTTCCCAGCCGAACAGCGTTTTCGGCTTCGCACGGAATTTGGCATTCAGCCTGTCCAGCCGTGCAAGCAGACGGTTCGGTGCGCCGACGGGCTTTTTTCGGCATGCGATCAGCACGCAGGCTGCGCCAAGAAGCACACACAGCGGCACAATAAGCACCTCCACCAGTGCGCTGCCGGAGATCAATCCGCCAAAAAACGGCAGGTTCAGATAATTTTGGAATACGGTGTCAAAACGGATGTAGCTGAACAGATTACAGTAACGCAGCGGTGCAAAAATCGACGCTGCCGGAACCTTCGTCAGGCCAAATTCCGCACCCAGCACCAAAGCGAAGGCCGCAAACGCCAGCGACAGATTCGCGATGCCTGAGAGAATCGCATAGATCGCCAGACCGAGCAAAAACGCCCCAAGGAACTTCACGCCGAGATACAGCAGCCAGAATTGCCCGAGCGTCATTGGCGTTGGCACATTATAGAATATACCGATCGATTGCAGCAGCCGGTTTTCCTCGCCGAAGCCGTGGTAAAGCCACGCGGAAAGCAGGATCTTGCTTCCCAGCAGCACGAGCGTTGCGAGCAGCGCCGCAAAAAACAGCGTAACAATGCGCCGCAGGCACAGCTTTGCCCGTCCGGCGGGCGCAGCATGCACCATCGGCCAGAGACCCTCGCGCCGTTCCGAGAGGAACAACGCGCAGCAAACGCCCATGAGGATCAGGATGCTGTAATCCGCAAAGGGGTCGGCAAACACCTTCGTCACCGCCAGATCGTGCCCCAGCGTGACCTTGCTGCCGAGCATTTGCGCGAAATCCTCAGCGGTTTTGATCGTGTTTTTATAGGAAACACTGCCGGGCTTGGAGAAAATGCTCACGCTTTGCAGCATTTTGGCATTTTCCTGCACGCCGGCAAGATAATCCTCATAACTCAGCAGATGCTCATACTGCGTAACCAGTTGGTTTACCGCCTCGTATTTTCGCTCGTTCTCCTCATCCCAGAGCCATGTATGCTCGGCAAAGGCCTTGTCCAGCATTTCCTGCCTCCGGGCTTCGCAGACGCGCTGCCCCTCCTCAAGAGAAAGCGTCTGCATCTCGCGGACGAGCGAATCGTATGCGTCGGCATAGGAGCGCAGCGTACCGCTCCGCTTCTGACTGTAAAGGAAAAAGAAGCAGTTCAGCGCCAGCAGCAGCGCAAGCGCTGCAAGAAAAGTCTTGTGCAGCAGGACTCGACGCACTTCCATGGTCAATCCTCCCCCAGATAGGACAGGTACACGTCCTCGAGGCTGCCGCCGCCGACGCTCTCAATGAGCGCCTCCGGTGCGCCGTGCGTGACGAGCTTTCCCTGCTTCATCAGCAGCACGTCCTTGGCGATGGACTCGATGTCCGAGACGATGTGCGTGGTCAGAAAAACGATACGGTCGGAGGCCAGCTCCGCAATATACTTTCGGATGCGCAGACGCTCACGCGGGTCAAGACCGGCGCTCGGCTCGTCAAGGATAAGCACCGCCGTGTCGCCCAGCAGAGCCTGCGCCAGCAGCACACGCTGCCGCATGCCGCCGGAAAAGCCGCCGAGCTTTTTATGCGCAGCGTCCTGCAAATTGACCATTTCCAGCAGCGCCTCGACCTGCTCGCGCGCCTGTTTTCTCGGGATTTCCTTCAATTCCGCCATATACAGCAGAAATGCGCGCGCGGAAAAATCCGGGTACATTCCCTGCTGCTGCGGCATATAGCCCAGCACGGAGCGGAAACGCTTGCCGAGCTTGAGCACATCCGTGCCGTTAAAGAGGATCTCGCCTGCGTCGCGGCGGACATTGTCGGTGATCAGATTCATCAGTGTGGTCTTGCCCGCGCCGTTCGCGCCGAGAATGCCGTAAATTCCGGCGTCAAAGCAATAGGAAAAGTCGTCCAGTGCGGTTTTGTCGCCGTAGCGCTTGGTCAGGTGCTTGATCTCCAGTTGCATGGTGTGCTCCTTTCGTGCGTGCTTTATTGACAGGTCATCGGATTGTATTTATTCTCCGAGCATCGCTTCGGGCAATTTCAGCTCATGCAGCGTGAGATTGCCTGTTCCAAGCTCGGCTTTGTCAATATAGTATTGCGGGAGAAACCTGTGATCCGTGCTGAGCAGGAGCTTGTCCGGCGTTTCCGCACAAATCGGGCTGGTTCTTCCTTGCAGGATCGCATAGTCGAGCGTGATCTCGCCCAGCGGCTCAAATTCCCAGCTATAAAACCGCAGCGTCTGCTGCTCCATCTCCGGTTCGCTGCCGTCAAAGGCAACTCCGTCGATGATCGCAATGCAGTCAGGGAAGCAGCGCATCCGATGCGTGCCGGTCAGACCGGTGTCGAACAGCAGTGTTTCCTCGCCGGTGTCATAGTCCTTCATAGTAAATATGGTCGTTCACATATGTAATGGCATCCGCGCCGCTCAGGCAAGCATCGCAGGTTTCGTCTGCATGCGCACAGTCCGGACGCGAACAGACGTAAACAAAAGCGTCCGTTCCGAAATCGCTGTACAACAGCATTTTTCTGCCGTTCCTTCCTTCGGGAACTGAGTTCAGCACATAAATGCCGCGATCGGATGCGGCAAATATTCCGGGAGAAGGAATGCTCTGACTGTAAACACCTTCCCGGCGGGAGGAAATGCTGCCCGCCTCCTGCTTTATATCAATATCTTGGCCACCGGGATCATCCGAAGATTTACAGGCCGTAATACCTGCCGCGAATAACATCAGCGCGGCCAACAGGAAAATCATTTTGCGCTTCACGGATAACACTTCCTCCCTTTTCGGATAAGCAGCCGGTTTCATTCCTCCCAGACCAGATCAGCCGGGGTGTTGTATGGATGAATCGTAAGATTTCCGGAGCCGATCTCCGACTT
>CAKUMO010000048.1 GCA_934667815.1 uncultured Oscillospiraceae bacterium
GTCGGCGCAGAGGAGATCAGCCCGATGCACTTGTGACCGAGGCTGAACAGATACTGCGTGGCCTGGAAGGCGGCGTCGGCGTGGTCGCTTCCGATGTAAGGAAGGGAAATTCCCTCAAGGAAGCGATCCACCAGCACCAGCGGGTAGCCCTTCATGGCATTGTTGACGATACCGGCGTTGATTTCGTTGTCACTGTGCATCGCCATGGCGATGACACCGTCGGCGCCCTGATCGATCAGGCGCTGCACAAGCTTGTTCTCGTCCTCAATGGAGGAATAGCGCAAGCCGACGACCAGCGCGCAGTCCTGCCGGTTGGCCTCGTCCGCGATGCCCTGCAGGAGGCCCTGACCGAAGCTGGCGGAGAAGCCGCTCATCACAAAGCCGATGCAGGGCTGCTTTGCCGGAAGCCGCTCCTGCGATACCTTTGCATCCGCGAAGCGGACAAAGGTACCCCTGCCCGGAAAGCGCTCGACCAGACCCTCGTCGCTCAACATCGTCATGGCCTTTTTGATCGTGATGCGGCTGAGGCCATAAAGCGTCTCCAGCTCCGCCTCGGTGGGGAGGCGCTCCTGATGGCCGTACTCCCCGTGCAGGATTTTTTCTTTGATGTCGTTGTACACGCGGAGATAGTTGTAATTCTTTGCCATTTGACTCATTCCTGCCTTTTCTCGAAAAATCGCAGGCAGCAATCGTTGCAGTTATATTATTGCATACCTGCGTCGGTTTTTCAATTAGTTATATCCAACAAAAATTTATGCCGTTTTTTGGTGCTTATGACATATTTATTATTCTGTTTGGTATATTGTTTGACATATTCATCCCTATCTGCTATGATATTTGCGTATTTACAGGTGATGACGCTCGGGCTTTGTTTTGCATGAATATAACAAATATTGATATATTTCTGCATCATCATAACACGTTTCACCGCAAGAATCAAGGAGGTATTTCATGTTTCATTTTGATCGGGATTTCGTGGACAAAAACGGCGAACGCTATATGCTCCCCGTTCGGATGCAGGCTTTACTGCGCGATTTGATGAATCAATATGTCATTCGGAAGGAATACGGCACGGGCGATTTTGAATTTCTGCTCGGCGATCTCCCCTATTCCGAATTGGCGGGCAGCCCTGCATGGACGCCCTTTGCCGCCGGAAAGATGCTTTGGGGCGAGCCGGATCAGTGGGCCTGGTTCCGCCAGCGCATCACCGTGCCGGAGGAATTTGAGGGCGAAACGCTCTGGTACGCCGTCTTTCCCTACACCACGGACGCCGATTGGCACTGGGGACACCCGCAGGCGCAGCTCTATGTCAACGGCGAATGCGTGTTCGGTCTGGACTCCAACCACCGCAAATATCTGCTGCGTAAGCGTGCAAAGGGCGGCGAAACGATAGAAATTGCAATCAAGGTCTATTCCGACCTGACCTATTTTGCAGGCAAGATGACCATGGCCGCACGGCTTCAGGTGCTGCGTCCGCAGGTCTACGAGCTGTACCAGAGCCTGATTGTTCCCCTGAAGGCCGCAGCGCTGATGGACAGCGATTCACTTGCGCGCGTGCAGCTCGTCGCGCGATTGAACGAAGCCATGAGCCTGCTTGAGATCGGACAGGCGCCGGATTCGCAGGCGTTTCTGGATTCCGTCGAGGCCGCGCAGCGCTTTTTGCGCGAAAACCTCTACGGCACCATGCGCACCGGCAGCGAGCCGGTGCTCTGGTCGATTGGCCACAGCCACATCGACGTGGCGTGGCAGTGGACGTACCACGTTTCCCGCAACAAGGCCGCGCGCACCTTCGGCACAAATCTGCGGCTGCTGGAAGAAAATCCGGAGTATCTGTTCATGGCCTCGCAGCCTGTGCTTTATGAATATGTCAAGGAGGATCAGCCCGCGCTCTATGAGCAGGTGCGCAGACGCGTGGCCGAGGGCCGCTGGGAGCCGGAGGGTGGAATGTACGTCGAGGCGGACACCAACCTGACCGGCGGCGAGTCGCTCGTGCGGCAGTTCCTGTTCGGCAAGCGCTTCTTTGCCGAGGAGTTCGGCGTGGACAGCAGGGTGCTCTGGCTGCCGGACGTGTTCGGCTATTCCGGCAATCTTCCGCAGATTTGTCGAAAGAGCGGCATCGACTATTTCTATACGACGAAAATCGGCTGGAACGAATACAACAAATTCCCCTACGATACCTTCCGCTGGCGCGGTCTGGACGGCAGCACCATCTTGACGCACTTCGGCTGCGCGATCTCCTATGCGGAGGTCGAAACGGATTTCATGACGACCTACAATCCCAGCATGGAGCCGTCCTTCGTCCTCGGCGCTTGGAAGCGCTATCAGCAGAAAGACATCAACCGCGACCTGCTATATGATTTCGGCTACGGCGACGGAGGCGGCGGCCCGACGCAGGAGATGATCGACTACGCACGCCGCTTTGCCGCAGGCATTCCCGGCTGTCCGACCGTCAAGATTGCCAAGGTGCTGGACTATTTCCGTCATCTGGATGCGACGGTCTCCGCACATCCGCATCTGCCGGAGTGGGACGGAGAAATGTATCTGGAATTTCACCGCGGCACCTACACCTCGCAGGCCAAAACAAAGAAGAACAACCGCCGCAGCGAGCAGCTTTATCACGACGCGGAAAATCTCTGTTCCCTCGCTCTGTGCCTGACCGGCGAGCGCTACCCCGCGGAGCGGCTGAACGCCAACTGGAAGCTCATTCTCTTAAATCAGTTCCATGACGTGCTGCCCGGCTCGTCCATCGCCAAGGTCTACGAGGACACGCAGGCGTATTACGACCGGATTCTCTCCGAAGGTGCGGCCATGCGCGACGAAGCCATACACGCACTCGGCGCGGCCATACATCTGGAGCAGGATTCCGTCGTCGTGTACAACACGCTGAGCTTCCCGCGCAGCCCCACCGTGATCTTCGACGGCGCGCTGTCCGGCCTTGCCGATTCCGACGGCACTTACATTCCCTGCCAGCCGACGCACGACGGCAAAACCGTCTTTATTGCGCCGAACGTCCCGCCGAAGGGCTGGAAGGCCTTCCGCATCGTGCCCGCGCAGCCGGTGCAGCCGGCCGTGAAGGTCTCCGAGCGGCTGCTCGAGACGGCGCAGCTCCGCGCCGTATTCAACGAGAAAATGCACCTCACCTCGCTTTACAGCAAGGCCGCAGGCCGTGAAACGCTGCCCGCCGGCAGCGTGGCCGGACGTATCATCGCCTATGACGATGTCGCACGCACGGACGACAACTGGAACGTGCAGGCCTACTACCGTGAAAAATCGCACGAGATCGACGAGGTCACAAGCGTAAAGGTTCTGGAAACCGGTCCGGTACGCGGCGTGCTGTGCGTCGAGCGCCGCTTCCGCAGTTCCCTCCTGCGCACCTGTATCACGGCCTACGCCGGTTCCGCCGAGCTGCGCTATGACTACGAGATTGACTGGCACGAGCACAATCTTTTCGTCAAGGCGGAGCATCCGGTGGATGTCAATGCAAAATACGCGTCATACGACATTCAGTTTGGCCATATTCAGCGCCCCGTCCACAAAAATACGCTCTGGGACTTCGCGCGCTTTGAGGTCTGCGGTCACAAGTACGCCGATCTTTCGGACGGGGGCTTCGGCCTTGCGCTCCTGACCGACTGCAAATACGGCTACGACGCTTCGCGCAGCAGTCTGAATCTGTCGCTTCTGAAATGCAGCACCTATCCCGATAAAAACGCGGACATCGGGCAGCACCGCTTCGCCTATGCGCTCTATCCGCACGGCGGAGACCTGACGGACGGCCGCGTCCGTGAGCACGCCTATGCGTTCAACTATCCTGCGCAGGCCGCCTTTGTCCCCGCGCAGGCGGGCAGCCTGCCGTCCGAGTTCTCGCTGTTCCGGCTCTCGGCGCCGAACATCGTGCTTGAGACCGTGAAAAAGGCCGAGGATTCCGACGCGCTCGTCCTGCGCATGTACGAGGCGGAGAACAAGCGCACGCAGTGCATACTCGCAACCGGCCTTGCCTTCGGCGCCTGTGCGGAAACCAATCTGATGGAACAGCCCATACAGCCGCTCGAGCAGACCCCGGCGGGCATTCCGCTTACGTTCCGGCCGTTTGAGATCAAGACCGTGCTGCTGCATCCCGCAGCGGGCGCACAACCGGACTGCCGAGCCGAATTAGACTGATACAACACACGGGAGAAACCGCTTGCGGTTTCTCCCGTCACAGACTGTCAAAAAAGTCCGTAATCGTCAAAATTGATTCACAATTTAATGTTTTTTTGCTCTCAGGATTTTATTTACAAAAGTCGTGGATTCCAAACTTTATAGTCTGAAAACCAGCTTGCTACGCAAGGATTTTGACTTACTGCGCAACTCACGCCCTACCGTACCTATGTACGCCGACGGGCGTGCGTTGCTTGTCTTCCGAACTTTTTCGCAGTCTGTCAGCGTGCCGAAAAGAGTTTTTCGACACGCTGACACGGGAGAAACCGCTTGCGGTTTCTCCCGTCAGATTTATATTTTGCAATTCTGACAAGCTGACGGGGACGCCTCCGGTGAGGCGTCCCCGTTAATCATAAAATTTCAGCGATTGGGGTCTTGGTAAAGCCACAGCGTGCCGCCGCGCTGCAAGAAAGACTTGAGCTGCTCGAGGGGGATCGGCGTTTCCAGTTCGTCCAGCAGCGCCGCGTCCCTGAACTCGCCGTTTTCGATTGCGGCAGGCTGCGAAGCAACGTTCAAAAACAGCGTCTCGAGGTTCGGCAGCGTCTCCAAAACCGCAAGGTCCTGCGCCGCGGCATCGGAGACCTGAAGCGTGCGCAGCGAGGTCATGCCCGCGAGCGAGGCCACCGTCTCGGTGGAGGCATCGGGAAGAATCAGGTGCTCGATGGACGACTGCGTCAACACGGACAGGTCGCCGCCGCAGCGCGAAAGCGATAGCCGAAGCAGCCCGGACTGTGCCAGCGGCGCAAGCTCCCAGCCGCTGCCGGACAGGCGCAGATGCTCGAGTGAGGACATTTCCGCAACGAAGTCCAGCGGCTGTGCCTCGGTGAGACTCAGCTCCCTGACCGGCAGCGCCTGCAGCGAGGCCGCATCCGGCGCAAAGCCCTCACAGGACAGGTTTTGCACGCTTCCGAAAATCAATGCCTCTGGCGCGGCAGAAAGCACCATCTGCACTTCCCCGGCAGTCAGCTTGGAAAGGTCCAGAGACTTTACCGCCGAAAGCTCGACCGTGCAGCTTTCCACCGCCGCCTGCGGCAGAGACAGCGTCCCGACAGGACATTCCGCACTGATTTGCAGCGATTTGAGCGCGGGCAGCGCATAGCCGTCCAGCGGCAGCTCGGCAGGGTCCGTCCCGGCAGCAAGGGAAATCTGCAGCGTTTCCAACGCCGTCAGCGAAGCAAGGAAGTCCCACGATTCCGGTGCATGACCGGAGAAATGCAGCTCCTTCAGGCCGGTCGCCCAGCGAAGCTGCTGCAGCTCATAGGGACCGACGGACAGGCTCTCGACGTCGAGCGGATAGGACTTGCCGTCGAACACCAGCGCCTCAGGCGGCGTTTCCTCACTGGGCAGCACCTCGGAGGACGGGGCGGCAGATTCCGTGGGCAACGGCTCGCCCGCACACCCGGCAAGCAGGGCAAGCAGTAGAGCAGCCAGAAGCAGCAGCAGAGTTCTTTTCATTGCGAAACATCCTTTCTCTTTTTTCTTTTAGGATATCAGATGTCCGCAAATATGTCAAGTTTTTTTGCAAATGCTGCATATTTATTTATGCTTTTCGGTAAAAAATTCAGCTTTCCTTCGGCAGGTCGCGCATGGTCAGGCTGATGCGCTTGCGTTTCTCGTCCACGTCGAGGACGGCGACCTTCACCACGTCGCCCACGGAGACGACCTCTGAGGGATGCTTGATATAGCGGTTGCAGACGCGTGAAATGTGCACAAGGCCGTCCTGATGTACCCCGATGTCCACAAACACGCCGAAATCGATGACGTTGCGCACCGTGCCGGTGAGCACCATGCCGGGCTTGAGGTCCTTCAGCTCCAGCACGTCCGTGCGCAAAATTGGCTTGGGCAGCTCGTCGCGCGGATCGCGTCCAGGTTTACATAATTCTTTCGCAATGTCCCGCAGGGTCGGCACGCCGACGCCGCATTCCTCCGCTGCCTTCTGCACGCCGTAGGCCTCCATGCGCTTAGGCAGTTCGCTAAGGCCGCCCGCTGCGACATCCGCAAGGGTGTAGCCGCAGAGCGACAGGAGCTTCTCCGCCGCGCCGTAGGATTCCGGATGGACGCCCGTGCGGTCAAGCACCTGTGCGCTTTCCGGCACACGCAGGAAGCCTGCGGCCTGCTCATAGGCTTTCTGGCCGAGCTTCGGTACCTTCAAGACCTGCTTGCGTGCGGTGAACGCGCCGTTTTCCTCACGGTAAGCGACGATATTCTTCGCGGTCGTGGCGTTCAGACCGGAGACACGGCGCAGAAGCGAGGGCGAAGCCGTGTTCAGATCGACGCCGACGGCGTTGACGCAGTCCTCGACCACGCCGCTCAGGCTCTCATCGAGGCGCTTTTCCGGCACGTCATGCTGATACTGGCCGACACCGATGGCCTTGGGGTCGATCTTGACCAGCTCGGCCAGCGGATCCTGCAAGCGGCGGGCGATGGACACCGCGCTGCGCAGATTGACGTCGTACTGCGGAAATTCCTCTGCGGCCAACGGCGAAGCGGAATAGACCGACGCGCCCGCCTCGGAGACGATCATATAGGACACGCCCTTGACCCGGCCGAGCAGGTCGCACACGGCGGCCTCCGTCTCGCGCGAGGCCGTGCCGTTGCCGATGGCGATGTGCGCGACGTCGTGCCTGCGAATGAGCTTTTCCAGCGTGTTGAGCGCTTCCTCGCGCTTGGCCTTGGAGAAGGTCGGGTAAACCACGGCGGTGTCGAGCACCTTGCCCGTCGCATCCACGACGGCGACCTTGCAGCCATGGCTGTAACCGGGGTCAAGTCCCATGGTCACGCGACCGCGCACCGGCGGCTGCATGAGCAGCGGACGAAGATTCAGGGCAAAATTGTGGATGGCACCCTCGTTTGCCTCGTCGGTCAGGGCGCTGCGCAGCTCACGCTCCATGCTCGGCGCAATCAGCCGGTCATACGCGTCCTCGGCAGCCGCCCGCACAAAGGCCGTCGCACCGCCGCCCGGGATCAGCACCGCGCGGCGCACGCACACGAGCGCCTGCTCACGGTCTAGTTCGATCTCGGCCTTCAAAAAGCCCTCGCGCTCTCCGCGATTGACAGCCAGCACCTGATGTCCCTGTAACTTGGCCACCGGCTGGGTAAAATCATAGTAGGTCTGGTAAGGCGAGGTTTCCTCCTCCTTGCCCTTGACGGCTGTCACCCGCAGGACAGCCTGTTTCTGCATGAGCGCACGCAGCGCCTTGCGAATGGATGCGTCGTCCGAAATGGTCTCGGCAATGATGTCCGACGCACCGGCCAGCGCATCCTCAACCGTCTCGACGCCCTTTCCCGCATCCAGATATGCCTGTGCCAGCTCCTCGGGCGCGGGCAAATCGCGCGATTGAGCAAACAGCTGCTGTGCCAGCGGCTCGAGCCCCTTTTCCTTGGCCACGGTCGCGCGGGTGCGGCGCTTGGGCTTGTAAGGCCGGTAGAGATCCTCCAATTCCGAGAGTGTCTTAGCCGCGTCGATGGCCGCAGACAGCTCGTCCGTGAGTTTTTCTCCGATGCCGCGCCGAATCTCCTCGCGGCGCTGGGCAAGATTGCGCAGATATTGCAGGCGGTCGGCCAGCGTGCGCAGCGTGGTATCGTCCATCGCGCCGTGCAGCTCCTTGCGGTAGCGGGCGATGAAAGGGATGGTATTGCCCTCGTCGAGCAGCCTGACGACGTTTTCGACATATTGCTCCTTCTGGCCAAGCTCCGCAGCCAGAAGCCGGATCATTTCTTCCATGTTGTTCTCCTTTACGATTGCTTTTTTTATTATATCACAGGATCCGGAGAATTGCAAAATTTCCTTGCATTGCCGTGCGCCGCACGCTATACTGGTGGGGAAAGGACGTGATTTTTATGACGGTAGAACCCGGCCGGTACCGCCATTTCAAGGGCAGGGAGTACGAAGTTCTCTATCTCGCACGGCATTCGGAGACGCTGGAAGAAATGGTCGTCTACCGCGCGCTTTACGGTGATTTCGGTATTTGGGTGCGCCCGGCCTCCATGTGGAACGAGACCGTCGAGCGCGACGGCAAGACCTATCAGCGCTTCACAAAGCTGTGAAATGGCAAAATCGCGCAAAATTCTCAAAAAAAATCCCCATTCCGGTACAATTTGATTGAATTTGACAGTTGCACTACGGACAAGAATCGTATATAATAGAAACGCTGGAAAAAAATATTCCCGCATATTTCCTAAAGTGGCGTCGGCCAAAAACCGGCGTATCTTAAATAATGGAGGAAAAAAGTATGTCTATCAAAGTTGGTATCAATGGTTTTGGACGCATCGGCCGTATGGTCTTCCGCGCAAGCGTCAACTTCCCCG
>CAKUMO010000049.1 GCA_934667815.1 uncultured Oscillospiraceae bacterium
GGTTATAGATTTGAGGGTATGCCGGTCCGCGTTATGGGCGTTGTACACGGCTATGACAATGAAGGAACCGTGCGTGGGTTTTATGTTGATGGAAGCCGAGACGGTAACTATTCAGATGGGCGGGGTGCCATATATATAAAAGTATATGACTACTCAGGGATTAGTTTGGAGCAAGTTAAAGATGGAGACTGGGTTGTAGTAGAGGGAATCTTGTTTCAAAATGATACGTCTTCCCCGTACACGAGTGGGTACTACTTAAGGCCTACACAGCAAAGCGATATAGAAGTACTTTCCTCGTCAACCGTGATCCTTCTGTCGGAAGCAATGCGAAAAGATACAACGGGCATCCCTGTTTTGTTGGGAAAGAGGATCTTGGTTGAAGGTATTGCAACTGTTAATTCAGGCACGTGGAATAGTGCGTCCAATGCTTTTAGTGTTGTCACAGAAAGACCAACTCCGGGGCTGGATCCGGTCTACCCTGAAGGAGCTATGTACGTCTATGGTGCGGGAGCAGTCACACCAAATATTTCGCAGGGCGATAAGGTTCGCATTGTCGGTACGGTCGGCGTGAGCGGATACGATTCCGGAATGCCAGCCCTCTTGCAGCCGACAATAACACGCCTATCAAGCGGTAATGGCGTTATGGCTGAAAAGATTATCCGGAGCGATTACCAATATGCAGAACTCAGTTCTATTGAAGGTATGCCGGTAAAGCTGCAAGGGCGCGTTTTCGATATTGATACAACAGGCATTACACAGGGATTTTCTATCGATGCGAGCAGCGATCACAACTGGACAGACAAAATAGGAATGATCCGTGTAAAGACATACAACTATTCCGGCACAGAGCTTGACGGGTTGGTTGAAGGTGAACTGGTGACAATTAGAGGTGTCCTTCAAAAGAATGTTGCCGAGGCACCATATACAAATGGATACTTTGTGCGTTTGAGAAACCAAGAGGACATCGTGAAAAGAGCGGATCACCCGCGAAGAACATTATATATCCAGCTGGATGCTTTCAGAAATGATTATATCGGGCGAGATGGCTGGGATACTGCTAATTTTGAAATGCTTATTAACGGCGGAACACGGTGCATGAATAGCTATGGCGAATATGTAAGCATGACAACGGCAAATATGACAACCCTTATGACCGGCGCGCATACATCAACGCATAACGTGCCGGCACTGGCGTTCTATGATGCTGCAACAGACCGACGTGTCCGTAACCTTCAAAACTATGATGTTGACACAATTGGAGAAGTGTACCAAAATGCCGGACTGATTACGGCAGCCGTGAAACAGCGCAAATTACAAAATCGCGGTGCAGACTTTATGCTAGATGGTGGGACGATAGCACAAACAAGAGATGACGCTATCGACCTGATTATGAATGAAGATCCTGACCTGCTTGTTGTGTTATTTAATGAAACAGACAGCACTGCACACGCATATGGAACTGACAGTGAGCAAATCAAGGCAGTCGTAGAAGAAATCGATGATGCAATAGGCAGTATTATTTCGGCCCTGCGTGCAAAAGGGGTTCTCGAAAATACAAATGTTGTTATTGGTGCGGACCATAGCACAGATAATGTTCAACACAATATTACATCACAGTTAGTTGCGGCTCTTGAAAGCACCGGAATTCCGTTTGAAAACGCTGTTTTGGACATGGGCCCATTCCACAGAGATACTAAGGTTGTATATAATCTTTCTAGCGCTGCGGCACAGATATACATTCGCAAGCCATTGAGTACGGAAGAAGAAACGCGGCTAGTAGCTGCACTTGAGGAAATTCAGGGGGTTGCAAGTGTTTACAATCGAGCACAACTGGATGCAATGAACACACCAGCAAATCTGGGTGACTATGTTGTAGATTGCGCACTGGGATATGCATTCTCAACGTCGGTCGCGGAGCATGGGTCTCGGGCGCAACAACATACATTTATGGTCTATTATGGACCTGGAATAAAAGAAAAATTTCAGTATACAACACAATGCGGGAATGTTGACATCGTACCGACGATCCTTCATCTGAACAAACTTGAAATTCCTTCCACAGTAGACGGAGAGGTATTAAATGGTATTTTGACCGAAACACCGTAGAATTGTAGCATCTATTTGTGTTACAGTGGCTTTTGTAGGGGTAAACTCAGGACGCTATATATAATTGCTTCAATCCGCCTATTTGCAGCGAATTCTGTTTTGCCTCACGGGAATGTCAATGCACTTGCGGATGACGGACGATATTTTTGAATGTAACGATGCAAACAGGCAACTGATTGCTTCCCTTGATGATTGGCATCGCAAACAACGCTGAAGGAGCACGGTCCATTTCGACCGCGCTCCTTTTCTTCTCATTTGGGTTCACTTATGTGTTACACATTGGGAAAAGAATAGGGACATTCTTTTGGTGACAACCCATTGAGAAGTCTCATGGCAAATATGCAACTGAAAATCCTCCAAAAGCAAATACGGCAGCCTGATGAAAGGCTGCCGTAGGTAGGAAAATTTGATGTTGTCAGCACTTCTTTTAGCGTGTTTTGGGTGCTGTTGCTCCATAGCTCATATCTAACAGCACCTTAATTTGCTCGCCCGACACGCTGCCGCCCAGTACAACGGTGGTCACTATTCCTTGTTCATGTGATAAGCCGGAAAAATTCCCGACTGGCCAAGCAGGGAACCGTTAAGGATCGAATCGCATTTGAAGTTGACTACTTCCGTCATTATGTACCATTCCAGAGGCTTCGCTTCGCCAGATCCAGCATGGAAAAGCAGAAAAGCTGCCACGGTGTCCGTGTTGTCTGTGACGGGTCGCCCTCGCGGATACGCAGCGTGCGGCGGATCTCCTTGGGAATGACTATTCTTCCCAGATCATCGATCCGGCGCACGATTCCTGTAGCTTTCATTGGCTTTTCCTCCACTCTTTGTGCTTTCGTTCACATTGCTATTGTCTGCAAACAATGGGGAAATATGCGAATTTTGCATGTGGAAGAAAATTGCAGCGCTGCGGTGTGTTTTATAAAATTTGTTCGACACCATGAAGCCCCGGACAGGGTTTCCTGCCCGGGGCCTGATTATAAAGTCTCAGCTATGCGACTTGACGAAGTTCCAACTGTCGCGGCACATATCCTCGACGGTCTTTTCTGCCGTCCAGCCGAGGACGTCCTTGGCCTTGGCCGTGTCCGCCCAGCACTTGGCAAGATCGCCGTCGCGGCGTGCGCCGATGACGTGGTTGACCTTGACGCCATTGACCTGCTCAAACGTGTTGACCAGCTCCAGAACGCTCACTGCGCGGCCGGTGCCGAGGTTGAACGGCTCCGCGCCGGTGTGGTGCTCGGCGTACTCGAGCGCCTTCAGGTGGCCCTTGGCCAGATCGACGACGTGCAGATAGTCGCGCAGGCCGGTGCCGTCGGGCGTGGGATAGTCGTTGCCGAAAACCGTCAGCTTTTCGAGCTTTCCGGCGGCGACGCGGGCGATATAGGGCATCAGATTGTTGGGAATGCCGTTGGGATCCTCACCCAGCAGACCGGATTCGTGCGCGCCGATGGGGTTGAAGTAACGCAGCAGGACGGCGGTAAACTCGGGATTGGCCGCGGCGTAATCGCGCAGGATCTGCTCGATCATGATCTTTGTCCAGCCGTAGGGATTCGTGGCCAGATGTGCAGGCATGGTCTCGACATAGGGCACGGGGTTCTCCGGACCGTAGACCGTCGCGGAGGACGAGAACACCAGCTTGGTGCAGCCGTGCGCGGTCATGGTTTCGACCAGCGTGAGCGTGGAGTCGAGGTTGTTGCGGTAGTAGGCCAGCGGGATGCGGCAGCTTTCGCCCACGGCCTTGAGGCCGGCGAAGTGGATGACGGCGTCGATCTTATGCGCGGTGAAAATTTCCTCCAGCGCGGCGCGGTCGCAGACATCCGCCTTGTAGAACACCGGCTTGACGCCCGTGATGGCCTGAATCTTCTCGACGACATCGGCCTTGGAATTGGACAGATTGTCCACGATAACGACCTCGTGCCCCGCCTGCTGCAGCTCCACGCAGGTGTGGCTTCCGATAAACCCGGCGCCGCCGGTGACAAGTACTTTCATTGAAAAATCCTCCTTTTATACTGTGGCAAGGAAGCGGGCGAAGGCCCGTTTTCCCTGTTCCTCGCGTTTGAACACGCCTGCATCCTCCAGAACGCGTGCAAAGACCGCGCCGACCTCCTGCCGAAGAATCGCCTCGGCGTTCTCCGGGGTAAAGACGTGGCGGGCTTTCAGTTCATCGACCCAATCGGCGTGCTTGCCGAGCACGGCATCGCCGTGCAGGTCCCTGCCGGATAGAATTGCCTCGCGCACGCCCGCCAGCTCGTTTTTCAGGCGTGCGGGCAGGACGGCCAGTCCCATGACCTCGATGAGACCGATGTTTTCTTTTTTAATATGATGCAGCTCGGGATGCGGATGGAACACGCCCAGCGGGTAGGCCTCCGAGGTGATGTTGCAGCGCAGGACGAGATCAAGCTCGTAGTCCTCGCCGCGTCTGCGTGCGATGGGCGTGATGGTGTTGTGCGGCACGCCGTCGGTCTCGGCAAAAATGCCCGCCTCGGGGTCGGAGTAGCCGCGCCAGAGTGCCAGAATGCGCTCGGCCAGCGCCAGAAGCTGGGCACGGTCGCCGCTCGTCAGGCGCACGACTGACATCGGCCAGCGCACGATGCCCGCACGCACCGCCGGGAAGGCTGTGAAGTGCAGCTCCGTCTCAATCAGCGCTTTTTCCATGGCGAAGCAGTAGCGCCCGCCCTGAAAATGGTCATGGCTCAAAATCGAGCCGCCCACGATTGGCAGATCGGCGTTTGAACCGATGAAATAGTGCGGGAAGATCGTTACAAAGTCCAGCAGCCGGCGGAAGGTCACGCCGTCGATGTGCATCGGGCGGTGCTCGGCGTTCAGCGCGATGCAGTGCTCGTTATAATACACATAGGGCGAATATTGCAAGTACCATGCGCTGCCGTTGAGCGTGATGGGCAGGATCCGGTGGTTCTGGCGCGCGGGATGATTGCGGCGGCCGGCGTAGCCCTCGTTCTCGGCGCAGAGCGCACAGCGCGGATAGCCCGACTGCGGCGCGGCCTTGGCTGCGGCAATGTCACGCGGGTCTTTTTCCGGCTTGGAGAGATTGATGGTGATGTCCAGCTCACCGTAGGCGCTGTCGTATTTCCACTTGACGTCCTTGGCGATGCGGTCGCGGCGGATGTAATTCGTGTTCTGCGAGAAGTCGTAGAACCAGTTCGTCGCGCGCTCGGGCGCGGTCTCGTAGAGACGGGCGAAGCGCCCGCGCACCTCATGCGGGTAGGGCGTGAGCGCACCCATGAGCGCGGTGTCGAACAGGTCGCGGTCGGTCACGGTGTCCTCGATCAGGCCGCGCTGCACGGCGTCGCTCGTGAGCGCTTGCAGAATTTCGTGCAGCGGCGCGTCAAGCTCGTCTGCGGTCTCCGCGCCGTCGAGCTTCAAAAGCTCCAAAAGACGGTTTTTTACATACACGGCATCCTCCGGCTCGATCAATTCGCGGTCGATGCCGTAGCGCACGAGGGCGTTCAAATAAGCTCCGATCATTTGCATTCCTCCAGCAGCACGCTGCCCTCCCTGCGGATGGACAGCACATGGCAGCAATTCTGACCCAGCGCGGCTTCGATCCCTGCACGGAATTCGGGCAGCAGGTCGAGCGGCACATAGGCTTGCAGCGTTCCGGCAAAGCCGCCGCCGTGCACGCGGCATGCGCCGCGCCCGTGCAGCAGCCGGTCTGCCTGCGCCAGCGCGAAGGCCAGCGCCTGGTGGCGCGTTGCGCCCGTGGGCGTGACGTTTTGCAGATACAGCCACGACGAGATACCCGAGGATCTGACCTCGTGCAGGAAGTCGTCAAAG
Organism: uncultured Oscillospiraceae bacterium; assembly: GCA_934667815.1. Lineage (GTDB taxonomy): Bacteria > Bacillota > Clostridia > Oscillospirales > Oscillospiraceae > JAZOXB01. The sequence goes on from CAKUMO010000049.1 coordinate 5,896, forward strand.
CGGTTTTCCTGCAGAGCCGCGATCTGACGCCGCACGCGGCGGTTGTCATCGTAGACGTGCATCGCGCGTAGCACCGCGCGGTCGCCTGCGGCTTCTCGCACGCCGGGAAGGCCGGCATAGAAGCGTTCCTCCGGTACGTCGCGCAAATATTCCTCGCCGAAGTAGCGGCACACGGCCTTCAGCTCCTCCGTGATGGCGGCGTATTCGCCCGTGAGGTCGGCGTGATCCGCGCCCGAGTCGATGATGCACAGCGCGTGCCCGCAGGCGGCGAAGTCAAAGGGCACGGGCGTGACGACGGGCTTGGACGGGTCGGCAAAGTCGATGGCGATGATGCCGCCGACGGCGCTGGCGGTCTGATCCATCAGGCCGCAGGGCTTGCCGAAGTAGACATTTTCCGCGTACTGGCCGATCTGGGCGAGCTGCACGGGCGTGAGCTTTCCACCGAGGAACAGACGGTCGCAGATCGCGGCCATGAGCACCTCGAAGGCCGCCGAGGACGAAAGTCCGCTGCCGGGCAGCACGTCCGACTGCACATATGCGTCGAAGCCGCAGGGCGTGCCGCCCAGCTCCGCGATGCGTGCCGCCACGCCGCGCACCAGAGCGGCAGTCGTGCCGCGTTCGTCCGCGCGGGCGGACAGCTCGCCGCAGTCTACGACGCACAGGGGATAGCCCTCGGACTGTACACGGATCCGGTTTGTGCCGTTCGCGGCGACGGCGGCGCGGGTATCCAGATCGACTGCGCCGGCCAGAACGGCACCGTGCTGATGGTCGGTGTGGTTGCCGCCCAGCTCGGTGCGGCCGGGCGCGGAAAAGAGAAATTGCGGCCGATGCGCGAAGCAATCGGAAAATTTCTGCTTGAGCAGCTCATTCATGGCGAGGTTCCTCCAATTTGAGTTTCTACCTCTATTGTAGGGAAATTTGTTGCGGATGCAATGGTAATTTTGCGCTTCTTTATGGAAATTTGTTGCTTCCTGTGTTAGAATGATCTAAGGAAGCTCTGAACAAACCGTCTGCGGCTGCGCGGCGAATTTTTGCCGGATTAGTCAGAGCGTCCCAAGGAGGCGGCGACATGGCGGAATATTTCAAAAAATCCTATAAGCAGGAGCAGGCTGCACTGCCCCTGAGCGTGAAAAACGTCGGCTATCAGCAGTGCCCGCCGGGCTACCGCTGGGGCGCGGGCATGCGCGACCATTATCTGCTGCATTACGTCGTTTCCGGATGCGGCGTGTATACCGTCGAGGGCCGGGCCTATCCCGTCAGCGCGGGGCAGGTCTTTCTGGCGTGGCCGAACACCGTCCTGAGCTACACCGCCGACGAGCGCGACCCATGGGAATATTACTGGCTGGGCTTTTCAGGCGCGGAGGCGGCGCTGCTGCTGTCGCGCACGGGGCTGCAGCCGGGACGGCCGGTTATGTCCATCGGCTTCGGCCGGAGCTTTCAGCAGTATGTCACGGCGATCTACGACGCGCGCGGCAGCGGCCTGAAAAACCGCACGCAGATGCTCGGCTATGCCTATCTGCTGCTGGCGCGTCTGCTCGACACCGGCGAAACCGGCGGCGAAAGCGTGGGCGTGGCGGCGCGGGCGGCGGAATTTCTGGATAACAACTATGCCGAGCAGCTTTCATCGGATGACATTGCTGCGGCAGCGGGCGTCAGCCGGAGCTGGCTGTATCGGCTGTTCATGCAGGAATACGGCGTTTCGCCTGCGGCCTATCTGCGCGAAAAGCGCCTTGCGCACGCGCGGCAGCTTTTGCAGAGCAGCGGGCTGCACGTCGCGGAGATCGCACGATCAGTGGGCTATCCCGACCCGTTATATTTCACCAAGGTGTTTACCCGGCGGTTTGGGTGCACGCCGACGGCCTTTCGCGGGAAATGTGTAGGTTTGTCAAACATATTGGACAACAAAGTCAGAGGGGGAGCGCCAGCGGAGGGGTCTCATGGGTAAGCTGTTG
>CAKUMO010000050.1 GCA_934667815.1 uncultured Oscillospiraceae bacterium
CGAACACGATTTTCCCGACAGGAATGGGCAGTCCGGTGCGCAGTCAGAAAACGGTTAATTCTATTTGCTAAAATATATCAGGAGCTGTACCCCAAATTTGAATCCTACCCCGAGGCCGTCCGTCAGGCAAAGCGTCTCAAGGGCCTCACCATCGACGCGCTGGTCGAATCGGCCGGCGTTTCCTATTCCTCCGTGTCCCGCCTCTGCGACGGCACGCAGCTCGATCCCAAGCTTTTTAATTCCGTTGCCCTCTGCAAAGTCCTCGGCCTTTCCATGGACGAGATTTTCGGTCTCTCCGCGTCCGAGGCCAGCGCCGAGGAATTGCAGGCGAAGCTCCACGCCGCCGAGCTGGAAAACGCCCGCCTTGCCGAGGAAAACAAGCGCCTGCACGAGGTCAACCGCCTCCGCGCCGAGCAGCTTGCCGCCCGCGCCCCCGTTATCTATATTCTTCTCTTTGCCTGTGCGCTCCAGTCCTGCGCCTTGATCTTTTATCTGTTCGTCGATGCGCAGATCAAGGATGCCGGCCTCATCCGCTTCGGCGATGTCGGCCTTGTCGCGTGGCTTCTGATCTTCCTTGTCCTCTCCGCAATTTCCGTCTGCGTCTGGGCGACCATGCGCTTCGCCCGTAAATTCAGTAAAAAGGAGCGCTGACCATGTACATCCCCGAGCCGAAAGAAACCCCCTCCGGCTGGCGCATCCAGCTCCGCATCAACGGCCAGTCTATCCCCGTTCTGGCCGACACGCCCAAGGAGTGCAAGCGTCAGGCCGCCCTTATCAAGGCGCAGGCGCAAGCCGCCGGAAAGCCCGTCAAAAAATGCGATCTTACCCTCTCTCAGGCCATCGATGCCTATATCGCCGAGCGCAGCAACACGCTTTCCCCCTCTACCGTTCGCGGCTATCGCATCATCCAGCGCACACGCTTCCAGTCCACCATGCCGCGCGTGCTCTCCCGCATCAGCCCCTCCGAATGGCGCGGCATCGTCAATGACGAGCTGGGCATCGTCTCCCGAAAGACCGTCAAAAACGCATGGGCTTTCATCAAGTCCGTCTTATCTGCGCAGGGCATCGACGTTGACAATGCAGTCAAGGTCTCGCAGCCTCGAAAAAAGCGCGACGCGAACTGGCTCGAGCCGGACGAAATCAAGAAGTTTGTAGCAGCCGCCGCAGACGATCCGCTCTGCGTTCCCATGCTCCTGGCCCTTATGTCCATGCGTATCTCCGAGATTGATGCGCTCCGCTGGGAGAATATCGACCCTCACGCCGACTTTATCCACACCACCGGCGCACGCATCCGCAACGAGAATAACGAGTATGTCCTCAAAGCCGAGCAAAAGAATGTGGAATCCGACCGGAACGTTCCCCTTCTCATTCCCGAGCTTCGCGCGGCCATCCTCCGCGACTGGAAGCCGGAGGGCAAGGTTCTTTCCGTTTCCCAGACAACCCTTCGCTGCGCGGTCGAGCGCACCTGTGCGCGTGCCGGTGTCAAGCGCGTCACCGTTCACCAGCTCCGTCACAGCTTCGCCTCCCTTTCCGCGCATCTTCGCATCCCCGCCGAAATTTCCATGGAGATCGGTGGCTGGAACAACGACAAAATCATGAAAGAGATCTACACCCACATTGCCCGCTCCGACATTGAGCGCTATAAAAACGAGATGTGGAACTTCTACAACAGCACCCCCGCCGCACCGCCCGAAAACGCATAAGCATTTTCATAAGCATTTACTGTTCCCGAACCCGATATTTTCTTTCCCGTTCTCTGTTATTCCACTCCCATATCTGGGACTTCCAAATCCCCGTTTCCCCTTGCAAATAAAAGAAAACCTTGCAAACACTGAGTTTGCAAGGCTTCATCTTCTGGTGCGCGAGGCGGGACTTGAACCCGCACGTCCGGAGTGGACACTAGAACCTGAATCTAGCGAGTCTGCCAATTCCACCACTCGCGCATACCGTTTTCCGGATTGCTGGATTATTATAGCACGAAGAAATGCAGTTGTCAATCTTTATTTTTCGACTTTGCAAAAAAACTCCGTCCACACAGCAGCGGCCCCATAAAGCGCACCGCCGCCGGTGGCAGCACCGGCGGCGATGGCCTGAGGCATTTTGTAAACGGGGCATAACTGCGCCGGCAGGTTTATCTTTCCTCGAACGGGATATAATCCTTGTGTCGAATGAGCGATTTGTAGGCCGGACGGTAGATGCGGCCGCCCGTGAGCACCTCCTCCATCCGATGCGCGCACCAGCCCGTGATTCTTGCGACCGCGAACAGCGGCGTGAACAGGTCGGGCGAAATGCCCAGCATCCGATAGACAAGACCCGAATACATATCCACATTCGCGCACATGACCTTCTCGCTGCCCGTGATCTCGGCAAATACGCCGGGCGTGACGCGCTCGATGGCCTCCATCAGCTCCAGCTCGTCGAGCATGCCCTTCTGCTGGGCAAGGCGGCGCGCACTTTTGCGCAGAATGAGCGTGCGCGGATCGGAAAGGGTATAGACCGCGTGACCCATGCCGTAGATCAGCCCCGAGCCGTCTCCGGCCTCGCGGTTCAGGACGCGGCGGACAAAGGACGCGACCTCCTCGTCGTCCTTCCAGTCGCGGACATTCGTCTTGAATTCCTCAAACTGCCGCAGCACCTGACGGTTCGCGCCGCCGTGCTTCGGGCCTTTCAGAGAGCCGACTGCGGCGGCAATGGCCGAATAGGTGTCCGTTCCCGTCGAGGAGACCGAGCGGCAGGAGAAGGTGGAGTTGTTGCCGCCGCCGTGCTCCGCGTGGCACACAAGGCACAGATCGAGCACACGCGCCTCCTCGTGCGTGAACTGCTTATCCGGCCGGATCATGCGCAGGAAGTTCTCCGCAATGGAGAGTTCCGGCTCCGGACGGTGCAGATAAAGGCTGTCGTTATCAAAATAGTGACGTTTTACAACATACGCATGCGCGACGATGACCGGGAAGCGCGCCACCAGCTCAATGGACTGGCGCATCATGTTCTCCACGCTCAGATCGTCCGGATTGGGGTCGCAGGAATACAGCGCGAGGACAGAACGGCCGAGCTTGTTCATAACGTCGTGGCTGGGATTTTTGAGGATCATATCCTCGGTAAAGTTCTGCGGAAGTGCAGTGTAAGAGTGCAGAACCGCACTGAACCTCTCGTACTGCTCGCGCGTGGGCAGTTTGCCCAGCAGGAGCAGATATGCAACCTCGGAAAAGCCGAAGCGCCCCTCGCGGATGTAGGCATCGACGAGGTCGGTCAGATCATAGCCGCGGTAGATCAGGCGGCCCTCCATGGGCACGCGGTCGCCGTCCACGATGGAATAGCCGAGAACGTTGCCGACCTTGGTGCAGCCGACCATGACGCCCGTGCCGTCGTCGTTGCGCAGGCCGCGCTTGATGTTGCTGTTCGTCCGTGCTTCGTCGATCAGAGAGTTATGGATCTGGTAATCGGCGCATAGACTGTGAATGAATTCCTGATATGTGGACGGGCTTAGACGCTCAGCCATGGAGATCACCTCGAAGAAATTTTATTTATTTTATCAAATAAAGTGCCCCGCGTCAATCAAATTGTGAATAAATATTCGTCAGGAGGGTAATTTTATGAAATTCCGCATTTTGCTCTGCGTTCTGGCCGCTCTGGCGGCCTTCGCGCTGCCCTTTTTATTGCTGCCCAAGGCCGCGCCGCAGGAGGCTCCGCCGGTGACGGAACCCAGCGTACCGGAGACCGTGCAAACAGCACCGGTCGAATCCTTTGACGACGCGCTGACGCTGCGTGTGCAGACGGAGGACGGCGTGCGCGAATTGAGCCTGCACGACTATCTGACCGGCGTGGTGCTGGCCGAAATGCCCACGGATTTCGCGCCCGAGGCGCTCAAGGCGCAGGCTGTAGCCTCACGCACCTACGCGCTGCGCAAATCTGCGGCGCGCAAGCACGCAGACGCGGACGTCTGCGGCAGCTTCGCATGCTGTCAGGCGTGGACACCCACGGAGGACTACGCCGGAACGGAAGCGCTTGCAAAGGCCGCGCAGGCCGTGCGCGAGACGGACGGGCTGGTCGTGACCTATGACGGCGCGCTCATCGACGCAACGTTTTTCTCCTGTGCGGCAGGGAGCACCGAGTCGGCACTTGCGGTCTGGGGCAGCGACGTTCCGTATTTGCAGGCGGTGGAGAGCCCGGAGCATGAGGAACGTTACGAGGAATCCGTGACCGTTTCGGCCTCGGAGTTTGCCGCCGTACTGCGTGAGCGCTACCCTGAAATTATGCTGGACGGCACGCCGGAGACGTGGTTCGGCGCACAGACGCGCACGGCGGGCGGCGGGCTGGACACGGTTGAGATCGGCGGCATCAGCCTGCGCGGGACAGAGCTGCGCACACTCTTTTCCCTGCGTTCGACGGTCATGACCCTTACGCCCGAGCCAGACGGCGTGAAAATTGCGACAAGCGGCTACGGCCACCGCGTCGGCCTGAGCCAGTACGGCGCAGACGTGCTGGCCGCACAGGGCGAGGATTTTGAGGAAATTCTGCTGCATTATTATCGGAATACACAGCTTGAACATCTGTATTTGGAATAAACAACGTACAAAACAAAGCCCCTGCCTGACGGCTGTCAGGCAGGGCGTTTTATAGAAAACCAAATTACAGCTTGGCCAGAACCGCGACGAGATAGTCCCACGTTCTGGCGACCGAAGCCAGCTCCAGGCGTTCGCGCGAGGTGTGAATATCGTGCATCTGTGGGCCGAAGGACACGGCGTCCAGCCCCGGCAGACGGTCGGAGAAAATACCGCACTCCAACCCCGCATGGATCACGTCCACCACGGGCTTTTTGCCGTAGAGCGCCTCGAAGGTCTCCACCATCGTCTCGCGCAGACGGGAATCCTTGCGGTATTCCCACGCCGGGTACTCGCCCATCTGGCCGTAAGCCGCACCGTACTTCTCCGCAAGGGCCTGCAGCCGCGTAAGCAGCGCCGTCTTTTCCGCACCGACCGAGCTGCGCACGGAGAAGGTCATCGTGACACTTTCCTGCGCCGTCTTGACAATGCCCAGATTCAGGGAGGTCTGCACCAGTCCCTCAATGTCCGCGCTCATCGCCTGCACGCCGTTGGGCAGCTCACCCAGCAGGCCGAGCGCCGCAGCGGAGCACTCCGCCGTCATGGCATGCGCGGCCTCCGCCGCTTCACAGGTGATAACCGCATGCGGCTCCGTGGCCGGAAGCGCAGCAAGGCAAGCGGCCTTCGCCGCCTCAAAGCGCTCGGCAAAATCCGGCGTCTGCGAAACGAGCAGCGCCTCGCAGCTTCTCGGGATGGCATTGTCCTTCGCGCCGCCGTCCACGCAGGCCAGACGCACGTCCGGCAGCTTGCGCAGCAGCTCGCCCATGAGCTTGTTGGCATTGACGCGCCCCTTGTGGATCTCCACGCCGCTGTGGCCGCCCGTCAGGCCGTCCACACGCACGCGCCAACCCTGTTCCCCGGCCGTCTCGCGCTTAACCGGCAGCGTGATCGTCGCCGTCGCGCCGCCCGCGCAGCCCGCAGTCAGGATTCCCTCATCCTCGGAGTCGATGTTCAGCATCACACGGCCGGAGAGCAGCGACATATCCATTGCGTCCGCGCCCAGCATGCCGATCTCCTCGTCCACGGTGAACACCACCTCAAGCGGCGGATGCGCCAGCGTCTCGGACTCCAGTACGGCCAGCGCGTAGGCCACGGCAATGCCGTCGTCGCCGCCGAGCGTCGTGCCCTCGGCAAAGAGGTAGGTCCCATCCTGCTTCAGGCGCAGACCATCTTTGGAAAAATCAATGTCGCAGCAGGGGTCTTTCTCGCAGACCATGTCCAAATGACCCTGCAAAATGACCGTCGGGTGATTTTCATACCCGGCCGAGCCGTTTTTGTAGATCACGACGTTATTGTGCGCGTCCTGTACATAGCGCAGGCCGTGTGCCTCGGCAAAGCGCACGCAGTAGTCGGAAATCCGCTTGGTATCGCGTGAACCGTGCGGAATGGCGCACAGCTCCTCAAAATAATGCAGCGCCGTTTCCGGGCGCAGCCCCTCTAGAATGGACACAGAAATCACTCCTTTCTGATATTGCTTACATTATAGCACGTTTTCCAGAACTTGTCCATGGAAAAGCACTTGCGAAATTCTCCGAAATGTGGCATAATCACACTGACCCCGAAAGGAGGGATTCTCATGATTATGGACGGCTGTCAAGGCAAACCGCGCACCCCGACGATCGAAGAAAAAATCTGCCCGAACTGCGGCAGCACCATCGAGGTTTTCTCCACGGACACCGAGGTCGCCTGCGAAAACTGCGGCTTTGTGGTCTACAATGACGCGCTGAGCTGCGTCCAGTGGTGCAAATACGCCCGCCAGTGTGTGGGCGACGCAATGTACGAGCAAATGATGAACATCGCAAAAAATCAAAAAAAGGAAGCAAAGAAATGATCCGAAAAATCATTGTGATCGACGAAGAAAAATGCAACGGCTGCGGCCTATGTGCCCGCGCCTGCCACGAGGGCGCAATCGACATTGTGAACGGCAAGGCGCGTCTCGCGCGCGAACACTTCTGCGACGGTCTGGGTGACTGTCTGCCCGCGTGCCCGATGGGCGCGATCACTTTTGAACAGCGCGAAGCGCCCGCCTACGACGAGGCTGCGGTGCTGGCCGCGAAAAAGCCCGCCGCACCGGTCTGCCCCGGCACGCGCATGGCCGCGCCCGCACCGGGCGCATCGCTGCGCAACTGGCCTGTGCAGATCAAACTGGCAGGCTACGCCGCGCCGTGCTTTCAGAACGCCGATCTGCTGATCGCTGCGGACTGCACGGCCTTTGCCTGCCCGCAGTTCCACGAAAAATATCTGGCCGGGCGCACGGTGCTGATCGGCTGTCCAAAGCTCGACGGCGTGAACTACGCCGAAAAGCTGACGGCTATTTTCCTGCACAACGACATCCGCTCCATCCTCGTCACGCGGATGCAGGTTCCCTGCTGCGGCGGGCTGCCCTTCGCGGTGCAGCAGGCCGTGGCAGCCAGCGGGAAGGACATTCCCGTAAGCATCGTCATTCTCTCACCGGACGGGAGCGAGGTCGATGGATGAGCTGCTTGCGGCGGCCGTCGGTCTAGCCCGCACGATGGACACCGCGCCGGACGAGCAGGCGCTGAACGTCCTCTGCACCGCGCTGCACGCGCCGGAAGCAACCAGCGTCGAACGGCTGCACGAGGAAAAATTCCGTCTATCCCCCGACTGCCGCACCTGCCCGACGCCCTGCGGCCGTCATGCCGACTATGACGCCGCACAGGATGACCCGGCGCTTCGCGCCGTCAAAGCAGACGCGTGGCGGCGGCTGCTAAGCCGCCTGCGCGATACGCCGCAGGCGCAGACGGATATGCAGGCCGTCTTGCGGCTTGTATTCTATCTGGGTGAAAGCTGGGTCAGCCGCGAGGACTTGGAGCGCGTTTTGTCGCAGATCACGCGCACGGGCATCGAATGAACTGCGCGTCAAAGTCCGCATAAGACACGGAGCACGCCGAAGCGTGCTCCATCAAACTGTCAAAAAAGTCCGTAATCGTCAAAATCGATTCACAATTCAACGGATTTTTCCTCTCTGAATTTCATTTACAAAAGTTGGGGATTCCAAACTTTATAGCCTGAAAACCAGCTTGCTACGCAAGGATTTTGACTTACTGCGCAACTCACGCCCTACCGTACCTATGTACGCCGACGAGCGTGAGTTGCTTGTCTT
>CAKUMO010000051.1 GCA_934667815.1 uncultured Oscillospiraceae bacterium
CTCATTGAATCGTTTCTTCGGGCACTCACTGCCTGGACGGGCAGGCAATCGGTGATATTGCGTGCACGCTCGGACGGCGTAGGAATCATATAATATGGCGCGAAAAACAGCGGCGGTGCTGTTCCTCTGCACTGCCGCTGTTTTTCGCTTATTTTTCGTCAACCGGTTCTGCGTCCTTTGTTTCCTTCGTCTCGGACGGAGGGCAGACATCGTTGTTTGCCCATTCGTCGGCCTTATCGACGCCCACACGGAGCGTGCGCACGACGGTCTTGCCCAAGCCCTCGAAGGCGTGGCCGAGATCCTTGCCGGTCTGTTTCCATTCATCGCGTAATGCCATGCGGTTGCCGCCTTTCCTGAAATGTTTATATAGTATACCCTTTTTCCGGAGGAAAGTCAAGAAATTGCGGCCGGAAACTCATTCCTCCTTCGGAGTTTCTTCCGCCTTGGGAGCTTCCTCGGGCTTTGCGTCGTCGCTGCTGGCCCAGTCGTCGGCCTTGTCCACGCCGGTTTTGACCGAGCGGACAATCGACTTACCGAGGTCGCGGAAGGCGTGGCCGAGTCCTTTGCCGGTTTTTTTCCATTCATCGCGTAATGCCATGTGTCTACGCCTCCTTTCTGTTCCAGTATAGTCGTGCGCGGCAAATTTGTCAAGCGCCGTGCCGAAAAAGTACGCGTGCGCGACCGGTGAACAAATATCCTCTTGACAATTCGGCGACTTGTAGGTACAATAAATGGTGGATTAGTTTGTCCTGCCGCCGCTAGGGGTGGTGGCAGCAGGCGTTGCTTTTTCTTGGAGCGCGGGTGCGCTCCAGTCCCCAATATTGTTACAGGAGGTGTATTCAAGGACTATGGAATGGTACTATATTCTCCTCATTGCCGTAGGCGTTTTGGCCGTGGCCGCTATTTTCTTCCTGGTCGGCGTCGCGTACCGCAGGAAGGTCGCTGAGCGCGAGATCGGAAATGCGGAAACGGAAGCCACGCGTATCATCAACGAAGCCATCAAGGGCGGCGAAAATAAGAAGCGCGAGATGCTCGTCGAGGCCAAGGAGGAAATCCATAAATCCCGCACGGAATACGAAAAGGAAGTCAAGGAGCGCCGCGCCGATCTGCAAAAGCAGGAGCGCCGCCTCCAGCAGAAGGAAGAATCTCTGGACAAAAAGCTCGACGCCTTCGACCGCAAGGAGGAGGAGCTGCGCAAGCGTCAGGCGGCCATCGCCTCGACGCAGGAGGAAGTCAATCTCATTAAGAAAAGTCAGCTCGAGGTTTTGGAAAAAATCTCCGGTCTGACGCAGGAGGAAGCGAAAAACCAGCTTCTGCAGACCCTTGAAAATGATGTCCGGCACGATTCGGCAGTCAAGATCCGCGAGATCGAGGCCGAGCTGAAGGAAAATGCCGAGACCATGGCGCGTGAGGTCATTTCCATCGCCATCCAGCGTTGCGCGGCGGATCACTCCGCGGAGGCGACGGTTTCCGTCGTGCCGCTGCCCAACGATGAAATGAAGGGCCGCATCATCGGCCGCGAGGGCCGCAACATCCGCACACTTGAGTCCATCACGGGCGTGGATCTCATCATTGACGACACGCCCGAGGCCATCACGGTCTCGTCCTTCGATCCCGTGCGCCGCGAGATCGCGCGTCTTGCGCTGGAAAAGCTCATCGCAGACGGCCGCATCCATCCCACACGCATTGAAGACCTGGTCGAGAAGGCACGCAAGGAAGTCGATCGCGTCATCAAGCAGGAGGGCGAACGCGCTGCCTTTGAGACGGGCGTGAACAACCTGCATCCCGAGCTGATCAAGCTCCTCGGCCGCCAGAAGTATCGCACGTCTTACGGCCAGAACGTTCTGAACCACTCCATCGAGGTCGCGCATATCGCGGGTCTGCTGGCCAGCGAGCTGGGCGTGGACGTGGCGCTTGCCAAGCGTGCGGGTCTGCTGCACGACCTCGGCAAATCTGTTGACCACGAGATGGAGGGCAGCCATGTGCAGCTCGGCGTCGAGCTTGCGCGGAAGTATAACGAATCGCCCGACGTCATCCATGCCATCGAGGCGCACCACAACGATGTGGAGCCGCGCACGGTTATTGCATGCCTCGTGCAGGCGGCGGACGCGATCTCCGCAGCCCGTCCCGGTGCACGCCGCGAGAACGTCGAGAATTATATCCGCCGTCTGGAAAAGCTCGAGGAGCTGACCGGCACGTACCCCGGTGTCGAAAAGTCCTTTGCAATTCAGGCGGGCCGCGAGGTGCGCATCATGGTCAAGCCGGAGGAGGTCTCCGAGGACAACATGACACTGTTGGCCCGCGCGATTGCCAAGAAGATCGAGAACGAGCTGGAATATCCCGGCCAGATCAAGATCAACGTCATCCGCGAGACGAAGGCTACCGAATACGCAAAATAAGCACAGGCGGTTTGCCAAATATAATAGCGATACCAAAGCGCCGGTTTCCAGACGGAAACCGGCGCTCAGACTGTTAAAAAAGTCCGTAATCGTCAAAATCGATTCACAATTCAATGGATTTTTGCTCTCTGGATTTCATTTGCAAAAGTCGAGGATTCCAAACTTTATAGTCTGAAAACCAGCTTGCTGCGCAAGGATTTTGACTTACTGCGCAACTCACGCCCTACCGTACCTATGTACGCCGACGAGCGTGAGTTGTTTGTCTTCCGAACTTTTTCGCAGTCTGTCAGCGTGCCGAAAAGAGTTTTTCGACACGCTGACGCCGGTTTCCAGACGGAAACCGGCGCTATTGGTTTTTGAGGCGATGCCTTCGGGCGCCTGCCTGCGCGCCGGAAGATGGGAAATTTACTCTCCGCGGAATTCCTTGCAGAACGGACGCAGGGGACACTTCCCGCAGGCGGGATTGCGCGCCGTGCAGATCTCGCGGCCAAAGAGCACAATGCGGTGGCAGAAATTCGAGCTTTCCTCCGGCGGCAGGATCGCGCGAAGCTGCTGCTCGACCTTCTCCGGCTCCTTACCGTGTGCAAGACCAAGCCGGTTGGAAATGCGGATGCAGTGCGTGTCGCAGACCACGGCGGGCTGACCGTAAATGTCGCCCAGCAGCAGGTTGGCCGTCTTGCGGCCGACACCCGGAATGCGCAGCAGCGCCTCCATGCTGTCCGGCACCTTGCCGCCGTAATCGCGCAGGAGCATTTGACAGGCAAGCACGATGTCACGCGCCTTGTGCTTGTAAAACCCGCAGGAGCGCACATATGGCTCGACCTCCTCGGGCGTGGCCTGTGCAAAGCTCTCGAGCGTCGGGAAACGCGCAAAGAGCGCCGGCGTGACCAGATTCACGCGTGCATCCGTGCATTGCGCCGACAGGCGCACCGCGATCATCAGCTCATAATCCTTCCCGTAGCGCAGCGCACACAGCGCGTCGGGATAGCGTTCCTTCAAAATGGAGATAATTTCATCAACGGGCGGCATGGCGCTCCCTCCTTTTCGACCATTATACCACAGAACCGCGAAAAAAAGAAAGCAAATTTTCTTGATTTTTACAAACAAATGTGCTATAATATTATGAAATATTATAGGAATGGGGTGTTTGGATGTATCAGCCTTTGGCGGACGAGCTTCGACCGACGCAGCTTTCCGACGTTGTCGGACAGGAGGAAATCCTCGGTGAGGGTAAGATGCTGCGCCGCATGATCGAGTCCGGCCGCGTGCCGAACCTGATCTTCTACGGCCCGAGCGGCACAGGCAAGACCACCGTGGCCAATATCATTGCCAATGCCACACAGCGCACGCTCTATAAACTCAATGCGACCACGGCCTCCACCGCCGACATCAAGGGGATCGTCAGCCAGCTCGACACCTTCCTTGCGCCGAACGGCGTGCTGCTGTACCTCGACGAGATCCAGTCCTTCAATAAAAAACAGCAGCAGTCGCTGCTGGAATATATCGAAAACGGCAAGATCACACTTATCGCGTCCACGACGGAAAATCCATATTTTTATATTTTTAACGCAATTCTGAGCCGCAGCACGGTCTTTGAATTCAAGGCCGTCACGCCGGACGATGTGGAAAAGGCCGTCGTCCGCGCGGTGGACTATATGGCAAAGAAAACCGGCCTGCGCGTGTCGAGCGAGGACGGCGCGTACCGCTATATTGCGACCTCCTGCGGCGGAGACGTGCGCAAGGCCATCAACGCCGTCGAGGCGCTGTTCATCGCCTCGCACCCCGGCGACGAGGAGCTGCGCATCACGCTGGCCGACGCCAAGGCCGTGACGCAGCGCTCTGCCATGCGCTATGACCGCGAGGGCGACAACCATTACGACTGCCTTTCCGCGCTGATGAAGTCCATCCGCGGCTCGGACCCGGACGCGGCCATCCACTATCTGGCACGCTTTCTCGAGGCGGGCGACCTGCCGTCGTGCTGCCGCCGCATTCTGTGCTCCGTGGCCGAGGACATCGGGCTGGCCTATCCCATGGCGCTGCCCATCGTGAAGGCCTGCGTGGACAGCGCCTTGCAGCTCGGCATGCCCGAGGCGCGTCTGCCGCTGGCCGATGCCGTGCTGCTGCTCGCCACCGCGCCGAAGTCCAATTCCGGCTGCATGGCCATCGATGCCGCGCTGGCCGATGTGCGGGCGGGCAAGATCGGCGTGTTCCCGCGGGAGCTGCAAAATGTCCACGCCGACAGTGCCGGGCAGGAGCGCGAGCAGGGCTATCTCTATCCGCACAACTATCCCAATCACTGGGTCAGGCAGCAGTATCTGCCCGATCTTCTCAAGGACGCGAAATACTATCACTACGGCGATAACAAGGTCGAGCAGGCCGCCAAGCGCTACTGGGACGAGGTCAAGGGGGAATGAGCATGGACATTCGGGTCGGGGACGTGCTGGTCATGAAAAAGCCGCATCCCTGCGGGAGCTGCCGCTGGCGCGTCGAGCGCACGGGCGCGGATCTGCGCCTGAAATGCGAGGGCTGCGCGCGCGAGGTGCTGCTGCCGCGCTTCAAGGCCGAGCACAACGTCAAGCGCGTCGAGCGGGAAGAATCGTTCGACGGACTTCCTAAAAATCCTTAAAAATCCGGCGCGGGAAATGAAAATTTCCCGGGAAAGGCTGGCGAAGCCTACGGAATCTCAACAGAACAGGCCGCGATCCCCGTGCGGGATTGCGACCTGTTTTTTCGTGGTCAGGCTCTATAATTTGTCCACGGACGAAGGGAGGACGGGCCGATGCGGGTGTATCTCGATCAGGTGTTTGCGCTGAATTTCTGCGTCAATTATCTGCTGCTGCGCGGGACGGCGCGGCTCGGCGCGTCGGCTGCACGCCGGTGGCGGCTGGCGCTCGCGGCGGGGATCGGCGCACTGTATGCCGTGGCGGTGTACCTGCCGGGCTGCGCGTTTCTGCGGCTGCTGCCCGTCAAGCTCGTCTGCGCTGCGGTGATGCTGCTTGTGAGCTTCGGCGCGAAAAAATCAACGCTGCGCCTCGGTGCGGTCTTTGCGGCGCTGAGTCTGGCACTCTGCGGCGCGGTCTACGCCGTGGAGCTGGTCAAGTGCGGGCGGGTGCACATACACGGCGAGGCGCTGTTCTATCCCGTAAGCTTCGCCGGTGTTGTGCTCACGGCGGGCGCGGTCTATGCCGCCTGCCGCCTGCTGCTGCCGCGCCTGACCCACGCCGCCGGGAGCGTCGTGCCCGTCACGCTGGAGCTGGACGGCCGCCGCGTCCACCTGAGCGCACTGCGCGACACCGGCAATACCCTCTGCGACCCCGTAACCGGCGAAAGCATCCTCGTTGCGGAGTGGAAAAGCGCGGCAGCGCTCCTTGCGCTGGACCTGACGGCCGTGGACTTTGCCAGCCCCGCCGCCCTCGCGCTGCGTTTAAAACGCTTCCGTCCGCGCCTCATCCCTTACCGCGCCGTCGGCACGGCTTCGGGGATGCTTCTGGCGCTGCCCTGCGTCATCCACATGGAAAAAACGACCAAAACCGGCCTTGTGGCCTTTTCTCCGTCGCCGCTTTCCGACGGCGGGGGCTACGAGGCACTGACAGGAGGGACACGTTATGCTTAATTTCATCACCCGTCTGCTTTCCGCGCTATTCCCAAGCAAGGTCATGTACATTGGCGGCAGCGACATTCTCCCGCCGCCGCTGCCCGCCGCCGAGGAGCAGCAGCTTCTGGCGCAGGCCGCAAACGGCGACGAGGCCGCACGCCAGCGCCTTATCGAACGCAACCTGCGGCTGGTCGTCTACATCGCCCGCCGCTTTGAAAACACCGGCATCAACATCGAGGACCTGATTTCCATCGGCACCATCGGCCTCATCAAGGCCATTGCGACCTTCCGCCCCGACCGCAACATCAAGCTGGCAACCTATTCCTCGCGCTGCATCGAGAACGAGATTCTCATGCACATCCGCAAGATCTCCGGGCAAAAGACCGAGGTCTCGCTCGACGAGCCGATCAACACCGATTGGGACGGCAACGAGCTGCTGCTCTCCGACGTCCTCGGAACCGACGGCGATACCGTTATGCGCCCGATGGAGGAGGACGTCGAGCAGCAGCTTCTGCGCGAGGCGCTGGCGCGGCTCCCGGAGCGCGACCGCTACATCGTCTCGCTGCGCTTCGGGCTGGGCGGTCGCCCGGAAAAGACGCAGAAGGAGGTCGCCGACCTCATGGGCATCTCACAGTCGTATATTTCGCGGCTGGAAAAGCGCATCATGCAGCGCCTGCGCCGCGACCTGCTGCGGCAGGTGTCCTGAGAAAAAGCATTTGCAAATGTGCCGATTTCCTGTTATAATAGAACAAAAATGACAAAGGAGAACAGCGCATGGAACAGAAGATTTCCAACTCCGTTTTGAAGCGCCTGCCGGTCTATCTGGCTTATCTCAAGGCGCTGCCCGATGATGCGCCCGAAAATATTTCCGCTACCACGCTCGCCGCAGCGCTGTCCATGGGCGAGGTGCAGGTGCGCAAGGATCTTGCGCTTGTTTCCGACGGCGGCCGTCCGAAGGTCGGCTACCAGCGCGTGAGCCTGATCGCGGACATCGAGCAGTTTCTCGGCTACGACAACACCAACGACGCCGTCCTGATCGGCGCGGGCAAGCTCGGCCGTGCGCTGCTGGGTTACAGCGGCTTTTCCGAGTATGGGCTGAACATCGTCGCCGCGTTCGACGCGAATCCGCAGCTCGTCGGGCAGACCGAGAGCGCCAAGCCGATTCTGCCCCTGTCGGAGTTGGAGCGCGTTTGCTGCAAGCAGAAGATTTATATCGGCATCATCACCGTGCCTGCCGCGCACGCGCAGGAGGTCTGCGATCTGCTGATCGCCAACGGCATTAAAGCCATCTGGAACTTTGCACCCGTGCATCTGGACGTGCCGCAGGGCATTCTGGTGCAGAACGAGAATATGGCCACGTCGCTGGCGGTGCTGTCGAAGCATCTCTCCGCGCAGCTAAAGGGCTTCTGAGTCAGCTCGCATTTTTTCAAAAACATCAAAAAATAGCTTGACAAATCGCCTGCCGGACGATATAATAATTCCCGCAGTTGAATCTGCGGGTGTAGCTCATCCGGTAGAGCGCCACCTTGCCAAGGTGGAGGTAGCGAGTTCGAGCCTCGTCACCCGCTCCAG
>CAKUMO010000052.1 GCA_934667815.1 uncultured Oscillospiraceae bacterium
CGACGAGCGTGAGTTGCTTGTCTTCCGAACTTTTTCGCAGTCTGTCAGCGTGCCGAAAAGAGTTTTTCGACACGCTGTGCGGCGGCAATGGAAGTTTCCCATTGCCGCCGCTTTTTTCGATATTCAGAAAATCAGAGCCTGTAAATTTGGCGGCAACAGGGATTCCCCTGTTGCCGCGTGCGTAGCTTCTATAAAGCAGTTTACTGTTCTTCTTTCTTTCTATTGTATACGACAATTCCGACTACAGCGGCCGCCGCAGCCAGCAGCAGACCGAACCATACAAGCAGATTGGAGCTGTCACCGGTTTTCGGCGTGTTGCCTGCATTGTTGCCGCCCGCTGCGCTCGGATCGAGCTTGCCGCAGTGACGGCAGACGCGGTTGATATACTCGTGGCCCGTCGCAGGAATCTCTTCAGTGCGGGTCGTCTGGCAGCGCTCACATGTGTAGGTCTTTTCACCGGCTTCGGTGCAGGTCGCCTTCTTGCTGACGACGCCCTCGTTCCAGTTGTGGTCAAGCGCCTCGGTGCGGTTGGCAATGTAGCTGTAAGCACAGTCCGTGCAGGTACGGGTGGTATAGCCTCCGTCCGTGCAGGTCGCAGGCGTCTCGGATTCCGTGAAGTTGTGTTCATGTTCAACGCCCGCAACCACGATCTCGTCGAAGCAGACAAAGGAATAGATGCTTTCCTCATCCTTGATGCCGCGCTTGAATTCAAAGCGGACATACTGCGCACAGACATTCTCCAGATTCAGAACATAATAGAGCTTTTCGTGCGCGGCGTTCGTCTTGCACGGGGTCACGATTGCCTCGTCAATCACGCCGAGATTTGTCCAAGTCTCGCCGTCATTGGAGACCAGCACGGTAACGTCCGCAGGTGCGCCGATGCCGGAGGGGTTGTTGCGCAGGAAATCCATCGC
Organism: uncultured Oscillospiraceae bacterium; assembly: GCA_934667815.1. GTDB lineage: Bacteria > Bacillota > Clostridia > Oscillospirales > Oscillospiraceae > JAZOXB01. The sequence goes on from CAKUMO010000052.1 coordinate 915, forward strand.
AACGCCGCGCAGGGTATAGGGCTTGCCGAGGTTCAACTGAGCATAGTAGCCGGTGTTGAGCCAGCCCTTGTTGTAGGCGGAGGCATCATAGCTGCCTTCCCAGCCCTGCTGGAAGCCGACATAAGCACTGGTCGCAGGATTGTTCATGCTCCACGGATAGGTATCGCCGTAAAGGCCGTCCACCAGAACGCCCTTTGCCGCATCAACCGCCGTCCGGCCGGTCTCTCCGTTGGCATTCGGCGTACCCAGCATATCAACGGTCAGCATATCCTCCGTCAGAGGAAGCAGATTTTTCTCCAATGGTTTCTTGCCGTTGGAAAGGGTGGTACCCTCAATCATCAGCTCGGAAAAGGCGACCCAGTTGCTCTTTGCGGCCTGGAGATAGGGATTCCCGCCGCGTTCAAATTCGACCTTGACATAGCGTGCGGTGGCTGTAGCAGCCGCTTTCTGTACAAAGGTCAGGTTCATCGGATCGGTCGCCTTGTTGTCGTTGTACAGCACTACCGGGTTCGACGCAATACCGAGGAAGCTCCACGTCTTTCCGTCTAGTGAGGTATAGAAGCTGACAGTTTCCGGAGCTGCAACGCCTGCGGTGACCCAACTGTAGAAATTCATGGAAACACCATTGACATAGCAGTTCTCGCCCAAATCAACAACGAGAGAGAACGGGTCGCTCGCAGCGACATCGTTGAAGCAGTAGTAGCCCGTGTTCCACGCGCCCTTCACCGTACCGTCGGTCAAAACAGTCTTGAGATCGTTGCCGTTGATCGAAGCGACCGCTGCGCCCTTGGAGTCCGTAATGGTATAGACCGCGCCATCGAGCGAGGCCAGATTCTTTTCGGCGTTCAGGGCAGGAATCTCCACCTTACGGGTGGTCGCAGTGCCCTTTGCGGAAAACTCGGCAATACCCAGCCACGCATAAGGCGCTTTGCCCGCAGTGTTATAGGAACAGTAGATTCTGGCCTTCACATAATTGGCGGCGACGCCGTTGGCAATGGCCAGCGTGTAGTTGTCCTCGGCAGACGTGCGGCCGACTTGCAGCCAGTTCTCACCGTCTGCGGAAATGAAGTAGTCCACCGCGTAGGGCGGCACGACGCCCGCGCTCGTCCAATCGAAGAACGAGGTGCTCAGCTCCGTGACCGCAGTTGTCTCCGCCAGCTTGGCAATCAGCTCATAGGGGGAGGTTGCCGCATTGTTGCCGTTGATCTGAATCAGCTTGCCGCTGCCCCATTTCGTGTCGGCAGCTAGGAGGCCGTCGGTCAGCACGCTCAGGTCGTAGCCATTCACCGTGTCCTGATTGAGGATCGTGCGCGCCTTCAGGCTCAGCTCTGCGGAGGAAAGGATATTTTCGGAGTAAATGGCATTGCCCGAAATGTACTGATAGACAAGATCATAAAGATAGCGGTAGCCCTTGACATTGCCCTCGTTATAGCAAAGTCTCGGCAGATCCCAGGTGCCCCAGTACCACGCAGAGGGTGCGCTCTGATAGCCCTTGGCCGCACCGGTGGTCATGTACTGAATGAAGGTATCGACATAGCCCTCCTGCGCAAGGCCCATCCATTCCATTTCGATGCCCATGCCATAGAAATAGGCATAGTCCGCAGCGGAGTTCAGACGGGTCTGACCGTAGTTGTAGGCGTTGGGCTGCATGACGGCATAGTCAAAGCCCAGATCCTGCCAGTACTTCGTGCCATCCGCCGTGTAGAACGGGATCCAGTAAGAGGAATAGTCGCCCGCGCCACGGTCGGTTCCGAGCTGATCGATCATCATGTTATAGAGCTTGACGGTATCGACGACCAGAGAATCCACGGATTCGGAGGTTTTTTCTTCGTAGTAATAGAAGCCATGGAGCTTCAGATTGCTGTAATTTTTCTGCTGCCAACGCTCCGCCAGCAGGTTCATGTACCAGTAGAAGGCCGAAGCACGGTCGGACAGCGTCGCGGCCTCGTCGTTGCCGTGGCCCTGCAAAGTAAAGTCAAGGGTCTTGCTCTGCGTCAGCTTCTCGGCGGTGTAGCTCAGGCTGCCGTCGGCGTTCACCGTCACATGGATGTAGGTGTCGCCCGCTTCCAGCGTGCCCCAATTGTTCTGCGCATAGATTGCGGGATAGACCGCCAGACGAACCGGCAGGATATAGCTTGCAATTTCACTTTCGCTCAGACCGTTCAGCTCGTTGGGAACCATGGTGGCCTTCACATTGCCGACGGCCTTGTTCAGCGCGTCCAGATTGGTAATTTCGCCGTTGTAGGTGAAATCATAGATGTGGTCTACCCACGCTTTCCAGTCGGCCTTGGTCGCATACTTTGTGTTGCTGCCGCTGACCAGATACACGCCGCCGCCGCTGGTGCTGGCGTGGCCCAGCATCGTCACCGCATCATACAGCCAGTCCTGCGGAACGCCCTCCTCGTTCAGGTAAGCCACAATGGCCTCATATTCGCGCACGGTCTTGTAAGTCTCGGTAAGCTCACCGTTCACAGTACCCCAGCCCTGATAGGACAGGAAATCGTGCATGATGCCGCCGGACTGCTCGGTGGTGGAATAGGACTCCTTGGAAACCTCGGTCTCGAGCTTTTCCAGCTTCGTCAGGTCATCGGCTGTTTCGCTTGCCTGCGTATAACCGTTGACAAACAGCTCGTCCAGAAATACCCAAACACTGACCGGAAGCTGAATGCGCACATAGCGCGCGTTGTAGTTCAGTCCGGAGAGAACGTAGCCGCCATGCTCCAGATGCTCGATGCCAACGCTGGTCGTGGTCACCTGATCGTCGGTCACGGTGCCCGCCAGATAGAAGTCTTTGCCATTCTCAGACAGATAGAAGCGGACATTCGTCGGCCCGGGAACACCGTAGTATGAGCTGATACCGACATGCAGATTCAGCTCGGTAACGTTCTGAACGGTGCCAAGATCCACGGTAATATCACGGCTGACACCTCGATACAGGTTCAGAAACAGGGAGCGTCCGCCGTTGGGATCGTTCCATGCGGAGCCGACCCATTCCTCGTCGAACTTTTCCCGATACTGGTCGGCAGTTTTGCCGTCCAAAAGTCTGTCATACGACGCTTCCTCGATTTCGGTGATGTAACCGATTGAGGCATTGTTGTTGTAGTAGTTTGCGGGATCTGCGATGGTATAGGCAGAGACCCGCGCATTTGCGGTGAGACTAACGGGTGCGCTCTCCTCTGCGTGCACAGCAGGCACGATCACAGAGCAGAGCATCATCAGGCAGATCACACCGGCAAGCAGCCGTCTCCACGCTTTCGGGGTTTTCACAAATGAGCCCTCCTTAAAATTGTTTAACTTGTCCATTTCGGCGTTCCAGACAAGTCCATATATAGTCTATTTCAACAAGAGGCAAATGTACATGGCGATTCGTTCATGAAATTTGACGGATTGTTCATTTAGAAATGCTCCGCTGCAAGCCCCGCAGGCAAAAGCCACCGCAGCGGCGCACCTCAAAAGAGGCGTGCCGCTGCGGTAAATTCCATTATTACTTCAGAAATGCCTCAATGCCGCCGGTGTCGTCCATCAGCGTCATGAGCATATAAAAGCGCGGGATGTGGAACGGCCCCTTGAACAGATTGCCCTTCAGCGTGGTCGAGGGCGTGTTGTCATAGTGCAGATAGCCGTACCATTCGCCGTTCTCGCGGTCGATGAAGCAGCGTTCGCAATAGTCAGCCAGCGTGTGATAGAGCTGGTCGTAGCGCTCGTCGGCAAACAGGCTGCCCGCAAGACGCAGCGCGATCATTGCCTCGCATTGCGGCCACCAGAGCTTCATGTCCCACTCAAGCTGCACGGGCGGCTTACCCAGCACATCCGTAAAGGCGATGAAGCCGCCATGCTTTTCGTCCATGCCGAGCGGAAGCGTCAGGTCGATGATCTTCCGTCCCGCCTCCAGCGTCTCGCGATTTCCGGAAAGCAGTCCTTGGCTCATAACGAACCACGCGGCCTCCATGCTGTGGCCGGGGTTGACGATGCGCCCCGTCGGGGAATCGACAAAGCCCTGCTGCGGGTGGACATGCTCGAGCAGCGCCCGCTCGGTCAGGTAGCCGCCATGCAGGATCTCATGCAGGCATTCGTCCGCGATGCGCCGGTATTCGTCTGCACGCGCTGAGCCGCTGACGGCCATCGTCTGCGCCGTGGAGAGCAGGATCATGACCGGCGAGAGCGCCTTGAGCGCATAGTTTTCCGGATTAAACTTCGGCTGCAGGGGAATTTCGCCGGTATAACAGCGGTAAGCAACGTCGAAATACATCTCTGCACGCCGCAGCGCCTCGGCATCGCCCGTCGCCTTATAGTATTCCGCGCAGCCGATGGCCGCAAAGGTCTCGGAGAAGTAATAGCGCCGCTTTTGCAGCTCGCCGCCCTCCTGCGTGACGGTAAAGGCCATGCGGCCGTCCGGGCCGGTACACTTGGGCAGGAAGTCATAGATCAGGCGTGCCGCCTCCAGATACTCCGGCCGCTTTTCAATCACGTTATACGCCTTGCTGAACGTCCAGAGTGCGCGGCCCTGAAACCACACGCTCTTATCCGTTCCATAGATGCGTCCCTCGCGGTCGAGGCAGGTGAAAATGCCGCCGTTGCTGCGGTCAAGTGCAGCCCCCATCCAGAACGGCAGGATGGTCTGTGTAAGTTCATTTCTGTATTGCATCACAAGTCCTCCCGGCTCGCCTTTTCTTTTATCGTATCATAGACGCGACGAGCTTGCAAGAACGAATCGTTCGTCTAAATTGCCAAATTGTACACAAAGGAATTTCTCAAAACACAAGCTGCACCAGAAGCATATAGCATACCGTTCCGCACACGATGCTGAGCAGCGTATTGTTTTTCCAGAGATAAAGCCCCGCCACTACGGCCCCCGCGATCAGATAGGGCAAAATCCGGCCGGACTGGCAAAGCTCATATCCTTCAGGCAGTATACCACCAGCATACCCATGATCGCACAGGGCAGGATCCTCCCCAGCTTTTCAATGAGCTGCGGCGTTTTTCTGTTCCCGCGAAAGATAAGGAACGGCAAAAAACGAAGCGCCGCCGTGACAAGCGCCGCAACTGCAACGACACTGATGGCCTGCGGATTATCCATTCTTTTCACCGTCCTTGTAGAGGCAAAGAGATGCCGCAATGATCACCATCGCCGGAATCAGGAAATTTTCCTTGCCGAATATCACAAGGCACGCCACAGATGCCGCGACCCCAATAATCGCCGGAACGTGCTTTTTCGCCCTGCGCCACTGCTCAATGAATACGGTAATAAACAGTGCCGTCAATGTGAAGTCAATTCCCTCGTAGTTGAACTTTACCAGCGTTCCGGTCAATGCGCCCAGCACGGAACCAAGCACCCAATAGCACTGGTCAAACAGGGAAACAAAGAAATAATAGTTTGCCTTCTGCCCCTCCGGAATATCCGGCTTGTCCTGACACACCAGAGAATAGGTCTCGTCGGTAAGCGCAAATATAAGATACGGCTTTTTCTTCCCCGTGTTTTTGTATTTATCTATCATGGAGATTCCATAAAACAGGTGCCTGGCATTTACCATAAGCGCAGTAAGACCCACGGTGATCAAAGAGGCCCCACCGGCAAGCAGCTCCACCGTCACATACTGCATAGAGCCTGCATAGATAAATAGGCTCATCGCCAAGGCCCACCATAAGCCGTAGCCGTTGGCTTTTAGTACAATACCAAACCCGAAGCCCAAAACAAGGTATCCCGTCATGATGGGAATGGTATCGATGAAAGATCGTTTGATTATGCGTTTCATGGCCGTGCTCCTTTTTATTTCGCATGAGCATTATAATGAAAACGCACAAAAAAATCAACAGCCTGTATAAGACCCACGCAGATTGTTCGATCATACCTCAGCGGCAATATAAAACCTCCAGTCCAAAGCATGGATCGGAGGTTTCTGCCTGACCAGAAATTCCCTTTGGCCTATTTTGACAGGCTGCCCGCAAAACTGCAGAATAGATATTTATAAACATTTTGCACCTATGGCCGCAGGCTTCTGACGGCTCATCTCCTAACGCCGCATTGAAAATGCAAATTATTTACTCTTATAACGAATTAAAATATAGCAAAATCAATTCAGATACCCCTCGCGCGCCTTCACGCCGAAGTGGGCTTCAAGCAGGCGCATCTGCTCGTCGGTAATGGTGTTCACCAGCGGCAGGTGGGCGATCTTCATATAAATCTCCGCCGCCTTTTCGGCG
>CAKUMO010000053.1 GCA_934667815.1 uncultured Oscillospiraceae bacterium
GCGCTGAGCGTTTCATTCATAAACTACCTTTTTGGAGGATCATCATGGACTACAAAAACACCATCATCACACCAAAGACCGATTTTCCCATGCGTGCCGGGCTGCCGCAGCGTGAGCCGCCCATGCTCGAGCACTGGAACAAGATCGACGTCTACAACCTGCTGCTCAAGAAGAACGAGGGCAAGCCCGCCTTCATCCTGCACGACGGCCCTCCCTTCTCCAATGGCGATCTGCACATGGGCCACGCGCTGAACAAGACCCTCAAGGACTTCATTGTCCGTTCCTATGCCATGCGCGGCTACTACACGCCCTACGTTCCCGGCTGGGACAACCACGGCATGCCCATCGAGTCGGCCATCATCAAGAAGAACAAACTCAACCACAAGGCCATGCCCGTCACCGAGTTCCGCAGTGCGTGCGAGGCTTTCGCACAGGATTTCATCGACCGTCAGATGGCGGGCTTCCGCCGCTTGGGCGTCATGGGCGACTGGGCGCACCCCTACAAGACCATGGACAGGCACTTTGAGGCCGAGGAGGTCAAGGTTTTCGGCGAAATGTTCCGCAAGGGCTATATCTACAAGGGCCTGAAGCCTGTCTACTGGTGCCCGAAGGACGAGACCGCGCTGGCCGAGGCCGAGATCGAATATCAGGACGATCCCTGCACGTCCATCTATGTCAAGTTTGCCGTTAAGGACGACAAGGGCAAGCTGGCCGATTACGGCACGGCGAACACCTATTTCATCATCTGGACGACGACGACCTGGACGCTGCCCGGCAACCTCGCCATCGCGCTGAATCCGGACGAGGACTACGTCCTCTTGCAGGCCGAAAACGGCGAGCGCTATATTGTCGCCGCCGCGCTGGCAGAAAAGACCATGAAGGCCGGCAAGATCGAGCATTACGAGACGCTTGCGCACTTCAACGGCCGCTTCTTTGAGTATATGACCGCGCAGCATCCCTTCCTCGACCGCGATTCTCTGCTGGTTGTGGCAGATTATGTCACCATGGACTCCGGCACGGGCTGCGTGCACACCGCGCCCGGCTTCGGCGCAGACGACTACCAGACCTGCCGCCGCTACAACATGGAGCTGATCGTGCCCGTGGACGACCGCGGCTATCAGACCGAGGCCGCCGGAAAGTTCGCCGGTATGCGCTATGACGCATCGAACAAGGCGATTTTCGACGATCTGGTCGCCTCTGGCGCGCTGTTTGCCTCCGAGGAATTTACCCACAGCTATCCGCACTGCTGGCGCTGCAAGAGCCCGATCATCTTCCGCGCCACGCCGCAGTGGTTCTGCTCCGTCGAGTCCTTCAAGGACGAGGCCGTCGCGGCCTGCGAGAATGTCAAGTGGATGCCCGCATGGGGCAAGGACCGCATGATCTCCATGATCCGCGACCGCGCCGACTGGTGCATCTCCCGCCAGCGCCGCTGGGGTCTGCCCATCCCGGTGTTCTACTGCAGGGACTGCGGCAAGCCCGTCTGCACGGCCGAGACCATCGCGCACATCTCCAAGCTCTTTGACGAGCACGGCTCGAATTACTGGTTCGCGCACGAGGCCATGGAGCTTATCCCCGAGGGACTTTCCTGCCCGCACTGCGGCGGCAGGGCCTTTGAAAAAGAGACCGACACGCTCGACGGTTGGTTTGACTCCGGCTCCACGCACATCGCGTCCCTGCGCCGCGATCATCCCGAGCAGTGGCCCGCGACCATGTATCTCGAGGGTGCCGACCAGTACCGCGGCTGGTTCCAGTCGAGCCTGCTCACCAGCGTCGGCGCGCTGGGCGAGGGCGCGCCCTTCCGCGAGTGCCTGACCCACGGCTGGACGGTGGACGGCGAGGGCAAGGCCATGCACAAGTCCCTCGGCAACGGCGTTGACCCGGCCGAGCTGATCCGCGATTTCGGCGCGGACATCGTGCGCCTGTGGGCGGCGAGCGCGGACTACCGCGTAGACGTGCGCTGCTCCAAGGAAATCTTTAAGCAGCTCTCGCAGAGCTACCTGAAGTTCCGCAACACCGCGCGTTATTGCCTCGGCAACCTCGACGGCTTTGATGCCAACCATCTCGTCGCGCCCGAGGATATGCTCGAGCTTGACCGCTGGGCGGTCACGAAGCTCAACGCGCTGATCGAGACCGGCTTCCACGCGTATGAGAATTATGAATTCCATGTCCTGACCCACGCGATCAACGACTTCTGTGTGGTGGAGCTGTCGAGCTTCTATCTGGACATTCTGAAGGACCGCCTCTACTGTGAGGAACGCAACGGCCTCAAGCGCCGCAGTGCCCAGACCGCGCTGTACCTCATTCTCGACGCCATGGCGCGGATGTTCGCGCCGATTCTGGCTTTTACCTGCGATGAGATCTGGCAGGCTATGCCGCACCGCGACGGCGACGACACGAGAAACATCGTCCTCAACGAGATGGTCAAGCCCTACACGGCCTACGCGCTCTCCGACGAGGCCATGCGCAAGTGGGACACGCTCATCGCGCTGCGCAGCGACGTCAACGGTGTTCTTGAGGCCGCACGCGCAGACAAGCGCATCGGCAAGGCACTCGAGGCACATGTCGCGCTCTACGCCGAGGACGAGGCCTCCCGCGCCGCGCTGGACGCAGTCAGGGAGCTTGACCTTGCGGAGCTGTTCATCGTCTCGGACGTGCTGCTCGAAAACGGCGCGCCTGCCGAGGAGAACGTCTGCGGTACCGGCGCGAACTTCCCCGGCATGCGCATCGAGGTTCTGCCCGCAGCGGGCGAAAAGTGCCCGCGCTGCTGGATGCACTCCACCGAGGCCAACGCCGAGGGCCTGTGCCCGCGCTGCGCGCGTGTGGTTGCGGCGATGGACGTCGAGCTGTAATATCAAGAGCTTCTAATTCTAACGAATAAAAAGGCTGCCGCCGGTTTAAAAAACCGGCGGCAGCTCGGACTGTCAAAAAACCTATCTAGCCGAAAGCTTCGGAGGGAAGGAAAGTGTGAAAGGGAACCGTCAGGGTTCCCTTTCGCGTTCAATAACCCGCCGCAGCGGCCAAAATTGCAAAATAACAAAAAATACAAATTCAGATTTTGCAATTTTGCAGTTCAGCTTGTCAAAAAAGTCCAAAGGGACTTTTTTGACAAGCTGAACTGCCGCCGGTTAAAAAAACCGGCGGCAGTTGTTTAAATATTCCGATTTTACCAGAACCGTTTTGCGGCATTTTTCTGCAAAACGATGTACCACGCAAAGCAGCCGAAAGGCACCACAAGCTGTACCCAGTACAGCCACAGCCCCGTCAGCCCCATGCGCACGACGCACAAAACGCCGAAATCCAGCGCCGCGCACAGGATCATCGCGATGCCGAACAGCAGCATCCGCGGGAAAATGTAGTCGAAAAAGCCGTCCGGATCGGCGCAGTCCTCGGGCTTGCAGTTGCCGGGCAGCAGCAGCTTATTCTCGAAAAATCCGCACTCGCGGCGCACGCGGATCGCCGTATAGATGCAGTAAATGCCCGTGCCGAGCAGCAGTGCTGCCATCAGCAGATCAAGCAGGCTGAATTCCAGCCCGAAAAGCGTAAAATTATCGAACATACACGTTCCTCCCGTCCATAATAATTCTATTATACCAGTCCGGCCGCGCGATTGCAACCGGAAAACACGCTTTATCCCACTTTTTGCTTGTAATCGGCCGGTATTTGTGATAAAATACGCTTTGTATGTCAGAAAATCGGATGTCCGCCGTTCGGCGGGCACAGGAGGAATATTATGTCAACCCTACGAGAGGAGATCAGCCGCCGCCGCACTTTTGCGATTATCTCGCACCCGGACGCCGGCAAGACGACGCTGACCGAGAAATTCCTGCTTTACGGCGGAGCCATTGCGCAGGCCGGTGCCGTCAAGGGCAAGAAAAACGCCCGCGCCGCCGTCTCCGACTGGATGGAGATCGAGAAGCAGCGCGGCATTTCTGTCACGTCATCCGTCATGCAGTTCCGCTATGACGGCTATTGCATCAATATTTTGGATACGCCGGGACATCAGGACTTTTCCGAGGACACCTACCGCACGCTCATGGCGGCGGACTCGGCGGTCATGGTCATCGACGGCAGCAAGGGCGTCGAGGCGCAGACACGCAAGCTGTTCAAGGTCTGCGCGATGCGGCACATCCCGATCTTCACCTTTGTCAACAAGATGGACCGCGAGGCCAAGGACCCCTTCGACCTGCTCGACGAGCTGGAGCGTGAGCTGGGCATCGAGACCTACGCGGTGAACTGGCCGATCGGCTGCGGTAAGGAATTTCAGGGCGTTTACGACCGGCAGAAGAGCCGCATCGACTTTTTCTCGGGCATTTCCGGCAAAAACCGCGCGGACAAGCTCGAGGTCGAGCCGGACGATCCCAAGGTGGACGAGCTGATCGGCGCCGCGCGTGCGCAGCAGCTGCGCGACGACGTCGAGCTTCTGAGCGCGGGCCGTGAATTCGATCTGGACGAGGTGCGCGCGGGAACGCTCAGCCCGGTGTTTTTCGGGTCGGCGCTGACGAACTTCGGCGTGGAGCCTTTTCTGGAGGCGTTTTTGCACATGACCACGCCGCCGCTTCCGCGCGTGGCCGACTGCGGCGTGATCGATACGTTTTCTCCCGATTTTTCCGCATTTGTGTTCAAAATTCAGGCGAACATGAACAAAGCGCACCGCGACCGTCTGGCGTTCATGCGCATCTGCTCCGGTAAATTCGAGCGCGAGGCCGAGGTGTTCCATGTGCAGGGCAACCGCAAGCTGCGCCTGTCGCAGCCGCAGCAGCTCATGGCGCAGGAGCGCGAGATCATCGACGAGGCCTACGCGGGCGACATCATCGGCGTGTTCGACCCCGGTATTTTCTCCATCGGTGATACCATCACCGTGCCGGGTAAGAAGTTCAAATTCGCGGGTATTCCGACCTTCGCGCCGGAGCATTTCTCCCGCGTCAGCCCCAGGGACACGATGAAGCGCAAGCAGTTCGTCAAGGGCACCGAGCAGATCGCGCAGGAGGGCGCCATTCAGATCTTCCGCGTGCCGAACACCGGCATGGAGGAGGTCATCGTGGGTGTCGTCGGCACGCTGCAATTCGACGTATTCCGCTACCGCATGCTCAACGAATACGGCGTGGAGCTGCGCATGGAGGGCCTGCCCTACGAGGTGCTGCGGTTCATCACCAAGTCGCCCGTGGACGAAAAGGAGCTGAATCTGTCGTCCGATGCGGAGCTGCTGGAGGACTACCGCGGCCACAAGCTGCTGGTGTTCTCAAGCCTGTGGGCGGTCGATTTCACCATCCGCCGCAACCCCGGACTCGAGCTGGCCGAAACGCTGGATAACTAAGGAAACTCTGAAAAAATCCTCTGCGGCGGACAGCGGATCTTTTCCGCCAATCTTTCGGTTCGGAAAACTTGAAAGACATCCAGTATTCCTGCGTTTCCCGAACCTCGGCTTGACAAAAAATATCTCACTGTCCACTCTTGATGATTTTATCAGAGCTTCCCTAAAGAAAATTACCCCGCGGCCGAACACTTGAAGTGACTCCCAAAAGTTAGACAAATATTTTAACGCAAATTATTCAAGCGACCGAAAGGGCTTGTTGCCTGTGAATTACAGGCGGCAGGCCCTTTCGCTTTGCCGTAATCCTGTGGTTGTTGTAGTAGTCCAGATATTCGATTAGTTCCTGCTTAAAGTGTTCCATGGATTGAAATTCCTGCAGATACAGCAGTTCGCTTTTGAGCAAACCAAAAAAGGTTTTCAATCACAGCATTATCAAGATGATTTTCTCAATAAACTCGTTGATCATGGGCGTGGTCAGCTCGGAAAAATCGGAGTACTTCCTTGCCAGCTCCAGAAACTGCTCCACACGGGCGGTGTCCTCTGCAAAAGCGGACAGCTTTTCTTCTGCTCCTGCGACAGCAGTTTGCAGCGCTTTCTGCTCCGCGCGTTCATCGGTAATGCGCCCGACGGCAAAGGATTCATAGAGCTTTTTGATGATAGTGTCCAGCTCGGCAATGCGCTTTTTGTCCTTGCTCAACTTTCGCTTGGCATCCTTGGCCGCTTCCGCCTGCCGGAGCCGGGAGGCGGAGCGCACCTTTTCCATGAACGCCGCCTGATTGGAAATCGCAAAGGTGCTGACCGTTCGGATGGTGTCCAGAATCAGAGTTCGCAGAGCCTTGGTCGTGATATAGTGGCCGCAGCAGGCGGCAGTTCTTTTCTGACGGGCAAGGGTATAGGAGGAACAATCGAAAAAGTCAGATGGATAGGGATTATTCTCCGTGCCGCCTTTGGAGCGATGGTTATACATCTTCTCGCCGCAGTCGGCACAGTACAAAAGGCCGGTCAGCGGATTCGCTTCCCCCAGCGTGTCAATGCGCTTTGGCGTCTTGCGGAGCTTTTGCGCAAGCTCCCATGTTTTCTTATCCACAATGGCCTCGTGGGTGTCCTCAAAGATGAGCCAATCCTCCTTAGGATTCATCACGGCGTTTTTATCTTTATAGGACTGCTTGTGGGAACGAAAATTCACCGTATGCCCCATATACTCCGGCTTGGAGAGGATCTGCCCCACGACATAGCCGCTCCAGTTATAAGGATTGGAAAATTCCTCTTTGCTTTTCCAGATGCCCTTGCCCTGCTTGCCGAAGTACACGGCAGGTGTTTCCACCTTATCCTCAAAGAGAATACGGGCAATATCATAGGGGCCTTTGCCCTCGATGGTCAATCGGAAAATGCGGCGCACCACGGCGGCGGCTTCTTCGTCGATCAGCCAATGGTATTTGTTCTCCGGGTCTTTCTTGTAACCGTAAATGGCGCAGTTGGTGGTGGGCTTGTTGGATTTTGTAGGTTTGTCAAACATATTGGACAACAAAGTCAGAGGGGGAGCGCCAGCGAAGGGGTCTCATGGGTAAGCTGTTGGAGCGGCGATTGTGGACGGCGAGCTGTTTCGCGAAGTCATCCAGAGAGTAAACCGCGTGGCAGGAATAGAAACGCTTCTGATCCTCGCGGTGGCTGCGCTCGACCTTGCCGTT
>CAKUMO010000054.1 GCA_934667815.1 uncultured Oscillospiraceae bacterium
CGCACGCAGGCTTTGCCGTGGTCAATCCAGAACTGGCGGGTGTCCGCATTCGGGGAAGAGAGTGTCAGCGGGTCGCATTTGGGATGGGAGAAGAACGTCGGATTGAAATCTGCGCCAAGGTTATGCTCTTTGCAGAACTCCACCCACGGCGCAAAATGCTTCGGCTCCAGCTTGTCGCGGTCTACCCACTCGCCGGGCGCAAAAATAGCATAGCTGGCATGAAGATTCAGCTTTTTCGTGCCGGGGCAGAGCTTCAGCACTTCCTCAATGTCTGCCATCAGCTCCTGCGGCGTGCGGGCTCGGCCGGGGTAACTGCCGGTCGTCTGAATGCCGCCGGTGAGGGGCTTACTTGGGTCGGTATCAAAACCGCGCACATCGTCGCCCTGCCAGCAGTGCAGGGACAGCGGCACGGTTTTCAGCTTATCCAGCGCCGCTTCGGTATCCACGCCGAGCGCTGCGTATTTTTCTTTTGCTTCCGTATAGCTCATTTGTCTGCCTCCATTTGAATTTTCAGATTACCGAGCGCGGTGGCCTCAATGGGCAGGGCGATGACCTCTTTTCCGGTAGCTTCTCTGGTCAAATCATTCAGAAATGCATTCTTTGCCCCGCCGCCGACAATGTAGAGCTTTTCATAGGTACGCCCGGTGTTGCTTTCCAGCTCTGCCAGCGCTTCTGCATAGCTTTGCGCAAGGCTGCGGTACGCGCAGCGGAAATAGTCGCCCGCGCTCTGCGGCTTCGCGGACAGCGCTACGTCGAAGGCAGCTTTCATGCTGTCAGGTGCGAGAAAATCCGGAGCGTTGGCGTTTACGGTTTCCGCAAACCGGCTTTCCGCCGCCATTTGGACGATCGCCGAAAACGGCGTTTCCGGGCAAAGCTCATCTTTCAGGCGGTTGACCAGCCACATTCCCATGATGTTTTTCTGGTAGCGGTTGTAGCCCACGCCGCCCTCGTTGGAGTAATTCGCGGCGCGGCTGGCGTCATCCGTAATAGGGCAGGGTGTTTTCACGCCCAGCAGCGACCACGTTCCCGAGGAAATGTAGGGATGGTTTCCCTCCATCGGGATGCCCTCCACCGCCGAGGCCGTGTCGTGGGTGGCGCAGAGGACGCATTTGATTCCGTCATACTCACCCAGCACAGTCCCCGGCTTTTGGAGCCTTGGGAAGATAGACGGCAAGCCCAGTGCCGAGATGATCTCCGGGTCAAATTCTCCGGTTTCAGCGTTTACCATGCCGGTGGTGGTTGCATTGGTGTACTCCTTGGACTTCATGCCGCAGAGCTTCCAGAGGAGATACTCCGGGATCATGAGAAAATCCGTCACGCCGTCGAGCCGCCCGGCCAGCTTATCGGCATAGAGCTGATAAATGCTGTTGAAGGGCTGAAACTGGCAGCCGGTTTTGGCGTACAGCTCCGAAAACGGCAGGATTTTATGCGCTTTGGGAATAACCACCTCCGTGCGGCTGTCCCGGTAAGCGTACACAGGGCGCACTTCTTCGTTCCCCCGCAGCAGCACATAGTCCACGCCCCAAGTGTCGATGGAGAGGCTGACGATCTCCCGAAACTCAGCTTTGGCCGCTGCAATGCCTGCCTTTACATGGGCAAGCAGCGCGTCCACATCCCAGACAAGATGTCCGTTCCGCTCCTGCACGCCGTTCGGAAAGCGGTAGACCTCTTTCGTTTTCAGCCCGCCGTCCTCCATCCAGCCCACGATATGCCGCCCGGAGGATGCGCCGATGTCGATGGCAAGGTAATGCTCCATAATCCCACTCCAAACAAAAGAACAGAAGCACGTCATACTTGAAGGGTATTCCGTGCATCGCGATTTCTACATTTCAAATCGATAATACAGTAACCGCAGCTATGCCGATGACAACACCGAGCCACTGCCGCCGGTGCAGCTTTTCGCGGAACAGCAGCGCAGAGCAAAGCGTCGTGATCGTCAGGCCGCCCACCGCAATCACCGGATAGATCAAGCTGGGTGAGAGGCTGCTGCTCGCAAGAGCGATCACAAGGAGATTCAAAACCGCATTGCTGATACCCGCAATCATCGGAAACAGCCATGTCCCGCGCAGCACGGAAAAAGTGCCCTTCCCTGCATGCAGGCAAAGCGCCAGACAGCACAGCACGGAAAATGCCATAGCAAGCAGCATCAGGAAGCTGCCATACTTCCCCTCAAAGCGCATCTGCTGCGTTCTCTGCGTGATAGAGCAGCCCGCATTGCCGAAAAACACTACCGCAGCGCAGATCAGCCATCTTCCGTTCGGTCTGGTCTGCGGTTTCTCTTTGTCCGGCCGCAGGCAGAGCCAGAGAGAAATTGCGATCAAGGTCAATCCGACGCCGACCGTCCATGTCACGCACGTGTTCCAGAAGAAGAATCCCCAAACCGTCACGCCCAGCAGCGAGAGCTGCTGGATCAGCGAGGTCACAGCAATCGGGCCGCAGCTCAGCGCGCGAATCAGCGCCGCATTCGTAAGCACAAAGCACACCGCAAACACAAGCGCATAGGGTAAAACGCGCCAGCTTGCCTGCGGATTCAGCGCGAAAAGCACTGCCCACGAAAGGAGCGCCGACAGCATGACCGCAAGCGTATACGGCGCAGCACCCTGCCGCTTTCCTGTCTTTCGGTTGAACAGCGCACCGGCTATGCTGCCCGATGCAGCAAAGGCCGTTGACAGCGCAAGAAATCCGTATTGCATTTTCACACCGTACAGACCGGCACCGGCCCCATGGCCAGAAGCGCTCTGCCCTCCGCGTCATGGACATTGCAAAGCGCATTCGGCCCCGCACCATGCCAGACAAAAGCGTGCGCAAGCTGTTCTGCGGAATAGCCCGTGACGATCTCCACCTGATTCCCATGCAGCACGACATGGTGAATGAGCTTATTGGGAAATAAATACGGGATTTCGTCAAACAGCGTGACGGAGAAGCCACCCGGTGCGCCGTCGGCGCGCAGTTCTCCGATTACATGGTCATAAGTCAGCATGACCGAGGTCTTATTTGTCGGCAGATGCCCATTGGTCTGACGGATTTCAATGTGTTTCAGAACAGGATTTGCCAGCTCCTCCCGGCCGAGCAGCGCACACATCTGCATGGCTGCGGCCTTTCCGATGCAGCGCTGCGAGGGGGTGTCAAGATGAATGGTATCCTGATAGGTCGCGTTGGCAGC
This sequence comes from uncultured Oscillospiraceae bacterium, assembly GCA_934667815.1. Lineage (GTDB taxonomy): Bacteria > Bacillota > Clostridia > Oscillospirales > Oscillospiraceae > JAZOXB01. The sequence continues at coordinate 3,164 of CAKUMO010000054.1, forward strand.
GGAAACCGTCGCAAAATTCGGAAAGCGCATTTCTGCCTGAAGGCACCGAATTTTGTGCCACGCGGCAATTCTGTCTAGCTGACAGTCGTCACAGCCCTGTGTTTTTCCGATCTGAACCTGTACAAAAGGCAGCTCCGGAAGGTCGAAGTCCTTTCGGAACGCCGAAACCATGTGCTTCATTCTGTCGGGCAGCTTTGCGGCACAGAGCCAGTTCAGATCGCTTTCGCCCTGATACCAGAACATGCCGCGCACATTTCCGCCGATCTCCCAAAAGCGGCGCAGCGTGTGACGATACTGCGACGTCGGCGTCAGATTCTCCGGCAGCCAATCCTGCATACAGGTCCCGCCGAAGGCGCAGGGAATCAGCCCCTGAGGAACACCGCTCTGCTCGCAGAGGTACTGTCCGATGAACAGTCCCGGGCCAACGCCTGCATCCGCAAGGGTCAGGCAGTCGCACTGCGCAAGGGTCAAGCCACGGCCGGCCAGAAATTTCTCCGCCAGTGCGGTATCATGATTTGTCCACGGCAGATGTAGCTGCGACCTCGCCGCCTCCCAATGGTCGTCCAGATAAAAGGCGCGAATCTTCTGCAAGGGCGCTTCGTCATAGCGCAGCTCGGCCTCGCCGCGCTCACCCCAGCCCTCCATGTTGGATTGGCCGCCGAGCAGCCAGACGTCCCCAACCCAGAGATCGGTAAGTTCCAGCCGCCTTGTTCCGTCAGCCAGCGTCAGCGCATACGGGCCGCCGACGGGAATGCCAGTCAGCCGGTAGCGCTCTCCGCCGAGGTGCTCCAGTTTTCCGAGCGAGGGCTGCGGGTGCTGCACACCGCGCAGAGAAATCGTAATTTTGCAGGCATTTGTCCCCATATCGCGCTGCAATACCATACCATTTTTCAGGCCGCGAATCAATTCCATCGTTTTTCCTCTTTACTGCGCCGCTGCGGCAAACTCTGCAATATTCTCCGCATCCTCCGGCATATCGCCGCGCACGTTTTCCAAGTGCACGTCGCAGACGAATGCGCCGTTTTCCATACCGAAGAGCTTTGCTGCCCTGCCGCAGAGCGTGCGGTGGATGTTTTGCAGATACAGCCCGTGAACCTCCGTTTCCGTCTGGAAGTAAAAGACGGGATAGGTAACGTCACGGAACCACGGCAGAATGTCGGATTTGGTAACCTCGCAGTCGCGGATGGTGATGTTCTCGAAGCGGCCGTTGATGCCGTTGCCCATCTTGAAATACTTCGTAAATCCGACCGTGTAGGTGAAGTAGCTTCCACGAATGTTGGAGATGCAGATGTCACGCACACAATGCCCCGAGGCCAGCAGGCGCACCGCACTGTGCGCATGACGCGCATAGAGATCGTCAATCAGAATGTCGCTGATATCCCCGCGAATCAGCTCATCGGCGTTCAGGGCGACCATGTCGTCATAGACCGTGCCGCGCAGCCTGCGGATAATCCCGTGATGGCAGCCGCCTTCCAAATGCACCCCATCCATGTTGGCGGGCAGCGGGTTGCCGTCATTAAAGTCAAATGTGATATTTTCGATTTGGAAGTCCGAGCAGCGACCCATCATACTCCGCGCCGGTGCTTTGGTAATTCAGCGCTTCGCCGTCAAACGTTTCGGCATAGCGAACGGTAACACGTTCCCCGTATGCCGCATCGATTTGAAGTACGGCAAAGCCGCTGACATTCTCGCCCGCGTCGTAGATCGCGCAATTCCCCTTGCGCAGCAGCAGACGCGGCGGCAGCACACGCATCACGCGGTCAGGCGGCGCCTCCTCGGGCATCAGCAGTGTTTCCGGCAACTGCCGACGCCGCACCGGACACTGCGCAAACTCCCGCAGGCGATAATCGACCGTTTCTCCGAAAAAGAGGTCGCTTGAAACGATTTGACTTGCGCGGCAAATCTCGCTGCCATCGGAAAGCAGCGTGCGTTCGCCGTTTTCATCCGTTATTTTTATGGCAAATCGTGCGCCGAGGCTGTCACCAAAGGCCACGTTTCCCTCGGCAGTACGCCGCTTCTGCCGGTACCATCCGTTGCCGAGTGCAATTTCCAGCACATTTTCACCGCTATGCAGACAGTCCGATATATCAAAGGTTGAATAATAACACCGATATGTCAATTCGTCGAAAATCGGATACAGGAAGGTCTCGGTTTTCCGTCTGCAAAAGAGGCTGTTTGACGGGCGAAAATATTCATCCCCAACGCGCCTGTCGTTGACATATGGGATCATAAAACCGAGCGCAGAAATTTGCAGTTCTGCCCTCCCCGCCGCGCCAACGTAAAACCTGCGCGTGATGACCGGCGCTGCGAGTTCTCTTGGCGCGACGACCCAGTCGGCCTCCTGAATTTTCTCAGATTCTTCCATGCGCGAAGCTCCTTTGCATAGCAGTGTCAGTTTGATTATAACAATTCCGGCCGTCTGGCGCAAGAACGCTGCATTGTCATGCCGAAAAAGCACAAAGATCATGCAAAAAAGCGGCTACCGTTTCCGATAGCCGCCGGGTGAGTTAAACTATTTTGTTAGATGCTGTGCTTTTTCTTTTTGCTGACAACCGTTGCGCCTATCACAGCGCCGCCGCTGATAAACAGCAGTGCGATCCACAGCGTAAGACTGCTGTTGTCGCCGGTCTGAGGAGGCTTCGGTTTATCCGCCGTGCTGCCACCGCTCTGAGCCGCTTTGATCTCAAACTCCGTGCTGCACTCGCCGTCATTATAGACGATAGTAAGGGTGTGCTTGCCGACAGAAAGCGTGCTGAGGTAATCTTTTTTCAGTGTGACGACCGTAGAGCCGGATACGGCGGTATACTTATCCGCGTCAATGAGCGTGCCGTCAACCTTAATGCCGGTGAACTTGGAGAAATCTCCGTTTGCTACAAACTTCAGCGTGCCGTCGCTGTTTTGCGTCCAGGCACCGTTTGCACCGTCTGTGATTTTATATTCGGGCGTAGTGCCGGAGGCCTGCGGCGTCATCGTCAGATCAGTAATGACCCACATGGTGCCGTCAGAGCCATCACTTGTATCGCCTTCGTAACGCTTGTAATTCACAAATTCGCCGTTGATTTTCAGCCTGGTGTCGGGACCGAATACATAGCGGTCACCATAAATAGTCGTTAC
>CAKUMO010000055.1 GCA_934667815.1 uncultured Oscillospiraceae bacterium
TGTGCAGAATTTGACGCGCCTACGGCGCTATGAAAAGCCGTTGGCTTTTCATGAAATTCTAGTATGAAAGGGAACCGTCAGGGTCCCCTTTCGCGTTCAATAACCCGCCGCAGCGGCCAAAATTGCAAAATAATTAAGATACAAATTCAGTTTTTGCAATTTTGCACTCAGGTTGTCGAGGAAGTCCAAAGGGACTTTTCGACAACCTGAGTGCCGTCCCGATCGGGACGGCACTCTTTTACTTTGCACGGGACTATTTACCGCATCGGGTCGCGGCGGAGCGGCATGCTCATGCAGCGCGGGCCGCCGCGCCCGCGGGACAGCTCCCCGCTGGGAATGCGCAGCACCTCGACGCCTGCGTCTTCAATAAGGCGGTTGGTCACATAGTTGCGGTCGTAGGCGATGATCGTGCCGGGACGGATGCACAGCGTGTTCGACCCATCGTTCCACTGCTCACGCTGGGCAGCAATCTGGTCGCCGCCGCCGCACTGCAGCAGCGTTACGCGTTCAACACCCACGGCCTCGGCCAGAAGTGCCTCGAGCGGTTCGTCCAGCGCACGGACTTTGACCGCGCCCTGTTTTCCGGGGCACAGCTCAAAGACCTGCAAATTCTGCAAAATGGCAGGATGGATCAGGAATTTGTCGTAATCGAGTTGGGTCAGAACGGTGTCGAGATGCATGAAGGCACGTCTGCTGGGAATGTCCACGGCCAGCACGCGACGAATCTCGCAGCCCTCGTCGGCAAAGATGTTGCGCGCAAGTCGCTCCACGGCTTCGGGCATGGTGCGCTGGGAGATACCGACGGCAATCGTCCCGGCACTGAGGTTCATGATGTCGCCGCCCTCGAGCGTAAACGGCTCATCAGGCGTGTAATAGAAGGGCGTGCAGCCCGCGACGTCCGGATGATAATGCAGGATATAATCGCCGTAGATCGTCTCACGGTTGCGCGTAACGGAATACATTTTGTGCAGCGAGACACCGTTTCCAATGCAGGCGAAGGGGTCGCGCGTGAAATAGAGGTTGGGAATCGGCTCAAGGATGAAATGTGTGCGGTCGCTGCGCATGGACGCAAGGCTGCGCCCGAAGTGCTGCGGCAGCTCGTCAAAGCGCACGCCGACCATGGTCTTGAGCACCAGCTCCCGATTGTCCGGAATGTCCAGCAGCAATTCGGTCAGACCCTCGCGGTAGCTGTCGGCCACACCGCCGCTGCGGTGGATGAAGTCCTCAACAAAGCGCCGGCGCAGCGCGTCGCTCTGTGCAAGCGTTTCAGCCATCAGCTCCGAGAGATACAAAACGCGCACGTCGTGTTCGCGCAGAACGTCGGCAAAGCAGTCGTGCTCGCTCTGTGCGCCCTGAAGATAGGGAATATCGTCAAACAAAAGCCGCGCCATAGAATTGGGTGCGAGCTGTTCCAGTTCACTGCCCGGACGGTGCAGCAGCACGGTGCGCAGACGGCCGGTCTCACTTTTGACCTCGATTGCCATAGTCATTCCTCCGATTGGATTTCTGTTATTTATTTTACCATGCCAAATCGGAAATATCAAGATTTTTCAAACTTTTTTATTCCGAAACAACTATTACATTCACGAAACTAATAAAAATTCAAAGTTTATGCAAGAAATTATTACTACAACGGTATATCAGACCTGTGCATGCAAAAAAATGCAAAAACAGGTGCGCTCTCGACGGAGTGCACCTGTTTTTTTAGGATTCCTTACCGGGTCAATGCAGACATTGATCGGTTGTTTAATTCTCGTACAGCGGGAAGGTCATTTCGTAGGAGCCTGAGCCTGCCAGTGCGCCGATGGCCATGATGACCATCAGTCGTCCGTCCTCGTCGAAATAGATGTTGCGGTGGGCAGCGCTGCGGACGTTTTCATCGCTGATCGTCCAGTTGAGCTGCCGCGCAAAGCTGTTCGGGTCAACCTCCTCGACGCTGCCCCACGCCTCGCGGTAGATCTGCTCGGCGCGAAGCGTGACCTGTGCGAAATATCCGTTTGCATCCAGCCCGGCGCGGGAAAGCAGCTCCTCAAATTCCAGCGGTTGACCGTTCGGATAATCGAAGCTGTAGACCGTGTAGCAGTTATAGTCGCCGTCCAGATGCTTGCAGATGACCAGCGCGAAGGTGTCGCCGTACCAGTGCAGCGTCCAGTCGATGCGGTAGCAGGGCGGCAGATATTCGTCGGTGCTCTCCAGCCCTTCGGTGGCAAGCTGACCGAAATTCTCCTGAATCTCGGCGTTGACGGTCTCCGCGCCCGGCAGATTCACCTGCGGAACGTGGTAGCTCAAGCTGCCGAACTGTGTTTCCTTTTCTTCTGCGATCGCATCCGTGACGACGTCCTCGCGCGAGACGGGCGGCTCGGTTTCGCTCGACGATTCCGGTTCACTCGAGGGCGCACCGGAGACGCTCGAGCTGCGATTGTTTCTCTCCTGTTCCAGACGCTCCTGTAAGGAGTTCTTGCCGCCGCCTGCGCAGGCGGTGAGGCTCAGAAGCAGAGCGGCGGCAAGAAGCAGAACGAAAATGCGTTTCATGAGGCAAGATCCTTTGCGGCACGGCGCTCGTCGCGCGTGTGGAAGAATTTTTCCAGCAGCGGCACGAATATGATGCAGACGATCGCAGCCGTGAAGCCGCCATTGTAGAGCAGGAACGCACCGTGCATCAGCGGTACGCAGGTGACGAGGGCAAAGTGCCCCATCGCCGCCACGATACCGGCAAGCCAGCCGTATTTGCCTGCGATGGGCGATAGGCCATTGGCAAAGCAGAGGCCGATGACGATAGGCTGCGCATTGATGGCGAGGGAAAATTCCGTTCCAAGCAGGCTGCAAAGACCCTTTGCGGCGAAGCTCGCGGCAACGTAGCCTACCATGATCGGCCAGACGTTGACCGGATGACTGCCCTTGAAGCAGCAGCAGACCATGCAGAACACGCAGCCGAGGGTTGCGGCATTCCAGTTTGCGCCGATCAGATTGTAATACAGCACGATGAACAGACCGTAAATGCCCAGATTCATCAGTGCGGTGCCTACGCCATACTTCGCACCGTAATCCGCGCCGTAGCCGGAGTCCTTCAGAAGCTGCCAATAGCGCTTGAAGCTGCCGCCGAGCACCAGCCCCAGCACGAGCGCGAGGCCGAATACAACAAAGCAGAAGCCGTTGGAGACCGCCCAGAAGCTGTCTCCGAGGCCGACACCCACGCTGTCCGAGAGCTTGCCGCCGAGAACCTTATACAACACCGCACGCAGCAGAAAGGCGATGAAGCCCATCGGCACGGCAGCGGAATAGAGGTCGAAGCCCTTGTGGACCTTCGGGCTGTGCTCCAGCCCGGGGACGAGCAGGAAAGCAATGACGAGCGAGACGGCCAGCGCCATCAGGCAGCCGAGCAGGGTAAAGCCGTGCCATTCCTCGCCCGGCCAGCGGAAAAGCAGCTCCGTAATGAGGGGTGTCAGGCCGGTGGAAAACAGGAAGGCGTTGCACAGCGTACCGGGTTTCGTGCGTTTGACCAGACAGTAAATCGTAACGGCGAGGAAGCACGGCCAGATGTTCAGCGCGGTCGTGCCCCAGAAGCAGAAGCCCGCCGTCAGGAAGAAAGCCAGCACGGACACGCCGTCGGGCTTTGCGCCGGGCAGGTGATAGATCGCGGCGCAGGCGGCGCAGACGATGGCGACGTTCAAAAACGTGCCTGCAAAGCCGCCGTAGCTCACGTCAAAATAGCTCTTGACCGTCTGCCCCGACTGCGTGCAAATGCGCACAAGCCCGCGGATCATCTCCCTGCGGTCAGGCATGGCGGCCGCTGCGAGCAGGCAGAGCGCCGTGAACAGCCAGAACGTCAGCCGGATGGCCTTTTCAGGCGGTTGAAAACGTGTTTTCATGCACACGCTCTCTTTCTGCGGCTTAGGCGTTCAAGGCGCGCTCCGCCGCCTCGACGACATGGCTGATCAAAACGACGTTCGTCACGCCGCCGACACCGCCGGGAACCGGCGTGATTGCATCGACGATCGGCTCGACCTCGCTGAACACGGCATCGCCCGCCATGCCGCCGACACCCTTGGAGGTGACCTTCTCGGGGTCCCAGTTCATGGAGACGTCGATGACGACCTGACCGGGGCGGACAAAGTCCTTTGTCAGGGACTTGAGAACGCCTGCTGCGGAGACGATGATGTCCGCATTGCGTGCGATCTCGGCGGTGTTAACGGTCTTGGTGTGGCAGACGGTCACGGTGGCGTTCTTGGCCATGAGCATCATCGCTGCGGGCTTGCCGACGACGAGGCTGCGGCCGATGACAACGGCGTTTTTGCCCTTGCAGTCGATGCCGTAGTAATCCAGAATCTCCATGCAGGCCTGCGGCGTGCAGGGTGCGAAGCCCAGCTTCTTGCCGGTAAACACGCCTGCGTTCGACAGATCGGTCATGCAGTCGATGTCCTTTTCGGCCTTCAGACGGTTGCAGATCTCGTCCTGATCGGCCTTGAGGTGCTTGGGCAGCGGGCGGAACATCAGAACGCCGTGGACGGAATCGTCGGCATTGATCTCGTCGATCTGTGCGAGCAGCGCTTCCTTGGTCACGTCCTCGGGCAGGACGTACTTGACGACCTCGACGCCCACTTCCTCGGCGCGCTTGGTCGCGCCGCGCTCATAGGAAAGGTCGGAGGGGTTCTCGCCGCAGCGGACGATGCCCAGCTTCGGGCTGACGCCCTTTTCCTTCAGAGCGGCGACGCGCGCCTGCAATTTCTCGACCATTGCGGCCGTAACTTCTTTTGCCAGTAACTGCTTTGCCATGTGTTCTCTCTCCTTATGATTTGAAGAATCCGGCCTTGACGGTCTCGAAGATCTCGTCGGCCAGCTTGCCGTATTTGTCCAGCATGCCGAGGCATTTTGCATTCAGTTCCTCAGCGGCTTCGCGGTTTTGCAGAGTTTTGGTGTTGATAAAGACGTTCAGGGACGCTGCCTGCATCGCGGATTTCACGATCACCGCGCCGCAGCCCGCGTCGGAGACGGCCAGACGGCTGCCCTTGGCGGCAAAGACCGCGATGGCGTCGAGCGCCTCGCAGCACAGCTCCATGATGTGCACGGGCACCTTGCAGGCGATCAGCGTGGCTTCCTCCAGAACGGCCGCGCGGTTGGGATCGTCCTTGGGAATGCCGTAGGCTTTTGCCAGCGGAACAAAGCCCTCGGCATCGGCGGGAACCTGATCGAGCAGCTCGGCTTGCAGCGCGTCGCACTTCTTCATCAGGGCGATGATCTCAGCCTCGACGTCGGCGTACTTTTTCTTGCCGACGGTCAGGCTGCCGACCATGTTGCCAAGAGCCGTGCCGATCGCGCCGACCAGCGCCGCCGCGCCGCCGCCGCCGGGAGCCGGCTCGTTGGAGGCCAGAACCGCGACAAATTCGCGGCAGGATTTTGTTGTCATATCCATTGGAATTGCTCCTTGTGTTTTATTTTATATCGTCTTTGCTGATGGGAAGCGGAGAAATGACGGGCTTGCCGTCGCGGTCGAGCAGGACGGTCAGACCGGCCCCGTAGCCTGCGCTGTGGTAGAAATAGTTGACGCCCGTCACGGTGTCCACCCAGATCTCATTTGCAGATAGGGCACCGTCCGTATGGATGCGGACAAAACGCTTGCCTTTTGACATATCAATTCTCCCTTCTATCCTGAAAAACTCCGGCGGGGACGCCGCCGGAGTTTTTTGTGCTTTGGCTTAGAACAGGCCGGAGACCTTGCCGGTTTCCAGATCGACGTCGATGCGGCGGTAAGCCGGATCGGAGCTGGTGCCGGGCATCATGGAGATGGTGCCTGCCATCGGGCAGAGGAACTTCGCGCCGCCATACTCGAGGAT
>CAKUMO010000056.1 GCA_934667815.1 uncultured Oscillospiraceae bacterium
GTTTTTTCCCTTGTCAAGACCATCTTCTACAAGCTCAAGCATTCCAAGAAGATCCTGCTTGCCATGGCCTCGCTGGCGGGTCTTGCAAGCCTCGTCTACGGCCTGTGCTTCCAGTCTATGCCGACGCTCCGCAGAACGGCATTTTTCGTGCTGTGCGGCGTTGTTTTGCAGCTCCCGCTGGTTTACAGCCTCGTCAAGACCCGTCTCGGGCTGGACAAAAAGCTCGCCGCGCAGACCGGCAACAAGAAAATTTTCCTCACCGGCGCGCTGCTGCTGGCCGTGCTCATCGGCCTTCTGATCCCCTCGGCCGTCATCCGCTCCTCGCCGCAGGAGTTCGTTGATCTGACGCTTTACAGAAACCCCGTCTTGTATCTTGTCAGCTCCTTCTGCCTCGCCTTCGGTGCGTTCGTGGTGTGGCTGGGCGTGTTCTACTGGCTGGCCAAGCCCTCGGCCCGCGCGATCTTTGACAAGGCCGTGTGGCTCCTTTGCGGCGTGTGTATCGTCAACTATATGTTCTTCGGCAAGAACCTCGGCCTGCTGTCCTCGACCCTGAAATTTGAAAACGGCCTGAGCTTCAGCGCGCGGCAGCAGCTTCTGAACCTCGCGGTGCTGTTTGCGGTCGCGGTCGCCCTGTACCTTCTGTTCCGCCTGCTCAAAAAGCACGCCGCGCAGGTGCTGGCGGTCTTTCTCGTGGCGGTCGTGGGCATGTCGGGCTTCAACCTTGTAAAGATCAACGCCTCTGTCAGCGGTCTGAAGGACAAGGCGGAGGACTATTCCGATGCCATGCCGCACTTCACCCTGAGCAAAACCGGCAAAAATGTGGTCGTTTTCATGCTCGACCGTGCGATGGGCAGCTATATTCCTTATATTTTCAATGAAAAACCCGAGCTGAAGGAGCAGTTTTCCGGTTTTACCTATTATGACAACTGCATTTCCTTCGGCGGCTCGACAAATCTCGGTTCTCCCGCACTGTACGGCGGTTACGAATATATGCCGGTGGAAATCAACAAGCGTGATACTGAGTCGCTCGCATCTAAGCAGAACGAGGCGTTGAAGGTGCTGCCTGTTCTGTTCGATGAAAACGGTTATGATGTGACCGTCTGCGATCCGGTATATGCCAATTACGAATGGATTCCGGACCTTTCCATCTATGATGCCTATCCGGATATTCAGACCTATATCACGGAGGGGAAATTCTCCGACCCGACGATAAAGCTTCAGCGAATTACAGCAAACAACCGTAATTTCTTCTGCTATGCTTTGATGAAGGCTTCGCCGCTGTTTCTACAAAAAATTGTCTACGACAAGGGTGAATATCTGCAAGCTGACACTGTGGCGGAAATCCAACTTGACACTTCTTCGTCGCAAACGGCAGACGGTCTCTACCGTGCAACGGGCACAAATACGGCTTTCATGGATGCGTATAATGTACTGGCAAACCTCCCGCAGATAACTCACGCCGATGCACAGGCGCAGGGAGCCTTCCTCATTATGGCAAACAACACAACGCACGATCCGATGATGCTGCAAGAGCCGGAATATGTTCCGCAGGCAAGCGTGGACAATACGGAATATGAAGCACTTCATTCCGACCGTTTCACAGTCAATGGGGTTACGCTGCATATGGATGACGAGCTTGACTATACGCATTATCAGTCCAATGTCGCAGCAATGCAGTTACTTGGTCAGTGGTTCGATTACCTGCGAAAAAATGATCTCTATGATAATACACGAATCATCCTTGTTTCAGATCACGGCCGAGAACTGATGCAACTAAACGAGTTGGTTCTTGCAGACGGCACAGATCTAGAACGTTTCTATCCACTGCTCATGGTCAAAGACTTCAACAGCGATGGGTTTACTGTTTCTGAAGAATTTATGACAAACGCCGATGTGCCGACGTTGGCTACGAGTGGATTGATTTCTGATCCAATCAATCCTTTCACCGGAAAGCTGCTTGACAGCAGCGCAAAATCCGGCCCTCTTTATGTTACGGATTCCACCGTTTGGAGTACGGACGAAAACAACGGCAACACCTTCCTCCCGGCCAACTGGTACAAGGTGCACGACAGCATCTGGAACCGCGAAAACTGGGAATTGGTCGCCAAGGACGCCGTTCTGAAAAGCGAGGATTGACCCCGCGCAAACTGCATAAAAACCGCAGAGCAAAAAACTTGCTCTGCGGTTGTCGTTTTATATGGCGATACCGACAGGCTCACTTGCGCTTCGGGTGGCGCTGCTCGAGGCTTCCGCGCAGCTCCTTCAGGTGCTCGGACAGCGGGCGTTCGGTCGAAAACGGCCGGAAGAAGTGGTATTTTTTCGCATTTTCCTCATAGGATCGGCGAATCTGCTGCTTGACGTGCTCGTAGTGCAGGACGACATTGTTGTCCACGGCGTATTTTTTCAGCTTGGAGACGATTTGCAGCGAATGCGCCGCGTCCACGGCAAACACACCGAAAAACACACCGATAAAGAACGAAAAGGCCAGATTTTTGCCCAGCCAGTCCAGAGACGACAGAATGTGCGGATGGACAAAAAAGTAATAGACCGCACCGAGAATGCCCCAGAACAGCGAGAATTTCGGGCAGATGATACCGTCGATGTTGCCCCACTGGTCGCTGTAATCCCACAGGCGCACCTTGTTGATCTTCAGCGACATCAGACCCGCGATGTACTCGATGACCGTCATGAGAATGGTCATCGTCAAAAACAGCATGGCCTTGTTGACGATGTTGTTCTTGAAAATATGCAGAGATTCCATCGAGGCAATGAGATACAGAATGCAAAGCCCGCAGCCGTAAAGCGGCAGATACGGCCCCGTGCAGAAGCCGGGATTGATCCATTTGCGCTCCGGGTTGGACGACGAGAAAAATCGCCGGAAAATCACCTCAATACACCAGCCGATCAAAGAACCGATGAAAAACAGATATGCCAGCTTCAAAAAAATGTTCATAGCTTCCCTCCTGTTCTGCTTTTATTATACAGAATTTAAGGGAAAATGCAAGACGAATCGCCGGAAACGATATAGCGTTCTTCGGCCTCGCACTGGGCGCGGCGCAGCGTCTCGGCGGCGAGGCCGAAATTCTGTGCATCGAGCTGCGTCAGCGCGTCCGTGACGGCGTTGAACAACAGCGTGTAAAGTTCCTGATCATCGGGCATATGCTCACCTCCTTCTGATTCTCATAAAAAGTGGATAAATCAATTATACCTAAGAGCAATTCTTATGTCAAAGCGGATACCCACCTTATAGATTGTTTAATATAAAAACATGGTTTTGTAGAATAATCGAAAAAGGGGGAAGCGGTCTATGGAGCTGGATTATGCCGAAATCGGAAAGAGAATCGCACGGCGCAGAAAAGAGCTTGGCCTGAAGCAGGCACAGGTCTGCGAGCTGGCGGGAATCAACGACAAATATCTCTCGTGCATCGAACGCGCCGCTTCCATCCCCTCGCTGGATGTTTTAATGCGGCTTGCGCTGGCGCTTGACACAACGCCGGATGCCTTCCTGATCGGAAGCGTCCGTTATGAGCAGGAGCCGTGGAAGGACGTGGCCGAGCTGCTGCGCGGTATGAGCGGCGCGAAGCTCGAGCTGGCGCAGAGCTTTCTGACGTGGCTCTCCTTGCAGAAGCTTTAAAAGCCGGTGATTGCAATGGTTTTTGAAAATATCCGAAATCTTCGGGAAGATCACGACTACACACAGCGGCAAATTGCTGAATATCTGCACGTCAAGCAGAATACCTATTCCCAATACGAAATCGGCGTGCTAAACTATCCCGTAGAGGCGCTCGTCAGGCTCGCGGACTTTTACGGCGTGAGCGTGGACTATCTGCTCGGCCGTACCGACGTGCAGACACCCTATCCGCTGAAAAAAACAAGGTGACAACATGAACTACGATTTTACCACCGTGCTCGACCGGCGCGGGCGCGATTCCATCGCCGCCGACCATGTGCCGTGGAAAGTCAAGCCCGAGCCGGGCTTTTCAACCATTCCCATGTGGGTCGCGGACATGAGCTTCCCCACCGCGCCGCCCATTCTGGCGGCCATCCAAAAGCGGCTGGAAATGCCGAACTTTGGCTACTTTTCCCTGCCGGACGCCTATTTTGACGCCATCATCGGCTGGCAGGAACGCCGCAACGGCGTGACCGGCCTGACCCGCGAAGCCATCGGCTACGAAAACGGCGTGCTCGGCGGCATCAGCTCGGCGGTGCAGGCGCTGACCGCACCCGGCGAACCGATTCTGCTGCACAGCCCGACGTACATCGGCTTTACACACACGCTGGACAGCCTCGGCCGCCGGATCGTCCTGTCGCCGCTGCGCCGCGACGAGCACGGCATCTGGCGCATGGACTATGAGGACATGGACGCGCAGTTGAAAAAGGAGCACATCCATCTTGCGATTCTCTGCTCACCGCACAATCCCTGCGGCCGCGTCTGGGAGCGCTGGGAGCTGGAGAAGGCCATGCAGGTCTACGCGGACAACGGCTGCACCGTGCTCTCCGACGAGATCTGGTCGGACATCGTCATGCCCGGACATCGCCACATCCCGACGCAGAGCGTCAGTGAGGACGCCAGGCGCCGCACCGCGGCATTTTACGCACCGAGCAAGACCTTCTCGCTGGCGGGGCTGATCGGCTCGTATCACATTATTTACGACGCATGCCTGCGCGACCGCATCGGCCGCGTGAGCGAAGCGACGCATTACAACGACTGCAACGTCCTGTCGCTGCATGCCCTGCTGGGCGCCTACAGCGCCGAGGGGGCGGCGTGGGTGGATGAAATGCGTCAGGTCATAGACGAAAATCTGCGCTACGCCTGCGATTTTATTGCGGAAAACTTCCCCGGTGTGCGCACCATGCGGCCCGAGGGAACGTACATGCTCTTTCTCGACTGCGGCCGGTGGCTGCGTGCGCACGGCATTTCTCTGCGTGAGCTGGAATACCGCGGCGTCCGCGCAGGCGTGATCTGGCAGGACGGCGAGGATTTCAACGCGCCGGACAGCATCCGCATGAACCTCGCGCTGCCGAAATCGCTGCTCGTCGAAGCCATGTCGCGGCTGAAGAACTACGCGTTTCTCTGAATCAACAATCGCCCGCCGGGCGGTTCAGACTGTCAAAAAAGTCCGTAATCGTCAAAATCGATTCACAATTCAATGGATCTTTGCTTTCTGGACTTCATCTACAAAAGTCGTGGATTCCAAACTTTATAGTCTGAAAACCAGCTTGCTGCGCAAGGATTTTGACTTACTGCGCAACTCACGCCCTACCGTACCGATGTACGCCGACGGGCGTGAGTTGCTTGTCTTCCAAACTTTTTCGCAGTCTGCCAGCGTGCCGAAAAGAATTTTTCGACACGCTGAAACGCCCGCCGGATGACCCGACGGGCGTTTGTTTTCGGCGTTCCTTACAAAAATTGAACACATGATTGACAATTTTATGGTGGTAAATTATAATGAGATCAGATATACTTCCAAGTGAGGAATCCGCTATGCCCGAAAAAATTCCTGTCATTCTCGACGGCGACCCCGGCCACGACGACGCCATCGCGTGGATGCTGGCCGCCTCCAGCCCGAGGCTGGATATCCGCGCCGTTACCTCCGTCTGCGGCAACCAGACGATAGAAAAAACGACCTATAACGCGCTGCGCGTCTGCACGCT
>CAKUMO010000057.1 GCA_934667815.1 uncultured Oscillospiraceae bacterium
TGTCCTGTGTTATACTTTGATTCATGAGGAATATGGTCTCCTTTTGTCAAGTTGTTGCGTGGTAACTCAACTTTAACTCATGAGGCCCTATTCCTCATACCTTTTTTTCGTTTGTCCAAGATGTATTATAGTTCTAAAACGCCGACGGCCTTTCGCGGGAAATGACGGTTGGAATTCCGGTGCGGATGTGATATAATCATTTCTCACAGATTTCCGTACCGGGCGATTGCGGGCGGGAACCGCCTGCCAAGCTCTTTTCGGGCGTATCTATGAAAAATCCGTAAAATCTATTTCTCGGAGGTCTGCCGTGAAACGTTTGCTGAAATATCTTGCAGATTACAAAAAGGAGTCCGTCCTCGCGCCGCTGTTCAAGCTGCTCGAGGCGCTGCTTGACCTTCTCGTGCCGGTCGTGGTCGCGGCCATCATCGATCAGGGCATCAACGGCAGCGGCGGCACGCCCGCCGTCGTGCGCTACTGCCTGCTGTTGGCCGGACTTGCCGCCGTGGGTCTGGCCGCGTCGATCACGGCGCAGTATTTCGCCGCCAAGGCCGCCACCGGCTTTGCCAAGCAGGTGCGCGGCGCGCTGTTCCGCAAGATCGACACTTTTTCCTATTCCGATCTTGACAGCCTCGGCGCACCCACGCTTCTGACGCGCATGACCAACGACGTCAACCAGCTCCAGAACGGCGTGAACATGGTGCTGCGCCTGTTTTTGCGCTCGCCGTTCATTGTATTCGGTGCGATGATTATGGCCTTTACCATTGACGTCAAGTCCGCGCTCGTCTTTGCGGCGGTCATTCCGGTGCTGGCGGCGGTGATTTTTGCCATCATTCTCGTCACTATTCCGAAATATAAGCAGGTGCAGGAGGGTGTGGACGGTGTGCTGGCCGCGACGCGCGAAAATCTGAGCGGCACGCGCGTCATCCGTGCATTCCGCATCGAGCAGACGGAGATCGACGGCTTTGACCGCAAAAACCGTGCGCTGACGCGCTTGCAGCTCTTTGCCGGGCGCATTTCGGCGCTCATGAACCCCGTGACCTATGTCATCATCAACGCGGCCATCATCGCGCTGATCTATGTCGGTGCGCTGCGCGTGGATGCAGGCGTGCTGACGCAGGGCGCGGTCATCGGACTGTATAATTACATGTCGCAGGTGCTTGTCGAGCTTATCAAGCTCGCAAATCTCATCATCACCATGACCAAGGCGCTGGCCAGCGCAAACCGCGTGGCGGATCTTCTTGACCGTCCCTCCACGGAAACGACGCTGCCGGAAAACGACGTGCAGACGCAGGCGAAGGTGCTCTTTGACCATGTGACCCTGACCTACCGGGGCGCGGGCGAGGCCTCACTGACGGATGTGTGCCTGAGCGTTCCTGCCGGGCAGACCGTGGGCGTCATCGGCGGCACGGGCAGCGGCAAGACCTCGCTGGTCAATCTCATTCCGGCGTTTTACGGCGCGGACGAGGGCGGCGTTTACATCGACGGACGCGACGCGCGCTCCATTGCGCCGCAGGAGCTGCGCGGCAGGGTTGGCCTCGTGCCGCAGAAGGCCGTGCTGTTCAAGGGCACGGTGCGCTCGAATCTCCTCTGGGGCGACGAGACGGCCTCGGACGAGGCGCTGTATGACGCGCTGCGCGCCGCGCAGGCCTATGACTTTGTGATGGAAAAAGGCGGCCTTGATGCAGAGGTCGCGGAGGGCGGCAAGAACTTCTCCGGCGGCCAGCGGCAGCGCCTGACCATCGCCCGCGCCCTCGCACGCAGACCGGAAATTCTGATTCTGGACGACAGCGCCTCCGCGCTGGACTACGCCACGGATGCCGCGCTGCGCCGTGCGCTGCGTGCGCTCCCGTTCCGTCCGACGGTGTTCATCGTCTCCCAGCGCACGGCCTCGATCCGCAGCGCCGACCAGATCGTCGTTCTGGACGACGGCCGCGTCGTCGGCCTCGGCACGCACGAGGAGCTGCTGGCCTCCTGCGAGGTCTACCGCGAGATCTACGACTCGCAATACAAAAAGGAGGAGAAGTAAGATGAAGTCCTCCACGCTGAAAAAGGTTCTCAACTATGTCAAAAAGCACGGCGCGGCGCTGGTGCTGACGATCCTGCTTGCGGCCGTCACGGTGGGGCTGTCGCTGTACATTCCCATCCTCGTCGGCAGAGCCATCGACTGCATCATCGAGGCCGGCAAGGTCGATTTTGCGGCGATTTTCCCGATCCTTGTGCAGATCGCCGTCCTCGCGGGCGGCGCGGCGCTGGCGCAGTGGCTCAGCGGCGTGCTGAATAACCGCATCACCTACCGCGTTGTGCAGGACATTCGCGCCGATGCCTTCCGCAAGCTGCAAATTCTGCCGCTGTCCTATATCGACTCGCACGCCCACGGCGACACCGTCAGCCGCGTCATCGCGGACGTCGATCAGTTTGCCGACGGACTGCTCATGGGCTTCACGCAGCTCTTTTCCGGCATTGTGACCATCCTTGCGACGATCGGCTTCATGCTGTCGGTCAACCCGCTCATTACGCTCGTGGTCGTGCTGGCCACGCCGCTGTCGCTGTTTGTGGCGAAGTTCATCGCCCAGCGCACCGGCTCGCTGTTTCGCAGGCAGTCCGAGCTGCGCGGCGAGCAGACGGCGTTCCTCAACGAAATGCTGCAAAATCAGAAGGTCGTCAAGGCTTTCTCCCACGAAAAGCAGAACGAAGCCCGCTTCGACGACCTGAATGACCGCCTTGAGGAAAGCTCACTGCGCGCGGTGTTCTATTCCTCCATCGTCAACCCCAGCACGCGCTGCCTGAACAGCATCGTCTATGCGCTTGTGGCGCTGTGCGGTGCGCTTGTGTGCATCAAATCGGGCGGCGCGGCGCTGACGGTCGGCGGCCTGTCCACCTTCCTTGCCTACGCCAATCAGTATACCAAGCCCTTTAACGAGATCAGCGGCGTCGTCACCGAGCTGGAAAATGCCATGGCCTGCGCGGCGCGCATCTTTGAGCTGATCGACGCACCGGCCCAGACGCCGGACGAGCCGGGCACGCTTGCAGGCGGCGACGGCGAGGTCGTATTCGAGCACGTCGATTTCTCCTATGTGCCCGAAAAACCGCTGATCGAGGATCTGAATCTGCGCATCCGCTCGGGCGAGCATGTGGCCATCGTCGGCCCGACAGGCTGCGGCAAGACCACGCTCATCAACCTGCTTATGCGCTTCTACGACGTCAATTCCGGCACGATCTTTGTCGATGAAACGGACATTCGCAGCGTGCCGCGCAGCGTCCTGCGTGCGCAGTACGGCATGGTTTTGCAGGATACCTGGATCCGCAACGCGACCGTCTGGGAGAACATCGCCCTCGGCAAGCCCGGCGCAACGCGCGAGGAGATCGTCGCCGCAGCCAAAGCCGCGCACAGCCACGGCTTTATCAAGCGTCTGCCGCAGGGCTACGACACCGTGATCTCCGAGGAAAGCAGCCTTTCGGCCGGCCAGCGCCAGCTCCTGTGCATCACACGTGTGATGCTCTCGCCGCCGCCCATGCTGATCCTTGACGAGGCGACCAGCTCCATCGACACGCGCACGGAGATGCTCATTCAGGAGGCGTTCGCACGCCTGACGGCCGGACGGACGAGCTTTATCGTGGCGCACCGCCTCTCGACCATCCGCGAGGCCGACCAGATTCTGGTCATGCGCGACGGCCATATCATCGAGCAGGGAAGTCACGACGGCCTGCTTGCGCAGAACGGCTTCTATGCCGCGCTGTACCACAGCCAGTTTGAGGCATAAAATAAAACACACACGCCAGCTTATCAAAAAGTCCTTTTGGACTTTTTTGATAAGCTGTCTGCAAAATTGCAAAATCAAAATTTGTATTTTTATTATTTTGCAATTTTGGCCGCTGCGGCGGGCTATTGAACGCGAAAGGGAACCCTGACGGTTCCCTTTCATACTAGAATTTCATGAAAAGCCAACGGCTTTTCATAGCGCCGCAGGCGCGTCAAATTCTGCACAAGACGTGGAGCACGCCGTCGGCGTGCTCCACAGTGCGCTATGCGCACGGGCTTCTTGATGTAATCAAGAAGCGTAGTATTACACTATCCTTCCCTCCGAAACTTTCGGCCGGATAGGTTTTTTGACAGTCTGACGCCGGACGGCCCTTGCCGTCCGGCGTGTGTGTTTTACTTTTCAGAGAATCATATCCTGCGGCGTGGTCTGCCAGCCGTATTTTTTCAGATTGACGCGGGGACATCCGCCGTCGTCGCGCACATCCACGCCCTCCTGCTCGAGCAGCTGCTTTTGCAGACCGGGAATGCGGAAATAAAATGCGCCGCTCAGCTCACCCTTGCCGTTCACGATCCGAAAGGCCGGAATGTCCTCGCCCGCCAGCCCCTCGCGCAGGGCGTAGCCCACCTGCCGCGCATTGCGCGGCTTGCCGCACAGCAGCGCGATCTGTCCGTAGGTTGCGACGCGGCCGCACGGAATGGCGAGGCAGACCGTGCGCATTTTTTCATAAAACGTCATTCGCAGATGCCCATGCGCAGCTTGAGGATCAGAATGCGCAGAACGCTTTCGTCCACGCGCCCGGCCGTCAGCGTACCGTCTGCCAGCGCATCGAGAACGCCCTGTGCGGCCTGCTTCAGATCCTGCGGCATGAGGATGATGTCGCAGCCGGCCGAGAGCGCCTTCACCGCAGCCTCGCCGGGGGAATAATATTCCGTGATCGCGCCCATCTCGTGCGAATCCGTGATGACAACACCGCGGTAGCCCAGCTCACCGCGCAGAAGATCGGTGACGACGGCGGGAGAAAGGTCACAGGGCGTCTCGTCGCCCGTGACGTTCGGCGCGGACATGTGCGAGACCATGACCATCGTCGCACCTGCCTCGATGCCAGAGGAGAAGGGCAGCAGCTCGGTCTCGCGCAGCTCGTCTAGCGTGCGCTCCGTCACGGAAGCGCCCTTGTGGGAGTCGGCCTCGGTGCTGCCGTGGCCGGGGAAATGCTTCAGACAGGAGGCAACGCCGTTTTGCTGCAAGCC
>CAKUMO010000058.1 GCA_934667815.1 uncultured Oscillospiraceae bacterium
CGACCACCATTACAAAGCGCATGGTCGCGGAGCTGATCGACCACATTGAGGTGTACCACGCTGAAAAGCAGGACGGCGTTACCAACCAGCGCGTCGATATCGTGAAAAAATCTACCGCTGTGTTCAGTGCGGCAGGATCGCTCCTGCCGCACTGAGCTTTCCTTATTCGGTATTTTCCGAATAGGTGATATACGGTATCTTGAGCCAATGCGTCCATCCTGACTGCGAGAGGGGCGTCATAATAACTCCCAACTCCGTATTCGCAGCGTGAATGGTTTGTCCGTCCCCAACATAGATGCCGATATGTCCGTCCATCCATACGGCGATGCCGGGGATGTCGGGCATCGTATCAATTGTCCCTTTCTCGGTAGCCATATCAAGCATGGGGTCGGAGCCGGTATCCCGAACACCGTTGGAGCGGTATTCAATTTGTCCGGTTTCGCAATTAAACCACGCATAGCCTATGATGAGCCCGATGCAATCGGCGGTGCGGCCGCCGAGCCAATGCTGACGGATAAATTCCTCATTTTCACCGACCTGTTCCGGGAACTGCGATATTTTTGTCGTGAGTATGGATTCGTTCAGTACCTCGCCGTATGTCCCGTATTGCGGACAGCTCGTGCGGAATGCTTGCCTCATACGGTGCTTTGTGCGGTTCGACCATTAAAATGCGTAAATTTTCTTTCATTTGTCGTCCTCCTCTCGTTGAATTGCAGAGCTTTTCCCGCCGGACAAGCACCGTGCGGTCGTCCATGATCTGAAACGACAGCACGTCGTTTGGCCGGAAGCCCAGCTTCTGCCGAATCTCATAAGGAATCGTGATTCTGCCGCGCTTGCCGAGGATGCGAAGCGTCCGCATCATGCGAACACCTCGCAGTCCTCCCGGTACGGGCAGTCTACACAGCGGCGCGTGCCGAGCTGCTCAATGGTGATTTTGCCGTCCTCCGCCGTAAATTGCAGGATGGCTTCAAGGTCGATGCCCGACTCCTCCAATACTTCGGGCGGGACGGTCAGGGTGGTTTGTGTCATGTCAAAATTCTCTCCTTCCATGATTTTTCTTCAAACAGCGTCAGTTGGTCCGGTTTGGCCTTTTCGCGTTCATAAAGGTCGTAGTTGGCAACGAGCAGCTCCGGAAACTCCCGCCCGACCTTGTACCGCTGCACCATGCTGTGGACACGCGTGAAGTCGAAGAATTCGCAGCCCGCGTACAGGCCGCGAATCTCCGGACAGTCGTTGTAGGACAGCAGAAATTTGCCCTTCGCGCCGGTCAGCGCGCGGTGCAGGCGCAGATGGTCGTCCCAACCGAAGCCGCAGTCGTAGACGTATTCGCTCGTAAAATACGGTGGGTCGCAGTAGAAAAAGCTGCCCTCGCGGTCGTAGTGGCGAATCAGGACTTCGAAATCCTGATTCTCGATCACCACATTCTCGCAGCGCTTGGAAAACGCCTGCACCAGCCCGAACAGGCTGCGGATGCTGAACGGCTGGCTGGCAAACGATTTTCCGCCGCTGGAGTAGCTGTAACGCAGCAGCTTTAAGAACATGACCGCGCGACGCAGGTCGTAGTCCTCTTGCGCTGCGGCGTACAGCTCCCGAATCTCGCGCGCTTCGATGGGCGGGAGCAAAACCTCCGTCAGCTCCAACTGCGTCTGAAAGTAGGCGTCGTCAAATTCCTCCTTGCGAAAGAACTTTTTCAGTACGTTGAAATCGTCACGGGCGTTGAGATTCAGGAAACCTAATGCGCGGATGAACTCGACCGGCCGGTCGCGCATGCAGCGGTACAAATTGACGAGGTTGCGATTGTAATCGTTGAGGACTTCAAACTTGTCCGGCACGGGCTTGCCCAGCAGCACCGCGCCCGACCCGCCGAACGG
Source organism: uncultured Oscillospiraceae bacterium (assembly GCA_934667815.1). Classification (GTDB taxonomy): domain Bacteria; phylum Bacillota; class Clostridia; order Oscillospirales; family Oscillospiraceae; genus JAZOXB01. The sequence continues at coordinate 1,872 of CAKUMO010000058.1, forward strand.
CTCAATGTACCGCTCGTAATTCAGCGGAAACAGCGCATACAAAATAGAGAGGATGGACGTTTTGTTGCCCATCCACGTCACGGGTGTCTTGATGGAATCACCTCCTAAAGCCGCGGCTCACCCAGCGTCGAATGTTGTTCCGCAGCTAACTCTGCCGCGGTGAGCTTGCGGAAATCATCCTCGCCGGGGTTCAGGGCAAGGCCGCGGCCATTGTCCCAACGCATCTGGAACTGTCCGAGATCGTCCACGCATTGGACGGTACCGCGTGTGCCGGACGGTACCGGACAATATGGATCGTTCATCCGCAGGAGCTGCAAGCGCGTACCGGGCGGGTACTGGCTGCGCAGCCGTGCAAGTGCTTGTGGTGTCATTTGAAATCCCTCCCCATAATTCAAATTCTGTTTTTTTCATCCGCATCCAATGAAAAAGCTCCCAGCGCCGCAGTTCCGAAGCGGGCGATGGCAGCAGCCTGCGTGATAAGGCGAAACGCCCGGTCGGAAATGACCTCCCTGTCGGCCAGCTCACAGAGCGAGATCTGCCGCTGGCCGGTCTGCAACTCCTTGACGGCTTTCCACAACGCGTACCCGTCCGCAGAAAGCGCGACAAGGCGAATTGCCGCAAAGTTGAGCTTTCCGCGCTCGTCCAGATGGCGTTTGCAGCAGTTCCAAAGCGCGCTGTCCGCCGTCAGGAGATAGAGCGCAGCGAGCGCGCGATTGTCCGGTTTACGCAAGAGCTTTCTCTGCATTTCAAAAATATTTTTGTGGCGGTCGTTTTGGAACATTGCGGTTTTCTTCTCCTTGCCGTAGATTTGGGAAAGACGCAGGCGGAGGTCTGCGTCAGGGATGCCACAGAACGCCGCGCGGACGGCCTCATAAAAAGAAGCTGCACCGCATTCCAGACGAATCTCCAAGAACGGACATTCCGAAACGGTGCAGCTTTTCCGATGATAATGCAGGCAGCAATGGCAGTCGCAGTCCTGCTTTGTAAAGCGATACGGCCTGCGTCGACCGCCGCCGCGCTGGATGAAGCCCGGTGGCTTTTTCATAAGGGCCTCCATGCGGTTGCCCTCCGGTGTGGTGGTGAAGTACATTTGATTTTTTCCTTTCGTAGCTGAATCATGTTGAATTACGCAGATTATATTGTAATACTTCTCATAAATCCATCTGCATTCCTTCGTCCATATCCTCAGTTTCCGCATTCCCTGTGATATTGACATATTCTCCGATGATACAGAGGGCTTCCTCATAGCTGCCGCACGCGTGAATGCGTTCGGTCATTTCCGCTGCCTGCTCTGCAAGCCCGTTGCATCGGAGTGTACGGGCAGCAAGCCCCATAAGGTTAAAGATGTTTCCGTCCTCGCCGATGAGCTTACAATCCGGTTTGACCTTGTCCGGGTCATGTTCTGAGATAAAGCCGCCGAGCCGATTCGGCACATAGTCTGAAAGCCAGGTGCCGCCGAACAGCTCGTGGGAGCACAACCTCCACATGGCGAGCCTGCCTATGTCAAGCTCCATACCGTCCTCAAAGGGAAAGAGGATATTCGTGACACCGCCGTTTTGGAATACAGCGATATTCTCAAATTCACTGCCGTTTTTCAGAATGCCCTCACCGGTAAACAGTCCGTTGATGCCGTCCAGCCACTCCTGCGGATCGCCGCCGCAGCCCTGCAAAACAAGGCCCTCCTTGCCGTTCATACGCCGAAGATCATCAGCGGTAATATTTTTAATGCTTATACTACATTCCTCCTAAAGTCATATCCTGCTGCGGTTTGTAATTCTCCGATTCCCGCGGATTTTCTTCGCCATAAAAGTCGTAAGCAATCTCGTCAACGGCTTTACGGAGGATGGGGTCATCAGCCAATACCTTGTATCGAAAGCCCGTCGTCGAGCTGAACGGAAGCTCCTCCCGCAGGCAATTGAGGAAGGCTTCCGCATCGATAAATTCCTGCACGTCACCGCCCACATAAGTGACTCTGCCAACCGGTGGCTTTTCCTCTGCCATGTTCTGCCGCTGGACATCATGGTCATAGCAGATCAGATCGGCGCTGGAACTGCCGGAAGTGGGACTGCATCGCAGGCAGTAGCGGTAATGCGCCGTTTCCACGATATAGCCGTAACTCTGCATCCTGCCGCCGCTGATCTTTCCATCATGCCTGCGGCAGAAGCGCTCCATCGCAAAACGGTCTTTCAGGACATTTTTGCGGAGCGTTGCTACAACCGCTTCCAGTTCCGTTTTGAAGACAGGGGAGTTTCCTTCCTCCACACTCGGCCACCAAATGCGCCAGAATTCCTTACCGCCGCGTCCAAAGTCCATCTGAAGATGTCCAACGGTTTCTAAACGTTCATCCTCACCGGGAGGCTGGGCATAAAATAAGCCCGCCTCATCCGGGCGGGCAGGACGGATATGATATTTTTCCTTCTCTGCGGGAAATGGGAGATCATGCACCTCGCAGAACTCGCAAAGTGTCATATCTCCTTCCGCAAGAAAGCTGAGCTCGTCCCATACATCCAGCCGTCCGGATGCCGGAAGCTCCAGCTTCTCCGGAATCAGGATCGAGCCTGCGTGGTTGACCGTCACGTGTTCCTCGATATAGCGCAGCTCGCCGGGATCGTCATCCGAACCTCGGAAGTCATAGCAATACCAACCCCTCGGTACCGTGGAACGGTCAATGCGGCCATTGGTGAACAGCGCATACTTACCGAATAGCTCAAGGTGCTGGAATTCTTCCGATTTCGCGTTAACCTTCATGATTTTATTCCTCCCATCTGCGGTGTGTACGCCTCATCCTGCCAGTTGTTTCTGCATCCTTCGAAGCGGTTGACCAATTCTGTGGCGGTAAGGGCTATTGTTGGCGATTCTCTCGTTTCCGAGAAGCTGTCCTCATTCAGCTCGAACCAGCAGTGATCGACTTGCGGATCGTAGGTATCAAAGCGGTGTTCCGGAAGCCCGACCTGCCTTGGGATAAAATACTCGCTCATGTCACAGCAGTCCAAAATGGCACGAATCTGCTTCGCGCTCAGCGCACCGGCAATGATACATTCGTTGTACTGCTTGTAATTACCGGCATCTCGATACAGGTATGAGATTTTTGTGTTCATTGATTTTTCCCTTCCTTTTTTGGTAACGGCAAACAT
>CAKUMO010000059.1 GCA_934667815.1 uncultured Oscillospiraceae bacterium
CGCACCTCGGGATTTTTCCAGTTCAGGTCGGGCTGCTTGACGGAAAACTGATGCAGATAATACTGCCCACACTCCGGCACCCACTGCCACGCCGAGCCGCCGAAGGTGGAGATCATATCGGTCGGCGGCGTGCCGGGGACGCCGTCGCGCCAGATGTACCAGTCGTGCTTCGGGTTGTCCCGGCTCTGTCTGGCCTCGAGGAACCACGGATGCTCGTCCGAGGTGTGGTTGAGCACCATGTCCAGCATAATTTTGATGCCGCGCCGCTTTGCCTGCGCAAACAGCTCGCGCACGTCCTCCAACGTTCCGAACAGCGGGTCGATGTCGCGGTAATCCGACACGTCATAGCCGTTGTCGTCCTGCGGGGAGCGGAAAATGGGCGAAAGCCAGATCACGTCAATGCCCAGCGCCTTCAGATAATCCAAGCGGGAGATGATGCCCGGAATATCGCCGACACCGTCGCCGTTGGAATCGCAAAAGCTGCGCGGATAAATCTGGTAAATCACGGATTTTTGCCACCAATGTGCCGTTTCCGTCATAAAAATGTCCTCCAATCTCAACCATCCTGCGGTTGAAGCTTTGCAAAAATGCGTTTAAGCATCCACGAATTCACCTGCGCCGCCAGCGCGCCGCCGAGCGGAAACCACACGGCCAGCACGAGCACCGTCAGATCCAGATCGATCCAGAAAACGATCAGCGGCAGCAGTGAAATCGCGGACATCACCACGCCGTAGGGAAGCATGCTCAGACCCAGCACGAGGGCGTTGTGCCATGTCCGGCGGGTCGAATTTTCATAATGCGCCGCGAGAGGAAACAGGAACGCCTGCACAGACAGCGCCATGCCAGCGAGAATGGCCGTGAGAATTTTCACGGCCGCCGCGCCGGGGAAGCGATAAGTCAGCAGCAGATAAACGTCCGCGCCCAGCACGGCGAAGAATGCAAGACAGACCAGCCAAAGGCAGGTCGCCTGCCGAAAATTTTCGCGGAACGCACGGAAAAAGCGGAAAAAGCTCCCCGATTCCGTCGATTGGTTCAAGAAAACGCTGTACAGCGCCGTAATCGACGCGCCCGCGGTCACGACCGGCAGGCAGCACACAGCGAAGCAGAAGTTCAGCACCAGCAACCGCCAGATTGCACGTGCGGCCTGTGCCAGAACGCCGTCATAGCTGAATAATCTCATTTTCTCTCCCCGCCCTTCTCCTGCGAGTATATCATACCGCTGCAGGCGCGTCAATCCATGCAAGCGCGGCGCACTGCGCCGGAAAACGCCGCTCGCGGCGCTCCGAAAGAAGCGCCGCTTCGTTTTCCGTGACCTCCAGCGTACCGCTTTGCAGCGCAGCATAGGCCGCGAACAGGACGTGCATCGTCGTGGCGTTGGCCGGAATCCAGAGCGTATGCTCCCCGCAGGTGTCGTCCCGCAGCCATGCGCCGCAGCCGTCCCAGTCGGAGCTGTAAAAGCCGTCCTCAAAGCAGGCGTTTTTCAAAATTGCGTCCGCCGTCCGCAGGAGCATTCTGCCAAGCTCGGGGTCTGCCTGCGGCAACACCTCGCGGACAAAGAAGCCAAGGAAAGCCGTGTTCGTCCACGCGTCGCGGTCGTTTAAGAAGCAGCCCGCGTGATTGAGTTCCGTCCTGACCAGCGCGTTGGCCGTTTCCAGTCCCCTGCGCAGGTATTCCTCCCGCCCCGTCAGGCGGTGCAGGCGCAGATTGATGACGGCCATCGCCATGTTTCCGAACAGGCTCGTCCAGCTCTGGCACTGCACGATGTGCGCCGTGTCCTCGCACTGGCGGGGATGGCAGGCGCCGTTTTCCTCGACAAAATCGCAGTAGTACAGCGCGTCGCAGTCGTCATAGCGGCGGCCGTCCCAGACGCGCGTGCCGTCGCGGCGCAGATGCGTCTCGACCCATTCATAGAGCGCCAGCGTCCTTTGATGGAGCTGCGCGTCCTCCTGCGGTGTGCCGCGCGTTTCTTCATAGTATTCCATTTCTGACAGGATCAGCCCCGCGCAGTAGATGCTCTTGACCTGCGGATGGCCGTTGTTGTCCTGCGGATAGCTGTACCACAGGCCGTTTGCCGTCGAGCCGTCCTGCCAGTAGTCATAGGCCCGTTCGATCATCTGCCGCGCGTATTGCAGCGCCCTTTCGTCGCCGGTCAGGCGGTGCGCCAGAAGAAAGCCCATGGCCGTCCACGCCGCGTCGTCGTGCGCAGGATTGCTGCCGCAGCCGGTCGCAAGAAAGAACGCCTCGGAGCTGTGCTCGTAATACGTCTGCATCTGTGCGCGGACACAGCGCTTCACGCGCTCGTCGCCGCTTGCACCGTAATACGTCTCAAATGCCAGCAGCATCATCACGAAGTTCCACACAAGCTCACTGAGCGTGTCGCGCCCCTCCTTATATTCGTTTGCAAGGCAGCTATATGTGCTTGTTTTCTTCCAGTAATGCCTCAGCGCATCAGAAAACGCGGTGTCCGCAGCGGTTTTTGCTCGTTTGAGCAGTTCATTTGCACACATCGTGCATCCTCCAAGTGATACCGGAGGGCACATAAATCCGCAGATTCATGTGCCCTCCGCAGTGAAATATCAGAACTTACTTGCAGCGCGCTTTCTGACCGCAATCAGAGTCAGCAGCATGGCAGCGCTCAGGAGCATCGCCAGCGCAAGCCACGCAAGCTGCATTCCGTCGCCCGTCGTCGGATAGTCCGTGCCGACGGAGAAGTTCGTGACCTCGGCCTTGGCACTGTAAGTCCGCAGGCCGACATAGCTGACGCTGTTCATGAGGTCTGCGTCCAGCTCACCGGTCATGAAGCTCGAGACGGTGTTGCCCTTCGCATCCTTGATGATGACGCGCAGGAAGTTCTCGCCCTGCTTCTTCTCGACAATCAGCTTGAAGGTCTTATCGGTAAGCGCCTTCTTGTTCTGTTCCGCACCGTTTGCAGGCTCGGAGCCGTTGTGGTCGGACCACTGGCCGTTTTTGAGCTGCTGGAAGCCCGCATACCAGACCTGATACATCTTGTGCTGCTCGCTGTTCCATGTGTTGAGGTTCAGCAGCGCAACAAGATTCACATTCTCTGCATCCCCGCTGCCGAGCATGACGGAGAAGCGGCCCGGTTCGCCATCATAGATGTCCGCATTGACATCCGCACTCATCACCCAGGCATCGCCCAGCCGTCTTGCAACGTAGTAGGCCATAGACTCCGCGTTCTTGCCGCCCAGACTCACATTGGAGCCGCTCGCGGTCGCGTTGTCTACCTTCCACGTTTTCCGGACGGGATAGGGAACGCCCTCGCCGGAATCGGAGAGCTTGAAGCCGCGCACCTCTGCCTTGGCAGACCACGTGCGCACGCCGAGATAGGAAACCTCGTTCAGAAGCGCGGCGTCCATGTCGCCCGTGACAAAATTCAGAACCGTCTTGCCCTCGGCGTCCTGAATCAGGACGTGCAGGCAGTTCTTGCCCTCCTCACGCGCCACGGTCAGCTTAAAGGTTCTGCTCGTGAGCGGCTTTTTGTTGCTTTCCTCGCCGCCGACGGGCTGCGTGCCGTTGCAGTCGACCCACTGGCCGTTCAGGATTTCCTGGAAGCCATTGTACCAGATCTGATACATGCCAAGCTCGTCGCTGTTCCAGATCGCGAAGTTCAGCAGACCCGCGAGGCCCATGCTGTCCTTCTCCCCCGTGGCAAGTGCCAGAGAGAACACGCCCGCGTTGCCGTTGTAAATGCTGGCCGTCACGTCGGCGGAGAGCGTCCACTGGCTGCCTGCCTTGTTTACAATATAGTAGGCGTAGGCTTCTTCGTTTTCCTTGCCCAGCGTCACTCCGGTTTCTGTCTCGGCCGCGTTGATAAGCTTCCAGTTGGACTCGACCGGCGTGGGCGGGGTGATATCCGTCGCCTCGTTCCTGAAGCTGAAGTTGGTGATCTGCGCCTCGGCACTCCAGGTGCGCAGACCGAGATAGGTCACGCTCTGCATGACGCTCTCGTCCATGCTGCCCGTGGTGAAGTTCAGGACGCTCTTGCCCTGCGCATCCTGAATCAGGACATTCAGGCAGTTCTTGCCCTCCTCGCGCACAATGGTCACCTTGAAGGTCTTGCTGGTAAGCGCTTTCTTGTTGCTCTCATCGCCGCCGACGGGCTGAGAGCCGTTGCAGTCGACCCACTGGCCGTTGTAAATCTCCTGGAAGCCGTTGTACCAGATCTGATACATGCCAAGCTCGTCGCTGTTCCAGATCGCGAAGTTCAGCAGACCCGCGAGGCCCATGCTGTCCTTCTCCCCCGTGGCAAGTGCCAGAGAGAACACGCCCGCGTTGCCGTTGTAAATGCTGGCCGTCACGTCGGCGGAGAGCGTCCACTGGCTGCCTGCCTTGTTTACAATATAGTAGGCGTAGGCTTCTTCGTTTTCCTTGCCCAGCGTCACTCCGGTTTCTGTCTCGGCCGCGTTGAT
>CAKUMO010000060.1 GCA_934667815.1 uncultured Oscillospiraceae bacterium
TGCGCGACCCGGCCATCTACCGCATCAACCACATGCCCCACCACGCCACGGGCGACAAGTGGTGCATCTATCCCATGTACGACTTTGCCCATCCCATTGAGGACGCCATGGAGCACATCACGCATTCGCTGTGTTCGCTGGAATTTGAGGCGCACCGCCCGCTCTACAACTGGGTCATCGAGCACTGCGATCTGCCGGCAAAGCCCCGCCAGATCGAGTTCGCCCGTCTGGGCATCAACTACACCGTCATGTCCAAGCGCAAGCTGCGTCTGCTCGTTGAGGAGCACCGCGTCGCCGGCTGGGACGATCCGCGGATGCCGACGCTGTGCGGCCTGCGCCGCCGCGGCTACACGCCCAAGTCCATCCGCAGCTTCTGCGAGCGCATCGGCGTGGCCAAGGCTGCCTCCACGGTGGAATACGCCTTTTTGGAGCACTGCCTGCGCGAGGATCTGAACGAAACCGCCACGCGCGCCATGGCCGTGCTGCATCCCGTGCGCCTGACCGTGACCAACTACCCCGAGGGCAAGAGTGAGCGTTTCTCGGTCGAGAACCATCCGAACCATCCCGAGATGGGGAGCCGCGAGATCACCTTCTCCCGCGACCTGTGGATCGAGGCGGACGATTTCATGGAGGAAAAGGTCGGCAAGTTCTTCCGCCTGTTCCCCGGCAATGAGGTTCGTCTCAAGGGCGCTTACGTCGTCAAATGCACCGGCTGCGTCAAGGACGACGCGGGCAATGTGACGCAGGTGCTCTGCGAATACGATCCCGAATCGCGCGGCGGCGACCCCGCCGACGGCCGCAAGATCAAGTCCACCATCCACTGGGTCGATGCGCACAGCGCAGTGGACGCCGAGGTCCGCCTGTATTCCAACCTGTTCTCCGATCCGGAGCCGGATGCGGCGGACAAGAACTTCCTTGACTGCCTGAACCCCGATTCGCTGGAGATTCTGACCGGCTGCAAGATCGAAGCCGGTCTGGAAAAGGCCGCTGCACCCGCTGCCTATCAGTTCATGCGCTTGGGCTACTTCTGCCCGGACAAGGATTCCACGCCGGAGCATCCGGTGTTCAACCGTTCGGTCAGCCTGAAGGACAGCTACAAACCGGAAGCGAAATAACGAAGCAAGGTAAAATTGAAGCGGGAGCCAAAAGGCTCCCGCTTTCCATATGTTCCGCGTGTTCGGACGTGCTCAATCATCGAGCGACGTGCGCCGCAATTCCTCTGTCCAGCCATTCTCCTCCCGAAGTGTCATGGTATATTTACTGTATTCCGTGATTTCATAGCTTTCCACATAATCTTCATACTCATCCAGATCGTAGTCATCCAGATCGTCCGTGAGCAGGATACGCAGTGTCCTGCCGGAAAGCTCCCACCGGAGGTACGATTTTGTCCTTGTTTCGCCCTCATACTCCTGATACTGTACCCCGGTTCCGTCTTGGTAAAACCGCAGGCAGATTCTCCCGTCAGCCGTCCACGAGCCGGTTGTCAGGACTTTTTTCAGGCCGCCGGAAGCAGAACAAGCACAAAGGCTGAACAGAATTGCACACACGGTCAGAAGCGCGGCCCATCTCTTTGTCACAGTACTCCCCTCTCAATCCTTCACAAATTCCATAACGTCACCGTAGGAAAACTCGAGAATCAGTTCTTTCTCTGTCAGCTTTTTGATTGCTACCTCAACTATGCCGTCCGAAAGCTGTAACATAAGCGTATTGCCTTCAAATTTCCAAGAAAGTTCACCGCTGTCATCCAAATCGTAATAACCCGATCCGTCTGCTGCAAACACAAAGGCGGTCTCCGACGGGTCATACTTATACGCCCAGCGGCCGACCAGCATCTTCTCCCGTGATTTCTGACAGCCCGCCAGCGAAGAAACCAGCAGCACGGCCACAAGAAAAAGCGCCAAAATTGATACAAATCTTTTCATGCTATTCATCTCCTAAGTTTACTTTTGATTTCTGACCTGAAGCCATCTTCATTATAGCCCGAATACGGGCTATTGTCAAGCATCGGGCGTGCAAATACGATAGAATTATTCATCATTCTTGAAGGAGTGCGCGGCTTGATCGTATTTGACAGACTTTGGCTTACCATGAAAAACAGGGACATTTCGCAGTACAAGCTCATTCACCAGTACGGCTTCAGCAGCGGCCAGCTCGACCGTCTGCGCAAAAATGGAAACGTCAGCACCTACACGCTCAACGAGCTGTGCAAAATCCTGCACTGCAGCCTCGACGAGATCGCTGAGTTCCACGCAGAGCAGTAAATACAAAGCTGAGCGGCTCCCATTTACAGAGCCGCTTAGCAAAATTATTATAAATTGCCCGTGTGGTCAGAGCGCGGTGCCCCTTTTCGGCACGAACAGCCCGCGCAGATCGGCGCGTTCCAGCTCCAGCAGCCTGATTTTCCGGTCAATGCCGCCTGCGTAGCCAGTCAGACTGCCGTCCGTACCGACCACGCGGTGGCACGGAATGATAACGGAAATCGCGTTATGCCCGACCGCGCCGCCGACGGCCTGCGCGGACATCCCCGCACTTCCCCGCATTTCGGCAAGCCGTCTTGCAAGCTCGCCGTAAGTCACGGTTTTCCCATAGGGGATCTGCAAAAGCAGCTCCCACACGGCCTGCCGGAACGCAGAGCCGACCGGATGCAGCGGCGGCAGAAAGTCCGGCTCCCGACCGCCGAAGTAACAGTCCAGCCAGCGCTTGGCCTGCGTGAGAGCCGGCGTTTCGCGCGCGGTACGCTCGGCAGGCAGGCCGCGCGCAAAGTATTTTTGCCCATCGAACCACAGTCCGGTCAGACCGATCCCGTCCGCCGCCAGCAGCATCCCGCCGAGCGGCGAATCATAGGACTGCACAAACGTCATTCTTTCACACCTCGCATTCCGTTTGACAGCTTTGAGCTTTTCTGCTATCATTATACCGTGGTTCTCCTCAGAAATCCATCCGCATTTCGCGGATTCCTTCTGATTGAATTACACAATTTCCGACAATGTTTTTCGTAAAATTTCACAAAGAACGCCGCGTTTTCGGAAAAGTATTGCCGTTTGCCGAAAAATGCGTTATACTAAAAAGACATCACTGAAGAAGGAGTGTCTTATCATGCAGAAGCTTGAAAAACAGTTCCATATTCACTGCGTCGAGGGCGACGTCGGCCGTTACTGCATTCTTCCCGGCGATCCGGGCCGCTGCGAGTCCATCGCCGCGCTGTTCGACGACGCAAAGCACGTCGCACAGAACCGCGAATTCAATATCTATACCGGCACCCTGCTGGGCGAAAAGGTGAGCGTCTGCTCCACCGGCATCGGCGGCCCGTCGGCCTCCATCGCCATGGAGGAGCTGCACAACATCGGCGCCGATACTTTCATCCGCGTCGGCACCTGCGGCGGCATCAATCTGGACGTGCAGTCCGGCGACATTGTCGTGGCCACCGGTGCCATCCGCTTTGAGCATACCTCTTGCGAGTACGCGCCCATCGAATATCCCGCCGTGGCCAATCTGGACATCGCCATTGCGCTGCGTCAGGCCTCGCTGGCCATGGGCAAGCGCACGCACACCGGCGTGGTGCAGTGCAAGGACGCGTTCTACGGTCAGCACAGCCCGGCAAAAATGCCCGTCTCCTATGAGCTGCTGCAAAAGTGGGAGGCTTGGAAGCGCCTGGGCGTTCTGGCCAGCGAGATGGAGTCGGCCGCACTGTTCGTCGTCGCCGATGCGCTGGGCTGCCGCTGCGGCTCGTGCTTCCATGTGATCTGGAATCAGGAGCGCGAGGCCGCCGGTCTCGACCAGAAAATGAGCGAGGACACGAGCGCCGCCGTCCATGTCGGCGTGGAGGCGCTCAAGCTGCTCATCGAGCAGGACAGAAACGTGAAATAATCGGAACTTTTCGCAATCGGTTTCGTCCAAAGAACAAAGGAGTTGGACTATATGGGACGCTATTGGTGGATCACCTGGATCAAGGTCGGCATCGCGCTGGTGTTCGCGGGCGTGCTGATTCTGGTCGCGCGAAGTGAGATCAACAAGAGATTCGGCAAATATTCGGTGGATCCTCCTGCGGAAAATGCGAAGTTTTATGAGAAGATCGACCTTGAAAACCTGATTTTTGACTTCGCAAACACCTATGCTCAGGATGTCATGGAGGAATCCGACGCCGAGCGCACGCAAATTACGGATCATATCGCATAAAAAGCTGGCGACCCGCAATGCGGGCCGCTAGCTTTTTACAGATTACAAGAGCGCAGCCTCGGTAAAAACCGAGGCTGCGCTTCAGACTGTCAAAAAAGTCCGTAATCGTCAAAATCGATTCACAATTCAATGGGTTTTTGCTCTCTGGATTTCATTTACAAAAGTCGTGGATTCCAAACTTTATAGTCTGAAAACCAGCTTGCTGCGCAAGGATTTTGACTTACTGCGCAACT
>CAKUMO010000061.1 GCA_934667815.1 uncultured Oscillospiraceae bacterium
GCGGGTGTAGCTCATCCGGTAGAGCGCCACCTTGCCAAGGTGGAGGTAGCGAGTTCGAGCCTCGTCACCCGCTCCAGAAAAACAACCCTTGTCCATCGACAAGGGTTGTTTTTTGTTCAGAGCACAGCCGCAATCCCTGCCGACGCGATATATCGCCGGCTGCGTCTTGCACTTTTTCCTGCGCTGTGATACGATAAAAGAAAAAGGCGGTGCCGCGATGCAAAAGACCCGACTCTCTCCGCGCTTCTGGCTTGCGCTGACGATCTTCAGCCTTATCGGCCAGATCGCGTGGGTCGTTGAAAACATGTATTTCAACGTGTTCATCTACAAAAGGTTCCGCGCAAGTGCGGCGGACATCTCGCTCATGGTCGCGGCCAGCGCCGTGGCCGCAACGGTCACGACGCTGCTCATCGGCGCTCTGTCGGACAAGCTCGGCAAGCGCAAGCTGTTCATCTGCGGCGGCTACATCCTGTGGGGCATTTCCATCTGGTGCTTTGCACTGCTGCGTGCGGACGTGATTTCCTCGCTCTTTCCCATGGCCGCGAGTGCGGCGAGCGTGGGCGTGACGCTTGTGATTGTAATGGACTGTGTAATGACATTTTTCGGCTCGTCTGCGAATGATGCCTGCTTCAACGCGTGGCTGACCGACTCCACCGACGCGACCAACCGCGGCTCCGCCGAGGGCCTGAACGCGATGATGCCGCTGCTGGCGATTCTGGTCGTGTTCGGCGGCTTCATGGGCTTCGACCTCGACCGCGCGGAGAGCTGGACGGTCATCTATGGCATCATCGGCACGGTCGTGCTGGCCGCAGGCGTGGCGGGACTGTTCCTTATCTGCGACGCGGGCGTGAAAACGGCTGACAATCAGAACTATTTCAAGAATATTTTCTATGGCTTCCGCCCGAGCGTCGTGCGCGAAAACCGCGTGCTCTACGCCGTGCTTGCGGCCTACGCCGTGTTCGGTATCTCAATCCAGATTTTTATGCCGTATCTGATTTTGTATTATAACGTGTCGCTTGGGATGCAGAATTACGTCATCATCATGGCGCCCGCCATCGTGCTGGCGGCGGTGGTCACGCTGTTTTACGGCAAGCTCTACGACCGCCTGCATTTTCAAAAAACCGTCTTACCGGCCATCGGCCTGCTGATGCTCGGATATGTTTTGTTATATTTTTTCAAAAGCACGCTGCCGGTCTTTTTCGGCTCGCTACTGATGATGAGCGGCTACCTCGCGGGCATGGCGGTGTTCGGCGCGATGCTGCGCGACCGCACGCCCGAGCACCGCGCGGGCATGTTTCAGGGGCTGCGCATTGTCGGACAGGTTTTGATCCCCGGCATCATCGGCCCGGCCATCGGCGCGGCGGTTTTGAAGAACGCGCAGACGGTCGTCAACGACGACGGCACGACATCCTTCGTCCCGAACGCGAACATTTTTCTTGCGGCATTTTTGGCCGCCGTGGCACTGATTATCGTTCTTTTACTGGTGTTCCGCCTGATTCGAAAGGAAAAAACACATGAAACTCACTGATCTTTGGACGCAGGCCGGACAGGCCCTCGCGGGCACGCCGTGGCCGGAGTATCCGCGCCCGAGCCTGCGCCGCGATTCGTTTTTCAATCTCAACGGCGAATGGGAATTTTCCGTGGGCGAATCGTGCTTCGACCGCCGCATTCGCGTGCCCTTCCCGCCGGAGTCGCTGCTGTCGGGCGTCCACGAGGTTTTTCCGGAGGATGCGCCGCTCTTTTACCGCCGCCGGTTTACCTTACCGGCGGGCTTTGTGAAAAGCCGCGTAATTTTGCACTTCGGCGCGGTCGATCAGACTGCGGAGGTCTGGCTCAACGGTGTTCGCCTCGGTGCGCACGCCGGCGGCTACGCGCCGTTTTCCTTTGACATCACAGACGCGTTACAGGATAAAAATGAACTGTTCGTGCGCGTGGAGGATCATCTCTCGCGGCACGTTCTGCCCTACGGCAAGCAGAAGCGCGAGCGCGGCGGGATGTGGTACACGCCGGTGTCCGGCATTTGGCAGACGGTCTGGCTGGAGAGCGTGCCGGAGACTTATGTCCGTGCGGTGCGCTTTGAAACGCACGGAAATCGCGTTACGGCACGAATTGACGGTGCAAATAACGGCATATTACGAGTCGAAAATTTTGCCGTTGAAGTTCAGAACGGCCGTGCGGAATTTACCGTCGAGAACCCGCGCCTCTGGTCGCCCGAGAACCCCTATCTCTACGAGGTCGAAATCGAGACGGCGCAGGAGAAGGTGCAGTCCTATTTTGCCTTCCGCAGCTTGGAAATCAAGACCGTAAACGGAGTAAAACGCCTCTGTTTAAATGGAAAACCATACTTTTTCCACGGTGTTCTCGATCAGGGTTACTGGAGCGACGGCCTGTTCACGCCCGCCTCGCCGCGCTGCTTCGACGACGACATTCTGGCGATGAAGCGGTTGGGCTTCAATACTCTGCGCAAGCACATCAAGGTCGAGCCGGAGCTGTTTTATTATGCCTGCGACCGCCTTGGAATCGTCGTGTTTCAGGACATGGTAAACAACGGGAAATACTCGTTTTTAAGCGACACCCTGCTTCCGACGATCGGTGTTCGCTGCCGCAGCGACCGCCGACTGCACCGCGACATGGAGACGCGTGCGCAGTTCCTCGCCGCGATGGACGAGACGGTCGCTTTGCTGCAAAAGCATCCGTGCATATGCTATTGGACGATTTTCAACGAGGGCTGGGGGCAGTTCGACGGCAATCGCCAGTATGATCGTCTGCGGGCGCTCGACCCCACGCGTTTTATCGACACGGCCTCCGGCTGGTTCTGCTGCGACCGCAGCGACGTAGATAGTTTACATGTTTATTTCAAGCCTGTGAAATTGCCGAAAACCGATCTGCCGTTGTCGCTCTCTGAGTTCGGCGGCTATTCCTACAAGCCCGAGAACCATGTGTTCAACACGGAAAAGACTTACGGCTACCGCTTTTTCAAGGAACAGGCTGCTTTCATGGACGCGCTGGAGCGCCTCTATTTGGACGAAATCGTTCCGGCGCGCGATGCCGGGCTATGCGCCGCGATCTATACGCAGCTATCTGACGTCGAGGACGAGACGAACGGCCTTTTGAGCTACGACCGCGCGGTCTGCAAGGCCGACGAGGCGCGTATGCGTATGATTGCGGAGAAATTACGCTTTTCCGAGTGATTTCATACAGAGAATTGTCGAACCTGCGAAAAAAATCGCACAGCGTCGAAAGATTTTGCTTGACAATTTCCCGGCGCTGTGCTATTCTATATAAGCACCAGTTGAGTGTGTCTATATCGCGGGGTAGAGCAGTTGGTAGCTCGTCGGGCTCATAACCCGGAGGTCGTTGGTTCAAGTCCTTCCCCCGCAACCAGATTTGTCCGGAAACCTTTCGGTTTCCGGACTTTTTTCTGCTTTTTGCCCTTAAATAGTCCGCAGAAAGCAAGGGTAGCGTAAAGGTATAAAAAATTCAAACTTCTTTGTAACGAAATTCCGGTTTCTCCGTCTAACCTATGAAGCTGAAGGAGGTGATGACAAGTATGGACTATGAAAAGCTCTATAAGGCCTACTATTTACAGGTATACTCGTATACGGTTTCTCTTGCTAAAAAACGTGAGATAGCAGAGGAAATCACGCAGAATACATTCTATAAGGCTGTTTCTACAACATCACAATTCAAAAATAAGTCAGACGAATTGACATGGCTCTGCTCCATAGCAAAAAATCTTTACCATGATGAAATGAGAAGCCGTCAGCGAGTAGCGGATGTGAGTGAAATCAATGACTTGCCATCAAATGAAAATGTTGAGAACTCAGTTACAGATTCTGACATGGCGTTCCG
>CAKUMO010000062.1 GCA_934667815.1 uncultured Oscillospiraceae bacterium
CCTCAATGGACTGCTCCGTCTGGCTGTGGCTGGAAAAGCGGGCGTAAATGACTACATTCATACAGAATCCTCCTCTCTGATTTTTATTATAGTCATCCGCTCTCCGGTGTCGAATGTGCCGTATATTCCGGGTGCTTCAGGAGCCACTTTTTAAAATATGCCTTGCCCTCGTCGCTGGCGTAAAACTTACGCAGCTCCGGGAGCATGGCCTTGGCAAAGGAGGTAAGCAGCTCCTCCGGCAGTGCGACCTGCGTGTAGTCGATCTTGAGATATTCTTCCATAGGCCGCACCTCCTTATCTCTCTCGGTCGGTTCGTCGGCGGTAGTCCCGCTCGCAGAGCTTCACCACGGCGTCCTCGATCTGGGCGGTGGTATAGCTTTGGGGGAAATACTTGCGGATGCGATCCATCGGAATTTTCAGGCGGGCCTTCTGATTGGCTTTTTCCTCTGACATAATGGCTTGAATGACTGCCTTGGTCAGTGTGCCTTCCCGGTCGGCCTTGTGCATCCGCCACGCCTGCGAATAGGACGGAGTGCAGTCATTGATGGCGCATTGCTCCAGTACCTCCCGCTGACTCTGCTCGTCAAGGAATGACAGCTCCACGCCGACGGACAGGGCAATTTCGTTATTGTCCATCTTTTCAAGAAACTCTTGAATCAGATAGGTCAGGCGGATATAGCGGTGGATTTGCCGTTCACTTTCGTTTGCAGACTCACTGATTTGTGAAACGCTCCACTTCTCGCCAAGTTGGCGAGAAGTGCCTTGATGGGACAGCGCCTCCATTTTCAGCCTATAGGCAAACGCCTTTTCGGAGGGCAGAATATGCTCCCGGTGCAGGTTGCTGTCCACCACTGCGATGGCAGCAGCATCCCGGTCAAGGGCATAAATCAAGGCAGGGACTTCGGTGATCCCTGCCTTTTGTGCGGCGTGTAAGCGGCGATGGCCGCTGATTACCTCATATTCCTCTGTATTTTCTATCGGTCGGATAATCAGCGGCGAAAGAATACCTTGTGTCTGTATGCTTTCGATCAGCGCGTTCATCTCGGCATCGTCCTTAACCTTGAACGGGTGTCCGGCAAATGAACGCAATTTTTCTACCGGAATTGCCACCGGCTTTTTCATCGTATTTTTCATTTCATCTACCTCTTTCTTTGTATCTTGCACGGGCTTTTTTCTCCAGCTCGTGCTCTTGTTTTAATAGTTCATACAGGTGCGGAGATTTTTCTAAAATCCGTTCCGCACGGCGCAGACGCTCCCTTACGGGCTTCATCTGCTTGGATACCGCTTTGCGGCGTTCCTTATTATGCGCCTGTTCCTCCGGTGACTTGGGGCGGCGTATGCGGTTGCTGACGCCGCTGCGCTCACGCTCCAAAGCGGAAAGTTCAGACTTGGATTGCTCAATATTGGCTTGGAGGTCAGCAACCGTGTGGATGTTGTGTTTCTCCAAGAAGTGATAGTCGGCAACCAGCTCCTTCAAATCCTTTTCCGCCGCCCGCAGATCCGGCGACAGCAGCATTACATCGGCAAGCTCGGCTACGATTTGGATTGCCGTTATGACAAGATAAAACACCGTATCCACCAAAACGGCGGCGGTGTCATAGCTGTGTTCAATGGAGAACCCCAGCTTTCGCAGCTCGTCCTCCAACGGAAATTTCTTGGCTTGTACGGCGGTCGGTACTCCAAAGTGAACAGGCGGTAGCGGTTTTCGGCGTTCTGCCGTAGCTGTGCGTTGACGCGATCTTTGGAAAAGCCGATGCCGCTCAGCCGCACGGCACGATCCCAATGCTTTGCCTTGACTGAAAAGCGCACAGGGTCGAGCGTATAACCGAGCGCATGAAGCTGACTTTCAAATTCTCTTGGGCTGGTCGCAAAGGACAGGCAGTATTCCACATCCTCCCGCAGATAGTCTCGGTGCGTTTTCTTGCCGGCCTTGTGAACCCAATATTCTTTCTTCTTGCCCTTGGAGTAGAAATCGCTGTTTTCCAGCACAGACAGCTCGTGTTCCCGGCAGATTTCATCGGAGATTTTCCGCAGCTCTTTATGGTCACCGATTTTGTTTTTGAACTTCGCGCCGTCCTTGAAGGACACGGGATTCACAACAAAATGGCAGTGCACATTGTCGGTGTTCAGGTGGACGGTGACAAGCACCTGATACCGGTCGCCCCACATCCTTCTTGCTGTCTCCTTGCCGATGGCGAACGCCTGCTCCGGCGTGACCTCACCCTCACGGAAGCTCTGAATGCCGTGGTAGCCGACGACCTTTCCACGCAGACCGAATCGCCGCTGCACGGCAATCATTTCGGCATAGGCGTTCTGCGCCGAGCAGTTGATGCCGCCCACAAACATTTGGCGGTCGGTTTTGTCATCGTTCTCTGCATAACTCAGGGCGGCATACAAATCCTCGTCGAGATATTCCGGGGCAGTGGTCTTGTCGGGATTGTCGGCGTAGTCCAGCGTGGCTTTCAGATTTTTGAACACAGGCCAAAAGCCTGTTACCGCCATAGCACATCACCCCTTTCCCGGCTGCAGGAATTCTGCTGTGATCTGTTTCAGCACCGTGCAAATTTCTTTGTCCAGCTCCGGTGAACTGGCTTTATCCGCAAGCTTGCCAAGCTTTTCAAGGCAAGCAAAAAGAGCGCCCGGCGGAACCGCTCTCGGCTCATACCCCAACGCTCTTTGCTTGACATATTCGGTTGTGCTCAGTCCGCATTTTCGGGCCTTCACTTGAATTTTCTCTTTTTCCATTGCTGTAACTCTTACGGCAATACGAACATCTTTCCCCATAGCATCACGCTCCTTCCTTTCGGGGGATTGGGGGCTGCGCCCCCAAAGAGTCAGCCGATTTCGGCTGTGATTGGGACTTCTGTGGCACACA
>CAKUMO010000063.1 GCA_934667815.1 uncultured Oscillospiraceae bacterium
CAAACGAGGTTCGGACGAATACATATTTTTTTCAGCGGTGGTTTCGCCGTGAAGTGTTCGCTCTGATCCACAACAGAGAAGCGCCGTCTTGGAAGTAATTCCGAGACGGCGCTTTTTCGTTATCCGCACATTCGATTTCCGCTATTCCTCCTCCTGCTGCCATGATTGCAGAAAAGCAACCGAGGACGGCGTATGAAGCAGAAATAAGAGAATATCACTGCCAGCTCTTTTTGCTTGCGGTTTTCTGCCGGACGCAGTTCAGGAGGCGAAGCGGCGGGCGGGCATTTGCTTTGTCAGTGTGACTTCGGACTCGCCGTGGAAGAAGGAAATTTCCTCGCCCTCGAGCAGAGTGTAGGTTGTGCCGGAGTGCTCGACGCGGACATTCATTTTTGCACCGTCAAAGCGCAGATTGAAGGCATAATGTCCCCACTGCTCCGGGATGAAGGGAGAAAAATGGTGCTTTCCGCCGTAAAGGCGCATGCCCGCGAAGCCGCCTGTAAGAATCAGCCATGCGCTTCCCATGCAGGCCGAGTGGACGCCGATGTCCGTGTTGCGGTTGACGTTGTCCAAATCCATGCGTGCGGTTTGACGGAAATAGCCGTAGGCTTCGTCGGTATAGCCGATTTCGGTGGCGACGATGGAGTGAATGCCGGCCGAAAGCGAGCTGTCATGGATGGTCAGCGGCTCGTAGAAATCAAAGATCTTTTTCTTCATCTCCGGCGAAAAGTCCTCGCCGCAAAGGTAAATCAGCAGCACGATGTCCGCCTGCTTGATGACCTGAAGCCGCCAGAGATTCAAGGGATGCAGATGATTCAGCAGCGGGAGCTTCTCAACGGGGATGCTCTCAATGTCGATGGGGTCGCGGTCGAGAATCTGATCGTCCTGCAAATAGAGCTGCAATTCCTCGTTGTAGGGAATGTACATGTTGTCCGCCGCGCGCTGCCAGAGTGCCATTTCCTCGTCATCCACGCCGCATTTTTGGAGCAGCTCGGCGTATTTTTTCGGATACTTCTCCCTGAGCAAACGGGCGTTGTCCAGCGTGTAATAGAACATCTTGCGGCACAGCCAGTTTGTATAGCAGTTGTTGTTGACAATGGGCGAATATTCATCCGGGCCGCAGACCCCGTTGATGCAGAATTTGCCGCCCTTGTATTTGATGAAGTTGCCGCGGTGAGCGAGACATTTGGAGGTCTCAAAGAGAATCTCGGCGCCGTAATTGACCATGAAGTCCTCGTCGTGCGTGACCTGCATATAGCGCTCGATGGCGTAATAGACGTCCGTGTCGATGTGATACTGTGCGGTCGCGGCCTCGAAGATCCATGCGCATTCTTCGCCGTTGATGGTGGACCACGCAAACAGCGCGCCTTGATCGTCCATCTGCCGCGCACGCTCGCGGGATTTGTCGAGGGTGTTGTAGCGGTAGATCAGAAACTTTTTTGCGATCTCCGGCTGCGTGTAAAGGAACATGGGGGACATGAAGATCTCCGTGTCCCAGAACGTCCAGCCGCAGTAGCTGCACCCGGTCAGGCAGTTGGCGGAGATGTTTGTGATGCCGTCGCGGCCTGCGCCCTGATTTAAATGGAACATCGCGAAGCGAACACCCTGTAAAATCGCCGTATCGCCGGAGAGCTCCACGCCAACCTCGTTCCAGAAGGACAGCCACGCCGCGCGGTGCTCGGCATACAGCACGTCCCAGCCGCGCGTAAGCTGCGCCTTTGCCAGTGTACGGACAAAGTCCTCGGGCTGCGCGTCGTCACGGTCGGTAGTGTAGCAGATGGCCTTTTCCAGCGTGTAGGTTTCGCCCACATGGGCGTTGATGTCGTATTCGTGACAGACGCAAAAGTCGCCGTCGTGTATTTCTGCCGGGACAAGACCGGCCATGCGGTCTGCCTGCGCGGTGGAAACGGTGAAGCCGGAGCGCTTGATGGTGTTGGTCACGCTGAGGATACCGTCCTCCGCCCTTGGGGCGCCGCAGTTGAACTCGTCCATGACGTAATAGCCGAATTCTTCGTTACGGTAGCCGGTGGCTTTGACCTGCCCGTCCAGACGGCTGCACACGCGCAGGCGGCAGTCGCGGTCGGCGGAGAGGGAAATGCGCATCACGGCGGTGTGGCGTTCGGCCAGAGAGACGAACCGCTCAAAATGCAGGCGAACCTGCGTGCCGTCGTCGGCAGTATAGACGTACTCTCGCGATAGCAGGCCGTGCTGCATGTCCAGCACGCGTTTGTAACCGGAGACCTTCTCCGGATGCATCAGAATGCGTTCGCCGTTGACGTAAAGATGTGCTTGAAACGCCTCGGGTTGATTGATGATGGCGTGCTGCCGCGTCGGGAAGCCCGGACGCGCCCAGATGTGGTGCAGGTCGTGATATTCATAAATACCGTTGATGACCGTGGCGGGAATGGTATTGCCGACAAAGCCATAGTAGCCCTCCTCGAACACGCCGCGCACGCCGAGATAGCCGTTGCCGAGGCAGAAGATGGTCTCTTGAAATTTGTTGTCGATCTCGCAGAAGGTGGTTTCCTCCACTGTCCAGTCGTGCGGTGCGAAGCGGAGCGGGATGTTCTGATGGATCTTTCTCATGGAGCTGTTCCTTTCGTGTGGAATAGGTGGTATAA
>CAKUMO010000064.1 GCA_934667815.1 uncultured Oscillospiraceae bacterium
TAACTCAACTTTAACACATGAGACCCTATTCCTCATACCTTTTTTTCGTTTGTCCAAGATGTATTATAGTTCTACAAGTACTCTATCGGCTCAAGGGCTAGTTTCGGTTGACTTTCCGCCCGGAATGGGCTACAATAAGCGAAGAAACAATAGAGCGAGAGAAACATGGAACAGAGAAAGAAATACGCCGTGTTCACCATGGACGTCGAGGAATTTACCGATACCGAATGCGTCGCAAATTCCGGTCAGACGGTGACGCGTGATATGCTCGACGGGCTGGATGAATACATCCGTCTGTTGGAAAAACATGATATCCGGGCGACGCTCTTCACCGTCTGCCAGACCGCCTGCCGTCACAAGGAACGCTTGCAGCGCTATCTTGCACGCGGCCACCGCATCGCCCTGCACGGGCTGGAGCACATCCCGCCGGCGTGCATGGACGACGAACGCTTCCGCCGCGACACGCAGCAGGCCAAGGCGCTGCTTGAGCAGGAATTCAGCACGCAGATCACGGGCTACCGCGCCCCCTGCTTCTCCCTCGACGGGAGCAAGCTCGATATTCTGCGCATGCTCGGCTTCCGCTACGATTCCAGCCGCATGGATTTTACGCCCGCACGGCACGTCGAAAAGCTCGATATGAGCGAGTTTAACGAACCGGTCAAGGGTGTGTTCCGCAAGAACGGCTTTTATGAGTTCGGACTGACGTGCCAGAAATTTTTCGGAAAAAACTTTCCCATCTCCGGCGGCGGATATGTGCGGCTGGGACATTGGGGCTTTATCATGCCGCTCATCAGCAGCTATGTGCATCAAAACGACTACTATGTTTTCTATCTGCATCCCTTTGAGCTGTCGCGTGAGCGGCCGCCCGCGCTGAAAAACCTCAAGCTCTACGACCGCTATTATCTAAACAGCGGTCTGCGCACCTACCGCTTCAAGATCGAGGCGATCATCCGCCTGCTGCGCGGCTGCGGCTATCGCTTCGTCACCTTTGACGAGCTGGCCGAGATCATGGAAAATGCCTAAGGAGGACGCTATGAACGTAATTTTTGAGGTCTTTCCCTATCTGTTCGGCATCATGTTCGTGACGATTTTCATTATTTTCGTCTCGATCCTGCTGTCGAATCTGGCGCGGAAGAAGCAGGACGACGCCTCGCCGCGCCTGACCGTTCCGGCGCAGGTGGTCTCGCGCAGAACGGAGCTTCTCCGCAGCGCGGGCACGCGCAATATGAACATGGCGCTCGGCGCCGGACGGACGGATTATTATGTCACGTTTCAGGTTGAGAGCGGCGACCGCATGGAGTTTCAGGTCGAAGGCACACAGTATGGCATGCTGGTCGAGGGCGACCGCGGGCAGCTCAGCTTTCAGGGCAAGCGCTTTCTCGACTTCACGCGGCAGTAGCAATCCGTTATAAACAACCCGCCTGTGTGCAAGCACAGGCGGGTTGTTGCAGGAGCCGATGCCCACACGCACCTTTTGCAGATTTTATGCCAATCCTATCTGTTTGGCTGTCTCGCGCTCACAGCTTCAGCGTCGCCAGCTCGGCGGTCGAGCGCAGCGGGTAGTCCGGCTCCTGCGACGTGACGGCCACGCCGATGCCGACGGCCTTCATCCCGGCTGCATGGATGGCCTCGATGCCCGCCTGTGCATCCTCAAAGCCGAGGCATTCCGACGGCTGCAAGTCCAGCGCTTCGGCGCAGTTCAGGAAAATTTCCGGATCGGGCTTGGGGTGCGTGATCTTCGCAGCGTCCGCGATGTAGTCAAACTCTCCAGCAAGGCGGAGGTTTTCCAGCACGATTCCCGCGTTGCGGCTGGCCGAGGCGACCGCAAGACGGATGCCATTTGCACGCGCGTCATGTAAAAAGTCCAGAACGCCCGGCAGCACGTCTGCAGGACACAGCTCCCCGAGCAGCGCACGGTAGTAGCTGTTCTTGCGGTCGATCAATTCCGCCTTTTGCTCGGCGGTGTAATCGTGCTCGCGGTGGTTCAACTCCAGCATGATCTCAAACGAGCGCTGGCGCGAGACGCCCTTGAGCAGTTCGTTGTCCTTTTCCGTGAATTGCAGGCCGAGATCCTGCGCCAGATGCAGCCACGCCAGATAATGGAAGTGAGCGGTATCCGTCAGAACGCCGTCAAGGTCGAAGATATAGCCGCGATAGGTCATGTAAAAATCTCCATTTCCGTAATTCTTATTTATTCAGTATACCATCCGAACTCTGTAAATGCAAGCGTGCAATGCGCACGGAGGATTTTCCATGTTGTAGAACTATAATACATCTTGGACAAACGAAAAAAAGGTATGAGGAATAGGGTCTCATGTGTTAAAGTTGAGTTAC
>CAKUMO010000065.1 GCA_934667815.1 uncultured Oscillospiraceae bacterium
TCCCGTCGCTGCTTTTCCTTTTTCTTGCGCCGATTGCCTGAATTGTCAATTCTCATCGTTTGATTTTCACCTCGCTGCTGAAATTGATTTTCACCGGGCGTTCGTCCTCTGCTTTCCGACGCAGCTGTTTTCGGAACGCATACATAATTTCTTCCGGTGTAAAACCGTCCTGATACATTTCCGGATAGTATTCCGGAACTTTTCTGAAATAATCGTCGATTAAGGTTTTGTATGCCATTTTAATTTCTCCTTTTGTCTATCGCTGTAAAATATGCGTGATAACGCATATTTTTACAGCGTTTGTTATGACAACACGTTTGCTCAGTTTCCTGTGGAGGACTATGCGGAAGTCCATGTGCTTGACCTCCGCTTTTTTAAGGGCAATGTGGTGGAATACGCCAAGGAAAACAGCATTACCGATACGCTGGTGCTCTACGGCACACAGAATTTTGTCTCCGACACCGCGCTCAGCGCCGCCGTATCTGCGATAAAGGGGTGATGCCGATGCAGTAAGAAAAACCTTTTTTACGCAACCAACCATATATGTACCGGGAACGTTCGACGCACCCGGTGCATTTTTTATGCAATGCCCATCACGCCTTCGTTTGCGCTCCTTCCTGCGCCTGCTCATGATCATCCTGCTTTTCCGTAAATGGCTACGATCAAGCGGAGATTCGGGCGATTGCTTCGGATCTAAAGGAGTTTGTAAAGCAGTTTTCAGAGACAAGGAAGCAGGTTGAGAAGTTTTTGGAATGTGTGCTGGACGTGGATTCCGCAGGCCGTGAACCGCAGAAACAGGCGGCGAAAAACTACCATCACGACCAGCCGAGAAATCCGGCGCTGTTCCGATTTAAGCCGATTCCGCTGAGCTTTGAACCGGTCGAACCGGGCCGTTGCGCGCCTGTTTTGTACTCGTCCGCCGTGCGGGACATGATCGACTATTCGCTGCGAAGCTGCGTCGAGCGCGGCGTGACGGTTCGCCGCTGCAAAAACTGCACGCTCGATACGTGGTCGGTAGATAAAACCGTTGAGCTGGATGCCGACATTTCGCTGGAGGGGACCAACTTCTCCCCATCCCCAACTTCAGCGGCACGTTCCGCGGCAACGGATATTCCATCCGCGGGCTTGCTATCGGCGGAAAGCGCTCGACCGCCGGACTGTTCCTTAAAATCGGCGAGACCGGTGAGATCTATGACCTGAACGTCTCCGGCAATATCCAGCCCGGCGGCGACTGCGAGGCGGTCGGCGGCATTGCGGGCTCGATGTCGATGGAATATCCGTCCGACCCGGAGAGTGAGACCGCCTCTGAGCTTTCCCGGGATCAGAAACGGCAGTATGCACTGCGGGCCGTCCTGCTGGACTGCCAGAATGACGGCGCGGTCAGCGCCAAATACAGCTTTGCCGGCTCGGTCTGCGGCAGAATAGACCTCGGGCTGATCGCAGACTGCCGCGGCTTCGGAAGCGCGGAAAGTGAAAACGGCAGCTATGTCGGCGGCATTGTCGGCTCCGGGCTCGAGCGCGGGGCGGAGGATACCTCCAGCACCGTCACCGGCTGCTGCAGCATGGTCAGAATCACGGACTGCGAGCAGTATTCCGGCGCGATTGCGGGCCGCAACGTGGGCGAGTTCCTGGAAAATTTCTTCGTCTCCGATACGCTGGCGGGCATTGACGGGCAGAGCTACGGCGGGAAAGCGGAGCCGATCGGCTATGACGCGCTTTTGGAAACGGAACACCTGCCGGACGAATTCCGGACGCTCACGCTGCGCTTTGAGGCGGACGATGCCGTCCTGACGCAGGAGACATTCTTCTACGGAGACAGCTTTGACGAGCATGTGTATCCGGAGCTGCCGCAGAAGGACGGATATTACGCGCAGTGGGACAGGACGGAGCTGGAGGATCTGCGGTTCGATACCGTTGTTTCGGCTGTCTACACGCCCTACACGACCGCCGTTTCCGCAGGCGTGCGCCGGGACAACGAGCAGGATGTGTTTCTGGTCGAGGGCGATTATGACGATAACGTTCCCCTCTTCTGTACGCGGGACAGTATAGCAAAACAATGTAAAGTCATCGACCATTGGCAGGTAAAATCGCGGTAAAAATCAGCCGGAGTTTCTCAAGGATATGTTAGGTGCTGCTGTGCGGCCCATACATGGATTCGGTGCAGAATATGCCGGAAGACAACGTTTGCCGCCTGTCGGAGCGATTCCGACAAGCGGCAAGCTGTTTTCATATATTTTGCACCAGCAGGCGGATGGATCATTGCAACCCAAAAATCCTTGCGCTGTTCGCATAGAATATTTTTTCCACATCCGCCTTTCC